>NZ_JAMBOP010000027.1 GCF_023715645.1 Bacillus cytotoxicus | reverse complement strand
GGTAAAATGTGAATAGCTCATACTCGTCCTCCGTGTAAAAGGTTGTGTGGTAACTTCTATTTTACACGAAGCGAGGTGGGCTTTTTTGTTTTTCTTTAGGTGTCGCACTTAATAATACAATTCGTCATAACAAAAAATTCGTTTTGGTGATAGAAATAACGGCATAAAAAATCCTTTCTTTTTAGATGGAGACGAGAGCATCTGGTCATGCATAGAAGCGGTCATGGTGTATCCCATAGTTAGTAAATCAAAATGAATGTATATATGTGGTCGAATTATGTGAGATTATATTTCTTTCTTGTTGAACAGATAGAAGGTATAATATGGAAAATGTGATAGGGAGGAGTATTTATGAAGTGCAAAAAAATGACGAGGGTACAAATTCAAGGGGATAACGTATCACTTACCCTATAAACTGCGTGGTTCCCCTTTCGTATGGGGGTATCATCCTAATGGAAAAAGATTCACCAAATTATGTGTTTACTGATATGAAGAAAGCTTTTCTATGGCTTGGTTTTCTTGCTTTCTTCAGTGTATGGAATGAAATGGTTTTTAATGTAGTTTTACCTGATATCGCGAAAGATCTTGGTATATCGTCATCTTTGGCTAACTGGGTAAATACAAGTTTTATGATTTCATTTGCAACTGGATCAATTACGTACGGAACAATAAGTGATCAGTATGGCGTGAAGAAATTACTTGTCTTTGGTCTACTAGCTTATAGCGTTGGATCACTTTTAGGCGTGTTGGCACATTCTCATTTTTTTGCTGTCATTGCTGCGCGGTTTATTCAAGGTGTTGGGGCATCTGCAGTACCAGCGCTTATCATGGTAATCGTTGCGCGCTACGTAGTATCAGAAGATCGCGGGAAAGCATTTGGCATAATCGGCTCATTAGTAGCTATGGGGGAAGGAATAGGTCCAGCTCTTGGCGGAACGATTGCTCATTATGTACAGTGGCCCTTTCTTTTCCTGATTCCGATGCTGACACTTTTCACGATCCCTTTTTTTCTAAAAGAACTTCCGAATGAATCCACAAAGGAGAAGAGGATCGATACGTTTGGGATAGCGTTACTGTCTTGTGGAATAGTCATATTCACTATAAATATAACGCAATATAATTGGTTGTATTTGGCGATTAGTTTTGCGTTATTTGCAGGTTTCACTGTGCATATACACAAAGTGGAACAGCCCTTTATAGAACCAAGACTATTGACGAACCGAAAGTTTATATGGGGCGTTCTGACTGGCGGTATTCTTCTAGGTACTGTGGCAGGTTGTATAGCAATGATTCCTTATATGATGAGGGATGTACACCAACTGTCTGCAAGTATGATTGGATGGGTTATATTCCCGGGAACGATGAGTGTCGTGCTATTTGGCATGCTTGGTGGCAGCTTAGTTGATAAACGAGGAACGACATTTGTTCTATGGCTTGGTTCGTCTTTCATTATTGCGAGCTTTTTTGTCATTTCGGTATTTGCAGATCAAACACCGTGGCTAGTTTCAGCGATGCTAATCGTAATGTTTGGTGGACTATCCTTCGTTAAAACAGTGATTTCTACGAGCGCTGCGGCTGCTTTGGGGCCGGATGAAGTCGGTGCGGGTATGGGATTTCTCAGCTTTGCCTGCTTTTTAGCAGAAGGATTAGGGATGGCGATAGTTGGCGGGTTATTAACAAAACATATGCTAGAATATCCGTTCCTTTCCACTATACAAAATGCGAAAGCGTACTTGTATAGTAATTTACTACTTGTTTTTATAGGTGCGATATTAATTGGAGTAACTATTTATACGGTAGCTTATAGTAGAAGAAATGAATTGTAATTGATGAAAAGTTTACAGGAGTTTGTATGAGATGCTTACAAGGCGGTTATGCACAATTGCGTGGTTAAAACTTTATGGATTTGGGTGTGCATAAACGATTAAATGTTTCATAACAAGTCCTCCTATATGTGGATATGTTAGTAGTATGTTCAAAACTGCACCTAAAATATTGTAACTACTCAGTCATACATTTCATTGGAAAGTTATTTTCATGTTTCAGCATCTAGATTGCTGTCATGAAGATAAAAATGGACATACACCTTGCAGCCTTTCTTTGTTTTAAAACGTTGCGCGTGGCAGGAAAAGGACCTGACCGCTCCAACACGTGGCCAGTTGCTCTCGCCAACCTAAAAAGAAAGTGGTTTTCTTCCTTTTTTTCATAGAGTGACTGAGTAGTTACAAAATATTTTAGGATGTGGATAACTGCTGACATGTTTCCAATCAAATCGTTTCTTCCACCAGTTTATTTCGATCGATGAGGAAACAGCCGTCTTCATCTGTGTCGATGATATCCTTTTTTCGTAAGTAACTAATTGTTCGGCTCATGGTTTCTCTTGATGTTCCAATCATGTTGGCGAGTTCTCGGTTTGTAAAATGAGTCGTTATTTTATATTTGTCATCTATTTGCACACCATTTGACTTACATAAGCGTAGCAACAGCATAATAATTTGATCGTATGTATCGTGAAGAATTTGTTCTTCTAGTCTGTTTTGAAGGTCCACGATTTTCTCTCCAAGAACTGTAAACAATTTGATACATAGTTCAGGGGATTTAATTAAAATCACTTCAAAATCAGCAATAGGAATGACGATTAATTGGGCATCTTCAAGAATTTCAGCATGTGCTGGGAAGGTACCCTTTCGAAAAAAGCCGGCGTGAGGAAACATTTCCCCGGCTTCAAGTATGGAAACAATTTGTTCTTTTCCAGATGCATCTATTTTATGGATTTTTACTTTACCGGAGTGAATGAAAAACACACGGTCAAGTGGATCGTCTTGCATAAATACAAAGGACTTGTCTTTATACATTCGTATTTGTGAAATTTCTACAAACGGTTGGATTTCTTCTTCTGAAAGTTCTTTAAAGAGGAAGATTCCTCGCAAATGTTTTTTTATTATTTCTAACATATAGTATTCACTCCTAAAATCATTCCGACAATCTTGTCTCTTCACTTAAATTATACCCAACCTACAAATGAAGCAATGATAAATATCACATGTTTATAAGAAATGTTAACGATTTTTGAGAGTGGTATGAATGAAAGTAGTATGGAGTTAAATGATGTAACTACTCAGTCATTCTATGAAAAAAAGGCATAAAAGCATTTTTTAAAATGGCCCTGAAGGACTGGCCATGCATAGGAGCGATCAGTGCCTTTTCCTGCCACGCGCAAAGTGTTAAAACAAAGAGCAGAAGCGAGGTGCATTGCCATTTTTATCTTCATGACAGCAATTTATATACTGGAAAATGAAAATAACTTTCTATAGGTAATGGGGCGCATTTTCGCTGGAATCATACTCCTTATTAAGCTTCTAAATGAAATATATGACTGAGTCGTTACTAAATGATGGGGGAAGTGGTGTGTTTGTATAAAGTAAAATTTCCATCAGTGAGGACTTTTTCATCCTCACTGATGGAAAGCTATTCATTGTTTAAGCTCGTGCGACTGCACGAGGGAACAAAATGTTATTTTCTAAATGAATATGCTCGAACAGATCAGATTCAATTGCTTCAAGGCGTTGATATACTAGACGATACGTACCACAAGCGCCTTCTGGAGGAGTAAAGTCATTCGTAACTTTACGAAGCTCTTTTATAATATCACCGGCGTGGCTATGTTCATTTTCTAGTTCATCTACTACTTTACGTAATTTTATATAATTCTCATCAGTTGGGTTTTGCTCAAATGCTAAAATGAGTGGGAAATCCTCTTTTTCTTCTTTAATTAAATGTTGCTCTAATTCTGTTTTTAATTCATGAAATAACTTGTGAATTTGAGCTAAATGAGGTTGTCCTGAGCCATGAACGCGTAACACCTTTGTTACGTATGGACTTAACTGCGGCAACTCTTCATTTAAATAACGATGATGCTTATTTACGATATAGTTAATGAGTTCACTATAAGAAGCGTTTTTCCAATCAATTTCAGACTCGTTTAATTGCTTTGTTTCATGATAAAGAGTATTTAATTTTGTCAGAACTTCTTCTGCTGATAAATTTCTCTCATGAATGGCATCAATCAGTGGTCTATTACCACCGCAGCAAAAATCTATTCTATATGATTTGAAAAAATCGCTTGCTTTTGGAAATTCCGTAACAATATCACTAATAATAGAAGCTCCAGTAAATATGTGTTCCATATGAATACCTCCATAAAGGTTAATTTTTGTATCTGCAGTAAGAGTATCAATAATTTTCAGTTGATGTGGTGATTTATATCACTTGTTATAGATTTATTTTGTTTTTAATTATTAGAGAATCAAAGAAGATGCTTCTTCTATATAAATCCAAATGAAAAACCTGACATAAAACCCTTTTCTTTTTAGGTGGGCGAGAGGGTCTAGCCAAGAGTAGAAGCGGTCAGTGCCTGTTTTGCCACATGCCATATTTTAAACAAAAGGAACAAGCAAGTGGCAGGTTACTATTTGCTAGGTATGGTGGTGACTTGTGTGCTATAAAGACAAGGGGGATTTATAAAGATTAAGAAACAGGAGTTTTCTTCATGTAAGCGAATATGTACGAAGAAAGAGCAGGTGAACATTCGAATGAACATTCATACACTTACATTAGAGGAAGCAAAAGAGATTAATACGTGGCAATACGGCGCGCCGTATGAATTATATAATTTTACCGGGGCAACTGAGACGCTAGAGGAATTGTTAGACGGTACATATTACGGCGTTTGTGATGGGCGAAATGAATTGATCGGTTATTTTTGTTTTGGGGATAACGCACAGGTGCCGGGTGGAAGAGAAGCGAAGTTATACACAGGTGAGCACGCTTTAGATATTGGGCTTGGCATGAAACCAGCATTAACAGGAAAGGGGCTGGGGATATCTTTTTTACAAGCAGGATTGCAGTTTGCGAAAGAAGAGTTTAAGGTAGAGACAATTCGATTAAGTGTTGCGGCTTTTAATGAACGGGCCATTGCGTTATATACAAAGACTGGTTTTCAAAAGGGTGTAGCATTTATGAGTAGAGGTCGGAAGTTTGTACTAATGGAATATGAATTAATGTGATTATAGGAAAAAAGGTTGAATCTTTTGTATGAAAAGATTCAACCTTTTTTGTTTACAGCCTGAAAAGAGAGTTAACCCTCTTTATGAAAGGTGAAGGAATTTACGGCGTATGTCGTAATATGTTGATCTGTTTGTTCGTTAGATTCTTTTTCGGATGTCTTTTGTATGTTTTGATTTTCAACCGCAATTTTAATACGTAGTGAAACTACATTAGCAGCAATAATAGTGAGGATGAAACATCCTATCGGCACCATTGGGATCCAAGGGTGAACAGTGAAAGAACGGAAGTAGAGCCCAATTAATCCAGACCATTCACTGCTGACAGATTCCACTTCGTTACCAGTGAAAAGGATTGTGCCTCCAAAATATAATTGTAAAATTCCTAAATGGGATAAAAGGATTAAAGCTTGTATAAATTGTTGTGTTAATACAATCATAAAAACAGGAAATAAATGAGGAAACAAATGTTTTTTTATGAGATGCCATTTGCTTCCTCCAAGTATTTGAGCAGCATACATAAACTCTTCTGAAAGGAGCTTTTTTGTTTCATTTGCAAAATAAAATGATAGGGTAGGTAGGGCTAAAATGACAAGTACTATTATTTCAAATAAAGCACGCTGATAAAGTGGAGGGGGGACGACTCCATTATCAAATTGCAATACAGTGTTTAATATAAAATACGCAATCAACGTCATTGGGATAACTGTAAAACTGTCAAAAGTAGCTTCTAACGTTTTAAATTTTCTTTTTGCATAAAAAGCCATATAAGTCCCAATTCCTATTCCTAAAATTGTTCGTATGAACGCAATAAGGAAAGTGCTGCCGATACTCCATTTTGCTCCTGCTACAACGCGGTGTAATAAGTCATATCCTTTTCTATCTGTTCCTAATAAAAAAGTGGAAGATGGAGGGAATGGAGCGGATTGTACATTGCCATTTTCATCGAATTGAATGGATACTTGGCGAGTTTGTCCATCAGTAAATATGGAATTCCCGATACTGGCTAGTACAAAGAGAAGAAGAAAGGAAATGCTAATAATAAAATATTTATCTTTTTTTAATGTACGCCACATGTTAGGCCTCTCCTTTCAATTCATCGGGAATGAAGATATGAAACAACTTGAATAAGAAGAAAATAGGAATATAAATGAGCATTAGAGAAATGGTAAAAATTTCAGGTGTTCTATAGTCTTTTAAAAATGTAAAAATGCCAGAAATGTTAAATAAATATTCAATAATATATAAATTAGATAGCATAAACCATATGTTTGTTTTTGAAAAATATAGCATACTAAGCAGTACGTTTCGTAAAACATGATGATTTAAAATATAAAGTTTATCAAATCCTTTGGAACGGGCTAACAACACGTAGTCTTTTTGTAGTTCTGTTTCAAATCGCAATAAGAGTAATTTTGTAAACAGTAAAGTGGTGGGGAGGCTAAGGCAAAGGATTGGTAAAAATATACTCTAGCGATATTTATAACAAGTAGATCTGTTTGTTTATAAATTAAAATAACGATAAATTGAAGTCCAATAATAAGTAAAATATCGGGAATGGCCTCAAGAAACTCGAAAAAAATCTTTATTTTTTCTTTCCTCTTCTCAGACATTTGCAAGAGGAAATAAACGATAAGAAATGAAATAATTATAGAAATAAGAAGTGACATGAAAAAAATAAACGCAGTTTCTTTATACTGTATTAAAATTTGCGGGAATAAAGGCTTCATGTAGAATGAATATGTAATAGGAGTATTGCCAATTAGTTTAGAAAATGTTGACGTGATCGCATTTATATAGTTTGTGATATCAAATTTCATGCCAACAAATAATTGAGGCAATGTTCCTAAAAATAGAATAACAATGATTGATAAAACGAGATGAATTGGTATTTCTATATATTTGTTGGTAAGTAGTCTTTTCATACGCAGCCCCCATAGTTATTGAAATAACGTCACCTGTTAATGTTTTTTATTTTTAATGATTACTAATATCGATAAAATCTCATAATTAAAATTGTGAAATTGAGAAACTGTACTTATACATACAGTTTCTTTCCTATGGATCTTTTGGTAATCGTATTCTTTATATATAAACTACTAAATAAATCTATGAAAAACTAACAGAAAAGCATTTTTTTTAATGGTCGACAGGGACTGGCTATGTATAGGAGCGGTTAGGGCTATATAATCTGTATTAAATATTTTTTATAAACCAATCTCATTGCTAAACCACTTAAAGTGAACTTTTCTATAATAACTTTGCTAAAAAATTACTCATATTAACAACTCTTTTTTAAAAATAATGTAATACAATACAAATTTTAACAATAAATAACGGAATTTTCAAACCAAATTAAATTTTCAGTATAATTAACACGTTATTTAAAACATATTGTTATTGATCATAAATATAAACTTTATAAAGCAGTTGAGGATTTTGTAGTGGCGGCATTAACGGATTTTGTGATTTCCTTCCTATATTTTGATTTTTAATCATCATGAATGTTTTTGGTAATAGAAGTTAGATTGATGTAGTAGAAAGATACAGAAAAATAAAACGGACCATGATTTCCAAATCATGGTCCGTTTTATTTCAGTTCACTTTATTCAACATGTTCAGCTCTATGCGCCAAACGACTTGATGCAGCCGCAGCAATCGCTCCCACGATATCATCGAGGAATGTATGAACTTTACCTGTAGATTTATCGTTTAAATATTGTAAAATACCTGGCTTTAATTTATCGATATAGCCAAAGTTTGTGAAACCGATTGAGCCGTATACGTTGACGATAGATAAGGCGACAATTTCGTCTACTCCGTATAATCCTTCATCGCGGTGGATGATGTCTTGAAGAGGTGCACTTAGTAAACCTTTTTCGGCAAGAACATCTAATTCAATTCCTGTAATGAGAGCATTTTGTACTTCTCGTTTGGATAAGACGCGTTCTACGTTATAACGACATTCTTCCATTGCTAAATTTGGATGATAATTTTTTTGAAGAAAATGAACGAGATCTGCAATATCGTCAATTGTTACACCGCGTTCTTGTAGTAATTGTAATGCTCTTTCTTGTAGTTCATTTCGTTGTGTCATGTTTATCACCTTTTTTTCTTTTTAATATTGTATACGTATAGATGTATGATGTGCATAGGCATGAAAGTTAATTACTAGCTCATATATATATAGAAAAAAATGTAGGTGGCGAGTACGATGATTCAAGATATTTATGAGAACTATCATATACGCGTCAAAGAATTTACACCTCTTGGTCCTTATAATAGCTTTTGGGTTCGTAATAAAATTTATGTGCTTCTTCCTACCGGTCATTTGCAAGAAGAAGTGCTTGTTGAAATGAAGAAATTAAGTGATTATATGAATCAGCAAGGTGATATTACCGTTGCGACGTTTGTGCCAAACGTACAAGGTTATTACGTTAGCGAGCTAGAAGAAACAAATTATTGTTTGTTTAAAGGAATACGTAATTTAGAGCGTAATGCTCTTTCATTAGGAAGTGAGCTATCGTTATTTCATAAGCGCGGTGCATTCTTTTCAGAAGAAATTGAACATCTCAGCCGAATTGGTGAATGGAAGTCGCTTTGGGAAAAACGGTTAGATCAGCTCGAACATTTTTGGCAGTCGAAAATGGTGAGTCACCCTACTGATATGTTTGAACAATTATTTATTGAGTCATTTCCGTACTACTTAGGTCTTGCTGAAAATGCGATTCAATATGTAGTAGATACAGAACTTGATGATGTTCCTCAAGTTGCTGATGCTGCAACCATTTGTCAGGAGCGATTTACACCCTTTGTTTGGCAGCAGACGAAGCGATTAAAGCTCCCAGTTGATTGGGTATATGACCATCCAAGTCGTGATTTAGCGGAATGGGTACGTCATACTTCTTTTGAAAAAAAAGAAAACTGGGAAGAAACGATTGTCCGGTTTTTAAGTGAATACGAACGGAACTATTCATTATCTTCATTTGGATGGCGGTTATTATTTGCCCGTCTTCTCTTTCCTCTTCATTATTTTGAAACAGTTGAAGGATATTATTTAGCGGGAAGTGACGAGCAAAAATATGTATATCAAGATAAGTTAGAAACCGTTTTGCAGCGCGTAAATCAGTCGGAACAATTTCTCCAGCAGTTTTATGATCTTATCCGCCTACCCATTGATAAGTTAGGAATTCGTAAGCTTGATTGGCTTACGTGATATGGAATTTAGAAAAAAGAGACCGTGGTGGGTCTCTTTTTTCTAGATTATCCAGCTCCAGCGGCTAGAATGCTCGGTGGCTTCGCGTCTTCCGTCGAGGCAAAAAACGCCTCTATGTCAGAAGCTCCATCCCCCTCACATTCTGGGCGAGCCGCCGCCGCTTTTACATTATCCAGCTCCGGCTCCTAGCCCCTTACGTCTAATAACCTTTCCCGCGAGAAGATAAAAAGCATCTTCTGCGGGAAAGAACCTTAGCCGTCGGGGCTAAACAGTCGCCTCCGCTTTTACATTAAAATACTTGTTCTACTTCAATTACTCCAGGTACTTCTTCTAATAGAGCACGCTCGATACCAGCTTTTAATGTGATTGTAGAACTTGGGCAGCTGCCGCAAGCACCTAGAAGGCGTAGTTTAACGATACCGTCTTCGATATCCACTAATTCTACGTCACCGCCATCGCGAAGTAAGAATGGGCGTAATTTATCTAATACTTCTACTACTTGTTCGTGTAAGTTTTCGTTTTCCATTTTTATCGACTCCTTTCATCAGTTTTATTATAATCAAGATACAGGGGAAAATCTATTTTTAATATCTTTCTGATGTTGTCAAAATAGTTTATGGGAGTTTCTTTCTTATCTGTGACAATAAGGTGCAGAAAAAAATATATGTGCAAATGGGGGAGAGTATATGATAAAAGTAAGTGTTTACGGAGCAAAGGTTGTATGTGCAAGCTGCGTTGGAATGCCGTCTTCAACGGAAACGTATGAATGGCTGCAAGCAGCGATCGGCCGGAAATATGAAGGACAAGAAGAGAAGTTCCATTTTGAATATGTGGATATTCATGAGGAGCAAGAAGAGGAAGAAAAACGCGCCTTTACTGAGCGTGTCATTGAAGAAGACTTATTTTATCCTGTTGTTCTCGTGAATAATGAGATTGTCGGAGAAGGCAATCCGCGCTTAAAGGATGTATACGAAGAAATTGAGAAATATTTATCCCTCATTAACGGGCAGTAAAGACTGGGGAATCACAGGGAAGAAAACTGCCCGTAAAAGCCCGATTGGTTCAACTAACCATCAGTGAGAAAAGCGTCACTGATGGAAGTTTCACTTTATAACATAACTTATCACACACAGAGCTCTTGCAACGTAGATTACGAATCGCAAGGGCTTTTTCTGTGCTTAGGAGGATGAACGAGATGAAAAAAGGGTTTGTAGTAGGGATGATCGGACTTTTTGTAGTCAGCGGTATTGCTTATATGGAAGGGGATGCAGCGATGCTTTACCCGTTAGCAGGTTGGCTGAGCCTCTTTTTCTTAGCTAGTGCAGCATTTCTTTGTATAGATGGTTTCATTTTAGGATCAAGAGGGACATTTATTTCGGCAAAGCCAACGCGAAAAGAATCTCGCTTTCAATCCGCTAAAATGAACGTATTTGCCGCAATTCCGAATGTAGTAGCGGCGTTAGGAGTATATGTATGGGTATCGTAACGGAGCATTCTATACCAGAAGAAGTGAAGTTCTTCTTAGATCAATATGTGAAGGAACTGCAGGAAACGATTTCGAATGAAAAGTTAGTTGGTGTGTATGTATATGGTTCATTAGCATTAGCTGCATTTCATCCGGAAACGAGTGATATTGACTTTGTAACGGTTATGAAAGAACAAGTCAGTGAAGCAGAGAAAGTGAAAATTCGTGAATTACATAAGAGTCTTCGTGCACATGACCTCGGTAAACGAATGGACGGGATGTATGTTCCGCTTCGTGATGTTGGAAAGCAAAATAATGAGATGTCACCGTACTTATACTGTTCTGAGGGAAAACTAAATGAAGGGCATTGGGACATTAATGCTGTGACGTGGTGGACGATAAAAAATTATGGTATTACGCTTTGGGGGCAAAAGGCAGGCGAACTGCCCTATGTAATAGTGTGGGATGATGTTGTAAGCACAATGAAATACAATGTGGAACATTATTGGAGTGAGAAAGTAAAGCGTCCCTATTTATTTCTATCTACAGAATGGGTAGAGTTTGCAGTTGTGACAATGGGGCGGATTGTTTCTAAAGATGAAGGACTGCAATATATGATGAAATGCTGTAAAGAGTGGGAGCCGCTTCTGCAAGATGTGTACCGGGTGCGTCAAAAGGAAGGAATGAAACTGTCGTTATCAAGATGGAGACGTGCTGAGATGACGAAGCAGTATTTGTTGTTTGGCATCAAACAATGTGAGCGGAAATGGAATGAAGTAAAAAGTTATACGCCGTGAAAAGAATGATAATTTTAATGTAACTACTCAGTTACTTTATGAAAAAAGGGCAGAAAAGCATTTTTTTAAATGTGCGAGAGGGACCGGCGATGCATAGGAGCGGTCAGTGCCTTTTCCTGCCACGTGCAAGGTTTGAAAACAAACGTAGACAATAAGTGCAGGCCCCTGCCCTGTTTGCATGACAGCAATCTATATGCGGAAAAATGAATTTATAAGTACTAGAGAGACACATCTTCACTAGAATCATACCCTTTTCTAAATTTTTAAAAGGTATAGCTGAGTAGTTACATTTTAATTTTATATGATCGGGTGGGTATCTTTTCTTTAAGAATCTAGAAAAAGCGCAATTGATTAGGTGGTTCCATCGGTAGAAGATGTGTTCCTTCTACTGATGGAAAATTCACTTTATGCTAAGTCAGCGGTTTCGTTTAGATGTTCTGCTGCTTCTGTCACACCAGAAGTAGCCGTACCTATTTCCTTAATAGCTACTACTAAATCATCCATTTGATCTTTAGCAAGGTTAATTTTTTGGACATTCTCGTAAATGGATTCGGAAATTTTTGTGAATGACTCATTGGCTTGAGAAGACGTTTCGTTTCCTATAAGGACTGTTTTATTTACTTGTTTCAGCGTCTCTATTACATGGTGTGTATACTCATTGGAGGAATGGATTAAATTTTGAATTTTTCCAACTGAATTCTTTGTTTCTTCTGCAAGCTTTCTAACTTCCTCTGACACTATCGAAAATCCTTTACCGTGTTCCCCGGCTCTTGCTGCTTCAATAGCTGAGTTCAAAGCTAATAAATTGGTCTGATCTGCAATGTTTTGTACGATTTTTACAACGGTGGTAATTTGAGAGGAAGCTTCAGATAACTTCGTCACAGAATGATTCATATTTTCAATATTTGTGGAAATGCCTTGTATATTTTGTACTAGTTCATTAATTTTCTGTTGCCCCTCTTTTGTAAACGCTTGAGCCATTGTAGAGTCTTCATTACTCTTAATCACCATTTGATTTACTGTATTACTATTTTCAATTAATCTTTCTACAGATGTGTTTGTCTCTTCAGCAAGAGAAACTAATTCTAAACTTGTTTTTAAAATTTTCCCTTTTATTTCAGTTTTGGCATTTTCATATTGTTTATTTCTTTGTTTTAGATTTTCATCTTCATATGCTTCTAAAACGATTTGTTGCTCCAAACTTAATATTTTAGTGATGGCTGTTATAAAAGTTGTTACTTCTTCTTTTGTACTTATTGTATTTGAGATTATATTAATAAGTGAATTTTGTAAGTTTTGAAAAGCTCCCATATACCAGGCTGGCTTTAGACCAATGTGATAGTGGACTTTTGCGACTCTCAGTCGTTTTTCTAGGAAGTGATTATCAATTTTGCCATTAAACAGTTCAACTAAATGGACCTTTAATGTGTTTCTCAATCTGTCTACACTGCTATGTTTTTGAATAATCTCTCTCAATTCATTTATTTCTATAATACTATTATAAAAATCATCGACAAGCCTTTCTATATTTTGTTCGATAAGGGGCTGAATACATTTTATCATTTGCAAATCGGATTTGTTTAAACGGATCATTTGGACTTTTGATAAAATATCAGGATTATTCACATTGATTTCTATGTGCAATCGTTCAGCTTGTTTAAGCCATGACTTTGTTTCTTTTTTAGAGCGCCAAAGTATAGTCATAAGATGTACCTCCTAAGGTAATTTTTTTTTGTAAAGATCTATCGGTGAGTAGTTTTAAGTTATCTATATATATCCAAGTTAAAAAATCTCTTTCTTTTTAGGGAGGATAAGAGCATCTGGTCATGTCTAGAAGCGGTCAAGGTCTTTTCCTGCCACATGCGAGTGCAAGTCATGTTGTATTCTGCATAGCTATGATTTATGTGTGGGAAAATTAAAATGGATTTATATAAGTTCCTTAATTTAGATGAGTTACCCTTTTAATTCTATATAGATATATATTCAAATTCAATAATATTTTTCTATATATTGTTGAATAGAATTGCTGTTGCGTTAAGTATGCATTGATGATAGGAGGAATGTTATTTGAACGTTTTTAGGTAAGGAGCGCCTTTCTTGAAGGATAGGAATAACGATTCTTATTATAGAAAAGACAAGAGCCGCATAGGGCTCTTGTCTTCGTTAACCATTATGATGTTTATACATCCAAAGAATACCTGATTTTAAAAGGCGAGGTACGCGGCCCATCAATGGCTGATTTGCGAGCAAACCGAAGCCGTGTTTTTTCCCGAGTGAACCGAGAACACCTTTTAGTTTAATAACAGGTAGTTCGTCTGGTAATGCTTCATTGTTCCAACGTTTCAATAATATTTGGACAATTTGTTCACCTTGACCTTCTGCAAGTTGTGCAGATGGAGCGTGTGGCAGTGCAGCGCAGTCACCTAGCACATACACATTCTCGTAATCTGGAATATTATGATATTTTGTTAATACAACCCGGCCGCTATTATCATGCTGGGTGGGTAGATTACGAACGACTTCACTTGCTTGAATGCCAGCTGTCCATACAATTGCGTCACATTCAAGTGGTTCATCGTGGTTATACACAATATTTGGTTCTACTTTTGTAATGTTCGAATTGCGAATGATTGTAACATTGTGCTTTAAAAACCACTCTTCTACGTATCTACTTAATTTCTCTGGAAACGGGAAAAGAATGCGATCTTTCCGGTCAAATAAATAAATATTTAAGTCTGGACGACTTTCGCGAAGCTCACTTGCGACTTCAACGCCGCTTAGTCCAGCTCCTACAACAGCAACTGTTGCATGTGGTTCTAAACCATTTAGTTGTTGATATGTTTGACGAACTTGCTCAATGGATTGAAGGCTATATGTATTTTCCTTCGCTCCTGGAACGTTGTGATAGTTATCTTCACAACCAAGTCCAATAATTAAGTCATCATAATTGACAACTTCACCGTCCTCAAGATGAACAGCTTTGTTTTCTAAATCAACGTTGGTTATCATACCATATTGAATGTTTAGTCGTGGATGCTCTGGGAATGGAATACGAATATGTGTTTCAGAAATCGTTCCTGCCACTAATGCGTAGTATTCTGTTTTAAAACAGTGATACGGTACTTTGTCGATTAATGTTACTTGAACATCATCTGGAAGTTGGTTGCTCGGAAGAAGACGTTGTAAAACTCTCATTCCACCGTAGCCGCCACCAAGTATTACGAGGTGCTTCATGATGGATTACCCCTTTTCTGTTGAAATATCCCCTAATCATAGAAAATTTTATATTACAAAAATATTTTGACTTCACTCGTACAAATTATATCGAATTTTGAAGCAAATAACAATGCGAGAATACGTACTCTGTTGTACAATAATAAGAAAATGAAAGCAATTTTAGACAAACATCTTAGGCTTACTGTTATAAGACAAGCTTTGAAATAGATACAGGAGGGATTAAGGTTGATTAAACCGTTAATTGAGTTTTGTGTTGGCAACCTTGCGAACGGTGCACAAAAGGCACGTGAACAATTGGAGAAAGATCTAAATTTAGATGTGATTGAGTATGGGTGTCTTGGATATTGCGGCGTTTGTTTTGAAGGGCCGTATGCACTTGTAAATGGTGAAGTTGTAAAAGGGGAAACACCAGATGAACTTGTGAAAAATATATATGATTATTTGGATGAAAATCCGATGTTTTAGGGCGTTGCAGAGCGGCAGCGTCTTTTTTAGTGGGTAGATATGAAAAAAAGCCCTATATTGAAGGGCTTTTTGCTTACACTATATGTGTAAGCACGACATTGTTACACCAAAACTGTCGTTGAATATGAGAAACGGGGGACATTCTTATTGTTTTCAAAAAGCGCTCATTTTATACTTATAACAATCAAAAATTTTGGAGTGAAAAACAATGGCACAATTTTCTTTCACAAAAATGCACGGACTTGGGAATAACTACATTTATGTAAATATGTTTGAGGAACAAATTGCAGAAGAGCATCTCGCAAAAGTTGCGGAAAAAGTATCGGATGTGAATACTGGAATTGGTTCTGACGGAATGATTTTAATTTGTCCATCTGACGTTGCTCCTGTGAAGATGCGCATTTTTAATAAAGACGGTTCAGAAGGAAAAAGTTGCGGGAATGGATTGCGCTGCGTTGCAAAGTACGCATACGAGCATAAACTAGTAGAAGAGACTGTTTTCACAATTGAAACGTTAGCAGGAATCGTTACAGCAGAAGTAAAAGCTGAAGGTGGAATTGTAACTTCGGCTACAATTGATATGGGGATACCTAGGTTGAAACGCGTTGATTTACCGATGTTAGGTGAAGGAGAAACGCCATTTATTCGTGAAGATTTCCTTTATAAAAACCACCGCTACACATTTACAGCTGTCTCAATGGGAAATCCGCATGCTGTTATTTTTGTAGAGGATATTGAAGAAGCACCGCTTACAACATTAGGGCCTGTATTAGAAACACATGAGATGTTTCCAGAAAGCGTAAATGTTGAATTTATTGAGGTATTGAATGATCGTGAAATGCATTTTCGTGTATGGGAACGCGGTTCTGGCATTACACAAGCATGTGGAACAGGAGCATGTGCTGCTGTTGTAGCCGCAGTCTTAAATGGAAAGCTGAAGCGAAGCCAAGAAATCACGGTTCATTTAGCCGGTGGAGATTTAATGATTACATGGACAGAAGAAGGAACAGTTATCATGACCGGTCCAGCAGAAGTCACATGTAGCGGTGTATATTATTATAAGATTGAAGAGTAAAGATGTATAATAGAACGAGAGAAGAAAGGAAGGTGGATTCTATGATTACTGTAACAGAACAAGCAGCATATCAAATTAAAGATATGTTAAAAGATGCTGAAGAAGGAGAAAGATACGTTCGCCTTGCTGTACACGGCGGTGGATGTAGTGGTCTTTCTTACGGCTTAGGATTTGAAAGAGAACCAAATGAAGACGACACAGTACTGGAGTTTTTCGGTGTTGAATTTGTTATTGATAAAGAAAGTGCTTCAATTGTAAAAGGAGTAAAAGTCGATTATAAGCAATCGATGCTTGGCGGTGGATTTACAATCGACAATCCAAATGCAATTGCATCATGCGGCTGCGGCTCATCTTTCCGTACAGCAACGAATGCTGGTAAGCCTGAGGAATGTTAAGTTTTTTCATTTCGTTAGTCTAGATTTGAAAGCAGAAAAACCATACCTTGTTGAATGAGGGCACTGAAAAACAGTCTACTTTGAGTAAGTGACAGAATTTTTATCAATATACATTCATCCATCAAAAAGAAGATAATCCCCTATATATAGTAGGTGGTTATCTTCTTTTTCTCTTTTAAGGGATTTTTTCAGTGGCCTCTGTTGAATGAGTATGTCTGCGAAGCATTTTGTCTGCGTTGTCCCTTTTTGGGGATCCCCTTCCTCAATCTGTTAGGATTTTAGGTGGGGCTAGTTCAATTATTTTTCGTATACGATGTAATACATCTTAAGAAGATTCCCAATCCCGCAAAGAAAAATCCTAAGCATAATAAGCTGGCTGGTGTTCCCCAAGCAATTTGATCTAGCATTTTTATCCCCTCCTATTCATTATTATATGGGGTTTATTAGATAGAATCTAGATTTTTTCTTGAATATTTTGAGTTTTTTGCCAAATTTACTTGTAAAGTAAATTTGGCAAGACATTTAGGAGAAATTGTCGTTTCAGAATTTACGGCGTTAAAAAAGAAACAGATGGATCAATTGTCCACTAGAGAGCGAAAGGTTTTAGAAAAAGCTGAGCGTAGGCTGAAAGAGAAAATCGAAAAGCATATATAGTGAATAAGAAAGACGCAGAATAGCCGAGTTTTTGTTTCGCATTTTTTGTGGATAACTGCGAAATGTATTTATTAAATAACGATTAATCATCCCAACCTTTTTGACAGTGAATGACAAACTTCATTCGTTAAGAGGGTTGGTATGTTGCTTGGAACGAAAAGGTAATAATTGCAGAAAAGGTAGAAATTCGGGTTTTTTGGTTGTTATTTGCTTATTTTCATGTTAGGATAAACAATCATATAGAAGAGAAGATGGGTTTTTTTTAAGAAAATAACAGAATTTTCCGAAAAATATTTTCCGTGACTTTTTCCCGTTGCATCTTCCTTGTACGTCTCTACACCGAATGAATATAAACAATAAAAAGCACTTATATCTATTGTTTTAAAAACCATATAACGTAATATACAGTTAAAAACATTTTTTTAAGGGAGGGTGTATTATTCCCCTTACAAAAAAAATTAGGGAGGCATAGAATATGGGAATTTCTACACTACTATTAAATGCATTTATTATTATAATTTGTATCCTTAGTTATCAAGTATTTTGGTTAGATAAGACAGAAAAAGCCCCACGTAATCAGCTATTAATTTCATTTTTTTCATCGATTGCAATTGTTTTTTGTATGACATTCCCTATTCATTTACATGATGGGTATATTTATGATTTGCGTTTTATTCCTATTATTTTAGTGCTTCTATATGGAAACAAAAGAAGCATCATTTGTATAAGTATTGTATATATTGCGTATCGATTTTACTTAGGTGGAAACGGCTTTTTTTCATCAGCTATTATATATACTATCATTACAACGATTACAACAATATTACGTTATTTTCTCCCTATTTATTTTAGGAGAAAAAAAATATTGTTCCACACAATATTACTTTTGATTAGTACTAGTTTTTTTTCTATCTCTGCACTAATGAATCAAATCGAAATAGATGGTAAAATTGAAGCTGTTTTTATTGGGTTTTTGATTAATTATGTAGTGGTTAACGCCTTCACAGGGCTATTATCTATTTATTTAGTAGAGGGAATGATTGAGGAGTTTAAAATGAAAGAAAAAATTCAAAGAGCTGAAAAATTTTATACAGCTAGTGAATTAGCGGCATCGATTGCACATGAAGTTCATAATCCGTTGACGACTGTATATGGATTCACTCAATTATTCCGTGAAAATGGACTTTCAAAAACATCTCAAGACGAATACTTGAAAATTATGTTGATGGAATTAGAAAAAGTACAATTGGTTATCAATGATTATTTATCTCTAACAAAACCACGAAATACAATAAAAAAACCACTGAATATAAATTGTATTTTTCGGGAAGTAACAAATATGATTTCTCCGCTAGCATTTTCATATAACGTTGAAATACAGAAAGATATTCCAGAGTGTTTGTATATAAATGCGAATCCTGAAAAATTAAAACAGTGTTTCACTAACATTTTACAAAACGGAATTGAAGCTATGAAAGATGGCGGAGTATTACAGATCCATACGCAAAAAGTTAAGGACAATCTTGTAATTGATATTGTTGATTCGGGAGTTGGAATGTCCCAAACAGAAATAAAGCGAATTGCCACGCCATTTTATGCAACAAAAGAAAAAGGAACTGGGCTGGGCACCATGATTGCGTATAGCATTATTAGAGAGCTAAATGGAGATATAGAAATAGAGAGTACAAAAGGAAAGGGAACATGCTTTTCTATTATTATACCTTGCTGTTAAAGTGAAACTTTAAATCGAAATAAATTTTGTTACCATGGTTTATTGTTTTCACGAAATGTTCAAAAAATTATCTTTTGAAACCAAGAAAATTATAGTATCATCTAATTAAGTAGAATTTTTCGACAAATAAAGACAAGTTTTTACAAAAAGCGAAAAATTTTATGTGAGTATTGTTCATTCTCAATCTTGATTTCATAGAAAATAAGGAGGAATGATTAAGGTGAAAAAACATTGTAAATTAGGTAATAAGTCTTTTAAAGAATTGGTGCAGGAAAATAAACAACAGATACTGAATGATAAACAAGAGATGGAAAGAATTGAGCAACGTATTGAACAGCGTTATACGATCAAACAAACAGCTTCGTAATAAGATTATATATAAAGAAAAAACCAAAATCCCTCTTTTTTAGGTGGGAGAGAGCATCTGGCCGCGCGTAGGAGCGGTCAGTGCCTTTTTTTGCCACATGCCAGGTTTGAAACAAAAGGATTAGGCGAGTGGAGGGCATGATGTATTTTGCATAGCGGCGATTTGTGTGTGAAAAAATCAAAGTGAATTTATATATAAGTTGAATACCTTTTTTCTTTTAGGGGAAGCAAGAGCGTCTGACCGTGTATAGGAGCGGTTAGGCGCTTTTTCTATCTTAAGCCAAAGGAAGAAAGTAAGTAGCGGTTATCTTTTTGCAGGATCGCAACGAAAAAGAAACCGATTCTCTACAGAACCGGTACGTTTTCTCTTACTGAAATATTTGAGGGAACTGCTTTACAATTCCTTTAGTAATGGCATCTGCCATTTCAAAGGCTTCCTTCTCAATTTTGTCATATTTAAGTTCTGTGTCCAAGTGAGGGATAAAGTGAAACTTTAATCAGTGAGGTTTTTTTCCATTCCTCATAAATCTACCAACGAGATAAAATCATCTTCTGAAATCACTGTAAAACCATGTCGTCTAAATAATGCAGTAGTAACGCCGTAACCATCTTGTTTTTGACCGTTAAATTCACCTGTGTAAATGACGGAACTTCCGCAAGATGGACTGCGTTCTTTCAAAATAATATATTCAGGATTTAAGTCTTTTATTTGATCTAGCGCTTTGTAAGCACCCGCAATAAAGATGTCTGTTACATCATTTCCATCTTGGTCTATTACCTTTGCTGTTCCGTCTAAGACATCTTCTCCGTTGCCACCGATAATTTCTGCAGGGGTACGAGGCGTTGGTAATCCGCCTAATACTTCCGGACAAATAAGAACTGCTTCTTCTTTTTCGAGTAGCTCCCCAATCTTTGTAACGAGATTATCGTTTCCATCATAGCGGCACGCAATGCCAGCTAAACATGCACTGATTACGATCATTTTTTCACCTCAGTTTGATAAGTTTATTTTAATCATACACCAAAATTTTCCGCCACTTTTATGCTTTTACCCTTATTTATATATGGGGGGCGATAAATATGAGTAAATTGTATTCATTAATGAAGCAACATAGTGAATTTCAAAATAAAGAAGAATTTAATACATATCAGCAGCAAGTTTTGACGCAGTATCAATCTGAGATTAACAAAACAGATTTTCTTATCATTCGTTTGTTAGGTAGGTATGCAATTAATGAAAAACAAAAAACAGTTGGTGTGGCATGTCCGTTAGTGGAAACGATCGCTGTGAAAATAGAAAAAAGTCATGCATTTGATGCATAACTCCTTTCTTTTAATCAAATTTCCGTACAGTTGGAACGCGAATTGCGATAAAGAGTACAAAGACAATGACCGCAATAGCGCCGCTTTTCATCACTGTAACAATTGGTATTCCAGCTGCTAGGGCAAGTGATGTAACTGCATAAGAAATCGGTATAAAGCCCATTGATGATAGCATGAGTAAGCTCATAACGCGGCCCATCATTTCTTCTTTTACAGTCGATTGAATCATGGCCATTAACGGCACAATTGCCATTGCGATTGTAATGCCGTAAAAGCAGCCGGAAAGAAGTGCTTGCCAAAGTGTTGTACTGAAATTAATAGACAAGAAGAAAATACCTGACAATAGCATCATAATAATGCAAAATAACCCGCGGCGGCGATGAATGTTTCGCAGTCCAACGATAACAGCGCCAATGGCCATCCCGCCGCCAACCGCTGCTTCTAAATAACTAAATTGTAACGAGTCACCGTGCAATACATTTTTTACAAAGAGCGGAAAACCGACTTGCATTGGTCCGATTAAAAATAAATTCAAAAAGGCACTGCAAATAAGGAACGTTGATAAAAACGAAGATTCTTTCACATAAAGAATGCCTTCTTTAATAGAAGTGAACATGCCTTTATTTTTGTGTGTTTCTTCTTGGCCTACATTTGAATGAACCTTTTGAATCAGTATGGCAGCGACTATTAATAATAAAATGGTTATTGTAAAGATTGTTTCATAATTACTGAATTTAATCAGTATCCCGCCAAAGACAGGGCCGAGGATAACGGATGCTTGGTTTGTCATTTGTGTCAGTGAATTTGCTTGTGTAAGACGCTGCTTCGCGACAAGTTCGGGTAAGATAGAACCGTCAGCGGACCAGAAAAAGGCGTCAGCTAAGCCGAAGAAAAGTGCAAATAAAGCAAATGTGTATAGTGTGACGTGCCCAACAATAAACCAAATGAGAATGATCGCGACAATAAATGCACGAACAATATTAGAATAAAACATAATATTCTTTTTCGGGAATTTGTCCGCAACAGCTCCGCCGATAATCATAAAGATGAGACGTGGAACACTAAGAGCGACAAAAACAACGCCAAGTGATGCTTCTAAATTTAACGTTTTTGCTATGTACCACGTTTGGGAAAATGTGAAAAATGCTAAGGCAAAGCTTGAAAATAGAGTGGCGGCCCAAAGAAATAGGAAGTTTGCATTTTTTAATAACGGTACTTCCGTTTCTTGTAGGATGGGTTTACTTTTTTGTAATTCCTCCATATGAATCCCTTTCTGTCATATGTCTTTTTATCTTTGTTAACAGTTTCGAATCTTTCTATACAGATACTTTTTTATTGTATTCAAAAAAGTGGGATTTGCCCAGCGGATTTTTCATGTTGAAAAAACGAAAAACCACCAAATGTCTCTTAGGAGAGATATTTGGTGGTTGTGTTTTTATCCTTTAATGACTTGAATTCCTTTTACTACATTCCAAATAAAGTAGTATAGACTAAGTAGGGCACAAATGCATACGACAATTACTGAACCAATCGCAAGTGTCGAATCTGAATGATTAAAACCAACATCCATAACTCCTAATACAGCAAGTCCTATAAAGATAGCAATGCTCGGAAGAACATGTGTCCATAGAGCACGTTTAGCATGACTTTTTGTTTCAGAATCTCCTACAATCCAAACGATTACCGGGAACAAGATAGGGGCAAAGAGAACACTAAAGTAAGAAAGCGCAGATAATATTTTATTTCCATTCATATGTATCACCTCATAAAGTTGTTTTTTCTTGCTGTTTATACGTTTATTATGCAGGAGAACTTGTTAGCTTGCTATCGCCTAATCTTACAGAAACATAACAGTTTTGTAAGATTTGACGATATGTAATGAAAGGCTTTTTTCTAGATTTAATGTTATATTCATATATTGATTAAAAAACATATATATGAATATAACATTAAAAACTTGACATACCCCCTTTTTTGATGGCCCTAAGTGTCTGGACATGAGTAGAAGCGGTTGGAGTCTTTTTCTTCCTTCAAACAAAGGGAGGAAGAAAGTAACGGCGACTTGTGTGTTGGAAAGTCAAGTTGGATTATATAATAGGGAATGAATATGGAAAGGACACAGCTACCGCTGTGTCCTTTTGTGTATTAAGCAAGTGCAATATAAATGTCAACTTGGGCATCGTTTGGGTCGCAAGCTCGTTCATCATACAGCTCGAAGTCTATTGTGAACGCACGTTTATTTTCTTTTGACCAGTTCCAAATCTCTTGCCATGATTCTGCGATGATTTCTGATAGCGGTCCTTTGCGTGTTGTAAATACTGCGTATGTAGCTGCAGGGATTGTGAATGATGTCATGTTTTCTGGTGTATCAATGACAGTGGAAACAGGAACAGCAATTGTAAACGTGTAAAGGCCTGTTTCATCAGATTCATAGTTGGAATATAGTGCAAGCGTTTCTGTTTGTGTAGCTTTGTTTGGAATTAGGTTGGTGATTTGTTCTTGAAAGTATTGATTCCATAGGTGAGGGATTTTTCCGTCGCTGGACATTTCCAGTTCGTTGTTTGTAGTAATAGAAATCCCGATGGCTTGAAAAGCTTCTCTTTTTATAATTGTAGGTTGCATCGTTGTGTCATCCTCTCTTTTTTGTGGGAACGAATGTTCTTGTCGATTGTACCATAATTATACAGCGGGAGGATAGTGTATTGTTCGTCGAACGGTCTTTATCCCGCATTAACGGGCAGTAAAGACTGGGGAGGCACGGGGAAGAAAACTGCCCGTAAAAGCCCGATTGGTGAGAGCTTTCCATCAGTGAGAAAAGCGTCACTGATGGAAGTTTCACTTTAAGTTGTGTCGAAGTGCCGATAAATAGGCCACTTCCGCCAATATATTGAAAAAAGCGCTGATAAATGTCCCGCTTCCGCTGATATATCACTGGACGCGTAAAAAAGAGGCTGATTCCAAATGTACATTTTGGGAATCAGCCTCTTTCTATTAAAACATGCTAGAACTATGCATTGGTTGCAGTTTTGCATTTGGATCGAAGTACGCTTTTGCGTTGTTTACTGCTGTTGGTGCTTCGCCAAATCCGCATGCGATTAGTTTTACTTTACCTTCGTATGTGCAAATGTCACCAGCTGCGTAAATACCTGGGATGTTTGTTTCCATTTTGGAGTTTACAACGATGCTGTTCTTTTGGATATCTAATCCCCAGTCTTTAATTGGACCGAGAGAAGAGATGAATCCATAGTTGACGATGACATCATCAACGTCAATGACAATTTTCTCTTCCGTTTTCACATGTTGAAGGACAACTTGTTCAATTTTTTCTTCACCGATAAGTTCAACTGGAACGTATGGTGTTTTTACTTGTGCGCGTGAGTTCATTAACGTTTCAACGCTATGCTCATGTGCACGGAATTTGTCACGGCGGTGAATGATTGTGACTTCTTCTGCGATGGCTTCTAACATCATTGTCCAGTCTACCGCAGAATCTCCGCCGCCAAAGACGACAACGCGTTTGCCGGCAAATTTATTCATATCATCAACGAAATAGTGTAAGTTTGTTTTTTCGAATTCTTCAGTTCCTTCTAATTCTAAACGACGTGGCTGGAATGCGCCGTTTCCAGCTGTAATGATAACGGATTTAGAATAGTGTGTTTCCTTATTTGTTACAAGTTTGAACACGCCATCTTCTTGTTTTTCTAATGTTTGAACAGCTTCTTCTAAGCAAATGGTTGGTTCGAACTTGCGCATTTGTTCTTTTAAATTGTTAATCAGTTCTTGTGCACGAATTTTTGGAAAACCTGCGATATCATATATGTACTTTTCAGGATATAATGCGGATAATTGACCGCCGAGTTGTGGCAAGCTTTCAATAATTTTTACGCTTGCTTGTCTCATACCGCCATAAAAAGCTGTGAATAATCCAGTTGGGCCTCCACCAATAATAGTGATGTCGTATACCTTTTGATTTTCTGTCACTGTTTACTCCCCCTATAATTAGGAAATTTTTCGTGCGTATCCTATATACACTCGTATGTATGTTATACGAAACTTCCATGAGCGGAGTGCAAGCGCACTCAAGACAAATGATATCATATTTTATGAAAAAATACCGTAGAAACGACTGAATTGTGTACGCACTTTGTGTAGGGTTGTTATAGAAAGAAGAAGCTAGCATTAAGTAAATGAGGTAATGTTTGGTAATTGAATGTATTTACATAAGTCTAAATTAAAACCCTCTTTTTTAGGGGAGGGCGAGAGCGTCTGACCGAGCGTAGAGCGGTCAGGTCCTTTTTCTGCCACATGCCAGGTTTTAAACACAAGGAGCAAGCCAGTTGGAGGCATGTTGTGTTTTGAGTAGCAGTAATTTATGTGTTGAAAAATCAAAGTCGATTTTATATAAATCTGAATTGGAAACCTGATGTAAAACCGTCTTTTTTAGGGGAGGGCGAGAGCGTCTGGCCGCGCATAGGAGCGGTCAGGTCCTTTTTCTGCCACATGCCAGGTTTTAAACAAAGGGGCAAGCCAGTTGGAGGCATGTTGGATTTTACATTCTTGGCATTTTATTTGTTTTAGCACTATTTTTATTATTTTCAACTATCTATATAAAGAGGAGGGGTGTGATTAAGGTGAAGAAGCCAAAAATCGTAGTTTTAGGCGCGGGTTATGGTGGAATAATTACTACTGTTCGTCTGCAAAAAATATTATCTGTAAGTGAAGCTGAAATTACATTAGTAAATAACAACAGCTATCATTATCAAGCGACATGGTTACATGAAAGTGCAGCTGGTACGTTGCATCATGACAAGGTTCGTTTAGACATTAAAGATGTAATCGATACAAACAAAGTAAACTTTGTACAAGATACAGTTGTAGAAATTAAGGCAGTTGAAAAGCGCGTTATCTTAAAAAATGGCGAGCTAGAGTATGATTACTTAGTAATCGGTCTTGGTTTCGAGTCTGAAACGTTTGGAATTAAAGGATTAAAAGAGCATGCATTCTCTATCGCTAACATTAATGCAACTCGTCAAATTCGTGATCATATGGAGTACATGTTTTCTTTATATGCTTCAGAAAAGCGCGATGAGTTAGTTACAATTGTTGTCGGCGGTGCTGGATTTACAGGTATCGAGTATGTAGGTGAGCTTGCGAACCGTATTCCTGAGCTTTGCAAAGAGTATGATGTTCCACGCGAAAAAGCACGTATTATCTGTGTTGAAGCTGCGCCAACTGCACTTCCTGGTTTCGATTCAGAGCTAGTTGAGTATGCTGTAAAACAATTAGAGAAAAAAGGTGTAGAATTCCGTATCGGTACAGCAATTAAAGAAGCAACTGAAGAAGGTATTTTTGTTGCAAACGATGACGATGTAGAATTATTGAAATCTGCAACTGTAGTTTGGGCTGCAGGTGTACGCGGTAACGGTATTGTAGAAGAGTCTGGTTTTGAAGCAATGCGCGGCCGTGTAAAAGTGGATGAGTACATGCACGCTCCAGGGCATGAAGAAGTATTCATGGTTGGTGATGCAGCGTTACTTATTAACGAAGAAATTAACCGTCCCTACCCACCAACAGCACAAATCGCAATTCAACAAGGTTACAATATTGCGCATAATTTAGCTGTTCTTATTCGTGGTAAATGCGAAATGAAGAAGTTTGTATTCGATAACAAAGGTACTGTATGTTCATTAGGTCATGATGATGCAATAGGCGTTGTCATGGGCAAAAAATTAACTGGTTGGAAAGCTTCAGTCATGAAGAAAGTAATCGATAACCGTTATTTATTCATACTTGGCGGACCTTTATTAGTTCTTAAAAAAGGTAAATTAAAATTCTTTTAATTTGTGTAACTACACAGTCCCTCTATAAAAAAAGGCAGAAAACCACTTTCTTTTTAGGGTGGCGAGAGCAACTGGCCATACTAGGAGCGGCCAGGTCCTTTTCCTGCCACGCGCAACGTTTTAAAACAAAGAAAGGTAGCGAGGTGCATTGCCCTTTTTTATCTTCATGACAGCAATCTAGATGCTGAAACATGAAAATAACTTTCCAATGAAATGTATGACTGAGTAGTTACTAATTTGTAATGAAAAATAGAAATGGCTATCATAGCTATTTCTATTTTTCATTTCACTGAATATTCTAATTTTTACAAAGGCGGTACTTTCTTCTTTTGGAATTTTTATAGTATAATGAAAGAAAAGGATGAATATTCTGCTTGTTTGTCTGAAAGGGGTTTCTGGTAATGAGTGAACGCGGAAAGGTGTGGTTAGCGGTAAGTGGTCTTGTCATAACATCGGATGGAAGATGGCTTGTCGTTAAGAAAAAATATGGTGGATTAAAAGGGGAATGGTCATTGCCTGCTGGCTTTGTCAATGAAGGTGAAACAATCGATCAAGCAGTGCAACGTGAAGTGTTGGAGGAAACAGGAATTGCTACGAGTGTGAAAGGAATAATGGGTGTTCGATCGGGTGTCATACAGGGTGAGGTTAGTGATAACATGATTATTTTTCTTTTAGAGCCAAAAGGAGAAGACATTATCATTCAAGAGCGAGAGTTGTCTGAAGGAGAATTTTTATTTCCGAAAGATATCATTCATGATGAAAATGCTTCTGTGTTAATAAAATATTTATTAGAAGCGATGCCAGCTCCGCTTTTACAAATGGACGGGACGTTAAATCCAGGAGAACAGTTTGGCTACACAGCATATAACGTTTTTGTTGGAGATGCAGAGAAATAAATAAGAAGGGATGGAAATCATGAGCATACCTGTTATGTTAATTTCAATGATGTTATTCTTAGTTTTATTTTTTGGAATTGGTTTTTTATTAAATATGATTTTACGGGCGACATGGGTGATGCTTGTTGTATATCCGCTTATTTGTGTATTTATTATTGATAAAGTTGATTTCTTGGATTATTTTGTAAAGCCGAAAGAAGCATTTTCTTCATTAGGAACAAGTTTTCTTCATCTTGGACAGGCTGACATTTTCATTTTATCAACGGGGTTAGTTGGCGCAGCTTTATCTGGTATTGTAATCAAATCATTACGGCAACGTGGATATCAAATGTTTTGAAGTTCCTTTTTGAGGAGCTTTTTTTCATGAATATTTTCTTCATCGATTGGGGCACAATAACGATGAAGGAGTGTGGAAAACAAAAATGATAAAACGATATAGCATTCGGATGATAATGGTTTGTTTATTTGTAGTTGCATTGTGTGTAACTTGGCAAGCCATGTCAGGAATCTCTCTTTCTGAAATGATTCATATGTATAAGAAAAATGAAGTGAAAGTAGTACACGCGGCTGAACAAAATAAGCAGGCGATTCCAAGTGCCGAAGTTATTCGTGCTTTAGAAAATGCAAAAGATTGGTCAAAGTATCGCCAGATGGAAGTTACTGCAACAGGATATACAGCTGGTAGGGAGTCAACAGGAAAAACAAAAGGACATCCTCAGTACGGAATTACATATTCTGGAGTGAAAGTAAAGCGGGATATATATTCAACAATCGCAGCTGACCTTCGCGTATTTCCGATTGGGACAATCTTATTCATTCCTGGATATGGATATGGTGTTGTGGCGGATAAAGGTGGTGCGATTAAAGGGGATCGCCTTGATTTATATTATGAAACCGTGCGAGATGTATATAATCAATGGGGAAAGAAAAAAGTGAATGTTTACGTTGTAAAAATGGGAAATGGCAAATTTACCGAACAAGATTTAGTACTTTTAAATGAAGACGAAACAATGCAAGTGTTTCGCGCACAATATTTAAAACAACAATAGTCTAGACGCATGTAGTGCTAGACTATTTTTCGTTTGTTGTTATAAAGTGAAACTTTAATCAGTAAGGAGAGTTCATTGGGATTTAAATGTTGAAAAAGTGGTACAATTTATTCGGAAATGTCGTAAAATGTTACCGCAAGAGATCGATCAAATTCCATATGATCAAATTCAGGATATGCTAAAGTTCCCGCTATTTATTTTATATATGGTAGAAGTTTGAATTATCGCATTTTCCTGAAAACAGTTGTATAATAGGACATAGAAAAACAGGGGGTGCTGACATGTTTCAAGTACAAAAAGAATTAGCAAGCCATGAAGCAGTAGTTGTCGCTTTATTTGAAGATGAAGTAATGAGCAGTTTTGTAAAAGAAGTAAACGAAGCGTTTGATGGACATTTACAAGTGCTACTAGATGAAAAGGAAATTTCTCCAAAGAAAAAAGCCATTTCAAAAGTACATAGTTTAGGAAAAACAAATGCAAAACGTTATTATTTTGTCGGCCTTGGCAAAAAAGAAAAATATACAACAGAAACATTGCGCGGTGCACTTGGGAAACTAGCAAAAACATTGCAAGCTGCGAAAGTGAACAATGTTGCATTTATGTTAGATTCATTTGTTACTGATAAAATGGACGCTATTGATGTTGCGCACATTGCGGCAGAAACATATTCTCTTGGTACATATGAGTTAGTAACATATAAAACAGATAAGAAAGAAGCGCATCAATTAGACAGCTTTGTTGTGATTACAAAGGAAGATGCGCAAGAAATGGAAGCTGCATTAACAGTAGGCTATGTACACGGAGAGGCTACAAACTCTGCACGTACGCTTATCAATATGCCGCCAAATATGTTAACGGCAACGGCTTTAGCTGATTATGCGGTTGAATTAGCAGAAAAGTATGATATGGATTATAAAGTTCTTGAGAAAGAAGAAATGGAAGATCTTGGAATGGGTGCTCTACTTGCAGTAAACCAAGGTTCTACAGAGCCGCCAAAAATGATTGCTCTTTTATATAAAGGGAAAGAAGAATGGACAGATGTAATTGGTTTAGTTGGTAAAGGGATTACATACGATACTGGTGGGTATTCTCTAAAAACGCGCGAAAGCATGGTTGGCATGAAAGGCGATATGGGCGGTGCGGCAGCTGTTCTTGGCGCAATGGAAGTTATCGGTGAACTTCGCCCAGAGCAAAACGTAGTGGCTGTTATTCCTTCTACAGACAATATGGTGAGCGGCACTGCATTTAAACCAGATGATGTGATTACATCGATGAGCGGTAAAACGATTGAAGTATTAAATACAGATGCAGAAGGTCGTTTAGCGTTAGCGGACGGTATTACGTATGCGAAGAAGCTTGGGGCAAATTACCTTGTTGATGTTGCGACGTTAACAGGTGGTGTGATTGTAGCTCTAGGAACTCATACAACAGGTGCTATGACAAATAATGAAGTATTTTATGAACAAGTGTTAGAAGCATCAATGGAAACAGATGAGACAATTTGGCAATTACCAATTTTTGAACGTGATAAAGAGCGTGTTCGAAATAGTAAGTTAGCCGATTTAAATAACTCGCCAGGACGTGAGGGCCATGCGATTATGGCAGGTGTATTCATTGGAGAATTTGCAGAAGAAACACCTTGGGTACATTTAGACATTGCAGGAACATCTGATACAACTAGCGCACATGACTTAGGACCAAGCGGAGGAACAGGAGCAATGGTGCGTACATTGGCAACACTTGTTGAGAGCTTTGGGAATGAAGAATAAATGAGGAAAGGGTTGGCATTTGCCAATCCTTCTTTTTTTGAGTGCGTCAATTTTTTGTGATAAATAGGGAATTAAATGTTGTAAAAAAATAAAAAATATTGAGGGAAGCATAACTTTTTTCATATAATGGGACTATGCTGATTGAGAGGAGAAAACAACATGGAATGGAAAAAAGAGTATGAACGCTGGATTTCCTTTGCAGATTTAGATGCAGAGTTAAAGCAGCAACTAGAAGCAATGAAAAGTGATGAAAAGAAAATTGAAGATAGTTTTTATAAAAATTTAGAATTTGGTACAGGTGGTATGCGCGGAGAACTAGGCGCTGGCACAAATCGTTTAAATGTGTATACTGTCCGTAAAGCAACAGAAGGATTAGCTTGTTTCATTGAAAAGCAAGGAGAAGAAGCAAAAGCGCGCGGCGTTGTTGTTGCATATGATTCTCGTCATAAGTCTCCAGAGTTTGCGATGGAAGTAGCAGCAACATTAGGTGCTCACGGTATTAAAACATATGTATTTGAAAGTCTGCGCCCGACACCAGAATTGTCATTTGCAGTGCGCTATTTACATACATGCAGTGGTATCGTTCTTACAGCGAGCCATAACCCGCCTGAATATAATGGCTATAAAGTGTACGGAGATGATGGGGGACAATTGCCTCCAAAAGAAGCGGATGAGTTAATTCATTATGTAAATCAGGTAAGCGATGAATTGACAGTAGAGGTTGCTGATGTAGAGCAATTAAAACAAAACGGTCTCCTGCAGATTATCGGTCAAGAAGTTGACGATGCATATCTAGAGCAATTAAAAACAGTTATTTTGAATAAAGAGCTTGTGAAGGAAATTGGACAAGAGTTAAAAATTGTCTTCTCACCTTTACATGGAACATCTAATATTCCAGCGCGCCGCGGATTAGAGGCAGTTGGATTTAAAAATGTAACCGTTGTAAAAGAACAAGAACAGCCAGATCCAAACTTTTCAACAGTAAAATCACCGAACCCAGAAGAACATGCTGCGTTTGAATTGGCAATTCGATATGGTGAAGAAATTGATGCGGATGTATTAATTGCAACAGATCCAGATGCGGATCGTCTTGGCGTTGCAGTTCGTAATCACGATGGTGAGTATCAAGTGTTAACAGGAAACCAAACAGGTGCCTTAATGTTAGAATACTTATTATCACAAAAGAAAGAACAAGGTATTTTACCATCAAACGGTGTTGTATTAAAAACAATCGTTACATCTGAGTTAGGACGTACGATCGCAAAATCTTACGGACTTGATACAATCGATACGTTAACTGGCTTTAAATTTATCGGTGAAAAAATCAAGCAATATGAAGCGAGCGGGGAATATGAGTTCCAGTTCGGTTATGAAGAAAGCTACGGTTATTTAATTCGCCAGTTCTGCCGTGATAAAGATGCGGTACAATCTGTATTATTTGCATGTGAAGTTGCTGCATATTATAAAGCGCAAGGTAAAACGTTATATGATGGTTTACTTGAAGTGTTTGAAAAGTATGGATACTTCCGTGAAGGACTTGTTTCCTTAACGTTAAAAGGAAAAGACGGAGCAGAACAAATTCAAAATATGATGACATCGTTCCGTGAAAATAGACCGACAGAAGTTGCTGGCTTAGAAGTAACGATTGCTGAAGATTATAAAGCGAGCTTTAGAACAAAAGTAAAAGAAAATGCGACAGAAGAAATCGAATTACCAAAATCAAATGTATTAAAGTATTATTTAGCAGATGGATCTTGGTTCTGCTTACGCCCATCTGGAACAGAGCCAAAAATTAAGTTTTACTTCGGTGTACAAGGAAATTCCTTACAACATAGTGAAGAGAAGCTTGAAGCAATTAAAGAAGATATTATGAATCGGGTACAATAAAAAAAGGGAGAGATCCCTTTTTTGTTGTATATATACATCTAAATTAAAACCCTGACATAAACCCCTTTTCTTTTTAGATGGATGAGAGCATCTGTCGATGAGAGGAAGCGGTCAGTGCCTATTTCTGCCACATGCGATGTTCAAACAAAGGGAGGAAGCAAGTAGCAGGTTACTTTTTTCTTGGCATGGCGGTGATTTGTGTGTTGGATAATCAAATTGGATTTATATATACAATAAAAAATGGCATAAAAATCTCTTTTTTTTAGGTGGGACATGAGTATTTGACTATGCATAGAAGCGGTCAAGGTCTTTCCTGCCACATGTGAGGTTAAAAACAAAGTGAGTGAGTGTAGATCATTTTGTATTGTTACATGTCAACAATTCATATGTTGAAAAAATTGTAACTACTCAGTCCCTATATGAAAAAAGGCAGGAAATCACTTTCTTTTTAGGTTGGCGAGAGCAACTGGCCATGTGTTGGAGCGGTCAGGGCCTTTTCCTGCCACGCGCAACGTTTTAAAACAAAAAAAGGTAGCGAGGTGTATGTCCATTTTTATCTTCATGACAGCAATCTAGATGCTGAAACATGAAAATCACTTTCCAATGAAATGTATGACTGAGTAGGTACAAAAAATTTAAATGAATTTATATACAATAATTGGATAAAATAATTTTACAGTAAGTAAAAGGTGCATGAATTAGTAAATAATGGAAAACAAGCACAATAAACTGTTTGATGGGAAATAGTTTATTAAAATAAAGGATTCCTTTCACAAAATCATTTCACATATCATTTGTTTATTATGTTATCAATCTATGACAAGTTTGAGGAAACCTTGACTAATGAAGAGACAATCATGTAAAATTTGTAGGGAATGTCATCCTTTCATAAAAAAGCAAGGGAATATTACAAAGCAAAAAGGGTGTAAGATTCCTAGAGAGATATAATACAAGAGTTAATATGACGGGGTTGTTCATATGTATGTTCTCTATATTAAGTGTGCTTTGTACAATAAATTTATCCTGTGTAGGATAAATTAACTGATAGGAAATAAAAAATGTTCGCCATGTAAAACCATAAAGAAAGAGGTTGTAAACATGAAAAAAGTAAGAAAAGCTATTATCCCTGCTGCTGGTCTTGGAACTCGTTTTTTACCAGCAACGAAGGCAATGCCAAAGGAAATGTTACCGATTGTTGATAAACCAACAATTCAATATATCGTTGAAGAAGCAGTAGCGGCTGGTATTGAAGATATTATTATCGTTACTGGTAAAGGAAAACGTGCAATTGAAGATCACTTTGATAATGCATTTGAATTAGAGCAAAACTTATTAGAAAAGAAAAAGTACGAGCTGCTTGAAAGAGTACAAGCATCTTCTAAAATGGTTGATATTCACTATATCCGTCAAAAGGAACCAAAAGGTTTAGGACATGCAGTATGGTGTGCGCGCAAATTCATTGGCGATGAGCCGTTTGCTGTATTACTTGGAGATGATATTGTACAAGCAGAAACACCTTGCTTAAAACAATTGATCGATGAGTATGAAAAAACATTGTCATCTGTAATTGGTGTGCAAACAGTTCCGGAAAATGAAACACATCGCTATGGTATTATTGACCCATTAGAAAAAGATGGTCGTCGTTATCAAGTAAAGCAATTTGTTGAAAAACCAGCACAAGGTACAGCACCTTCAAACTTAGCGATTATGGGTCGTTACGTATTAACACCTGAAATCTTCCGCTTCTTAGAAGAGCAACATATCGGTGCTGGCGGTGAAATTCAATTAACGGATGCAATTCAAAATCTCAATGAAATTCAACGCGTATTCGCTTACGATTTTGAAGGAACACGTTATGATGTTGGTGAAAAACTTGGCTTTATTCAAACAACAATTGAAATGGCGCTGCAACATGACGAATTAAAAGAAGATTTACTACAAATTATGCAAAAACTTGTTCAAGAACAAGTGGAAGCAGTTAAAAACTAATTATTGATAGATGTGCAAGATTAGACATAGTGAATTGGAGAATGAGGTATTCTAAGGAAAACATCCAATTTACTATGTCTAATCTGTGCTTATAAATTGTTCTTTACGCAGAAAATTTGAAAAGAAAGGGGTACCTTCTTTGAAGACCATTACAATTTTAGTACCAGCATACAACGAAGAAGAAGTACTTGATCAATTGTATAGTCGGTTGATAGGTGTAACTGAGTCAGTGCCGAATTACAACTTCGAGATTTTATTTGTGAATGATGGAAGTAAAGATAATACATTAAATATTATTAAAGAGTTTCGATCACGCGATAAGCGCATCTCTTATGTAGACTTATCTCGCAACTTTGGAAAAGAAACGGCGATGATCGCAGGACTGGATCATGCGATGGGTGATGCAGTGATCATTATTGATGCTGATTTACAAGACCCGCCAGAATTAATCCCAGAAATGATTCAATATTGGGAGCAAGGCTATGATGATATTTATGCAAAAAGACGTTCTCGTGCAGGGGAATCTTGGGCGAAAAAATGGACAGCTGGAAAATTCTATAGCCTATTAAAGAAAACTACAAAAATCCCAGTTCAAGAAAATACAGGAGATTTCCGTTTATTAGATAGACGCTGCGTGGAAGCATTAAAGAAAATTCGCGAAACACAGCGCTACACAAAAGGGATGTTCAGTTGGATTGGATACAATAAGAAAGAAATTTTATTTGACCGCGATCCGCGTGCAGCTGGTGAAACGAAATGGAATTATTTTAAGCTAATGGATTTAGCGATTGAAGGAATTACATCCTTTACAACGTTCCCATTACGTATTGCATCTTTCTTCGGATTCACTGTATCATTTGGTGCATTTTGCTACATGCTTTGGATTATTATTAAGACGCTTATTCATGGGGAATCTGTAAGTGGATATCCATCCATGATGACAGCGATTTTATTCCTTGGCGGTGTGCAATTAATTGCAATTGGAATTATCGGTGAATATTTAGGGCGTATCTTTAATGAGACGAAAAATCGTCCACTATATTTTGTAGATGAGTATAACGATGATAAAGTAACAAATTTGGATGAAAAGACGACAGCAAAGTTATATCGCGTAGAAGATCATAAAGTAAAATCAAATCGTTAGGAGATTACAAACGTGAATAATAAAGCGAAGGAAATCTTTAATTATTTGCTTTTTGGCGGTTTAACGACTTTGGTTAATATTGTTACGTATTTTGTTTGTGCAACTTTAGCCGGAATGGATTACAAAGTTGCGACGACAATCGCATGGATTGTATCTGTGTTGTTTGCGTATATTACAAATAAAAAGTATGTATTTAATAGTCAACCAACAAGCTTTGCCCATGCGCTGAAAGAGTTTTTCTATTTTATGGGATTTCGCGTGTTATCGTATTTTATCGATATTTTCTCCATGATTGCATTAGTCGAATGGTTAGGTATCAATGATTTAGTGTCAAAAATTATCGCGAATGTTATAGTTGTTGTTGTTAACTATTTTGCAAGTAAATATATAATATTTAAAAAGAAGGTCGAAGTAACACAAGACCAAAATGCATAAAAACAAATAGCTTGGCTTGATGCCGGCTATTGTTTTTTATACATATATTTTCGAACTAGGAATGATATGGAGGAGTATAATGCAACAACTGTTAGATTTATTTAAGAAAAAGAAATTTCTATATGCATTAGCTTTTTTCCTTCCGTTTTCTATTTATGGTGTAATGTTTATACTGATTGGTATTGCTCCATTTGGACAAAAATCAATTCTTATTACTGATTTGCACACACAGTATGTACAGTTTTACACATATTTATATGATGTTATGAAGAATGGAAAAAGCATTTTTTATAGTTGGGAAGGCGGAATGGGGCTAAATTTTCTTGGTGTATTTGCCTACTATTTAGCAAGCCCGTTTTCTATTTTAATTCTCTTTTTTGATCGTGCTCATATTCCAGAAGCAATTATGATTATGACATTGTTGAAAGTTGGGTTAGCTGGCGTGACAATGACGTATTATTTAAGTCATATGATGAAGCGTCGTGAAATTACAATCGCATTATTCGGGGCTTTTTATGCGTTAATGTCATTTGTAACAGTGTATTCCTTCTGCGTGATGTGGTTGGATGCAATTTATTTACTTCCACTCATTATGCTTGGAATTGAGAAGTTATTAACGACTAAAAAATACGGATTGTTTATTTTTAGTTTAGCTCTTACGTTTATTACAAACTTTTATATTTCCATTATGGTAGGAATCTTTACATTCATTTATTTTGTGGCGCGTTTCTGTGTCCTTTATGACGTTCGTAATGTAAAGCAATTTATGCAAAAGTTTGTATGGTTCTGCACCGGAACAGGTTTAGCAGCTGGAATGGCAGCGTTTATTATACTGCCGACGTACTTGGACTTAAAGAGCAATTTTGCAGAACGTACGAAACTTCCATTTTCTACAGCGTTTAATTTCGATCCATTCGATTTTTATAGTCGTTTCTTTAATGGGATTACCGATACAACGGTTAATGGAATGCCAAACGTGTATGCTGGTGTATTAACATTATTACTTGTTCCATTGTTCTTTGTAACGAAGAAAATTGCATTAAAAGAAAAAATTGTGTACGGGGCAGTGATGCTCTTTATCATTCTTTCTTTTGAAATACCGTTTTTAAATATTGCCTGGCATGGCTTTGAACCACCAACAAATTTCCCATATCGTTATTCGTTTGTATTGTCATTCTCACTTATTTATGTGGCTGTTCGAACGTTTATGGTATTTGGAGAAGAATTATTACCAGCATTGAAAAGGGTTGTTTTCTTTAATCTATTTATGATTGTTTTACTTGGAAAAGTAGCACCTTCTTATATGCAATCTAACAAAATGATGGCAAACATCTTTTTCGTTGTTGTATATGCACTGTTACTATACGCAAAAGTTCGAGTGAAAAAGAACAAAGCATGGGTATCTTTCGCATTAGTGGCCGTAGCTTCGTTAGATATTGCACTCAACACAGTATATATGATCAAGTTAATGGGTTATGAGTATGGCTACATTAATCGTCAAGAATATGCATCGCCATACCCGAAATATGAAGAAATAATTCAAAAAGCAGCTGAAAAAGACAAAGGGCTATATCGCATGGAAACGACAATGGGAAGAACTTGGAATGACGCAATGCGCTTTGGGTATAAAGGACTTACTCATTTCAATTCTGTTGCGAATGGGCATTTGAATTTATATATGCAAGATTTGGGTTACGGTTATTTGGACGCATTAATTTTGCAAAATGGAAAAGGAATTGTTTCAACTGATGCCTTATTTGGTATGAAGTATATGATTTCGGATCGTCCATTAAATAAATATGGTTATGACAAAGTTGACAGTGTCGGAGATATTTCCGTATATGAGAATAAAAATGCTCTTCCATTTGGATATATGGTCAATAAAGATGAGTTTGATACAAAAGGAAAAGAGAAGTTAAAGGTTGAAAAAACGAACTATACAAACTCATTTGAAGCGCAAAATAAACTAATTGGCAAGCTAAATGGACAACCTGCTAGCTATTATAAACCGCTTGAACCAACTTCTGTTCAATATAATAACTTAGCAATAGCAGATGCAGAAAAAAGTAAAAAGCAACTTGCTGCCGAGAAGAAAAAAGCAGCTCTTACAAACCAAAAACCAATTGTCTTGGTAAAACAGCAAGATGATAAAAAAGCAAGCATTAAATATGTGTTTGACATGAAAGGAAAACAACAGCTATATACAAAATTACGTGTAGAACCAACTGGTGTTACAAAGGTTTATGTAAATGGAAAAACATTAGGTAAAACAATCGGTGAAGGACCAGACAGTGACGTGTCTGATTATCCATCTTATTATTGGAACAATGGTATTCTTGATCTAGGCTATTTTGAAAATCAAAAAGTAGAAGTAGAAGTGGAAGTGAAGGTAAGTCGTCATTCTGTTGAACTAGATCAACAGTTATTCTATGGACTCGACATAGATACATTTGAAAAACGTGTAGATGAATTAAAACAACAACCGTTGAACGTAACAAACTATACGGGTCGCAGTGTGCAAGGGAAAATTGAGGTAAAACAAGATAATCTCCTTTTCTTATCTATCCCATATGATAAAGGATGGAAAGTAACGGTTGATGGAAAAGATGGGAAAGTACTGAAATTAAATGATGCATTTCTTGGTGTAGAACTACCAAAAGGAACACATACAATTGAATTGAAGTATACATCCCCTGGATTTGTAGTAGGGGTCATCGTTTCTGTTATTAGCTTATTGGCAACGATTGTTCTTTGTTTTATCGTGTCAAAGAAGAGGAAGTAATGTGAAAGAGAATCCTTTCTAAGCAGGGGTAACAGAACCTGTTTGGGGAGGTTTTTTTTTACATATATTCATTAATGTGAGAAAATAGCAAGTATGCAAAAATAAAAATAAAACAGGAGCATAAAATAATGAAACAATTAAGAGGGATGTATGGGATTTTATTTTTTTTCATTCCATTCGGGATACTGCTTTTAAGTTATGCGATATTTGGTATGTATCCATTTGGGAACTATTCAGTATTAATTAGTGATTTAAGTACGCAATATGTTCAATTTTATTCGTATTTACATAGCGTATTTACAGAAGGAAAGAGTTTACAATATACAATGGAGTTAGGCGGGGGACTAAACTTTATTGGAACGTTTGCTTATTATTTATCAAGTCCGTTTTCTATTCTTCTCTACTTTTTTAATAAAACAAACCTTCCGGAATTTATTTTTCTTATTACGCTTTTAAAAGTAGGGTTTGCAGGAGTAACATGCGGCTTGTTTTTACGTTATGTGATAGGTAAAGAGCATAAAGGGTTGTTATTGTTTTCAACAGCTTATGCATTATCGGGCTTTGTTATGGCCTATTCGTTTCATGTCATGTGGCTAGATGGGATTGTATTTCTACCTGTCGTTTTAATGGGAGTTGAAAAACTTTTACGAGATAAAAAGATTATTTTCTTTACGTTTTCGTTAGCAATTATGTTTATCGCAAATTTCTACATTTCCTTTATGTTTGGGATTTTTACATTCCTTTATTTTATGATTCGACTCTTTACACAATATGAGTTTCGGGCTATAAAAACGTGGGGGAAATATTTTCTTCTTTTCTGCCTCGGAACGGGATTAGCTGCTGGTATAGGAGCGGTGATTATTCTTCCAACGTTTGAAGCGTTAAAGAGTAATCCATATAGTATCGGTTCAACGGAGTTCAAATTAGAATGGAAGCTGGATTTACTTCTTTTCTATTGGAAGTTATTATCTGGTGGGTATGATTCAAGTTTATTTGGTATTCCAAACGTATATGCATCTATATTAGTACTCGTATTATTACCTTTATACTTTGTTAATAAAGGAATTAATAAACGAGAAAAATGCTTATCTATAGCTGTATTGTTGTTTTTAATTTGTAGTTTTGCAATTCCATTTTTAAATTTTTCTTGGCATGGAAATAAGTGGCCAAATGCATATCCAAATCGTTTTGCGTTTGTCTTTGTGATGTTAGCTGTTTTTATGGCAGCGCGAGTATTTCAACACATAAGTCGAAAAGATGTATTGCCGTTATGGATTAGTTATATTATTCATTTGATTTTATTGTATGCATTGTCAGTGAAACATTATGAAGTAGTTCATAATAAGATACTGATCATAAACGCTATCCTTATAACATTTATTGTTGTCGTATTGCATATTCGCATGATGAAACCATCATTAACAAAAATAACGACAGGATTATTGCTTCTTTGTTTAGTATGTGACATAGGTTTTAATACAAGAAAATATATTTATGGACTACATAGAGAAATGGCTTATACAAAGCGTGATGAGTACGAATTGAACAAGGTTGCTAAACAAGCTATTCAATATGTAAATCAAATCAATGCAGAGCGTTATCGCGTAAGTACTAAATATTCCCGAACGCTAAATGATTCCCTGCAATATGATTATCCATCTTTCCAAACATTTAACTCGATGGCAAATGGATCATTTCATCGCTTTTTAAAGCTAACGGGCTATTCAACGTCTCCAGACCTTTTAGTATCCAATAACCATGGGGACACGTTGCTCATGGATGCTATTTTAAAAATTGGATATAAAATTGAAGAAGGCAGCGTACCGAAATATGGGCATGAAAAAATTAATCAATTTGGCTTTGCGAATGTATTTAAGGTTAACAATATGATTCCATTTGGTTATCCGATCGAACATATACCTTCTAAAGATGAAGAAAATCCATTTGTTTTCCAAGAAAAATTGATTAATATAAAAGAAGGAACGTTATTTAAAAAGCTAGAAGATCCAAAGATTTCATTGGAAAATATGGCGGCTGTTTCAGGACAAGAAGGGAAATATGAACGAGTTAATAAGGAAAACCCGGGATATATTACCGTTCAAGTAAATATACCGAAAGAAGTTCAATTATATGGATTAGCTAATGGGATTGAAAATTGGAAAGAAATTATGGTGAATGAAAAGTATCCATGTTATTTACCGCCAGATATCGAAAAAACGTTAATTGATTTTGGATATTTCCCGACAAATGGGATTACAACGATGAAGATCAAAGTTGAACAGGAAGATATCTTTTCATTAAAAGGTTTACAGTTTTATGGATTAGACATAGACAAATTTAATGAGACAATAAAAGCATTACAAAAAAGTAGTATGAAGGTTACTGAAAACCACGGAAAAATGGTGAAAGGGAATATTTCGTTAAAGAATGAAGCTACATTTGTATTCCCGATTCCTTATGATGCTGGTTGGTCAGTTACAATCGACGGGAAAGAGCATACTACAACAGCAGTTGTGGATGGGTTGCTAGGAGTGAAGGCGGAAGCTGGTAACCATGAAGTGGTGCTTACTTACCATTCTCCAGGGTTAAAAGTCGGTATGATTATTTCTGGTGTAAGCATCATTCTTACGATCTTGTTTACGGTTGTACAGGTAAGAAAGTTACGAAAGAAATAATATATAAATACAACGTAACTACTCAGTCACTCTATGGAAAAAAGGCATAAAAACCACTTTTTTTAGGTTAGCGAGAGCATCTGGCCGCGTGTCGGAGCGGTCAGGGCCTTTTCCTGCCACGCGCAACGTTTTAAAATAAAGAAAGGTAGCGAGGTGTAGGTCCATTTGTATCTTCATGACAGCAATCTAGATGCTGAAACATGAAAATAACTTTCCAATGAAATGTATGACTGAGTAGTTACAATACAACTTGAAATAAAGGCATAAAAACCACTTTCTTTTTAATGTGGAGCGAGAGCATCGGTCCATGTTGTATCCTCCATAGCACAGAGATATAGTAAGAAAGAAAAAAAGCTACTGAACTTTCAGTAGCTTTTTTTCGTGGCATGCTGTATATACCCGGCTGTTAAAAAGAAATACATCATAAATGAAGCATTTTCTAATATGTTATAAAATGCACTGCCGATAATCGCTCCAACTATTAAATATAAAGTAAGGAGAGAAAATGGTGCTTTTCTCCTATATTTCCAAAGAAGAGAAAGGAACCCAAATGTAAATCCCGCACATAAGAGGACGCCCATTATACCTGTCTCAGCGAGTATTTGAATGTATTGATTATCAGAATAAAAATCCCATGTAATCTCGTATTTTTCGTAAATAGGTGATGAAAAAGTTTGTGTAGTAGCATCTCCAAATGTCCCGAATCCATAGCCAGTAATTGGTTTATCCTGAAAGATTTCAACTGCTTTTTTGACGTAGTAAATGCGTCCGTCTTGTTTACTAAGTTCAACTGTGTCTTCTGATAATGCTTCTGTAAATCGTTTTACCCCTACTTGATCTCCCTCTAAATAGTTTGTCATTTTTGAGATGCTTATCGCACATAAGGATGACAAAAGGGAAATGACTAGCAATGATCTCCAAATTGGCACTTTTCGGTGGATACATAGATAGACAATTCCAAAGAAGATAACTGTTAGAAAGGCACCTCTTGAGTATGTGAGCCATAATGTTGTGGCGATAAGCGTAAGCCCTATATATGTGGCATACTTCATTTTCCCTGATACGTGTTGAAGAACGTATAAAGAAATGAGAAAAGCTAACGTCAAATATAATGCTAATTCATTTGGACCGCCTGCCATTCCGTATATCCGAATTTTATTTGTCGGAGCAAGCACAAGATCTTTCCAAGCTTCTGGCAAAACAATAGTGCGTAATGATAGTTTTTCAATTAAACCTTGCACGGACATAATGCTAGACGCGATAAAAGTAATCTTCGCAAAAAATACGATATCCTCATGCTGAATGGTGATGCGAGATGCGATATAGTATAAAAAATAAAATAGAAGTAGTGTGTGTAATTGCATAGCAATTGCAGTGACTGAAACGCCATTTAATAGACCGATTCCAGCGCCAAACAAGCAGAAAAGAAAATATAATATTTCAAAGTAACGGAATGAAAAAAGCTTTGAAATATTATTTCGATATTGCAATAATAGACGCACTAAGAGCGCAATGATGATAAATAAACCGATAAACTTTAGCCCTGGATTAAAAGCAACGAGAAACGGGCGCATCGGAATAAATAGTAATAAATAAGCAATACCGAGCTTTTCATCTCGAAAAGCAGCCCATGCTAGCAAGAGAGAAATGAAAAGCCCGGTATAAGTTGATGGAAATAGTAACCCCAATAGGATGAAGAAGATACTTGCCCATATATAGTAGAATCGAGTTGACTGTGTCATATATAGTCTCCTTTAACATGATGATGGTATGCGATAAATTGTTGTAACTTCGTTCACCATTTTTGAGAAAGTAAAGTGTTGTAAGTAATGTTCGCGCCCGCATTCTGCTAAGGAATGATATAATATTTCATCTTGTAATAATTGTGCTAATGAAGCAGCTAATGTTTCTTCTGATCCATATGGTATTAATAGCCCTGACTGATTATGAACAATTACCTCTGGCAAGCCGCCGACATTTGTTGCAATCACAGGTTTTTTCATCGCAATTGCTTCAATAGCGACATAGGATAATCCTTCATTTTCTGATGGGATCACAATAATATCATGTTCTGTATATTCTTTTATAATATCGTCTTGAAATCCTGTTAATGATACATAATCACCTAGGGATAACTCTTGAATCATAGTTGTTAATTCTTCTTTTAATGGTCCTTCACCGATAATATCGCAGTGCCACTGTAAAGAGGGATGCAGAGCTTTTAATTTTTGTAAGCTTGTTAATAAGAACGGTTGTCCTTTTTCTTTGCTTAGTCTCCCAATAACAGCAATCTTTTTCGGCCCATGCTGAGAAAGAGGGACATCTGTATATGGATCTGCAACGCCGTTATAAATAACATGTATCTTTTTTTCTGGTACGCCTTTTTGGCATAGTTGCTGCTTCATAAATTGAGAGATGCAAATGATTGTATCGTTATAGCGAGTAAAAAAGGAATTGCTACACTTTAAGTGAAATGGCATTGGCACATTGACGTGGTACGTCCAAATGACCCGAACAGGAGCACCTAATAGTTTAGCTAAAATCGCAATGTAATTTTCACGTAAAAATTGCGCATGAACAATATCGATGTTTTCTTTTTTTATAATTTTCTTTAATTGCATAGCAGCTTGTATATCAAAAGGATGACGCATGTTAATGCGGTACATTGGTACGTTTAGTTGTTCAAATTTTTTTAAGAAAGGACCAGGGGTGGAGTATACTAGGATACAGTGCTCTGGACCAATAGATTCCATTAAATCTAGAACATATTTTTCTGATCCTCCATCCCCGACATAATTTAAAAGGTACATAATTTTATTCATTTATATCCTTCCTTCTACCTAAAAATAACGATAGCAATTGTTGTAGCTCCTTTATCTTTAATGTGTAAGTGACGAGTAAGTAAACGATGGCGCCAATTGCTATTGCTAATAAGATAAGCAACTTTGTATCATGTAAGAAATGAAGCAGCAGTTTGGAAGTATACAAACTTACAAAAGATGCAACAATACATTTGAATAAAAAGCCACCGTAGCGCAAATTCACCTGTTCTTTCTCTTTCATGAATTTTTGTAGCATCCATAATAGCATAAGTACAGTGCTCGCCGATGCTATTGAAGTGGAAAGAGCTGCACCAGCTAAACCAATCTGGTTAACAAGTATAATACATAATATAACATTTATAATCATAGAAATAATCGATGCATACATAATGTATCGATTCAGCTTCAAAGAAAAAAGCAAGCGATCAAGTAAGTCTTTTAATGGCTGCATAAGGGCAGCTAACGCATAAAATTGCAACGCAGTTGCGGTCATCATAATAGAATCTTTCCCAAAAGCCCCGTAGTTATAAATAACTTTGACAATTTCCTCTGTAAAAAAGGTGAAATAAATAAACACAGGAATAAATAAATATAACAGCACCTTTATATTTGTTTCCATTAATTTTGTGAATTCTTTCCAGTTGGATTGATTGACGTATTCAACAAATTTAGGATACATAACTGTTAAGACGGGAGCAGCAATTAACCCAAGCGGAATAAAGTATAACTTTTGGGAATAATTAAGCGCCGCAATCGATCCTTCATTTAATCCAGAGACGAGTGTACGATCAACAAGTAGATTAATTTGAACAGACGTACTTGTAATAAAAGCAGGAATGCTCAAAGAAATCATCGTTTTTAAAGAAGGGTCTTTAAAGTCGATTACAAATTGATAACGATATCCTTCCCTCTTGGAAGCGACATAAACGAGTATATTTTGTACGATGTTTCCGATAATCACACCGAGTGCAAGTGCATAAATTCCAATCCATTGTACAAGGGCTACAAAAATAATAAGGGTAATCCCGTTTAATACAACCCATTGCATACTTGTAATACGAAATTTATGTAAACTGTTTAAATAAGCATTGAAAATATCAATCATAAATGTACAAAATACGGTCGGGAAAATAATTTGTATTAAGTAAGCTGATAACAAAGCTGTTTGCTCAGGGAGCCCGTGCGCGAATAGTGAAATGAAGAAGCGGGGCTGCAATTCAATGAGCAAAAGCGGAATCAGAAAAATAAGTAGAACAATGTTTAAAAAATTATTCATAAATCGATATGCTTTAACTGGATCTTTTCCCTTTAATTCCATAAAGATAGGAATGAACGAAAAGGCGAAAGCCCCTGTGATGCCAGTGAAAACAATCGTAGGTATATTTAAAGCGACAACGTATGCATCAACTGCATAGTTTGTACCGAAATAAGCTCCAAGTGTTACTTCTTTTGCAAAGCCAAGTAGTTTTCCTAAAGCTGTCCCAAGGGTGAAAAATAGCGTTACAAGGAGAAATCTTTTTGTGTTGTCTTGAGAGGCTTCCCTACTCATTTTTAATCAAATCCTTACTGTAATTTAATTCTTTTTCAAGCATAATTTATTTGTATGTAAAAATCAAATATATATCTTGGTAATAGGCATGAAAAAGAGGATACTCATCCAATAGGAGAATATCCTCTTTAGCTCGTAATAAAAGATAATAATTTATGAAGCGAAGCGACTATTTTGATACGCAGAACGGCGAACCGCATAGTATATACGAGGTGCAATGACTGCACCAATGATTGTAAAAAGAATATCTTTGACTGCAAACCACATCATAACTTTCCAGGCAGCTGCATAGCTAATGTGACCGTGCATCCAGTAATTGATAGCTAAGTACATATAAGTTGTTCCGATAACATAGGTAAGAATGATTCCGACAGCCGAAGCAGTAGCGAATGTCCCGAGTTTTGGATTTTTCACTTGTTCAACGATCTTACCTGTTACATAAGTAACAATAATGAAAGCAATAATAAATCCGCCAGTTGGACTTAATAGTTGATTAAATCCAGCTTTAAATCCAGCGAATATAGGTGCTCCAGCAATTCCAACCAATGCATAAACGATCATAGATAAGGACCCAAGACGGCTTCCGAGAAGAAGACCGGCTAAAATAGCAAAAAATGGCTGCATAGAAAGCGGAACGCCTGCAACTTGTAGAAATGGTGCCCAAGATGTAATATTAGCACCAATCGCCATAAGGGCGACAAACATTGCGGCTAAAGCTAAGTCTAATGCACGAAGTTTATTCATAATGTCAACCTCCTGTTGTTGTTTGGTTAACATTATAGTACTGAATCTGTCTAGGCATTGTCAATTAAAATAGTTTGATATTTCGGCTCTAACACTTCACGAAGTAGCGTATAAGGAATACGGAATTGTGGGATGCCGCTGACGTACGGTGCAATTTCATATAGCGGGAAATAAATCATTAAATTGTCTTGTTCTAAAACGTATTTTAAATGTTTTTCATTCATTACTTTCTCGGCAGCATCTGGAAAGAAATTCTCCTTATTTTGCTCAATTTGTTTAACGATTTCGGTCTTAATAATGCTTTCATATTGACTATCTTTTTGAAATAAATCTGCTAAGCGAAGCGGTTTATTTTGCTGAAGATCGAACGTATTTGCTTTCCATTCATATAAGCCATGAGCACCGCCTGTGTATTGATAATAATTTACATACAGACTAAGCAATGGAAATGCATTGAATGAGACCTTGTAGTCAACATTCGCAACATATGGATGAAACGGAGCACCAGTTTCTTTTGATTGTTCATAATATGTTTTTGCATCTTTTTCTAATTTCTTTTTGAACCTATCTATGCTTTTCTCATAATACGTATTTAATTTCTTTTGAAATTGTCTATCTGGAATGTTACGAAATTGTGGGTAATTGAGTTGATATTCCAAATATGGTTTTTTACCTTTTGTGGTTGCAGTATGAACTTCAATTGTAATGTTAGATGCTTGGGCTCTTACTGTTTCTTTTGGTACAATAGTGATTAAGAAGAAAGAAAGTAATATGATATATAATAGTTTCTTCATATAATATACCTCCATATATGATTTACTAATAGTTTGAAAAGAAATAGATTTTATTATGCATTTTTTGGCAAAATGAAAGGGGACAGCCGTATGTCTAAAACATTAATGGAAGCGTTAGGTATTGAGTTATTAGAAATGACAGAAGAAAAGGTTGTGGCGACAATGCCGGTACATGGAAGTACGCATCAACCATTTGGTTTTTTACACGGAGGAGCCTCTGTTGCTTTAGCAGAAACAGTTGCTAGTGTCGGTACATACAATTTAATTGATCAAGAAAAATATATTTGTTTTGGTCTTGAAATTAATGCGAATCACTTGCATTCAAAACGAGATGGAATTGTAACAGCGATTGGAACACCGCTTCACAAAGGAAAGACGACAATGGTGTGGGACATTCGAATTATTGATGAAGACAATAATTTAATTTGTATTTCAAGATGTACAGTTGCGGTGAAAGCAAAAAGATAAAAACGATTGCCAATACGGGCAATCGTTTTTTCTTTTTTGTGCTGCATTCTGCGTGTTGTATATCACCGAATGGTGTCGAGGAATCTTTATTTTGTGTCGAAGCGCCGATATATCGTAAAAGTCGCCGATAAATGTGCCATTTTCGCCGATATATTGGTGGGCACGAAAAAAACGACTGCTTCAAGCAGTCGTTCTTTCATTAGAATTGAATTTTCTTTTCTAAGAAGCCTTTTAGTTCGCTAATTGGCATACGTACTTGTTCCATTGTGTCACGGTCACGTACTGTTACTGCTTTGTCTTCAACAGAATCGAAGTCATATGTGATACAGAATGGTGTACCGATTTCGTCTTGGCGGCGGTAACGTTTACCGATAGAGCCTGTTTCGTCGAAGTCTACCATAAAGTCTTTCGCAATTTCTGAGAATACTTCCTGTGCACCTTCAGATAGCTTTTTAGAAAGCGGCAGGATTGCTGCTTTAAATGGTGCTAATGCTGGGTGGAAACGAAGAACTGTACGAGAATCGTTTTCTAATTGTTCTTCTTCATATGCATCACATAAGAATGCTAATGTTACGCGATCTGCGCCAAGAGATGGCTCGATGCAGTATGGTACGTAACGCTCATTCGTTTGTGGATCCACATAGTTAAAGTCTTCAGTAGAATGTTCCATATGACGGTTTAAGTCAAAGTCAGTACGAGATGCAATACCCCAAAGCTCGCCCCAGCCAAATGGGAATTTAAATTCGATATCAGTTGTTGCGTTACTATAATGAGATAATTCCTCTTCACCGTGGTCACGAAGGCGAATGCTCTCTTCGTTCATACCAAGTGCAAGAATCCAGTTTTTACAAGTGTTGCGCCAGAATGTGAACCATTCTAAATCGTCGCCAGGTTTGCAGAAGAATTCAAGTTCCATTTGTTCGAACTCACGTGTACGGAACGTAAAGTTACCAGGCGTAATTTCGTTACGGAAGCTTTTACCAATTTGGCCGATACCAAATGGAAGCTTCTTACGCATAGAGCGCTGTACGTTTTTGAAGTTTACGAAAATACCTTGTGCTGTTTCAGGACGAAGGAAGATTTCGTTTGTGCTAGATTCTGTTACACCTTGGAATGTTTTGAACATTAAGTTGAACTGACGAATTTCAGTGAAGTCTTCGCTGCCGCAATCCGGGCATTTTACTTCGTGTTCTTTCATTAATCCAGCCATTTGATCGAAAGTAAGACCATCAACGATCATTTCGATACCTTTTGCTTCTAGTGCATCTTCAATTAATTTATCAGCACGATGGCGCGCTTTACATTTTTTACAGTCGATCATTGGATCGTTGAAGTTGCCAACGTGTCCAGATGCTATCCAAGTTTTTGGGTTCATTAAAATTGCTGCATCTAAACCTACGTTATACGGAGATTCTTGAATGAATTTTTTCCACCAAGCTTTTTTCACGTTGTTTTTTAATTCAATACCAAGTGGACCGTAGTCCCAAGTATTTGCAAGACCGCCGTAAATTTCAGAACCAGGGAAAACAAAACCACGATGCTTTGCTAAGTTTACGATTTGCTCCATTGAAGCCATTTTCAATTCCTCCTTAAAAGATAACGTATTGGCGATGAAAGATGGTGTAGTACTTGGAGAAGCGATTAGGTGAGCAAGCCGCTTCCGCTTTCCAATAAAAAAAACGCTCATCCCAAGGCTTATTTGCCTAGGGACGAGCGTTTGCCCGCGGTTCCACCCTAGTTGACACACACAAGTGTATGTCCACTTTATATTGTATTGCTCGGGACTGCCGTTTCCTTGCAGTTTCAGGCTTGCACCATCCCTGAATCGCTTCTTCTTTGCAAGTACTTATTTGTCCTTCATCGCTACCATATTTAAAAAATAGATGACCATATTCTATCATGTTCTTTTCTAATTCACAATAGAGAGCGTGTGTTTAGGTTAGTATATGCAGTGTCTGTTATGTAGTATAGCCCAAAACTTACTCTGCAAATACAGTTCTAATATGTTTAATTCCTTCACGTTTACTAAGCGGTGCGAGGTCATGAGTTTGTACAAATTCCCATACAGCTTGAGGATGTGTTTTTGCGTATTCACGAAGTACCCAGCCGATTGCTTTTTGAATGAAAAATTCTTTAGAGTGACTTAGCTGTTCGATTAACGAGAAGAGAAGTTCTGGATCTGTTTTTTCTTTATACTTGAGCTGAAATAGCAGGCAAGTTCTTTGGAGCCACATATTGTTTGATGCCATCCATTTTTGCACATATGTTTCGATTAAATGCGGATGCGCTGCTAAAATAAGGCCGATAAAATGGCTCGCGAGCATATCGACCGAGTCCCACCATGATTTTGTCGTAATGAGTTCTTCTAAAAGTGGGATATGCATTTCATCTAAATCTTTTCGATATTTATCTAGTAGCGTTAAAGCAACCATTTGAAATTCTCGTTCTGGCAGTGCCCAAAGTTCGCGAACAATTAGGGGAAGATCTGCTGCTTTCGGTGCTTCAGTGCTTTGCAGTACTTCACGAAATAATTGTTTTCGCTCTGGTGTTTGAATGCCCAGAAAGGGGAAATGATCTTTCATATAACGCTGCATTGGTTCAGCTTTTTTTGGATTACGATGTGTTTCAAAGTGTTTTTGTAAGCTTACGGTAAACGGATGCATTAGGCTCACTCCACATTCATATTTTTCAAATTAAGTGTAGCATAGATGAAATTTTTTTATCTACTTCTTAATACTTTTCGAGATGAATATATAGAAAAAGAATGGAACTAAGACAGAGGGGGTATTAAAATGGATAATCAAATTGTAATAGACGGTGTACCGAATGATGGGATTGTAGCTTGGTTTTTGGCGTTGGGACTTATTTTTGTTATTATCTTTTTAGTTTGGGCCTTGGTGGCGTATTTGTTAACTGCATTTGCTTTGTATCATATGGCAAAAGCGGATGAGCGGGAAGATGCTTTCTTTGCATTTATTCCATTTTTCAGCACTAAAACATGGGGAGATTTAATTGGAAAGAAATTTCCGCAATTTATGCAACCACAATCAGGTTGGAAGTTAGTTGGTGTATATGCTGCTTGCCTTATTATCGGATGGATTCCAGCTTTAAATGTTGTATCGTCAATTCTGTTATTTGTATTAGGAATTTATATTATCTATTTATTATTTGAAAGATACACAACAAATGCAGTGCTATATACGGTTTTACACATTATTACATGTTTTATTTTCCTTCCGATTCATTTATTTGTAATCCGAAATAATGAACCGAGATATTGAGCGAAAGAAAAAAACGGAAGGGGCCTCCTTCCGTTTTTTCGTTACATTAAGTAGCGTAAATAAATATAAATGTTCGAAATGATTAATGAAACAATTGTAATTGGGAAGCCGACTTTTAAGAACTCCATATAGCTAAAGCCATGTCCTTCGCGGTTTGCGATACCTGCAACAATTACGTTTGCAGATGCCCCGATTAATGTTCCGTTTCCGCCTAAACAAGCACCGAGTGCTAATGCCCACCAAAGTACATCGATTTGCGCATCGGATGGTGATAAGCCAAGTCCAACAGCCATATCGTTAATGAGCGGAATCATTGTTGCAACGAATGGGATGTTATCAATCGTTGCCGAAGCGATGCCTGATACCCATAAAATAAGTACAGAAGCAAAGGAAATATCACCGCCAGTTACAGTTAATACGTGCTGTGCTAACGACTTAATTAAACCGATATCAATAAGACCGCCAACGAGAACGAATAAACCAGCAAAGAAGAAAATCGTAACCCATTCTACATGCGCAAACACATCTTCAATTTCATGCTCCTTCACGCCGATTAACATTAATACAGTTGCACCTGTTAAGGCGATAACTGCTGCGTCAATGTGAAAAATAGAATGTGTCATAAAGCCGATAATTGTAAGTCCAAGCACTGTTAATGATTTTTTCATGAGCACTGGATCTTTAATATATTGCTTTTCATTTAAACTCATTAATTTTTTAATTTGAATCGGGTCAGCTACCAATTGTTTTCTGTATACGAAGTACAATATAACCGCTGTCACAGCGATAATAATAATGGCAATTGGAGCTAAGTTCACTAAAAAGGCATTAAAATCTAAATGTTTATTGGATGAGCCAATCATAATGTTTGGCGGATCACCAATAAGTGTAGCTGTTCCTCCAATATTTGAGAAAATAATTTCTGATAGTAAATATGGAACAGGATTAACTTGTAAAATACGTGTGATAGATAGTGTAACTGGTACAACGAGAAGAACAGTTGTCACGTTGTCTAAAAAAGCGGACCCAACTGCAGTTAGTAAGGAAAGAACAATTAAAATGCGAATTGGATTTCCTTTTGCTTTCTTCGCGGATTTAATCGCAACGTACTGAAAGACCCCCGACTTACTTGTAATGTTAACTAAAATCATCATACCGATGAGTAAGGTAATTGTTCCCCATTCAATATGTTTTGTAAAAGCGTTATGCAAATCAACAACGCCTATAATGACCATTAAGGCTGCACCGAGCAGCGCGATGACAGCGCGATTAATTTTTTCAGAAATGATAATGGCATATGTAACTAAAAAGATCACAATTGCAATGTAGTATTGCCAATTTGCAATTTCTTGTGTTGTTTCGTGCAAAAATCTCAGCTCCTCTCAGAAGTTTTTCTTATTATTTGATACAATTGCGAAATAAACACAATTACAGCCATTATAAAGTAAAAAAATGCATGATGTAAATGAACGCCTTTGTTTTGTCATATTTTCTGCAAAAATGAATTAAGCTATTTTCTTGTTTTTGAAAATATTTGCTGTTATTTGACATATATATAAGATACATCTTATGGAATGTATGAAGTGAAATTTTCATTTGGATTTGGTTTTGGTGTTAAAATTTGAAAATTCAAAATTGTCCACTGTAAGTTGTTATGGTATTCTGGATTAATATGGAAGAGTTTATCCAGCTATTTGCGGGCAGTAAGACCCCCATCTCAAGATTTGGAGAGAAGCGAAGAAGATAAATGGGGGGAAATGCCCGATTGGTTCAACTAACCATCAGTGGGGGATGAAGCCCCCCCACTGATGGAAGTTTCACTTTATAAGGAAGGGATCGTATGGATGAACAACAACTATTATTTTTAGATTTTGAGTTCACGATGCCTCAAAATCGCAAAAAACCAAAAGGATTTTTTCCGGAAATTATTGAAGTAGGAATTGTTTCGGTTGTGAATCATGTTGTAGTTGATACGTATTCTTCTTATGTAAAACCAGAAACTTTTTCGGTATTAACAGAGCGGTGCAAAACATTTTTAGGTATTCAGCAAGAAGCGGTGGACAATGGGATTTCATTTGCAATGCTTGTTGAACGATTAGCAAACTATGAAAAACGTTGCAGTGCAACAGTTGTGACGTGGGGAAATATGGATATGAAAGTGTTGAAGAAGAATTGTGAAGTAGCAAATATTCCTTATCCATTTGCAGGACAATGTCGTGACTTATCGTTAGAATATAAGCGTTTTTTTGGAGAGCGAAACCAAACTGGGTTATGGAAGGCAATTGAAGCGTACGGAAAGGTTGGGACAGGTAAGCATCACTGCGCGTTAGATGATGCGATGACGACATATAATATTTTTAAACTTGTAGAGAAAGATAAGCAATATTTAGTAAAGCCAGCTCCTCCGACACTTGGTGAACTTGTAGATTTTTCAAAAGTATTAAAAAGAGTAAGTGCACAATAACGACCAAATTACAATTTTAATTGTAGTTTGGTCGTTTTGTTGTTTTTACAATTGATAATCATGTTGTAATTGTTCTAGCATTTGTAAGCTACGCTGCGCAAATGGAGTGTCGTCTTCTTGTAACTGCATGATTTGTTCTGTTAGTGCTTTTTGCAGTGATTTTTTATAATCTGGCACATCGCCATCATAACGCTTCACCATTGCCTGCGGGATATTCGTTTGTTCGCAAAATGCTAAGGCGCGACGTTCATGGAAAAAAGGTACGTCAGCTTGTTTTACGTTATGTAGGTCGCCTTGCGTAGGATGTTTCACAACAGCGAGCACTTTCACAAGATAATGCTGCGGGCGAACGTTTGTAATTTCTCCGATGTACTTACCTGTTTTATAAATACCTGTTACAACATCGCCGATTTGGAATGTTTCTTTCATATTTTTTCACCTCAGTTTTATAGTAAGCAATGGGAGGGAATGAGTCAAAGGAAAGGAAGTTTTATTTAGACTGAAATTTCTGTATAATTAACCGTAACAAGGAAATGAACAAAGGAGTGAACAGTTATGATGCCTTTATACTTTCCAGAAGATAAGACAGAATATATTATCCCTGCCATTGTATGTGTACTATTTATTATCGGTGCAATTGCGACGTGGCGTATGTTTATTAAATCATCAGAGCGAGAAGCGGAAAAATTGAAAGAGATGGAAAAACAGATTATGGAAAAATGATAAAAGTTAGCTAGCCGCAATTGTCTTTCGTGTAGGAGCTTTTGTATGTTTCCTTCTAGGCTCGGACAATATAAGAACAGAATGAGTTTGGAGGGAACACGGATGAAAAAGCAACTCATATTGGGCTGTTTTGCGGCGATCCTCTTTGCTGGATGTGCGAAAGAGAATCCGAAAGAAATAGATGTGAAGCTGTATAATGTTTCTGGAGATCAAGTAGGAACAGCGAAGGTTATTCAGCAATCAAGCGGGGTAAAGATTTCGATTAAAGCAGAGGGGCTTACACCTGGTGTACACGGATTACATATTCACGAAGTAGGGCAATGCCAAGCTCCGGACTTTGCTTCTGCCGGGAATCATTTTAATCCCAATAAAAAGAAGCATGGGTTATTACACCCAAAAGGATTTGAAAATGGAGATTTGCCGAATGTAATTGCAGATGGCGAAGGGAAGATTAAGGCGGATGTTACGGCACCGCAAGTGGCTTTAAAAGAAGGAAAAACAACGATGAATAGAAAAGACGGTGCGTCGCTTATTATTACGGAAAGTGCAGATGATGGGATGACACAACCAACTGGAAATTCGGGAAAACGTATTGCATGTGGTGTAATTGTGAAAAAGGCTTCGGATCAAAAGAAAGAGAAGGAAAAAGGGAAATAAAGAAGACTGAACGTTTTAAAGGCTGCCAGGAAAAATGATGGTGGCCTTTATATGTTTTGATGGTATAAGTAGAAAAAGTAATATGTAATAAGTGTACGCAGTCTTTTAGTTGATATATGATTAGGATTATCCAGAAAACCTTTATAATAGAACATGTACATACATAAGAAAGAGAAATCCTAATCAAACTCCTAGTATTGTTAGAAGATTACATATTCATGTTGAATAGTAATGATGAGAGGAAAGAAGAGAATGGAGCCTAAAATAATAAGTATTCCAGCAAAAAAAATTGTGGGAATTAAGAAAGATACAACTTTTGTAAAAGATCCTGAAGTTACAATGGGGATATGGAAGACATTTATGCCATTAAGAAATCGTATCCCTTACAGAAGTAACTCTTGTTTTCTTTCTGTGAAGGTGTTAAACACCCCTTTAAATTTGAATGATATGAACTATACTTATGAAAAATGGGCTGCTGTTGAGGTGGAAGATTTTGAAAAAGAGACTTTTTCAGAGCTATCCATACATACGCTCGCAGGAGGTTTATATGCTGTTTTCATACATCAAGGAACAGCGTCTGATTTGAGTACATTTCAGCATATTTTTCAAGAGTGGTTACCATATTCAAATTATAGTTTAGATGTAAGGGAGCATTTTGAAGTTATGGATGATAATTATCGCCCGGACGATGTAAATGCAAAAGAAGAAGTATGGATACCAATAAAAGCTAAAAGAACCGATAAATAAAAGAGCTGGAGAGAAGACTTCCAGCTCTTTTTGATAATAATTAGATTCACATAGGTAGCTTTTCCGTAGAAGTAAATGCACATTGTAAGCGGCGGAGCGCATCTTCTAATACGGGGTGCGGGCAGCCGAGATTTAAACGAATGTGCTGCTCACCGCCAGCAACGAATTTTTCGCCAGGTTCTACAATGATTTTTCCTTTTGTCTCTAATAATTCCATTCGTTCACTTCGCGTTAGTCCAAGTTTGGAGCAGTCAATCCAAAGTAAGAACGTCCCCTCTGGCTGTGTGACAGATAGCTTTGGAATATGCTTTGTAATAAAATCGCATGCGAATTTTGCGTTTTCTTCTATATAAGGTAATAACTCTGATAGCCATTCTGTGCATTCTGTATATGCGCTTTGTATGGCTACGTAAGCGAATGTGTTTAAGTCATGAAAGCCTTGGCGATTGATGACTTCGTTAAAGTTCCCCATATATATTAATCCTTTCACTTCTAAGTTGAATATACTGAAAGTTCTATTATTTATTTTAGCATAGCTGATATGATACGATAAAGGGAAGTGGAATTTAGGGAAAAGGTGGGAATTGTATGGGGACATATGAGAAGATGATAGACTTCGTGAAGAAGTGGGATCCGTTTCAAATGGGGCCGGAATTTTATGAAACGGAAGCAAGTGACATCGTCTACATTGTGAGTACATTTGATGATGCAAAATATATCGCAAAGAAAATACAGCACATTTATTTAGTGTCATTTGATAGAACGTTACCTATTGAAAAATGTCAATGGTTAGCAGAACAATTGTTATTATTAAAAGGCGGCGGTAGCTGTAGTTTATAATTTTTTTGTAGAGGCGGATATCGAAAAGTTTATGAATGCGAACTTTTTGATATCTGCCTTTTGTTTTCTTAATTTGCGAGAAAAGTCATAATTTCTTTGCATACGTGTTCGGGTTTTTCTTCAGGTAGCAAATGTCCTGTGTTTTCATAAGAGATAAAGTGTGAATGCGGCAGGTCATTATGCAGGCGGTGTCCAACCTCAATAGGAACAACACGATCTTTTTCTCCCCAAATGAGCAAAGTAGGTGTTGTGATTGTTTGGAGTTCTTTTGACGTTAAGTCTCCTTCGCGATCTCGAAGCATGCGGGTTAGCGCCGGAAAGATGCGATTATCATAAAAAGGTGCTGCGTAGCCTCGCATCATTTCGTCATCGATTAAAGAATGATCGTGAACAACATTCATTAAATTATGGATGATGCCGCGCCTTACAATCCAATTCTTTACGTATAAATGAAAGAACGGTAAATAAGAAGTATAGATAAGCGGCAGTTTCGCCCGAGATAAATAACTGGAACTACATAAAAGAACCGTCTTTTGAATGAAGTCAGGCCGCAATTTGTTTACATATAACGCAATTTGTCCTCCCATTGAATGTCCTACTAAAATAACGTTTTTTGACTGTAAATGTTCAATTAGCTCAATAACAATCGTTGCAAGGTTCTCATAAGAGTATGTGAAACGATAGGATTTATCGCTTTTTCCAAATGGCGGTAGGTCCATAGCAATCACGTTCCCTTGCTGGGCTAAAAGCGGAATGAGGCGCCGATAGCTAAAGGTTGAAGAGAGAAACCCATGAATTAAAACAAATGTTGGTTTTTCGTCAGCACTGAAAGACTGGTAGAGCTCGTAATGAATCGTTATCCCTCTCGTAGAAAAGATGAAGTGAGGGAGTTGAACTTCGTTTTCCATCTTCATCACTCCGATGTTTTTTTGTTCCTATCATCTCCTTTTTAGGTAGGAATTATCCTAGAGGACCGAGAAGGAAAAGCGGTAGTAAGAGAGAATTTTTTTAGGGGAATTGAAAGCTGTTATTAACGAAAGGGTAGGAGAGTATGGACAATGAACATTACGATTAAGGAATTACCTGATTATGAAGTAGCGTATGTAAGACATGTGGGGAGATATTTAGAAACGTTTCAGGCATGGAGTAAATTGGGAGAATGGGCACATTGATCCAGAAGGTAAGGTAAAGGTGGACTTATACATCCCTATTAAAGAAAGAGTATGAATAATGAAGGAGCTGCCTCGAAAAAGGATTAATGTCAGCTCCTTCTCGTACATGTAGAATGCCGAACGTTGTCGAAGTGCCTTTATTTTGTGTCGAATCGCCGATATATTGTAAAAAGCGCTGATATATATGCCATTTGGTCGATATATTTGAAAAGGCGCCGATATATCAGTGAACATATAAGAAGAAGCTGCCTTAAAAGACATCTATATCTTTTTTGAGGCAGCTCTTTTCTCATTATTTTAGTTCATTGACGAGATTTGGCGGTATCTTCCCTTGTAAACCAGTTACTAAATTTTTTGCTGCTGTCATTGCCATAGTTCGGCGTGTTTTTAATGTCGCCGAACCAATGTGAGGAAGCGTCACGACATTTTGCTGAGATAATAACGGGTTATCCTTTTCGATCGGTTCTTGTGTAAATGTATCAATACCTGCAGCAAAGATTTTCTTTTGCTGCAATGCTTCAATTAATGCAGCTTCATTTACTGTTTTCCCACGAGAAGCATTAATAAAAATGGCTGTTTCCTTCATCAAGTCAAATTCTTTTTCTCCAATTATATGATATGTTTCTTCTGTTAATGGTGTGAGAAGAACGATGAAATCTGAGTTTTGCAGTAATGTTTCTAATTCGCAATATGTTGCGCCGAGTTCTCGTTCCGCTTTTTCTTTGCGGCTTCGATTGTAGTATAAAACATCCATGTCGAAGCCGAATTTTGCGCGTTTTGCAACAACTTCACCGATGCGCCCCATACCGATAATTCCAATCGTTTGATGGTGAACATCTAAGCCGAAATGTTCTTTTCCAATTTCTTTATTCCATTTTCCTGATTTTACGTAACGATCAAGCTCACAAACGCGGCGCGATGCAGATAACATTAACGCAAAGACAAGATCGGCAACAGTATCATCTAACACGTATGGTGTATTCGTCCCGATTACGTTCCTTTGCTTCATGGCTGCGATATTAAAATTATCATAGCCGACAGAAATATTACTCACGACCTTCAATTGCGGAGCTGCTTCGAGTAGTTCATCATCAATCATAGCACCGAAATTTAATAGTCCGTGTTTATCTTTTACTTTCTCTAATAAGACATGACGCGGGATTTTTTCAGCGCCGTCCCACTTTTCATATTCATAATGCTCAGCAATATATTCTTCAACAAATGCAGGTACTTTTTCTGCAATGTAGACTTTTTGTTTCATAGCCTCAGCCCCTTTCTGAATGTATTGTCACATAATTCATGAAAAAAATCTTCTTTTCAAATCGGAAAAGCTGTCTGTGTAATTTAGAAAATAAAAAAAAGGACAAAACGTATTACGTTTTGTCCATAAAAGGGGGGGAATACTAGAAAGCCATGTGTTAGTATTTTATCCCCATATTTGAAAATTTATACATGTTAAAGGAATTTTTTTTATGAATTTTGAATGAAACCTAACTAGGTGGTATAATTTACTAATACAAAAGGTAAACATATGGGAGTGTTTCTTATGTTAAATCGATATACAACTGGAGTGGTTGTGAAGGGAAAAGTAACAGGGATTCAAGATTACGGAGCATTCGTTGCATTAGATGAAGAAACACAAGGGCTTGTACACATATCTGAAATTACAAATGGATATGTAAAAGATATTCATGATTTTTTAAAAGTTGGAGATGAAATAGAAGTAAAGGTACTTTCAGTTGATGAGAATAGCGGGAAAATGAGTTTGTCATTGAAGGCTACCAAACGAAAACAAGGGAAAGTACGTATTCCAAATCCGTCTGCAAATGGATTTAGCACATTACGAGACAAGTTATCAGAGTGGATTGAAGAATCGCAAATTACAAAATAAAAGCAGGGAGTTAACTCCCTGCTTTTATTCGTATTACATTATGATATAAAATAATCAAACGCTGCTTTTACTACGACTGTAATTAGAATAAAGAAACGTTCGTATGTCGGAAGGTAGTCACGTCTCCACTTGTTTATAAATAAGCGGAGACGTGCGTTTTATAATATCATAAGTTATCGAACTTGACGTGCTTCTGGGTGCGTTCCGAGCTCTTCGGAAGGTTTAAATAATAAACCAAGGTTAATTAAACCTGAAATACCTACAATACCGTAGATAATTCGAGCAAGTGCTGTATCTTGTCCGCCGAAGATAGCTGCTACTAAATCGAATTGAAAGAAGCCAATGAGTCCCCAGTTTACTGCGCCAATAATTGTAAATACTAAAGCAATGCGTTGTAATGTACTCATTTTAAGCAGTCCCTCCTTAAATGATGAAGCGTAAACGAGCTATGTTTACTCGCTTAATCAAGCTTCTTTTATAGAATGGATATCTTTTCCCCATCTTATACAAAAAAAATTAAATTTTTCATCAAAAAAATAGGAGTTATGACGATTTTGTAAAAAAAGCAAAATGAGTACGCTTACAATTGGTGGTTCGCTTGATTTACAACGGTGGTTTCGCTAAAGTGAAGACAGAGATACATATACATACTGTATTGGAGGCAAAAAAATGAGCACACATGTAACGTTTGATTATTCAAAAGCATTATCGTTCATTAGTGAACACGAGCTAACATACTTACGTGATGCAGTAAAAGTGTCACACCATGCAATTCATGAAAAAACAGGAGCAGGAAGCGATTTCTTAGGTTGGGTAGAACTTCCCCTTGCATACGACAAAGAAGAATTTTCTCGCATTCAAAAGTGTGCGGAGAAAATTAAAAATGACTCTGACATTTTACTTGTTGTTGGTATTGGTGGTTCTTACTTAGGAGCACGAGCAGCGCTTGAAATGTTAAATCATTCTTTCTACAATATGCTGTCTAAAGAACAGCGCAAAACTCCACAAGTACTATTTGTTGGACAAAACATTAGCTCCACGTACATGAAAGATCTAATGGACGTATTAGAAGGTAAGGACTTCTCGATTAACGTCATTTCCAAATCAGGTACAACAACGGAACCTGCAATTGCATTCCGTGTTTTCCGTAAGTTATTAGAAGAGAAATATGGAAAAGAAGAGGCGCGTAAACGCATTTATGCAACAACAGATAAAGCGCGCGGTGCTTTAAAAACATTAGCTGACGAAGAAGGATACGAAACATTCGTGATTCCAGATGATGTTGGCGGCCGTTTCTCTGTACTAACACCAGTTGGTTTATTACCGATTGCTGTAAGTGGTTTAAATATCGAAGAAATGATGCAAGGTGCAGCTGCAGCTCATGATGATTTTGCAAAATCAGAGCTTGAAGAAAATCCAGCTTACCAATATGCAGTTGTACGTAACGCTTTATATAATAAAGGGAAAACAATTGAAATGCTTGTGAACTATGAACCAGCACTTCAATATTTTGCTGAATGGTGGAAACAATTATTTGGTGAGAGCGAAGGAAAAGATCAAAAAGGTATTTTCCCATCTTCTGCAAACTTCTCAACTGATCTTCATTCTTTAGGTCAATACATTCAAGAAGGACGTCGTGACCTATTTGAAACAGTTCTAAAAGTAGGCAAATCTACACATGAACTAAAAATTGAATTAGATGAGAACGATTTAGATGGATTAAACTATCTTGTTGGTGAAACAGTAGACTTCGTTAATACGAAAGCATACGAAGGTACATTACTTGCACACAGCGATGGCAACGTACCAAACTTAATCGTAAACATTCCTGAATTAAATGAGTATACATTCGGTTATCTTGTATACTTCTTCGAAAAAGCATGTGCGATGAGCGGCTACCTATTAGGCGTAAACCCATTCGACCAACCAGGCGTAGAAGCATACAAGAAAAACATGTTTGCACTGCTTGGAAAACCAGGATTCGAAGAACTAAAAGCAGAATTAGAAGAACGTTTGAAATAAGAAAGGCGAAGGCTGCTGTTTAGGCCCGTCGGGAGGGCCTAGCCGCTGGAGCTAGACAATAAAAAAGCTGTTGGGATGAGCCTGACAGCTTTTTTGCGGTGAATATTCGTCGGATAATGTCGAGGAATCTTTAAAACGTGTCGAGTCGCCGATATATGCAGTGTGAATGGAGAAAGTTTTAGTTCGAGAATTAGAAGAATACTTGTTTAATCTTTAATTACAATCAGTAAATCATCTCTGTTCAGAGTAAAGGAATGATTAGGATTTATATGATAGTGCCCATCACGCTGCAAGCCGAGCAAGAGTATGTTTTGTTTTAATAAAGCGCCACTGCAATATTCAAATGTTTTACCATCATATTGCTCAGGAACGTGCAGGAGTTGTAATTTATTCGCGGTAATTTCATTGTAAATTGTAAATAGTATTTCTGAAATCGAAGGAAATAATAAAGAAGCGGCAAATACATAACTCGTTAATTTATTTCCTTCAATAATCTCTGTTGCACCGGCCCGTTTCGCATTATGAATTTGATCCGAAGTTAACATTTCGACGATGCAATAAATATTTGGATTTAAACCTTTCGCTGTTAAAATGGTTAAAATAGATTGTGTATCGGCAGAGTTCTCGCTTTTTTCTTTGTCAGCTGTAATCAAAATAGTATGCGCAGTACGAATATTTGCTTTGAGTAAAATTTGATCATGATGAGGACAACCTTTAATAAATTGTAGATGATGAAATGACTTTGGCAGCAGAGGGAGTGTCTCATCTATAAGAACAATATCAAGATTTGGTTGTAATACGCGCATTTGACTTACTACATGTTTTACACGTTCGTTCCAACCGATAACAATCATATGTTTATCGCAAGAGGCAGCTTCCTCACCTTTTATTTTCATATATTGTTTACTAATCATTTCGGTAGCAAATGAAACCATATAATAAGAACCAAATCCGGTTCCTAACACAATAAGAATAATTGCGAGAATTCTTCCTTGTATACTATGAGGAACGTAATCGCCATATCCAACAGTGAATGTTGTGACAAGTGCCCACCATATACCATCGAACCATGTTTGGAAGTGAACGGGCTCTAATTTGTGAATAAGAAATCCAAAGAAGAGAATGAATAAGCCAATTAAGGTGACTAGTCTTAAAATAATAGAATTACGAAATGTATCTAAAATACTGCTTCTTGCATTCAATGTTTGTGGCTCCTCCTACATCAATATATATATATAAGTACAATTTGATTTTTTTAACTTGTTTTAAACATCGTACGTGGCAGAAAAAGGCCCTGACCGCTTCTATGCATGGCAAGTTGCTCTCGCCTACCTAAAAAAGAGGGTTTATGTTGTTTTTTCAATTTGTATTTATATAGCTACATTGTTACCATTATAGAAAAAAGAAAAACCCCTTCATAAATGAGGGAGTTGTTAGATGCTCTCTACTTCAGTTTGTTGAACGCTATCAAGCTGTTGAATTGCATAGTATACATTAGCTGTACGTATTTTTTGATCAACAGATAGTTTCATTTGCAGAAAATGGGCTCCATTTTCTAATGTTTTAAGTTTCATGTGTTTCACTTTTATATCCATCTTTTTTATGTCATCGATGACGATAGGGATATTTTCCATGCTATTTACGACAAGATTCACCGCAATTTCGCGCTGCCTAAGGGATTTTGGGCCTAAAATATTCATAACAAAAGGAATAAGTTCTACACTAATCATTAGGAAACACATACCAGAAATAGCTTCTAAATAAAAACCGGCTCCGACTGCGATGCCAATTCCTGATGCTCCCCAAATCATGGCAGCAGTAGTTAAGCCTGCGATGCTATCATTACCTCTACGTAAAATAACTCCCGCTCCTAAAAAACCGATCCCTGACACAACTTGAGCTGCTAAACGAAGGGGATCCATAGTAATTCTGTTTGAGCCAGAGCTTGGTAAATTATAAGCTGCTTTAATTGAAACAATAGTAAGTAAACAACTAATAATAGAAATAACTAAGCAAGTTTTTAATCCAAGTGGCTTTCGCTTTAGTTCACGTTCTAAACCAATTGCAAATCCTAAAATGGCAGAGAGGCCTATCTTAAGCAATAAATCGAAGTGTTCCAATTTGTATTCCTCCCCGTAATTTGATGGAATAGATGAGCTGATATTTTCAGTATATGGTACAAGGGTGGAAAGTTGGACACTTTTTATAAAAAATATTGAAAAAGAGTGTTGCATTTTGAAAATCATCATGATATATTAATAAACGTCGCTGATGCACGAAAGCAGAAAGCGAAATAAAAAAAGAAGTAAAAAACAATGTTGACATCGAAAAACAATGATGTTAACATGAGGAAGTCGCAAATGAGCGGCGGACAAGTTCTTTGAAAACTGAACGAAACAAACAACGTGAAACGTCAATTTTTATTTATGATGCTAGACAAACACTTTATTGGAGAGTTTGATCCTGGCTCAGGATGAACGCTGGCGGCGTGCCTAATACA
>NZ_JAMBOP010000026.1 GCF_023715645.1 Bacillus cytotoxicus | reverse complement strand
CTCATAACCCGAAGGTCGCAGGTTCAAATCCTGTCCCCGCAACCAATGGTCCCGTGGTGTAGTGGTTAACATGCCTGCCTGTCACGCAGGAGATCGCCGGTTCGACCCCGGTCGGGACCGCCATTTATATTAAGGCTCGGTAGCTCAGTCGGTAGAGCAGAGGACTGAAAATCCTCGTGTCGGCGGTTCGATTCCGTCCCGAGCCACCATTTTCAAATAAATAACGCCGGCTTAGCTCAATTGGTAGAGCAACTGACTTGTAATCAGTAGGTTGGGGGTTCAAGTCCTCTAGCCGGCACCATGTAAGTTTCGGAGGGGTAGCGAAGTGGCTAAACGCGGCGGACTGTAAATCCGCTCCTTCGGGTTCGGCAGTTCGAATCTGCCCCCCTCCACCATTTACATTTTATATAGGGGCATAGTTTAACGGTAGAACAGAGGTCTCCAAAACCTCCAGCGTGGGTTCGATTCCTACTGCCCCTGCCAAGAAAATAACATGGCGGTTGTGGCGAAGTGGTTAACGCATCGGATTGTGGCTCCGACACTCGTGGGTTCGATTCCCATCAGTCGCCCCATTTTCAAATATCACTTTACGAAATAAAAGAATTGTGATAATATACTAAATGTTCAGATTGAATATATTAAGTAATAAAATTAAGAAATACATTATATAATGTATTAATCATTCGGTGGGCTATAGCCAAGCGGTAAGGCAACGGACTTTGACTCCGTCATGCGCTGGTTCGAATCCAGCTAGCCCAGCCATTTTTGCGGAAGTAGTTCAGTGGTAGAATACAACCTTGCCAAGGTTGGGGTCGCGGGTTCGAATCCCGTCTTCCGCTCCAAATTTAATATGGCGGCATAGCCAAGTGGTAAGGCAGAGGTCTGCAAAACCTTTACCACCGGTTCAAATCCGGTTGCCGCCTCCATATTATTATGCCGATGTGGCGGAATTGGCAGACGCGCACGACTCAAAATCGTGTTCCTTCTGGAGTGTCGGTTCGACCCCGACCATCGGTACTGTTTAAACGAGATTAACTCGTTTTTTTTATGTTTATTTATTGTAATTAGACTTGAATATATTGTAATATCAAGCGTTCTCACATTGTGGGGACGCTTTTTTAATTGTTCCTTTCTGTTATTGTCACCTAACATAACGGTATTTTAGACGTCGGAGAATGAGCTGTAGTGCGCTGAGAAACGCTGGCGTGACATAAGTGAACTTCTTTCTTAAAGAGTGTGATATAGGTAATCTGGATCCTACAATGCGATAGTATCGTATTGAACTCACAATTAGTGTAAACGAAAAAGCCATACTAGCTAGTATGGCTTTGTTTCTAACTATTACATTGTTATGCTCGCTGTACTGGTGTGTCACCTATATTGTAAGTAGGAGCTGGGAAATCAGCGTGACCATCTTGGGTTACTTTGGGTGACCAAGTATCGCCTATATTAGCATATTGAACCTAAGCATTATCAGGTTTTGATGTGAAATGCTCTGCGTGGGTAGCTTGTGTTTCGATGCCACCACCGTCCCCCTCACTATACGCTAAGTCAGGTCTTTGTGGTGACCAAGTATCGCCTTTGTTTAATGTTGAAGATTCTAAGGTGTTATTAACAGCAAAAGTCATAATTCCAGATAATGCTAATCCTGCTAATGCTAATCCAATCCTTTTCATTACTTTAACGCCCCTTTAGCTAATAATTTTTTTCTCGCTTCATTACTCATATAAAAATATTTACTAGCCTTTACATGATTTTCTTCTGTATAAAAGTTATTGGCTAATCGTTCTGCATATTCTTCAATACAATCCCATAATTCTTCTTTTTCAAAGTATGAAACTCCTGCTAATACAGCAGTTTCTAATTCTGTAGTGTTAGATGTAATTTTCATCTTTTCTAAAATTTCAAAGCGATATTGATATTCTATATTTTCTAATTTGTTACAGATAGCTAAACCTTTTTTAATGAGTTGAGATGCGATTTCCACTTCACCTAATTTTAAATTTTCATCTGCTTGCAAATATAGGGCTTTAAAATGATTTGGCATGTTTTTCGTAACGTCTGATAAGTGACGGATTGCTAAAGATGAAAGATTTTGATTTGCATATAATAGCCCAATGTTATTTCTAGCGCGTAGTAATAATGTTTTTTCATCTTTTTTTTGTAGAATATCTATAGCGGCGTTAAGATTTTCTTCGGCTAGTTCAAATTGTCTTAAATCTATACAAGATAGCCCGTAAACATTGTCGCATGAAGCCACATTAATTTCGTAACCTACATGTTTTAAAAATGTCTCTTTTGCTACTCGTATGTGGTCAATAGCCAAAAGTGGTTTGTAGATTTGATAGTAAAATGAAGCCAAACGATAATTAAATTCAGCTTTCTCTAATTCATTAGGTACATGCATTAATAGCTTTTCGGCTTTCTCAAAATGTTCCCCAGCTTCATTATAGTCTGTAAGAATAGTGTTATGAATTGCTTTGAAAAAGTGATAATAATAAGACAGAAAGCCGTTATTTGGTACATCAAAGGAGTTTATTTCATTAAAGCTATCTTTTGTAATGCTTAAACCATCTGTTAATACCTTATATCTAAAATCTAGTAAGGAGTAATATAATAATAAATTTTCGTCTTCTTTTATAATAGAAAGTTTGTCTTCGATTTCTTGTCGTAAGCTTGTTGCCTTTGAAACTTGGTGCTGTAACATAACTTGATACCAGTCATTAAACAGCTTTGAAATCTGTTCGTTTCCCTTTAATGAAACGTTCATAGAATCCTCCTCCTTTTTGAATATTCTTACAAATAATGATAACAGAAGAAAGGTTAAAAAAATTGATTTTGTATATTTTTCAATAATTATCTGACAACTTTATTTTTCAATCCAACATCGAATGGAAATCGTGCTATATAAATCTAACTTTACTTTGGGGCACACAAGTCGCCGCCATACCAAGCAAAAAGTAACCTGCTACTTGAACATCGCATGTGGCAGGAAAAGGCCCTGACCGCTTCTATTCATAGCCAGACGCTCAGGGCTATCTAAAAAGAAAAGGGTTTATATATAAGAGAAACTCATTCTTTGCATTTAGTAGATTAAAGAAGTTGCACAACACCAACAATTCATGTAACATTTAAAAGGTTAGAGTAGACGTGAAAAACGCTAAATCGCCTAATATGAATGTAACAAATGATCATAAATAATCTACCAAGTGTTTTCTACTATAGTAGAAGATGCTTTTTTCTTTTTAGGTTTTAAAATTACAAATTTGTAAGGAAGTTGTAAGAGAAATCAATTGGACATTTTTTAAAATAAAGGTATTCTTAAATTAAGAGCAATGAATGCCGAAAGAAATGGGGTGTCTGTTGTGAAGGAACGAACAGCATATCGCACTTTTCATCATAATATTTCTTTAACTCCGCTAGCAAAGTTTATTTATAAAGCCCTTATATTATTATTATTGCTAAGTGGTATATTATTGTTTGCTGGAAATAAAATGATTGAAAGCAAGGATATAAGTAAATTGAAAGTACCTGTTCAGTTTGAATTACCAGAACAATTAGGGAATGCATTTATCGCAACGGAAGATAAGAGGTTCTATCATCATAATGGATTAGATTATATTGCAATTTTTAGAGCGACAGTGGAAAATATAAAGGCTGGTGGTGTTGTACAAGGGGGTAGTACAATTACTCAGCAACTCGCAAAAAATGTTTTTCTAACAAGTGACCGAACATTTTCACGGAAATGGGATGAGATTTTCTATGCTAAAAAAATTGAGCGAACATTTACGAAAAATGAGATTTTAAAGCTTTACGTAAGCAATATTTATTATGGAGAAGGAGCATGGGGAGTTGAGAAAGCTGCGAAATTGTATTTTGGTAAGCAGGTGGATCAATTAACATTAAGTGAAAATGCCATGTTAGCAGCCGTTGTGAAAGCACCAGCTTATTATTCTCCGACACAAAATTATGATAAGGCTGTAGAAAGACGTAATATTGTGTTGAAGCTCATGGAGCGAGAAGGATATATTACTCATGCTGAATATGTACAAGCTACAAGTGAAAAACTTATTATTCGTCATGACATTCCAAATAACCAACCAGTAGAGCGTGAGAAAGCTGTGAGTTAAGAGTAAGTTCAAAAAGAGCTTACTCTTTTTCACTTGAAGAAGAGACACAATATCGTCACATTTATTTGATTTTGTTTATTTTGTAAGCATCTTCAATAGACTGTTTATATGAGAGTTGATATCATAAATATTGTATGTATAGGGCATACAAAGAATAAAACATTAAAGAGGAATGTATATGAAATCAAAAAACATTATGATTCTCGGTGTTATTTTTTCTGTTGCAGTACTTATTGTAATTGGGACTATAGTATATAGTATTGTGAACGATAAGAAGGAAAAAGGAAAAGATACGTTTTTATATGGCACGCAGCAATCTTTAGGAGAGAAGGATGCTCCGATTCATATTGTTGAATTTGGAGATTTTAAATGTCCAGCTTGTCGTACATGGGATACAACTGTATTGCCACGCTTAAAGGAAGAGTATATTAATAAAGGGAAAGTTCAGCTTCATTTTATTAATTTTCCTTTTATCGGGAAAGACTCTAATTTAGGTGCAGCAGCTGGAGAAGCGATTTTTAAGCAAGATCCAAAAGCTTTTTGGACATTTTATGATGAAATATATCAAAATCAAAAGAATGAAAAAGAAGAGTGGATTACAGAGGATTTAGTCGTAGATATAGTAAAGCAAAAGCTACCTACGATTGATGTAGAGAAGTTTAAAAAGGATGTAAAGAGTAAGGAAATAAACGATCAAGTACAGAAAGACTTTGACCTTGCGCAAAAGTTAAAAGTACAAGGTGCACCATCTATATATGTAAATGGTAATCTTGTTAATCCAGATTATGATAGTATTAAAGCGGCAATTGATAAAATTAAGAAAAAGTGATGAGATACTCATCACTTTTTCGACTTTTTTCGATAAAATTATTGCACCGCCTTATATTACATGCTATAATTTTCAACATAAGTTAACAGAAAGTTAATATTTTCTTAATATTTGCGGGTGTAGTTTAGTGGTAAAACAAGAGCCTTCCAAGCTCTGGTCGAGAGTTCGATTCTCTTCACCCGCTCCAGAAATTATTCCGAATTCTTATTATTATTGTGATCAACGCAGTGTTTCGTTTCTCAGATAAACGAAGCATTGCGTTTTTTTATGTTTTGATTACATGAATATATGTAAAAATAGTAACGTGTAATTCGTTATAATATATAAATGCACTTTGAATTGCTATGCAGAATACAACATGCTCGCTACTGGCTTGCTCCTTGTGTTTAAAATATGGCATGTGGCAGAAATAGGCCCTGACCGCGTCTACTCATGGCCAGATGCTCTCGCCCATATAAAAAGAAAAGGGTTTTATATCAGGTTTTTAATTATATTTTGACTAATGAGTAATGGAAGCAAAATGACTGCTTATGAAATAAATATACATCTTAATAAGGAGAGTAACTGTGAATTTTGAACAATTAAAACAAGATGTTATTGCGTATAGTAAAACAATTGGGATTGATAAGATAGGCTTTGCGAGTGCCACGCCATTTGAGGAATTAAAGCAACGGCTTATTCAGCAGCAACAATTAGGATATCAATCCGGTTTTGAAGAATCAGATATAGAAAAGAGAACGAACCCGGAATTATTATTACCAGGCGCAAAGTCGATTATTGCAATTGCATTGGCATATCCTTCAAAGTTAAAAAATGCACCACAAAGCAAACGGGGAGAGAGACGAGGTATTTTTTGCCGTGCTTCTTGGGGACAAGATTATCATCTTGTTTTGCGTGATCGTTTAGAGAAGCTGGAGGCATATTTAATCGAACGTTTACCAAATATAGAAGTGAAATCCATGGTAGATACGGGAGAATTAAGCGACCGGGCTGTTTCAGAGCGAGCAGGCATTGGATGGGGCGGAAAGAACTGTTCCATTATTACGCCGGAATTTGGTTCGTATGTGTATTTGGGTGAGATGATTACAAATATTCCTTTTCCGCCAGATACTCCAATTGAAGATCAATGCGGGAGTTGTACAAAGTGCATTGATGTTTGTCCGACAGGAGCGCTTGTACAAGGAGGACAATTAAATTCTCAAAAATGCATTGCGTTTTTAACGCAAACGAAAGGGTTTCTTCCGGAAGAATATCGAGAGAAGATTGGAAATCGCATTTACGGATGTGATACGTGTCAGACGGTTTGTCCAAAAAATAAAGGAATAGATTTTCATAATCACCCAGAAATGGAACCTGATCCTGAACTTGTAAAGCCGCTATTAAAACCCCTTCTGACCGTTAGCAATCGTGACTTTAAAGAAAAGTATGGGATCATGTCTGGATCGTGGCGAGGGAAAAAGCCGTTGCAGCGAAATGCGATATTGGCACTAGCTCATTTTAAAGATGAAACAGCCATTCCTGATTTAATTGCTGTAATGAAAGAAGATCCTCGTCCTGTTATTCGTGGAACAGCAGCATGGGCGTTAGGGAAAATTGGAGGAGAATGTGTGCAAGAGGCGATTGAAAAAGCGAAAGAGCGGGAAAAAGATGAGGAAGTGCTTCATGAGATGAATCGTGGTCTTGAATTGTTAGCTGAGAAAAAATAGCAGATTATCCTTAGGTCCCTCATATTGTAATAAGGGGAGGGATACTCTATGTCTATAAAACAGCATCTTCAACAGTGTCTGCAAGGGCAATTGGATTATATAACAAATAAACGTATGAATGAAGCAGAATTTCCAGATGATATTGTTGATATGTTACACCGTAAAAAGAAGCTCTTTAAAAGGCGGAATGCCGAAATAGTGAAATGTAATGCTGATGTGTCTTTTATGAGACAGCTAAAAGGTATTAATTATGATGAAGTAGATTATCAAATTCATTTTCAGTATTTTATTCGTCATCATCATTTATTTTATGTAGAGGAAGAACAAATGGAGAGGCGTTTACGATTAGAAGATGGATGTATTAAGCAAGATACAGCAATTGGAACGCCAATAGATGAAGAGAAAAGTGGAACGTTAGAACGTGAAGCAACAAAGGGGAAAGGACAATATATTCCATACAGCTATAATCGTTTAGAGGCAGTGAAATACGCAGAGCGGTGGTGGGATGATCGGAATCCAGGTTATCAAAACTTTCCTGATAATTGTACGAATTTTATTTCGCAATGTTTGCATGCTGGGGAAACCCCAATGAATGGATATCCGAATATTCGCAGTGGATGGTGGCAGCAAAATCGCCAATGGAGCTGGAGCTGGGCGGTAGCTCATTCTTTTCATTGGTATTTATCAAGTGCCTCGAAAGGACTTCGAGCAAAACAAGTTGAGAAGCCACAGGATCTTATGCTTGGAGATATTATTGTCTATGATTTTGAAAATGACGGAAGATGGAATCATACGACAATTGTTGTGGCAAAAGATGCGAACGGTATGCCTCTTGTAAATGCACATTCCGCCAATAGTCGCAGACGGTATTGGGATTATGAAGATTCAAGTAAGTATACACCGCAAATGAAATATAAGTTTTTTCATATTCTTGATAATGACTAGAGATTTTTTATCCAAGTGGTATAATACGTAGTAGAAAAAGATTGAGGTGAACATTGTGGGAATACATGTTGTTTTATATCAACCAGAAATTCCAGCGAATACAGGTAATATTGCGCGCAGTTGTGCAGCAACAGGTACAGAATTACATTTAATTAGACCGCTTGGATTTTCTACTGACGATAAAGCGTTAAAGCGTGCTGGATTAGATTATTGGGAACACGTGAAAATTACGTATTATGACTCTATTGAGGAATTTTATGAAAAAAATTCAAATGGTGAGTTTTTCTACTTAACAAAGTATGGAGAGAAAGCACACACAACATTTGATTACAGCAATGTAGAAAAAGATTATTACTTCGTATTTGGAAGAGAAACAAATGGTCTTCCAGCGAATGTGATTGAACATAATTTTGATCATTGCTTACGCATTCCAATGACTGATAAAGTTCGTTCTTTAAACTTATCTAACACTGCAGCTATTTTAATTTATGAAGCATTGCGCCAACAAAATTTTCCAGGGTTAGATGTAGAAATTGTTTATTAAAAGCCGTTCTATGGCGAGACATTATTTTATAACAGATAAAAAGTGATGAGCATGCTCATCACTTTTTATTTTGGTCTTGGTTTATCATTGTATCCTGATGTAAAAATAGCAGTAAGAAATGTGAGCATAACACCTAAAATTAATAAAAGCTTCATGATAATAGCCCCCATTCATATTTATCTCTATCATTTGTATTATAACGAATTTTCTTTCAATTCTGCAATAAACTTTATAAAGAGTGTGTATAAATTCATTTTGATTCGTATGAATGTTTAAGGACATCCTCGCATACTTTTATAATAATCCGCTTGAACAAGGAGATGGGGGAGGAGCTATAATGGATATTTTAAAGAAAATTGAACAGCACCGGGAAGCAGAAGAGCGTATAAAGTGGGAAGGGACATTTGCTGACTATTTAGAACTCTTGAAAGATAGACCATGGGTGGCACAAACAGCGCATTCTCGTATTTATAATATGGTAAAGGATGCTGGAATTGAAGAAGTAGACGGCAGAAAAAAATATAATTTCTTTAGTAATCAATTGTTTGGATTAGAAGAAGCATTAGAGCGTCTTGTGGAAGAGTATTTTCATCCATCCGCAAAACGATTAGATGTAAGAAAACGGATTTTATTATTAATGGGACCAGTTAGTGGCGGTAAATCTACGTTAGTTACAATGTTAAAACGCGGATTAGAGGCATATTCACATACTGATCGCGGGTCTGTCTTTGCCATAAAGGGTTGCCCGATGCATGAAGATCCGCTTCATCTGATCCCGCATCATTTACGTGAGGATTTTTATACAGAGTATGGCGTCCGGATTGAAGGGAATTTGTCACCGTTAAACTTAATGCGATTAGAAAAAGAGTACGGCGGTAGAATTGAAGATGTAATCGTCGAGCGTATTTTCTTCTCGGAAGATCGCAGAACAGGGATTGGAACATTTAGTCCATCTGATCCGAAATCACAAGATATTGCTGATTTAACAGGCAGTATTGATTTTTCTACGATTGCTGAATTTGGTTCAGAATCCGATCCGCGCGCTTACCGTTTTGACGGGGAGTTAAATAAAGCAAACCGCGGAATGATGGAATTTCAAGAGATGTTAAAATGTGATGAAAAGTTTTTATGGCATTTATTATCATTAACGCAAGAAGGGAATTTTAAGGCAGGCCGATTTGCATTAATTTCCGCAGATGAATTAATTGTCGCTCATACGAATGAAACAGAATATCGTTCCTTTATTTCTAATAAGAAGAATGAAGCACTTCATTCTCGGATTATTGTCATGCCAGTTCCATATAATTTACGGGTAAGTGAGGAAGAACATATTTATGAGAAAATGATTCATGAAAGCGATGTTTCCGATGTGCATATTGCTCCGCATACACTACGCGTTGCAGCAATGTTTACCATTTTAACACGCTTAAAAGATCCGAAGCGACCAGACATTGATTTAATTAAGAAAATGCGCTTATATGACGGTGAAATGGTAGAAGGGTACAATTCGATTGATGTAGAAGAATTGCAGCGGGAATACCAAGATGAAGGTATGAGTGGAATTGATCCGCGTTATGTCATTAACCGCATTTCTTCGACGATTATTCGTAAAGAAGTAGCATCAATTAATGCCTTAGATGTATTGCGTTCTTTAAAGGATGGATTAGACCAACATCCATCGATTAGTAATGAAGATCGGGAACGCTATATGAATTTCATTTCATTAGCGCGTAAAGAGTATGATGAAATTGCGAAGAAAGAAGTACAAAAAGCATTTGTGTATTCATATGAAGAATCAGCGAAGACACTTATGGATAATTATTTAGATAACGTAGAAGCGTATTGCAATAAGTCGAAACTGCGTGACCCGTTAACGGGAGAAGAAATGAGCCCAGATGAAAAACTGATGCGTTCGATTGAAGAACAAATCGGCATTTCTGAAAACGCAAAGAAAGCATTCCGCGAAGAAATTTTAATCCGTATCTCTGCATATGCCCGCAAAGGGAAGCGGTTTGATTATAATTCGCACGAACGCCTTCGCGAGGCAATTCAGAAGAAACTATTCGCTGATTTGAAGGACGTTGTCAAAATTACGACGTCAACGAAAACACCAGATGAAAATCAGTTGAAGAAAATTAATGACGTTGTCGCACGATTAATTGATGAACATGGCTACAACTCCACATCTGCAAACGAATTACTTCGTTATGTAGGCAGCTTATTAAATCGATAATCATCACAGCAGAAAAGCTGTCTCTTACCTGAGGCAGTTTTTTTGTCCACTTTGCTTGTTAATACAAAACATGCTCTGCCCGTTCCTAAGCAAGGCCAGACGCACTCGCTTTCCAAAAAAAAGAAAAGGTTTTTATATCATTGTCTACCTTCTATATAAATTCATTTTAATGTTTTAAACATAAGTCGCGGCTACGAAAAACACAACAAGCACAGCTACTTTCCTGCTCTTTGTGTTTAAACATGGCAAGTGGCAGGAAAAGGCCCTGACCGTTCCTAAGCAAGGCCAGACGCACTTGCCCTCCCGAAAAAAGAAAAAGGTTTTTAATCATTGTCTACCTTTTATATAAATTCATTTTAATGTTTTAAACATAAGTCGCGGCTATGAAAAACACAACAAGCACAGCTACTTTCCTGCTCCTTGTGTTTAAACATGGCAAGTGGAAATAGGCCCTAACCGCTCCAACGCAAGGCTAGACGCACTCGCCCTCCCCAAAAAAGAAAAAGGTTTTTAATCATTGTCTACCTTTTATATAAATTCATTTTAATGTTTTAAACATAAGTCGCGGCTACGAAAAACACAACAAGCACAGCTACTTTCCTGCTCCTTGTGTTTAAACATGGCAAGTGGCAGGAAAAGACCCTAACCGCTCCAACGCAAGGCTAGACGCACTCGCCCTCTCGAAAAAAAGAAAAGGTTTTTATGGCGTTTCTCAACTGGAATTTATATATAACCCTGCTTGTCCACTATGAATAAATTAAAATGCAATCTTATGAATTTATTTGTCAATTATTTTCACAACTAGCATATGATAGAGTAACCAACCATTCATACAGAAAAGGTCAACACAATACAGTATGTTGCAGAGCCGTAAAGTGTGCAACAATGCATTGTGTTTCTTTCTTAATTATGAAAGAGTATTTCCTTATTGCTTATTTTCAACTAAGAAACTCATGTTTTAGGATGTGTTTTCATAACAGCATAAAAAAATATGTAAGGAGGGAAAGGAATGACAGAAGAAAATCAATACAACTATACGATTTCACAGGAAAATTGGTCCCTCCATCGTAAAGGACATGATGATCAGCAACGTCATCAAGAAAAAGTACAAGAGGCAATCAAAAATAATTTACCAGACCTTGTTACAGAAGAAAGTATTATCATGTCCAATGGCAGGGATGTTGTAAAAATACCAATTCGTTCACTAGATGAATATAAAATTCGTTATAACTATGATAAAAATAAGCATGTTGGTCAAGGAAAAGGTAATAGTAAAATCGGTGATGTCGTCGCAAAAGATGGATCTGGCCAGAAACAAAAAGGACCAGGAAAAGGAAAAGGTGCCGGGGACTCTGCAGGAGAGGACTACTATGAGGCAGAAGTATCGATTTTAGAACTAGAGCAAGCATTTTTTAAAGAATTAGAACTTCCTAATTTACAGCGGAAAGAAATGGATGAAAATCGCATTGAACATATTGAATTTAACGACATTCGCAAAACGGGTCTTTGGGGGAATATTGATAAAAAACGGACGATGATGTCCGCTTATAAACGAAATGCAATGAGCGGTACCCCAGCCTTTCATCCGATTAAACAAGAAGATTTAAAATTTCGTACGTGGAACGAAGTCTTGAAACCAGAATCAAAAGCTGTTGTATTAGCAATGATGGATACGAGCGGTTCGATGGGTCTTTGGGAAAAATATATGGCCCGTAGCTTCTTCTTCTGGATGTCTCGTTTTTTACGTACAAAATATGAAACAGTTGATATTGAATTTATCGCACACCATACAGAAGCAAAAGTTGTCACAGAAGAAGAATTTTTCTCAAAAGGCGAAAGCGGTGGAACCATTTGTTCCTCAGCATACAGAAAAGCATTAGAACTAATCGATACAAAATACTCTCCAGAACGCTATAACATATATCCATTCCATTTCTCAGATGGAGATAATTTAACCTCTGACAATGCACGCTGTGTAAAACTTGTGCAGGAGTTGATGAAAGTATCTAACATGTTTGGGTATGGAGAGGTGAACCAGTATAATCGCCACAGTACACTCATGTCAGCATATAAAAACGTAAAAGATGAGAAGTTTCGCTATTATATTTTAAAACAAAAAGCTGACGTGTTTCATGCGATGAAAAGCTTTTTCCGTGAAGAATCGAAGGAGAAGATGGCTTGAGCCCCTAAGTGTAGGGGTTTTTTGTTTGCAATGTCTTCTAACGGCATACCATTTTTATGCATACCACGGATTAATTGAATTTTTCCTTGTTCAATTCCTTTTTCTAATCCCTCTTCTCGTGCATGAGCTATTTTAGCTTGCTCATCTAGAAGTATTTTCTCACGAGCTTCATAAGCTGTTCGGAAAGAAGAGTCATGACTCATATTTTCCCATTTATTCATGGCCTTTTGTAAAATTGGATCTTGATTCATCGCAATCTCCTCCAATACTTGAGTTAAATGTTCATCTTCGTGAGCTGGCAACAGTAACATCCAACGGACAAATGTATTTTCCCATATTTTATAAGATAATTCCTTACATATGCAAATACTATTATTGTGAGCCTAACTCAGTTTATAAAGTGAATGCAATTGCTATCTTATATAAGAAGTATTGTTTCATAAATTACTAATAAAGATGCTTTTTATCGGTAATTTTACTTACCATAAATATAGCTGTCATGTTTAATTAACATGGGTACAGATAGATGATTCAACCAGTACAACCGCTACAGTACACTCATGTCAGCATACATAAACGTAAAAGATGAGAAGTTCCGCTATTATATTTTAAAACAAAAAGCGGACGTGTTTCATGCGATGAAGAGCTTTTCCATGAGGAATCGTCCACTAAGTACAAGTTTTTTGTTTCTAAGTAAACTTAAAAAAGATTGAGTAGAAAAACCTACTCAATCTTTCTTATACGATCAAATAATAACCCATCTGTCGTCTTATTTTCTCCTATTACAAAATCTTTCATATAATAAGAAAGATATTCACCGTATTTTGAATCTGTATTCAAAAGAAGTTCGTCTACGAAGTAACAGCCAAGTGGTAATTTATCGAGTAAGAGGCTAGCAAGTGCACCGTAAACACCGCATGCTACTTGGAAATAGGTTGCGTTTGTTCCGTATTGTGTGTATACATGTTGAGTGGCAGTTGTATTGTACATATATATTTCTTTGTCTTTATAGACAAGTAATACACCGATTAAATCTTCACCGAGGAGTTGTCCAATTTCTGGATTTAGTACGTGATGATCCCAGTTCCATAGTTCATCAATATTTTGTTGATTATCACAGATTATTTGTGTCATATAATCATTAATACGATATAAAAAACCGACTTCCATATCGTACAATTTTCCGAGATTGATTACTTCTTCATGCCCCATTAAACAACCGAAAAACTGTTTATCTCCTAACGTTACTTTAAATTCTTGTTCGTAAGCGGTGTTACACAAGAGAATCGGAGTTTGATGTTTCATAAAAAGAGGATAGTTTAAAATAGCTTCTTCTAAAAATCCAGCAGGCGACCATGTCGAGTATACGCTTTTTTCTTTTATAAGAGTTGGATCATGATAGAACGTTGTATCGTGTTCGACGATGAAACAAGCAAGGGGGGGTTCCGTAGGGTTTTGTTTCATTAATTTAACTGCCATCCATTGAACGACGCCAGGATTCATACCGGAACAAATAATGCCTGTCATGTTTGTGAAGGCAGGTCTATGCTTTTCAAAGAAATTTTGTCTTTCTAATAAACTGAACCGTTTAATATGCTCATTTGCATCGATTGCGGGTGATTGTAACGCTGTATTCATATAATGTACATTCGCTTTATTACAGCATGTTAGCATTTCTACTGCATCTGCTAAGGAAGCATCAATAACTAGGCTTGTCTTCGATGTCTGTAAATGATTTCGAAATAATGTGTGATCTCTTAGATCGAACACATGGAATGTAAAGCTCTCGTATAATGCAGGATATATATTTTTAAAATAAGATTGCGGTTTTTGCTTCATATCAATTAAATGAATGGAACAGTTCTGTAACTGAGAATATAACGGATTACGAATATCTTTCACGGCATGATTTAATAAAGATAAAAATGCACGAGCAGCGCCACCACTACTTCCAAGTATAGTAAAAATAAGTTGTTCTTTTTCCATACTTTCCCTCCTATATGATTAAGATATTCATTTCGCATAAGGAAGGATTATTTGTTTGTCCATAATTGAATAAAAATAGACATAGAAACCCACTTCTTTTAGGGGGGACGAGAGCATCTGGCCGCGCATAGAAGCGGTCAGTTCCTTTTCCTACCACGTGCGAGGTTTTAAAACAAAGAGAGCTGTTAAATTCTTATGGCAACGACTTATATGATGAAAAATTAAGATTTCTATAGGTGGATCGCAAAAAATTCCAATATATATATGACTTTACTTTTTATACAAAATCTTGTATTATACAAATATACCATATATTGGTTTACTTCAGGAGGAGGCTGTCACTATAGCTTTCTCCTGTTCTTTTTTTGAGGGCTGTAGTAACAGCCTCTTTTTTAAAAGTTAAGATGTTCGAAAATTAAGATAACTAAAAGGAAGGAGGCATATATTTTAGGAAAAGAGCTGTTATTCTATTGGCTGTGAGATCTCACTATTAATCAGGAAAGGAGTTGAATTAAAGCTACCACTAATGGAAAGTTTCACTTATATCGAAAGGAGTGAAGCAATGTGTTATTTAACGTTCCAATTGAAACAATTTATTTATATGGGCTTATCATAACTGGAGCTATTGCCATTCTTTATTTGCTTTTCGGTGATATTTTAGAATCACTTTTTAGTATATCAAGTGGAGCTACTTCGCCTTTTACGCTGTTATTTAGCTTTCTTGCGATGTTATGTGGATTTGGTTACATATTAGAATATTTATTCCCTTGGGGTAGTATTGCTATTTTTGTTATTTCATTTTTTTTCGCACTTGTTGGTGTGATTACAATGAAAATGCTTGTGTTAGCGCCACTTTCTAAAGCAGAGCAAAATACAATGCACCGCATGGAAGAGTTTATTGGCTGCAAAGGAGAAGTGCTTATCACCATTCCGAAAGAAGGGCTAGGAGAAGTTTTGCTAGCTTCTCAGTTAGGTAACAATGCGATGCCAGCTAAAACGATAGGAAAGAAAGATATTTTACAAGGGTCTTATGTCATTGTTGAAGAGGTGCAAGACGGTGTTTTACTTGTTCAAAATCTAGCAATTTCTTTAAAGAAACCGAAATAATAAGGAGGAGTTACTATGGTTCCATTAATTATTGGTGGTGTTTTATTAGCAATATTAGTGATTTTGATTTTAGTCTTTGTTACAAAATATCGTACTGTTGGTCCCGATGAAGCGTTAATTGTAACAGGAAGTGGACTCGGCACTGGAAAAAATGTTGTGACAACAGAGGACGGTAAAAAGATAAAAATTATTCGCGGGGGCGGTACGTTTGTTGTGCCAATTATGCAACAAGCAGAACCTCTTAGTCTATTAAACTATAAATTAGAAGTAGGAACACGTGATACATATACGAAGCAAGGTGTTCCCGTAACAGTAAATGGTGTTTCAATTATTAAGGTAGGTTCTACAATTGAGGAAGTTTCAACGGCAGCAGAGCAATATTTAGGAAAAGAAACAGAAGAACTGAAAGTAGAGGCAAAGGAAGTATTAGAAGGTCATTTACGAGCGATTCTATCTTCGATGACAGTTGAAGATGCGTATAGTAACAGAGAACAGTTTGCGCAGAAAGTACATGAAGTTGCTTCCACCGACTTGAAGAAGATGGGACTGCGCATTGTATCGTTTACTATTAAAGAAATTAGTGATAAAAACGGATATTTAGATGCATTAGGTCAACCGCAAATTGCAACGGTAAAGCGTGATGCACAAATTGCAAACGCAGAGCGAGAAAAAGAATCGCGGATTGAAAAAGCTCGTGCTGAGAAGGAAGCAAAAGAAGCGGAGTATCAGCGTGATGCACAAATTGCGGAAGCTGAGAAACATAAAGAGTTAAAGGTACAAGCATATAAGAGAGAGCAAGAACAAGCACGTGCTGATGCGGATCTTTCCTATGAATTACAACAAGCGAAGGCCCAACAAGGTGTAACAGAAGAGCAAATGCGAGTGAAAATTATTGAGCGTGAAAAACAAATTGAATTAGAAGAAAAAGAAATTGCTCGTCGTGAAAAGCAATATGATGCAGAAGTGAAGAAAAAAGCGGATGCTGATCGTTATGCAGTTGAGCAAGCGGCAGAGGCAGAAAAAGTGCAACAAATGAAAAAAGCAGATGCCCAGCAATATAAAATTGAAGCAGAAGCAAGAGCGCGTGCAGAGGAAGTACGTGTGGAAGGTTTAGCGAAAGCCGAAATTGAAAAGGCACAAGGACAAGCAAAAGCTGAAGTACAAAAAGCACAAGGTACAGCAGAAGCAGATGTTATTAAACTGAAAGGTCTTGCAGAAGCGGAAGCAAAACAAAAAATTGCTGAGGCATTTGAACTATACGGTCAAGCCGCAATTATGGATATGGTATTGAAAATGTTACCAAGCTATGCAAAAGAGATTGCAAGCCCGCTTAGTAATATCGACAAAATTACTGTTGTTGATACTGGCGGTGGTGGAAAAAACAGCGGTGCTGGTAAAGTTGCCGGCTATGCGACTGATTTAATGGCAACGATGCAAGAAACTTTGAAGGCTTCTTCAGGAATTGATTTAAAAGAGTTGTTAGAAAGTTTTGCTGGGAAAGGTGCAATGCAGCAAAGCGGAGAGATAAAGGCTGTTATTCCGAGTCCAGAAGAGAAAAATCTGGAAAATCATGAAAACCTCTAGAAATTTCTAGAGGTTTTTTTGTAACTATTTAGCAGTAATTTATATATTGAAAAATTAAAATCAATTTGTATAAATAAAAGAATTTTTAAAATACGAGTTGATTTTCATAACAATGTTAGAATAGGTGAGAAAAATAACATTGAAATGTAATGAGGAGAAAAGTTTAGATGAAAGATGTAATTGAAAATGTTTACAGCCCATGTCATGGATTGATTGAAGAAATACTTGTTCAACAATCATCTTACGTATATGAGTGGGAAAAGTTATTTGTTATTAAAAAAAGCGATGGAACATTAGAAGAAGCCACAGTTGGCGTTAGCGGTAATATATTAGCTGTCGAAGTAACATTAGGCCAAGAAGTAAATGAGCAAACATTATTGTGTAAATTAGAAGATGATTGGATGATTACTGGCTGTGAATAATAAAAGTAGATTATGAAAAACGACATCATATATAGGGATGTCGTTTTTATATATAAATCCAAATTAAAAAACTAACATAAAACCCTTTTCTTTTTTGGTGGACGAGAGCAACTGGCCATGCGTAGAAGCGGTCAGGACCTTTTACTGCCACATGCGAAGTTAAAACAAAGAGAACAAGAAAGTAACAGGTTACTTTTTGCTTTGCATGGCAGCGAATTGTGTGTTAAAAAGTCAAATTGAACTTATATATATGCAAGTAAAAAAAGACATAAAAACCCCCTTCTTTTAGAAGAGGACGAGAGCAACTGGCCATGCATAGAAGCGGTCAGGGCCTTTTACTGCCACATGCGAAGTTTAAACAAAGTCAGAAAGCGAGTGGAAGCTCCTTTTTTTCTGCATAGCAGCAGTCTATATGTCGGGAAATTAAAATGGATTCATATAGATGTCGTTTTTTTGTATATTAATATATAAGTACAAATTGAAAAATTAACATAAACCGTAGGGAAGAGCGAGAGTACCTGGCCAAGCGTAGAAGTGGTCAGGTACTTTCTTTGCTACATGCAAGTGTAGGTCACTACTGAGATAGCTGCAATGTTAATCTCTTCATATGTTCTTATTTTATAAACAGAAATTTTCGGAATATTAATAAAAAACATTTGTATATTGTTTTATAATAATATAATGTATAAAATTTAAAGTAAGTTTTAAATATTTAGATAGATGGAGTATAGGGTGTGATTTTGTTATTAAAAAAAATAAAAGATAAGGAGTTGTTATGTATGAGGAGTTTATTGAAACGAATGGACAGCATAAGTATAACAAGGAAATTGATGATATCTTTCCTTCTTATTTTAATTGTTCCTGGAGTTATTATCGGCGGTGTGTCATATCAAACTGCAAGAGTAAATTTTGAGCATCAAATTATTGCAAAAGCAGATGAAAATATTGCTGTTTTAGATAGTGTTATTACGCAAAATTTAGATGCAAAATCTGTGGATGTTGCTTATTTTGCGGATATCATAACAGAGGATGCGTATAAAGATGGAAATGTAGAAAATGTAAAAGCGAAATTCACGCAATATATAAAGATTCATCCGGAAGTAGAAGGGCTTTATATCGGCACGCAAGAGGGGATGTTTTTAAGAGAGCCTTATATGCAAATGCCTGAAGGATATAAACCAACGGATCGCCCATGGTATAAAGATGCCATGAAAGATGGGGATAAGGTAATTATTACCGCACCATATGAGTCTTCTTCTACAAAAAACATGGTAGTAACAGTTGCGAAGAAGACGAAAGATGGAAAAGGTGTTATTGGCGTTAACTTAAATCTTGAGAACATATTAAAAACGACAAAAATGTTTAAACTCGGAGAAAAAGGGTACGCAGTGGTTTTAGATCAAAATAGACAAGTTGTAAGTCATCCTACTAGAAAAGGTGGTTCTAAAATTACAGAGGCTTTCATCAATTCGGCTTATGAGAAAGATCAAGGGCATTTTTCATACAGCGATAAAGGAGACAATAAGATTCTTTCCTTTAAAACAAATAATAAAATAGGCTGGAAAATCATCGGTGTTATGTATGAAGATGAAATTACCAAGGCAGCTGAACCAGTATTCTTTAAAACAGTCATCGTAGTTGTAATCTCTATGTTGTTAGGCGGCATTCTTGTTTATTTCATCATTAAATCAATAACAAATCCATTAAGAGCGATTGTTGCTTCTGCGCAAAAAATTAGCCAAGGTGATTTAACAGAAGAAATCGAGATTAATTCTAATGACGAGATTGGAAGATTAAGCGCTTCCTTTAATGAGATGTCAGCTTCTTTACGAAATGTAATTTCTAAAATGAGTAACTCGGCAGAGCATGTTGCTGCTTCAGCGGAAGAGTTAACTTCAAGTGTAAGACAAGCAAATGAGGCGACAGACCAAATTACACTTGCGATGGAACAAGTATCTATCGGTGCTCAGTCACAAAGTCAAGGTGTTGAAGAAGGAGCTGCATTATTACAACAAGTAAATACGGCGCTTCATAATGTAACTGATAACTCAGAAGCTATTTCCAATTCTTCAGCGTATGCAAGACAGAAGGCAGAAGAGGGCGGAAAATTGGTACAGCAAACAGCGACACAAATGCAATCGATTCATAAGTCTGTTTCGCAATCGGATACGATTATTAAATTATTGGATGAAAAGTCAAAACAGATTGGTGCTATTTTAGAAGTGATTCAAAATATTGCACAGCAAACAAATTTATTAGCTTTAAATGCAGCAATTGAAGCAGCAAGAGCTGGAGAACAAGGACGTGGATTTGCAATTGTAGCAGAAGAAGTTAGAAAGTTAGCAGAGCAATCGGGACAATCATCAGGAGAGATTGCAAAATTGATTACAGAGATTAAAGGTGATATTGAATCTACCGTACAATCTATGAATGAAGTGAAAATAGAAGTACAATCTGGTCTTGAAGCTGTTGATGAAACGAAAACGAACTTCGCAGAAATATTAAATGTTACAAATGATATTGTATCTCAAATTCATACGATGGCAGCAACGGCAAAACATATGTCAGAAGATGCAAATGAAGTGACGAATGCAATTGATGAAATTGCAGCAGCAGCAGAAACAAATACAGCGAGTATGCAAAACGTGGCTGCTTCTTCAGAAGAACAGGTGAACTCTATGGAAGAAATCAGTTCGTCCGCTCAAAATTTAGCGAAAATGGCAGAAGAATTACAACTTATGATTGAAAAATTTAAAGTGTAATACATGAGAAATAAGTAAGGTATTTAATTGCCTTACTTATTTTTGTTTATATATAAATCCAAATTAAAAAACTAACATAAAAACCCTTTTCTTTTTAGGTGGATGAGAGCGTCTGGCCGTGTGTAGGAGCGGTCAGGTCCTTTTTCTGCCACGTGCGAGGTTTTAAAGATCGGAAGGCGGAGGGCATGTTCTATTTTGCATAGCAGTGAATTATATGTCACAGGATTAAAATGGATATATAGATTTTTTTTTGTATTTCAGTTATCATTTTCGATAATATAATCATAAGGTAAAATAAAAGGAGTAGGTCTTAATATATGAAAGAAAAAAAGCTTGATATCCTGTTTCATCCGATCCGTTTTCAGTTGATTCAAGAGTTTATTGGAGGAGAGAAATTAACAGCGAAGCAGCTTGCCGCAAAGTTGCCACATATCCCGCAAGCGACATTATATCGTCATTTAGACAAACTAACGACAGCACATATATTGCAAGTTGCTCAAGAAACACAAATACGAGGAACGATTGAAAAATTATATGCTTTAAATCACAGTGTGGCTAATGTTTCACAAAAAGATTTGCAAGATGTAACGAAAGAAGAACACATGCAGTATTTTATGATGTTTACCACCCAGGTTATGGCGAGTTTTAAAGATTATTTGCAGCAAGATCATATTGATTTTGAAAAAGATGGAGTCGGGTATCGACAAGCAAGTTTTTACATGAGTGATGAGGAGTTTCAAGAGTTTGCAAAGGAAATGAATGCAGTATTTTTAAAAGCGGTGGAGCGTAAACCATCTCCAGAGCGAAAGCGAAGAACGATTTCAACAATTGTCATTCCTGAAAGAAATGGGAAAGGAGAATAAACAATATGGGGAAAGAATTGTTCGTTACAATTGAAAGTGCAGTTTCACTTCAAGGTACGTTAACAATTCCAGCACATGATGCAGCAACATATCCAGCTATTTTATTGATTGCTGGAAGTGGAAAGGGAGACCGGGATGGAAATTTTCGCGGTTTAAAACTAAATTTGTATAAAGATTTAGCGGATTATTTCACTTCATTAGGATTTGCGACTTTACGTTATGATAAGCGTGGTGTAAACAAAAGTGAAGGCGATTATTATGAGACAGGTGTGACAGATTTAATTGATGATGGCGTCGCTTGGGTACGTTTTTTAAAGGAGCATCCGCAAATTGATCCGAAGCGAATTGTAATTGTAGGTCATAGTGAAGGGGCTTTACTTGCACCGGCTATTTATGTAAGAGAATCAGTTGCGAATTTAATTTTACTTAGCGGCGCAGCGGAACCTTCGAAAACATTACTTCCAAAACAAATGAAAATGGCAGTGGAAGAATTAGAAGCGGCATCTGGATTTCGAGGGTGGCTATACCGTATTTTAAAACTTCCAAAGCGTATTCAGAAACAAAATGCGGCGCAGATGGAAAAAATACACCAATCATCAAAGCCTGTTGTGCGAATCAAAGGAGTAAAGGTAAATGCTAAGTGGATACGTGAACAATTTCAATACAATGTCGTAGAGTATTTAGAGAGAGTAGAGTGTCCAGTTTTAGCGATTACTGGAGATAAGGATATACAAGTACCGCCAGAGCAGGCAAGGGATATCGCGGAGTATGTAGCAGGTGAGGCGGAGTGGCATATCATCCCAAACATGAACCATATTTTACGAGAAGTTGATAAAAATCATACAATGCTAGGTATAATGAAGGAATATAAAGGAGTTATAAATACAAAAATTCAAGAGGAATTATTGAATGTTATGAAGGAATGGTTGGCAAAGTATAATCTTCCGTAAAGAGCAAAGTAAAAGACTAGCGTCTAGATAGTAATGACCCAGTAAAATGAGACAAGGATAAAACACCCCCGATTTATCGTATATAAATGTAAACGACAAATCGGAGGTGTTTTTTCTTTTAGCTCTTTTTTCTTTGAGCCTTCTTCATTGTGTCAACAACATGCATGACCGCGAAATATGGATGTTTTAAAATCATTTTCGGTCTGTTCTTCTTCTTCATAACATCCTTAACGAAATCCTTCATATCTGGTTTATAACAATGAAAGTTAACAGAGTCGAAAACAAAAAGAGTCACTTTTGTTAAAGAGTGGCTTTGTATGAGTACGATTACTACATGTTACAGGGCTAGTATGTAAGTAATTACTTAAATGCATATTGTCTTATTTACTGGAAGGAGAACCCCCAGTTCTATTATTTTCTAATCAGTCTTGTTAAAGCCATCCCAAGAAATCCAACACCCATTCCTATCAGCCATCCAATTTGGGAACTTCCTAACAAAGATCCCACTCCTCCACCAAGAAACATGCAGCCAACGAATACTAATGCTCCAACGTTCCCTTTCGGCCGATCCATAATTCAATCACACCCTTTCAATAAAACATATGCTATTAGCTAACTAAACTTTCTTGAATAGGATATGTTAATTATTTTGCTAGAGGTGGTATAGTTGTTTGGCTTAGTTTTAGGTCATTTTTTTAACTTGGATATATGTAGTTAGAAAATTTTGATATTATCAATGTCTCTCTATAATATGAATTAACTTTTATAATTAGAAAGAAGGGAATACATATGAGAAGGACGCTTGTGATCAGTGATATTCATGGTGAATTAGAGAGAGTTGAAAAACTATTAGAAAAAGTAGAGTACAATCCAAAAGAGGATCAACTCATTTTGCTAGGGGATTATGTAGATCGCGGCCCTTATGCGAAAGAGGTAATTGAAAGAGTGATGCACTTAAAAGAAGCGGGGGCGCTTGCTGTAAAAGGTAATCATGAAGATATGATGATAAAAGCTTTAACGACAGGGGAAGAGAAATATTGGAATCACTGGGTAAAGAGAAATGGAGGAGATCAAACGTTACATAGCTACGGCTTTTCTGAAAGTGATATTGCTGTAAATGAAGAGGAATTCATAAGACCACAGTTATATTCACAATAATTCCTATAAAGAAAAAAAGGACTTTTCAATAAGTCCTTTTTCCTAATTATGTTCTACATCTAAAAATAAAACCATATGCTCTTCGTCCCAATATTGGTTGTTATATTTTAATGAACGCTCTTGTACGCCAAAAGTTTTAAATCCTAACGATTCGTAGAGTTTCTTAGCACCTTCATTGCCAACGACAACATCTAGCATAAGTTGTTCTACTTCTAATTCTTTTGCTTTTTCAATTGTTGCTTGCATAAGTGCTTTCCCAGCGCCCATTCCGCGCGCTTTTGGAGAGACGTAAACAGAGCCAACTTTTGCTTTATGTTCTTGTTTTAAAAATGACTTTGTTTCTAAAGTTGCCACGCCGATTAAATCTGTTCCTTTAAAAGCACCAAGCGTGTAATTTTCATTTTGATCTAATATTTGCGCTTTATATTCAACAGGATCTTCTTTATTAATAATATCTTCATAAGAAGAACTGAACGCTTCTGGATTTTGTTTTAATCCCTCAACGCGAAGTGCTAAATAAATTTCTGCATCTTTTTTCGTTAATACACGAATTTCCAATTGTATGATCCTCCAATTCTTTGGTGGTAATTTTATATTTTATATGAAAATCCTAATACTTTCAAAAAAAAGGCCCGATATATAAAAATGTCTTAATATTTCCACATAAAAATTGCAGTTATAGAAGAACAAATATCCTGCACTTGTCCCTTCCTAAAAAGAAAAGAGGATTAGTCCATATCCATTGTCATAATTCAACCTATAAGCCCCTGCTATGCAGAAACACGATAATCGTCCCTTTTCTGCTCCCTTTGTTTAAAACATAGCCCGTGGCAGAAAAAAGGCCCTGTCCGCTCCTATGCATGGGCAGACGCACTCGCCCTCCCATAAAAAGAAAAGTGGATTAGGCCATATCCATTGTCATAATTCAACCTATAAGCCCCTGCTATGCAGAAACACGATAATTATCCCTTTTCTGCTCCCTTTGTTTAAAATATAGCCCGTGGCAGAAAAAAGGCCCTGTCCGCTCCTATGCATGGGCAGACGCACTCGCCCTCCCATAAAAAGAAAAGTGGATTAGGCCATATCCATTGTCATAATTCAACCTATAAGCCCCTGCTATGCAGAAACACGATAATCGTCCCTTGTCTGCTCCTTTTGTTTAAAACATCGTCCGTGGCAAAAAAAGGCCCTGCCCGCTCCTATGCATGGCCAGACGCACTCGCCCCTCTAAAAAGAAAAGGGTTTTATAATAGCTATTTAATAGGTAGTTCCATAGTAAATGTAGTCCCAATTCCGACCTCGCTCGTTGCCTGTATAGAGCCACCATGCAACTCTACAATTTCTTTTGCAACAGCTAAACCAATACCCTTTCCGCCAGTGGCTCGTGTCCGCGATTTGTCAACTCGATAGAAGCGGTCAAAAATATGTGGTAAGTCTTCACTTGGAATTCCTTCCCCTTCATCTTGCACTTGTATAAGAAAAGTATGCTCCTTTTTTAATACTTGTACTGTAATATGAGAATTTTCGTGAGAATGTTGATATGCATTATGTAATAAATTTAGCATGACTTGCTCCATGCGGCGGTCATCTATGTAAGCATATAAATCTTCTTGGCAGTATAAAGAGATATCCATTTGCTTTTTTTTTAGAGAGGGTTTTATTTTTTCAACCACACGCTCTGCAAATGGTAATAATGAAATGGGTTGTTTTTTTATCGTAAATTGGTGCTGTTCAAGTTGTGCAAGTTCAAATAAGTCTTGCACAAGCTCTGTAATATTTTCTGTTTCTTCTTCAATAATCTGTAAATATTCTTCCCGTTCTTCTTTAGATAAAGACTCCCTTTTTGCAACTTTTGTGTATCCTTTTACATATGTGAGCGGGGTTAATAATTCATGCGCAACGCTGGCGAGAAACTCGTTTCGTTCTTTTTTCATATAGGTTAACTCACTAGAAAGTTGTTCGATTGTTTTTGCTAAGCTTCCTAATTCATCTTTACTTTTAATACCTAACGTAATGGGCTCATTTTGCTTCATCATTTTTTCAGTTGCTCGCTTCATTTTAATAAGTGGATTTGTAATGACCCTTGAAAATAAAAATACTAAAATTGTTGTGAGAGTTACTGTCAAGGCACCGACAGTAAAAAATTGTTTCGTTAAGCGATAAATCATTTCTTTTATAGAGGCAGTTTCTAAAAACATATGGACATAGCCAATTACGACCCCATATTTTACGACAGGGCTGACGGTTGAAATATATTTTGATTCTTTCCAGCGGTCTTCTGTTATCATTCCATATTTAGGAATGTATGTAATCTTTTGTTCAAGCTGTTTGTACATATCTTCTGTAACAGGATCAGAAGAGTCTATAACGTGGCCTGTTGCATCTGTTATGACAAGCTTTGTATGAGAAGGAGAATTCGATTCCATTACTGCTACGCGTTCAAAAATGCCTTCTCTATAACGTTTTTCAATCATATTACAATACCAATTTCCTTTTTCTAGCAATGCTGTAGTTTCTTCATTTACACGCATTTGTGCCAGTGTTGTATGAAAGGTTACAAATAGTACGGATTCAATACAAAGAGCTAATAATAAAAAGTAAATCCCAAGCTTTATAGAAAGTTTATTCATTATGATTCACAACCTTTTTTGGCAGTAAGACTTCTAACAACGAAATTCGATAGAAGGAAAACTGTAAGTATATGCTTGAATAGTTTCACCCATCATCAGTGGGGGAGGAAGAAAACCCCCCACTTCATAAAGTTTCACTTTATGAAGTTCCGTTTATCCATTTGTAACCTATTTTATAAACGGTTTCTAGATGATCTTCGATAGGGAATCCTGCTTTTCGAAGCTTTTCGCGTATATTACGAATGTGAGAATCAACAGTGCGATATTCAATATCTGTTTGAAATCCCCAGATGATTTCGATAAGCTCATCGCGGCTATAAGCACGGTTTATATTTTGTAAAAAGAGTCCAAGTAAGGAAAACTCAATTGGCGTAAGAGAGAGCTTTTCATCATATACAGTTACGGTATGTCTCGTTTTATCCCATTCGATGCCGTTAAAGTTTACAAATCCCTCTTTCTTCGTACGGCGGAGTACAGCTTCGATACGAGCAATTAATACTTGTTCATCAAACGGCTTTGTAATATAGTCATCAGCACCTAATGTGAGGCCTTTTACCATGTCATAATTTTGATTACGCGCTGTTAGCATAATAATGGGAACGTTACTAATTTGCCGAATTTGAAGGCAAGCCTCCCAGCCGTCCATTTTTGGCATCATCACGTCTAACAAAATAAGATCAAACTCTTTTTGTTGAACGAGTTCAAGTGCTTCTTGTCCTGACTTTGCTTTCATACAAAAATGTCCAAGTGGACTTAAGAATAAATCTAATAAGCGAAGCATGCGTTCTTCGTCATCTACTAATAATAGTTTTGCCATAACGATGTACACCTCAAATTTTTATGATTTACGTTTATTTTGTGTTAATTAGAAGTTTCCCTTATATATAAATCCAAATTAAAAACCTGACATAAACTTTTAGGTGCCCCTGAGCGTCTGACCATGCGTAGAAGCGGTCAGGGCCTATTTTCTGCGACTTGTGTGTTGGAAAATCAATTTGGATTTATATATATTCTACATGAACTTTAGAAAAAACACTGTTCATATGGAAAAGAAAAGGACAATTGCCATAAAAAATGCACTACTTTTGCACATTTTTTATTTATAATAGTTAATGTAGCAGCACAAAAATACCCTATGTTGCGACATAACGTCATGTCATTTTGATTTCAAAATGGCAAATTCCATTCTATTGTGTACGTGAGATAGAGAACATTTTTCGTATTCACCTCGCATCGGATAAGAAAAATTTCTATCTCACGACTTTTTTTGAATGTAGATAAAGGGGCTTTGGATAGTGAACACGGAAGACATTGAAAAGCAGAAACAAGAACGAAATGTAGCTATAATCTGCATTGCGGTATCAATGATGATTATCGTTGTTTGTGCTAGAAAGTTTTTTTGGTTATTATAAATAAACTTAATTATTATGAGATAGAGAAGAAGCCTCGCACACATTGTGCGAGGCTTTTGTGATGCTGAATATATATAAATCCAAATTGAAAATCCAACATAAAAATCGCTTTTTTTAGCTGGGCGAGAGCGGCTGTTTTTATGTTAAAAGAAGATTTAAGCATTGAGAAATAACATCATATGTTCTTCATCCCAATATTGTCCGTTATATTTTAAAGCACGTTCTTCTACACCAAATGTTTGGAAGCCAAGTGATTCATATAGTTTCTTTGCCGGTTTATTTCCGGTAACCACATTAAGCATAATCTGTTCTATATCTAATCTAGGGGCATTTTCAATGATAGTTTCAATTAACGCTCTTCCAGCACCAAGACCGCGTACTTTTGGAGAAACGTATACAGAGCCAATTTTCGCTTTATGCTCCTGTTTGACAAGTGGTTTTATTTCAAGAGTGGCAATACCGATTAATTCCTCTTCTTGAAAAGCACCTATCGTAAACTTTTCAGGGTTATCTAACCGTTTTGCAATGGCAGCAACGGGATCTTTTTGTTTCATAATATCTTCATAAGAGGAACCAAATGCTTCTGGGTTTTGAGTTAATCCTTCCATGCAAAGTGGTAAATATATACTTGCATCTTCTTTTGTTAATACACGAATGTTCATAACAGTTAACCTCCCAATGGTTTTTGTTTAATGAAATTATATATTAACTTTATTAATTATTCAACTGATATGTATGTTTCATTTTTATAACTATATGTATACAAATTATAATAACGATATAAAAAGCCTTTCCTTTTAGAAGGGACGAGAGCATCTGGCCGTGCATAGTAACGGTCAGTGCCCTTTTTTGTCACGTGCGATGTTTAATGATATATCGGCGCTTCGACAATGTTCAACATTCTCAATACGCGAAAAGGAGCTAACATTAATCCTTCTTCACGTACCCTTCAATTCGCTCTGGGCGCGTGTAAATATTACAAGAATCACCGCGAATAAAACCAACGACAGTAATTCCTAAATCATGAGCAAGTTCTAGCGCTAATTTTGTCGGAGCGGATTTTGATAGGACAATTTCACAGCCGATTTTTGCAACTTTAAGTAAGATTTCAGATGAAATACGTCCGCTAAAGGCAATTACTTTGCCTGTTATCGAAATGTTGTTCCGTAAGCAATAACCGTAAATTTTGTCTAAAGCATTATGACGCCCAATATCCATTCGTGAAACGATAGTTTGTTTTTCATCACATAATGCGGTATTATGCACACCGCCTGTTTCTTGGAAAGTAGTAGAGGATTGCTGCAACTCATTCATGAGACGAAAGCAATCTTCGGGTTTAAGCGTAATATGAATATCGTGCATCGTTTTTGCTTTTGCTGCATCATTTACAAAGACAAAGCCTTGTCTGCTTTTCCCGCAGCACGATGTCACATATCGTTTGTTATAGCAAGTTTGATAGAGTGGATTTGTTTGCGTCGTTGTAACATGCGCAAATCCTTTTTCTTCTTGAATCCATAATTGTTCAATGTGTTTATAGGAAGGAATAATACCTTCTGATACTAAGAAGCCAACAACCATATCTTCAATATGATCAGGGGTACAAACAATTGTTACATATTCTTCACCGTTTAATTTAATTGTAAGTGGATACTCTGTTACAATCTCATCATCTTTTTGCTGAAACATCCCACCTTGGTAACGAACCATTTTATATGTGCTTTGAACAGAATTCATATGATTTTCCCCTTTATTATATTTGGCGAGAAGACCCCCACCTCACTTCTCTGAAACGATAGGTGGGGGGAGTTCAATAATTATTCTCCCACGTTTATCATAAGGCATAAAAAAAAGAAAAGCATTCGTTTTGTATATAAATCGATCAACCTCGCCCGTGGCAGAAACAGTCTCTGACCGCTACTATACATGGACAGGTGCATTCGGCCACCTAAAAAGAAGGGGGGATAACCATTCTCCAAATAGATTCATAGATATAAATTCATTTGTATTTTACATAAAAGTCGCTGCTACGAAAAATAAATTATGCCATGCTACTCGCTTGCTCCATTTGTTTTAAAACATGGCCTGTGGCAAAAAAAGGCCCTGCCCGCTCTAAACACATGGCCAGGTGCTCTCATCCTCCCAAAAGAAGAAAGGGGTTTTTCATGTCATTTTTCATTTTGTATTCACATACATCCCTTGGTTATTATTTATATTCTACGATATAATAGAATCGTAGTTATATACATCAATTGTAAGCTTATTTTATACATCAAGAATCTACCTCTAAGAATTGTTTTTCTATTTTGTAAAAGAACGTATAGCAACATCGTTTTGAAAACGTATTCAGAAGGTGTTGTACGGTTGGTTGTAAGGAGAGGGTAAAGATGTCAGAACAGAAAATTCGTGTAACTGTCGATGGTACAGAGTATATTTCATCTAGTCAGAAAACGATATTGCAGTTATTAAACGAAAGAGAACTTGAACACCCGCAAATTTGTCACGTACCAGAAGTAGATCCAATTCAGACATGTGATACATGTATTGTTGAAGTGAATGGAAAGTTGATGCGCGCTTGTTCAACAAACATTGAAGAAGGTATGCATATCGAAAGAAAGTCGAAGCGAGCGGTTGAAGCTCAAACAGAAGCGATGGATCGATTGCTTGAAAATCACTTATTATATTGTACTGTTTGCGATAATAATAACGGAAATTGTAAAGTCCATAATACAGTGCATATGATGGGGATTGAAGAACAGAAATATCCGTACGAACCGAAAGTGAGCACTTCGGAAGTGGATATGTCCCACCCGTTTTATCGTTACGATCCAAATCAGTGTATTGCATGTGGGCAATGTGTAGAAGTGTGTCAAAACTTACAAGTAAATGAAACCTTATCGGTTGATTGGAGTTTAGATCGCCCGCGTGTCATTTGGGATGATGGCGCAAACATTAATGATTCCTCTTGTGTAAGTTGTGGACAATGTGTAACGGTTTGTCCATGTAATGCCCTAATGGAAAAATCGATGCTTGGAGAAGCCGGTTTTATGACGGGGCTAAAAGAAGATGTGTTACATCCAATGATTGATTTTGTAAAAGATGTAGAACCGGGTTATAGCAGTATTTTAGCTGTTTCGGAAGTAGAGGCAGCGATGCGTAAAACGAAAATTAATAAAACGAAAACCGTTTGTACATTTTGTGGTGTTGGATGTTCATTTGAAGTATGGACGAAAGATCGTCACATTTTAAAAGTACAACCATCATCAGATGCGCCGGTAAACGGAATTTCAACGTGTGTAAAAGGGAAATTCGGCTGGGATTTTGTAAATAGTGAAGAACGAATTACAAAGCCGCTGATCCGAAAAGGAGATATGTTTGTTGAAGCAACTTGGGAAGAAGCACTTGAAGTTGTTGCAGCAAATATGGGCCATATTAAGGAGCAATACGGCAGTGATGCGTTTGGATTTATTTCTTCTTCTAAAGTAACGAATGAAGAAAATTATTTAATGCAAAAGCTAGCACGCCAAGTATATGGGACAAATAATGTGGATAACTGTTCCCGCTACTGCCAATCACCGGCAACAGATGGTTTATTTAAAACAGTAGGTATGGGCGGTGATGCAGGAACAATTAAAGATATTGCAGAGGCAGGACTTATCATTATTGTTGGAGCAAATCCGACAGAAGGTCATCCCGTTCTTGCAACGCGTGTAAAACGTGCCCATAAACTACATGAGCAAAAATTAATTGTGGCTGATTTGCGTAAGCATGAAATGGCAGAGCGTGCAGATCTATTTGTGCACCCAAGTCAAGGTACAGATCACGTTTGGCTTGCTGGTGTAACAAAATATATTATCGATCAAGATTGGCATGATCAAGCGTTTCTTGCTGAAAACGTAAAGAATTTTGACGAATATAAAATAATGTTAGAAAAATATACGCTTGATTATACAGAAAGTGTAACTGGCATTTCGAAAGATACATTAAAAGAAATGGCAAAAATGATTCGTGATGCAGATGGCACATGTATACTTTGGGGTATGGGAGTAACGCAAAATACAGGTGGAAGTACGACATCAGCTGCAATTTCTAACTTACTTCTTGTAACCGGGAACTATCGTCGTCCTGGTGCAGGAGCATACCCGCTGCGTGGACATAATAACGTACAAGGTGCTTGTGATATGGCAACATTACCAAATTGGCTTCCTGGTTACCAAGCGATATCTGATGATGCATTGCGCGCGAAATTCGAAAAAGCATACGGCGTTTCGATTCCGAAAGAGCCCGGGTTAAATAATATTGCGATGCTGATTGCGGCAGAAGCAGGAAAATTACGCGGTATGTATGTGATGGGCGAAGAAATGGCATTAGTTGATTCTAATGCGAATCATGTGCAGCACATTTTAGAAAATCTTGATTTCCTTGTTGTGCAAGATATGTTTTTAACGAAAACAGCTCGTTTTGCAGATGTCATTTTACCAGCAGCACCGAGTTTAGAAAAAGAAGGAACATTCACGAATACAGAACGCCGCATTCAGCGTTTATACGAAGTTATGCCGCCGCTTGGTGATTCCAAACCAGACTGGTTGATTTTACAAAAGGTAGCTCGTGCATTAGGCGCCAATTGGAACTATGAGCATCCAAGTGAAATTATGGATGAACTCGCATCACTTACTCCTTTATATTCTCAGGCAACATATGATCGTTTAGAAGGATGGAATAGCTTATGCTGGGGTAGCCACGACGGCAGTGATACGCCGTTATTATATGTAGATGGATTTAATTTCCCTGATAAAAAGGCACGTCTATCACTTGATGAATGGGTACCGCCAGTCGAAGCGCCGGAAGAATATGATTTATTATTAAATAATGGCCGTATGCTTGAACATTTCCATGAAGGGAATATGACAAAGAAATCGGCAGGTATTTTATCGAAAATGTCAGAAGTATTTGTTGAGATTTCCCCTGAGCTAGCGATGGAGCGAAATGTGAAGGATGGAGGTCTCGTAGAACTTGCATCACCGTTTGGAAAAATAAAAGTTCCAGCACTTATTACAGATCGTGTAACTGGAAATGAACTATATTTACCAATGCATGCAACAGTAAATGAAGAAGCAATTAATATTTTAACAGGAACGGCAACGGATCTTTATACATGTACACCGGCATATAAACAAACGCGTGTCAAAATGCGTGTGCTGCGTGAAAAAGGAAATCGTCCACTTCCTACTTCCAATCCGCGAAACAAAGAGCGTCATCCGCAAAATGGTGTCGAAATACAAAAGAAATGGCAACGAAAACAATACGTATCACTTGTGGATGAAAACTAGGGGGGAAGCATTGTGGCAAAAGAAATTACGATGATTCAAAAAACGGTTGTAACAGAGGAACAACAGAAGCAACAAGTTTCTGAAGAATTATTACAACAATTAGGAGAGAATCAACAGGCAATTGAAGAAACGATTCATTTGCTAGCACAGCTTCAAAAAGCAGGTTTACTAGATGCTGCAGTAAGCTTGCTTGCAGCGAAAGAAGATGTTTCGAAAATTGCGATTGAGCAACTAAACCGTGAGCCAGTAAAAAATGCATTAAATAATATGATGGGTGCAGGAGAAGCGCTATCTTCAGTAGACCCAGAAGTGACGAAGCAAGTAACATCTAGCTTAGTTACAGGTTTACAATTTGCAACAGATGAACTGGCAAAAGGCGGGAGAACAGGTGTGATGGATTTCTTTAAAGTATTACGAGATCCAGACATAAACCGAGCAATTACATTCGGATTTAACTTTTTGAAAGCATTTGGTCAAGAGCTAGAAAAGAAGAACTAATAAGTAAAAGAGCGATAGATTTAGAATCTATCGCTCTTTTACATGTTTAGTAGAATATATTATGATGAAAGAGATAATATTTTAATATATAACTATTTTTATTTTCTAACATATAAGTTGCTGCCCGTTTCTATGCGCGGCAAGATGCTTTTGCCCCCTCTCAAAAACAGGGTCTTTATGTTGTTTTTAACTTATATATAGTTTCAGAACATGGAGGAATATATGCTACATCGTAAAAAATTATCTATACCAGGGGTAATGAAACATTCCTTTCAGACGGTAAGATTTGCCTTTGGAAATGTACTATCGTTTCAACTCATGTATAAACTTTTAGCCGTAATTGCCTTTATTCCATTATTCCGTATTATTTTTAATAAGCTGTTATACTGGGGTGGATATGCAAATGCGACAAATGATGAATTGCTTGCATTTTTAAAAACACCCTACGGAATTGCAGTGATTGTCATTTTATCTGTGTTAGCACTTTTTCTTATTTTTATCGAATTTGCAGTGCTGATTATTATTTCATATTTCGCACATAAACGACAAAAGGTGAAACTGCGTCCTATTTTATATAAAACGGTAACGTATTTACCTTCTTTTTTCACCTATTGTTTGCCAGGATTTATTTTGTATGTTGTCGTTTTACTGCCCCTTTTAAGCATCGGTTATAAATCTGCACTTCTTCCTGAAATTCAGATTCCTAATTTTATTACAGGCGAATTATTGAAAACAACAATGGGACAATTTGGATATTATTTCTTTTTCGCCATAGTTGCCTATGTCAATCTTCGTTGGATTTTTGTATTACCTATTATTGTTTTAGAAGAAAAGCCGTTTCGCGTAGCTGCTCGTCAAAGTGCCACGTTAGTAAGTGAAAACTTTTTGAAAGTCCTGTTCTTTTTCATTGGATTTTTTATTTCGATAGGCATTGTCTTTCTAATGTTTACAGGTGTTTATTTATTATTACTGCTTGGGATATATGAATTTACAAATCCAGAAGGGACATTTGCTTTATTAGCACAATCGACGTTATCTGTATTTTTAACGAGTACACTTTATATATTTAGCTTTATTGTTACTCCATTTTATATTATGGCGCTGATCAGGTTATATTTACAGAAAGTTCCCCTTGAAGCTGTTTTATTAGAAGAGGGCCTTGATTATTCGAAAGTAAAAGCAGAGAAATGCTTTTTTCAAAAGCATCGATTGAAATTTATTGGTGTATATATTTGCGTGGGTGTTGTAATGGGAATGGTTTTGGCTTTTATTGTAACCTTTATTACGAACTCTTATAAAGAACCTATTATTATGGCACACCGTGGTTATATATCTAGGGGAGTAGAGAATACAAAAGAGTCAGTACAAGGAGCGATTGATGCGAAAGCAGATTATGCGGAGATTGATGTACTGGAAACGAAAGACGGAGAATTAGCCGTTATACACGATTTGAAATTAAAACGTCTTGCGAATGCAAATGTACATGTGTCAGATTTAACGATGGATGAACTTAAAAAGCTTACGCTAAGGCAAGGTGAATTCTCAGGGGAAATTAGTACACTTGATGAGATTATTAAACTTGCGAAAGGGAAGATTAAACTTAATATAGAAGTGAAGCTCCATGGAAATGAAGATGAAAAGGATTTTGTAAAGAAGGTTTTAAAAACGATTGAAAAAAATGAATTTGAAAAGCAGTGTGTTATTCAAACATTGCATTACCAGCTTATTAAAGAATTTAAACGTGCAAATCCCGATATAAAAGTGGGATATGTTTTATATGCAAACGCAGCAAATTTTAAAAATGTTCCGGCAGACTTTTATGTAGCGGAAGAATATATGTTGAATAAGCGCTTAGTACAATCGGCCCGTAAATTAAATAGACCGATTTACGTTTGGACTGTAAATGATATGGAAAGCTTAAAGAAGTATTATAAATTGAATGTGGATGGAATTATTACAGACTATCCAGAAGATGCAAGGAAAACGATTAAAAGGCTCAAAGAACAAGAGGAAAATGAAACGGATATGTTTGAGAAAATTACGGAAACAACGGAAGACTTATTTTCAAAGCTATTTATAGGAAGATGGAACTGATTCGAAAGACCCCCACGTTAAGAGTATGAAAATTTTTATACAGTTTTTCGGCTAATCCAGTAACAAACGGGAACCCTGAAATCCACGCCAGGATAGAGATGTATAAAAAATGAATAGATTTTTGTAAAGGATTTCTCTTTATTCAAGCAATATCGCTCCTTATATTAATAATAGGAATCTTAAAATGGCTTATTGACAGAGGGAAAAATAAATGAGCTTATAAATAGAATTGCTTTATATATAAATACAAGTTGACTTTTTAACATCTAAGTCGCTACTATGCAGAACAAAACATGGCCGCTACTTACTGTCTATCTTTGTTTTAAACTTTGCACGTGGCAGGAAAAGGAACTGACCGCTTCTATGCATGGCCAGTTGCTCTCGCCCACCGAAAAAGAAAAGGTTTTTTATGTTAGTTTTTCAATTTGCATCTATATAATATGTATAGTTGCACAAAATCGAGAAATTTAAGGAGACGGATAAATTTTATGAGAAAATTATCCATATTACTTACTTTAAGTCTAGTATTTATCAGTGTTACGGCTGCTTGCACACAAGATAAAAAAGATAGTGCAGTTGAAAATGATTCAATAGAAGAACCAACCGCAAAAAATGAAAATGAAGAATTAACAAATTTTGAAGAAGAAGATAGGATCCGCCGCTTGGAACAAGGTATTTCATTAGTTGGTGAGGGTATTAAGGGAGGCTATTACTCGACCACTGTTCAAAGTGCATATTTAAATGATAGCAACGATTCTATCGTTGTTAATGTCTCTGTAAAAAATGTACGAGGTCAAATGATTGGACTATCAGAATTAAAATATACCTTAAAAGATGAAAAAGACGGTAAGGCGTATGAAGGAAAGGTGCTTAACCAAAACCCTCCTCCTTATGATATACAAGTTAAACCAAAAGAAACGGTAGAATTGAAAATAGCTTTTGAAGTACCAGATACCGCAGATGAATATATGTTTTATATTGAAAGCTCTTTAGACCCTCTAGAAACACACTGGAAAATTGATAAGCTGCAATCACCAAAAAACTAAGTCTAAATATAATTTGGTAGAAGTGTTTATTTCGTGTCGAATCGCCGATATATCAAAAAAAACGCCGATATATCATTGAACAGATAAGAAGGAGCGACCTCAAAAGATATCTACATCTCTTTTGAGGTCGCTCCATTTTTTTATACGGAGAGATCTGTACTAAATTGTTAGTCGTGTAAATAGGATGGTAGGAGAGGAGAGCGAAGGAGGCCCGGGATGGAACGATATCGTGTCATAGGAAAAAGTGTGAAGCGAAAAGAAGGTGCTGATAAAGTAACGGGAAGAGCGAAGTATATCAATGATGAAATAGAGGTTGGTACGCTATATGCGAAACTGCTTACGAGTCCATATGCGCATGCTTATATTCGAAGTATAGATATTCGTGAAGCAAGGAAAGTACAAGGTGTACATGTTGTGGTAACGGGAGCGGATTATCCGATTCTTGTCGGTTCAAGTATCGTTGATCGTCCTCCGTTAGCCTTTGAGAAAGTACGGTATTTTGGTGAACCTGTTGCGCTTGTTGTAGCGGATGATGAAGCGATTGCAATAGAGGCAACCGCACGAATCCGTGTTATGTACGAAGAGCTTCCAATTATTCGTTCCCCTTTGCAAGCTTATAATGAAACGAATATATTAGTCCATGAACATGTGGAACAATATAAATTAGTAGAAAAGGTATATCCAAAGCCGCACACAAATATTGCAAATCGGACGAAAATTCGTAAAGGTGATATTCAAAACGGATTTGCGAATAGTGATGTGATTGCTTGTGAAACATTTTCTTTTCGGCAATCTGATCATGCTGCGATGGAGACAAGGTGCGCGAGGGTAGAAATAAAGCCAAGTGGAGATGTTATCGTTCATTCTACTTCACAGGCTCCTTTTGAAATAAAAAGGCAGTTAAGCGAAGCGTTTGAAATTGATGAAGGGAAAGTTATTGTCCATGTGCCGCTCGTCGGGGGTGCATATGGAGGAAAAACAGCGGTGCAGCTTGAGTTTTTAGCATATATTGCTTCAAAAGCAGTAGGGGGAAGACGAGTTACTCTTCGAAATAGTAGAGAGGAAGATTTTATAACGTCGCCTGTTCACATCGGTTTACAAGCAAAAGTAAAACTTGGGTGCACAAAAGAAGGAAAGCTGCAAGCGGCAGAATTTTTGTATTTATTTGACGGCGGTGCTTATGCTGATCGGGCGGTAACGATGAGTAAGGCAGCTGGGCTGGACTGCACGGGCCCATATGCGATCGAAAACGTATGGTGTGATTCACTTGGTATGTATACAAACCATACATATGCAACGTCGTTTAGAGGGTTTGGACATTCAGAGTATACGTTTGTAATCGAACGAACAATTGATATACTTGCGGAAAAGTTAGGGATGTGCCCGCTTATGTTTCGTTTGCTAAATGCGATTAGACCGGGAGATACAACGCCGACACAAGTACTTGTAACGCCAAGTAACACGGGAGATATAGCGGCGTGCTTACAAAAGTTAAAATTGCTTATCAATTGGGAAGAGGGAAAGAAAGTTGTGCTATCTAATGGTATTGTACGTGCCAAAGGAGTTAGTTGCTTTTGGAAAAACTCGACTACACCAAGGAATGCCGGAGCAGGTGCTGTGTTAACTTTTAACGGTGATGGGAGTGCCAATATTAATTGCGGAGCTGTTGAAATTGGGCAGGAAACAAAAACGGTGCTCACACAAATGGTTGCAGAGAAAATGAATATGAGTACTGATGATGTCCATATCATGATGGAAGTGAATACACAAGTTGCTCCAAAACATTGGAAAACAGCAGCAAGTCGAACGACGCATCTTGTTGGAAACGCCGTTGTAATTGCGGCAGAAGATGCGATGAGACAGCTCTGTCAAACGGCTTCCAATATACTTGGGTACCCCATAGAAGAGTTAGATGTTGCCGGAAAAGAAGTCTATGTCAAAGCTAATCCTAATATACATGTGCCTTTTTCGAAAATTGCCCTTGGGTATGTAGATTCAAATGGACATGTAAAAGGAGCAGAAGTGGTCGGAAGAGGGAGTTACGTATTTGAGGGGATTACAGACATAGATTACGAGACAGGTAAAGGCAGGCAAGGACCGGAATGGGGAGTAGGAGCGCAAGCGGTGGAAGTGGAGTACAATCCCAAAGACTTTACATACCGATTGTTGAATGCTGTAACAGTTGCGGATGCGGGAACCATTTTAAATAGAAAGGGAGCAGAAACGCAAATTATGGGAGCGATGAGCATGGGGCTTAGTTTTGCGACGCGAGAAACATTTCACTATGATGCGAAAGAAAGAAATTTGAATCATCAGTTTCGTACTTATAAAGTCATCCATTACGGCCAACAGCCAAAATATATCGTGGATTTTGTAGAAGTCCCGCATAAAGAAGCGGCATTTGGTTCTAGAGGACTTGGGGAACATGGAATTATTGGTATGCCGGCAGCTTTAGGAAACAGTTTATCCATTGCGGCTAATCTCCCACTGCGAAACTTACCGCTTACGCCAGAATTAATTTGGAAAGAGTCGCAAAAAAGGAAGGGATGGAATGATACCATTTGATTTTGAGTATTATCGTCCAGATTCTATTCAAGAAGCAATTCGGTTATTTCACCAGCTAGATCAGGAGGGGAAGAGGCCGCTTTACTATGGAGGCGGTACAGAAATTATTACGATGGGGCGTTCGCAGCGAATTCGAACAAAAGCTGTTATTGATATAAAAGAGACTCCAGAATGTAATGTTTGTGAATGGCAGAGCAACAAACTTTTACTTGGTGCAACATTAACGATAACGAATGTTCAAGAAGCAGAGGTATTTCCGCTCCTTGGAGAAACAGCTGGCCGAGCTGCAGATCGCACCGCTAGAAATAAAATTACAATTGGCGGAAATGTTGCGGGAAGGATCCGCTATAAGGAAGCTGTGCTGCCATTTTTATTAGCTGATAGCACATTTGTCATTGCAGGAACAGAGGGTATGAAATATGTACCTGCTCATCAAGCTTTTGTGGAAAAATTACAACTACAAAGGGGCGAGTTTCTTGTACAAATCATTACAGAGCGGCGGTATGTAATAGCGCCGTATTATAGTGTTAAGAAACGGCAACTAGAAAAAATTGATTATCCCCTTGTGACAGTTGCTGCGATGAAATATGATGACGAAATTCGGATGGCGTGCAGTGGTTTATGTGCTTTTCCATTTCGTTCATTTCGAATGGAAGCAGATTTGAATCATAAGCATATGCCATTTGAGGAAAGAATTGCACGCGCTTTAACCCATATTCCTGCTCCTGTATTAGATGACATAAGAGGTTCGCGTGCTTATCGGACATTTGTATTTCAATCTGTACTGCAAGAGATATTGCGAAATTTTGCAGAGGGGGAAGAAGGATGAGAAACGTGCAGCTTATTTTACATGTAAATGGAGAAAGGCGAGAAGTCGTTTCAAGAATGGCTGATACACTACTACATATATTACGTCACGAATTAGATTTAACAGGAGCGAAGCCTGGCTGTGAAAATGGTGATTGCGGTGCTTGTACCGTTCTTGTTGAAGGGATACCAATCAAGTCTTGTATTATGTTGGCTGTTGAAGCAGTTGGAAAGCAAATTACAACGATTGAGGGATTACAATCAGTTTCTATTCAACAAGCTTTTGAAGAGAAATGGGCGTTCCAATGCGGATACTGTACACCGGGATTTATTATGAATTGCCACGGGCTTGTGTCACAAAGGCCTGATGCAGATGATCGCGTCATTGAAGAATGGTTAAGTTCTAATATTTGTAGATGCACGAGTTATCAAGAGATTGAAGAAGCTGTAAAGTCTGCATTGCAAAAGCAGCGAGGGGAATCGAAATGACTTCCGTATACGATGTATTAGAAGTGTTGTTAAGTTGTGAGAAACGCTGTGCGTTAGCAACGATTATTCATGTTGAAGGATCGGCATATCGAAAAGAAGGGACGATGATGCTGTTTCAAGAAGATGGTACAAAAGTCGGAATGTTAAGTGCTGGGTGCATTGAAGAAGAACTTTTCTACTATGCTGCAGATGTTATGGAGCATAAAACGTGGGCGATTCATACATTTAACACGAAAGCAGAAGATGACTTGTCCTGGGGAGTAGGATGTAATGGTGTCATTCATATATTAGTGGAACATATAGACGATACCTATAAAGCAATTTTACAAAATCTATACATTCATCTTACAAATGGTTTCTCCGCTTGGATGGTGAAACACCTTTCGTTAGAACAAACTGTACTTATCTATCATGATGGTCATGCACTTGGGAATTGGACAGGAGCTATTCCACAGGCAACTGACTTGAAAAAAGGTTTACAAGATGAATATTATAACCAATATTTTATTCAAAAGCCCCGCCTGTTTATTTTTGGAGCAGGAGAAGATGCGAAGCCGCTCGTTCGTTTTGCGAAGGAAACGAGCTTTTTTGTAACAGTTTGCGATTGGCGGGAAGGCTTATGTAATACGGAGCAATTCCCACATGCTGATGCGTGTGTAGTTGGGTTTCCGGTAGAAATGATCCGAAACTTTTCCTTACATCCAAGTGATTTTCTTGTCATTATGACGCATCACTTTGAAAAAGATCGGCAATTGCTCTCTCTCTTATTAGAAAAAAATGTTCGTTATATCGGTGTATTAGGCCCGCGCCATCGTACGGAGCGTTTATTAGAAGGGAAACCAATCCCTCATCATCTTCATTTTCCTGTTGGAATTTCAATTGGTGCACAAGGTCCAAGTGAAATTTCGATTAGTATTATGGCTGAAATCATTGGGAAATTACGGGGGAAGTGAGATGAAAATCATTGGTGTATATTTGGCAGCTGGAAATAGTCGACGAATGGGACTCCAAAAACTTTCTCTTCCTTTACATAATGAACCACTTGGTAATGCAGCCCTCAAAACAGCGTTGTCTTCTAATCTTTCCGATATCATTATTGTCACAAATGATATGAACTGGATTTCACAATCATTACGATATGAGAACGTGCACATTCTTCCTTGTGCCGATTCTAATCAAGGACAATCACATTCACTGCGCTGCGGTGTTCAAAAAGCAATGGATATGAAAGCTGATGGAATTGTTGTCTTACTTGCTGATCAACCCTTTATTAAAACGGAGTTAATTAATGAACTAATAGATTGTTATAAACAATATCAAACGGTCTATTATGTCGCAGCAAAGCATCGCGGCATTATAAGACCGCCTGTTTTGTTTGCGAAGAAAACATTCCCTTTTTTGCAAACATTACAAGGTGATCAAGGAGCACGCACTATTTTTCAACAGGTAGAGGGGATAACGATACCGTATGAAGAAACTGCTCTTTTTTATGATGTGGATAGCTGGAATGATTATCAGAAAATGGTAGAATATGATAGGGGCGGTTAGTTTCTAAACATATTTGTTTTATAGGTCATCTCGGACTTTTACTTACATGAAGGGTCGTATATTAGGGAAGACAATCCTCTTCATTATAACGTTAGAAGGAAGAAGGATAAAACAGGGTATGACGTTTTAGGAGGACTAAAGAATGAAAAAAGCAATTATTTTTGATAAAGATGGAACGTTAATACAGCTAGATTCTGTTTGGTATAAAATTGTCCATTGCGTTTTAGATGATATATTCCAAATGTACCAAAACGAAAAAAATAAGCGAGATGAATATTTGCAGATTATCGGCATGAGCGATAATGATTTTGAAAGTACGAGTCTACTAGCTTGTCGAACAAATTACTTTATTGCAGCAGCCTGGTTTTCTTTACTAGAAAATCAAAACGTGAGTAAAGAGAAATTTATTGAGGATGTATGTGCATTATTCAAAAAACACTCTACAGCAGATGATCTTGTCTTTACAGAAGTAGAAGGAGCAAAGGAAACTTTACAATATTTAAAAGACCTTGAATATGTCATTGCGGTTGTTACAGCGGATGACGTTGATGCAGCTGTCCATTCCCTTAAAATGACCGGATTATATGATTATGTAGATTTTTTAGGTGCAGATGATGGTGTGAATAAAACAAAACCGGAAAATCATTTTTATCATATGTTCAAAGATGAATTTTCGCTGGCTGAAGAAGGTGTGATAATGGTTGGTGATACATTAACAGATGTTCGATTTGCAAGAAACAGCAATATTAAAGTGGCGGGCGTCCTGTCAGGTGCAAGCGAGAGGGAAGATTTAGAAGGAAAAGCGGATTATATTTTAGATAGTATGAAGGATATCGTTGCAATTTTATAAAACAACTGTAACCGATAAATTTCAAGGTAGGCATATTTTGTTCTGCATAGTGGGGAGTTTTCTATCTTTATAAATTATACCAATAAACGAATGTTTAATAATTTTCCGATTTTTGTAAGTGTGAAATAAGTGATCACAGGAATATTAATAGCATTTTACATAATATTTATTCATTAAAAAACTTTTTGAAAATAATAAATATAGAAAAGCGGAAAATAGTGAAAATATCTGAATTTTAATAAAATAGTTTACACTATTTACACTATTTTAAAAATAAAAACTTTTATTTTTTTCTATGATAGCGTTTTCATGCATAGAAAATTATGTTAGAATAAATTCATAAGTTATTAATTATTACAAAAAGAAAAAAGAATTACTTTTTTCTGTTAATTATAAGGGGGCATTTCAAATGCGTATTGGAGTACCAGGAGAAATTAAAAACAACGAAAATCGTGTAGCTATGACACCAGCTGGTGTTGTACATTTAATTCGTAACAACCACGAAGTATTCATTCAAAAGGGTGCAGGCTTAGGATCAGGTTTTCCTGATGAGCAATATGTAGAAGCAGGAGCAAAAATCGTAGAAACAGCTGAAGAAGCTTGGTCTATGGAAATGGTAATGAAAGTTAAAGAGCCAGTTGCAAGCGAATACAAGTATTTCCGTGAAGGCTTAATTTTATTCACTTACTTACACTTAGCTCCAGAGCCAGAATTAACGAAAGCATTAATTGACAACAAAGTAGTAGCAATCGCTTACGAAACAGTTCAATTAGAAAACCGTTCTCTACCATTATTAGCACCTATGAGTGAAGTTGCAGGTCGTATGGCAGCACAACTTGGTGCACAATTCCTTGAGAAAAACAAAGGTGGAAAAGGTATCTTACTTGCAGGTGTTCCAGGCGTTAAGCGCGGTAAAGTAACAATTATCGGTGGTGGACAAGCTGGTACAAACGCTGCTAAGATTGCAGTTGGTTTAGGTGCTGACGTAACAGTTATCGACTTAAGCGCAGATCGTCTTCGTCAATTAGATGATATTTTCGGTAACCAAGTGACAACTTTAATGTCTAATCCTTACAATATTGCACAAGCTGTAAAAGAGTCTGATCTTGTAATCGGTGCAGTATTAATTCCAGGAGCAAAAGCACCAAAACTTGTAACAGAAGAAATGATCAAAGCTATGGAACCAGGTTCTGTTGTAGTTGATATCGCAATCGACCAAGGTGGTATTTTCGAAACAACTGATCGCATTACAACACATGACAACCCAACTTATGAAAAACACGGCGTAGTTCACTATGCAGTTGCAAATATGCCTGGTGCGGTTCCACGTACATCTACACTTGCATTAACAAATGTTACAGTACCATATGCAGTACAAATCGCTAACAAAGGCTACAAAAAAGCTTGCTTAGAAAACACTGCATTATTAAAAGGTATTAACGCATTAGAAGGCTTTGTAACATTCGAAGCAGTTGCAGAAGCACACGGTGTAGAATATAAAGCAGCAAAAGAATTATTAGAAGCAGAAGCAGTATCTTGCTAGTCTAAATATCGAACAATATTTTCATACAACAAAGATGAGAGCTAAGAGAAGTGCTTCTTAGCTCTTCTTAACTAGAAGGGGGCAAGAGTCGTGGCCAACCTATTCAAGAAGAAATCCGTGACACAACTGTTAAGCCAAAGTCAAAGTAAAACTTTGACAAAAACATTAGGGGCATTTGACTTAACGATGTTAGGAATTGGAGCGATTATCGGTACAGGAGTACTTGTATTAACTGGATTAGTAGCAGCAAGAGATGCTGGTCCAGCTGTTATTTTCTCATTTATGATTGCAGCAATTGTTTGTGGCTTTGCAGCATTATGTTATGCAGAAGTTGCCACAGCACTTCCAGTATCAGGTAGTGTATATACGTATGCATATGCAACGATTGGAGAGTTTGTTGCCCATTTAATGGGATGGACATTATTATCAGTATATGTTTTAACAACGGCAGCAGTAGCCGGCGGTTGGACGGGTTACTTTAATAACTTAGTAAATGGATTAGGATTAGAAATTCCGAAACAACTGTTAACGATTCCAGCTAACGGCGGAATTGTAAACCTTCCAGCGGTTTGTATTACGTTAGTATTAACATGGTTGCTATCTCGCGGTACGAAAGAAAGTAAACGTGTAAATAATGCAATGGTATTAATTAAAATTTGTATTGTTGTATTGTTTATTGCAGTTGGTGTGTTCTATGTAAAACCAACAAATTGGACGCCATTTGCACCGTATGGTATCAGTGGAATTTTTGCCGGAGGAGCTGCAGTATTCTTTGCTTTCTTAGGATTTGATGCGTTAGCAACTTCAGCTGAAGAAGTGAAAAATCCGCAGCGTGATTTACCGATTGGTATTATTGCATCACTTGCGGTTTGTACAGTGATTTATATTGCAGTTTGTCTTGTTATGACAGGAATGGTGTCATACAAAGAATTAAATGTACCAGAAGCGATGTCTTACGTTTTAGAAGTTGTTGGACAAGACAAAGTAGCTGGTGTCATTGCCATCGGTGCAGTAATTGGGATCATGGCCGTAATTTTTGCTTACATTTATGCAACAACACGTGTATTCTTTGCAATGAGCCGTGACGGTTTACTTCCAAAATCATTTGCGAAAATTAACAAAAAAACAGAAGCTCCGGTATTCTCAACATGGTTAACAGGTATCGGAAGTGCTTTAATTGCCGGATTTATCGATTTAAAAGAATTGTCAAATTTAGCGAATATTGGAGCATTGTTAACATTTGCGATGGTAGGTGTTTCTGTACTGATCCTTCGTAAAACACATCCGAAGTTACAACGTGGTTTTATGGTACCACTTGTACCGGTATTGCCGATTATTTCAATCGCATGTTGCCTATTCTTAATGTTTAACTTACCATTTACAACATGGTTATACTTCGGAGCATGGCTTGTACTAGGAGTTATCGTATACTTCGTATACTCTAAGAAACATAGCCATCTGCAAAAAGATCAAAGTTCAGAAGATCAGTTAAAACAAGCAAACTAAAAAGGGATAAAGCCTTATGCGTTGGGGAGCGTATAAGGCTTTATTTATCGTTCCAAGCGTTTCGATCATCGTAATCAAGATGGACAACTTTGTTTTGCTTCATTAATTGTCGACGCGGTTAAGTCTAAGTAGAAGTGGTCGATATATCGGCGCTTCGACACGATTTAAAGACACTTCGACGATGTTTGACACACTGAAAGAACCCTTTAGTATATTAAGGGTTCTTTTTCATACAATCTTCAAAAAATAAAACCAGAAATGATTGACACATATGAGCAATCATTCATATAATAAAGATATAACACATATGAACAATTATTCATATGTTCGAGTGAAGAGGTGAGCTATTGTGACGGAACAAAAAGTAGAAACAAATGAAGAAACTTGTTTACAAAATGTCATTCATCAAGAAGTTATCGAGAAAGTACAACAAACGATTCCACAGGATGATAGCTTAAGTCAAGTAGCAGAGTTATTTAAAGTATTAGGAGACCGTACGCGCACACGTATTTTACATGCTGTGTTCGAAGCGGAAATGTGCGTATGTGATTTAGCATATTTACTCGGAATGACGCAGTCGTCTATTTCCCATCAATTACGCGTATTAAAACAAGCAAAGCTCGTTAAAAATCGTAAAGAGGGAAAAGTAGTGTATTATTCACTTGCAGATCACCACGTTATTCATATTTTTGAGCAAGCATTTAAGCACGTAAATGAGGAAAAATAGAAAAAAACACAAGGAGGGAGAAATATGGGGAACGCATTAGTAAAACGGAAACTTGTGTTAGACGGATTAGACTGTGCAAACTGTGCGGCGAAAATTGAAAAAGGTGTAGGCGAACTAGAGGATGTATCATCCTGTTCTGTGAACTTCGTAACGAAAACGATGACGATAGAAACATCGAAACAAAACGAAGAACATATTATCAAAGAAGCAACGCAACTTGTCAATAAATTAGAACCGCATGTTCAGGTGAGAGAAGAACAAAAAACGAAAGTGGCAAAAGAAACATTTATACTAGAAGGTTTGGATTGTGCAAACTGCGCGATGAAAATAGAAACAAAGGTAGGCGAAATGCCTGCAGTTACATCGGCATCTGTTGATTTTGTTTCTAAAAAATTAAGAGTAGAAATAGCGAATAAACAAGAGTTAGAAACAACTGTTGCGAATATAAAAGAAATCGTAAAGAAATTAGAACCGGAAGTAAACGTAGTGCGTGAGACAGAGAAAACAGAACATAGTCATGATCACGGAGAAGCGAATACGAAAAAAATGATTTGGCGGTTATCGATTGGAGCGATTTTAACTGCTATTGCTGCACTAGCTTCATTACCACAAATCATCACAATTCCACTTTTCGTGATTGCTTATATTATTATAGGCGGTGATATAGTTTTACGTGCTGCAAAGAATATTGTACGCGGACAAGTGTTTGACGAAAACTTTTTAATGGCAATTGCAACACTTGGTGCCTTTGGGACTCAAAACTATTCAGAAGCTGTCGCAGTTATGCTTTTTTACCAAGTAGGTGAACTGTTCCAAAGCATTGCGGTGAATCGTTCTCGTAAGTCGATTAGTTCATTAATGGATATTCGGCCCGATTATGCAAACTTAAAGGTAGGGAATGAAACGAAACAAGTATCGCCAGAAGATGTGCAAATTGGTGATTTCATTATCGTCAAACCAGGTGAAAAAGTGCCGTTAGACGGTAAAGTAATTGAAGGGACATCGATGGTAGATACATCGGCGTTAACAGGAGAATCTGTACCTCGGGAAGTAGAGATCGGTAGTGATGTATTAAGCGGTTTCGTGAATCAAAATGGTGTCTTAATAATTGAAGTAACGAAAGAGTACGGTGAATCTACTGTTTCAAAAATTTTAGATTTAGTGCAAAACGCAAGTAGTCGTAAAGCACCGACAGAAAACTTTATTACGAAGTTTGCGCGTTATTATACACCAGTTGTCGTCATTACAGCTGCCATATTAGCATTTGTTCCACCGCTTATTATTGAGGGGGCAACGTTTTCAGAGTGGATTTATAGAGCGCTAGTCTTTCTTGTTATTTCTTGTCCTTGTGCATTGGTTGTTTCGATTCCACTTGGGTTCTTCGGCGGTATTGGCGCAGCATCTAAGAACGGAATTTTAATAAAGGGCAGTAACTACTTAGAAGCATTAAATGATGTAAAACATATCGTATTTGATAAAACAGGTACGTTAACAAAAGGTGTATTTAAAGTAACAGATATGCAGCCAAGTGAGTTTGTGACGAAAGAAGAATTGTTACAGTATGCAGCATTTGCAGAAGTATATTCGAATCATCCGATCGCACAGTCCATTCGCACTGCATATGGAAAAGCAGTCAATGAACAGATGATTGAAGAGTATAGTGAAATTTCTGGTCATGGTACAGTTGTGAAAGTGAGTGGAAAAGAAATCTTTGCTGGAAACGCAAAGTTAATGAACAAAGAAAATATTCCATTTCAGCAACCGCAAACTGTTGGAACACTTGTACACGTAGCTGTAGATGGTATGTATGCTGGATACATTGTCATTTCTGATGAAATTAAAGAAGATGCGAAGAAGGCAATTCAATCGTTAAAACAACTTGGTGTGAAAAGAACCGTTATGTTAACAGGCGATGCAAAATCAGTCGGAGAAGCAGTTGGAAAGCAGCTTGGAATTGACGAAGTCCATGCTGAATTGTTGCCGCACCAAAAAGTAGAGGAAATTGAAAAGATTGATGCGACAAAGCATTCGAAAGAAAAAATTGCATTCGTTGGAGATGGCATAAACGATACACCTGTATTAGCAAGAGCAGATGTTGGGATTGCGATGGGTGGTTTAGGATCCGATGCCGCAATTGAAGCAGCTGACATTGTCATCATGACAGATGAGCCTTCGAAAATAGGAGCGGCTATTCAAATTGCTAAACGTACGCGCAACATTGTATGGCAAAACATTATTTTCGCCTTAGGAATAAAAGGAGTTGTTCTTTTATTAGGAGCATTCGGTATTGCAACGATGTGGGAAGCTGTCTTCTCAGATGTTGGGGTAACGTTGTTGGCTGTGTTAAATGCGATGCGTGTACTCCGAATAAAAGAATTGTAAAAGGAGAGAAGCGAGGGCTTCTCTCCTTATTTTTTCATAGAATTTGCAATTTGCTCCCGCACGGTTTGAATATAATTCATTTTATGATCCCAGCACGCTTGGCTTAAATCGACTGGATATTCCTCTGGATTCAGCGTCCGCTTATACTCTTCCCATAACAATGATAAGCTGCTCTCTGCATGTTGCTGAATATGAAGGATATCCGGCGATTCGTATGTGAGCTGTCCGTTCACAAATATATCATGATGCAGTTCTTTTGCTTCAAAGTTCGTAACAAATTTACTAATATACGTATGAACAGGGTGGAACATTTTTAAACGCTCTTCTTGCTGCGGTTCTTCTGTATCTAATGCAATATAATCGCCTTCTGCATGATGATTAATCCGATTGATAATACGATAGATCCGCTTTAATCCTGGTGTTGTAATTTTTTCAGGATTGGACGAAATTTTAATGGTGTCGTTTAATGTACCATTTTCATCCTCAATACAAACTAATTTATAAACGGCGCCAAGTGCCGGTTGTTCAAATGACGTAATCAGTTTCGTTCCAACACCCCATACATCAATTTTAGCCCCTTGCGATTTTAAATGTAAAATTGTGTATTCATCTAAGTCGCTGGAAGCAATAATTTTTGTCTCGGTAAATCCAGCAGCATCTAACATTTTACGCGCTTCTTTAGATAAATACGCCATATCTCCGCTATCGAGGCGGATGCCATAAAAGTTAATGCAGTCACCAAATTCTTTTGCGACGCGGATCGCATTTGGTACACCAGATTTTAACGTGTCGTATGTATCAACGAGAAAAACACATTTTTCATGTGTTTCCGCATATTTTTTGAAGGCTACATATTCATCGCGATACGCTTGGACAAAAGAATGAGCGTGCGTACCCGCAACTGGAATACCAAACCGTTTTCCGGCGCGGACATTACTCGTTGAAGAAAAGCCGCCGATAAATGCTGCTCGTGTTCCCCAAAGTGCAGCATCAAACTCATGAGCGCGGCGTGTTCCAAATTCAAGAAGTTCATCATCACCAGCTGCATGCTTCATCCGCGTTGCTTTTGTAGCAATTAATGTTTGGTAGTTCACAATATTTAAAAGGGCGGTTTCAACAATTTGCGCTTCACCGAGTGGTGCGTCTATACGTAAAAGCGGTTCGTTATGAAAGACAACTTCGCCTTCTTGCATACTGCGAATGGAGCCAGTAAACTTCATATTTTGTAAGTAGTTTAAAAAGCCTTCTTCAAATTGAAGTTCCTTTAGATAAGCAATATCACTTTCTGTAAACTGAAAGCTCTTCACATATTCGATAATCTTTTCAAGCCCGGCAAAAATAGCATAACCATTTTCAAATGGAAGCTTGCGAAAGTATAAATCAAATACTGCGCGGCGGTTATGAATATGATCTTTCCAATATGTATAAGCCATATTAATTTGGTATAAGTCTGTGTGTAAGGCGTAGCTATCGTCTTTATAATGTACCATAACGTAATCACCTCCATATTTTGTTTATAGTATAACTCTTTTTGGAAATTTGTTGCTAATTATATAAATACAAATTGAGAAACAAAACCTCTTTTTCCTTTTAGGGAGGGCGAGAGCATCTAGCCATGATAGAAGCGGTCAGTGCCTTTTTTGTGCCACATGCGAAGTTAAACAAAGAGAGGAGGCGAGTGGAAGTCACATACTAAATGTGAAACCTTTTTCTTTTTAGGGAGGGCGAGAGCATCTAGCCATGATAGAAGCGGTCAGTGCCTTTTTGTGCTACATGCGAGGTTTAAACAAAGGGAGTGGAAGCTTCTTTTTGTTTTGCACGGCGGAGATTTTGTGTGTTGAAAAAACAAAATGGATGTATATATATCTAAAATGATGAAAAATAAAAATCCTTTAGAATATTTTTATTTATCAATTTATATTTTTGCGAAATTTATGTATTATTAAATTACTAGGGTGTAAATGAGAATGGAGGAGGGGACTATGCAACAAAATCTAGGAAAACTGGGTAAGCAAATTTTTTACAAACGACTCCAACAAAAAATGACACAAGAAGAACTCTGTCAAGGCATTTGTTCCGTCTCATATTTAAGTAAAATTGAAAATGGAAAAATTGAAGCCTCAGAAGAAATATTGCAGTTATTATGTACAAGGCTCGAGATTGCAGTGTCGGATTTAAGAGACATTGAAGCTGAGGTGAAAGAAAAGTTAGAGGAGTGGTTAAAGGCACTAGTTCACTTAGATAAATTTAAAGTTGAAGAGTTATATACAGAACTAGAAGCAGAAATGAAACAAATTGTCGATTTTGAAATTGTGAATTATTATAAATTGTTATATACACGATATTTAATTATGAAGAGAAATATACCAGCTCTTAAAGAGGAATTGGAGAAGCTAAAAAAACTTTATAAAAAATATTCCCCATTTCAGCAACTGTTATATCAGTATAGTCGGGCCTTATGTTATTGCCTTCAGCATAAATGGCAAGAAGGATTACAGTTTTTACTTCAGACAGAGTCAATGGCAAAAGAACAAGATTATTATGAAACGGGAATTTATTACAATTTAGCACTAACATACACTCATTTGGAAATGCCACATATGGCACTTTATTTTGCTAATATTGCTATGGAAGGATTTCGAAATGAATATAAATTTCGAAACGTGATTAATTGTCAAATCATTGTTGCGTTAAGCTATGTCGAAAAAGGACAGTATGATGAAGCGTTAAAAATTTATGAGAGTATACTGCGTGAAGCAGATTCTTTTTCTGAAAAAGATGTACTCACGGCAATGGTATTAAGTAATATTGGCAATGTACATTATAGAAAGAAACAGTATGAAGAAGCTAAAAAATACTATACAAAAAGTTTACAATGTCAAAGAGAAGAAGATGTGAACCACGTCAGTACGTTATATGAGATGGCCTTGCAATGTATTCACCTTGAACAATTAGAAGAGGCAAAAGAGTGGATTGATAAGGGAATCATTTCTGCTAAGAAAGACGAAAGGTGTAATACGAAGTTGTACTTACTCCTTATGCTTCGTTATAAACACTTTACAGAACCAAGTGAATATAAAGTATTTTTAGAAACAGAAGCGATCCCTTTTTTCAAAAATGCAGGAAGCAAAAAAGAATTGAAGAAAGTATATATAGAACTCGCTGAGTATTTTGAGAGTTCTTTGCAATTTAAAGAAAGCAATCATTATTATAAGTTAGCAATTGAAGTTCTTGAAACGATACTGGGGGGATAACGATGAAAAAAGCAGTAATTGGTATAGTTTTAACAATGGCGGCATTAGTTGTAATAGCTGATACGCAATATACTCATGTACCAGATGTTTTTGGACAAGGCACTGACACAGTTGAAACAGTAAATGTATAAAGTGATTGTTAAAAATGAAGCTGACTCGAAAATCCGTTTTATAACGGCTTTTCGAGTCAGTTTTTTTCTTTATTTTTAATTGTGTATCAAAACTTGAGAAATAAAATATTAAGATATTGAGATTGTTTTTGTTTAGCGCATGAGAACAAAGTGAATGTGAGTATTGAAATCGTATGGAGTAACTGCAAAACCCTTTATATTGCTGAAAAGGGATTCCTAAATAATTGTAATGTAAAATTCGCAAATACTTGAGAAATTAATTATTTTAATTTTCAGTATTTTAATAGTGGAAACTTAGTGCTACTATAAATCTACTTTCTTTAAAAAATTTGTTAGGGGGAAGAGAAGATGAAGAAAAAGAGTTTGGCATTTGTGTTAGCAGCAGGGATGGCAGTGACAACGTTCGGAGGGACAAGCTCTGTGTTTGCGGATTCAAAGAACGTACTTTCTACAAAGAAATACAATGAGACTGTGCAGTCCACGGAGTTTGTATCAGGTGATTTAACAAAGGCGACTGGGAAAAAAGCAGAGTCTGTTGTGTTTGATTATTTCAATACTAGTAAAAAGGACTATAAACTAGGGGAAAAAAGTGCGGAAGAATCCTTTAAAGTGGAGCAAGTTGTAAAAGATCCTGTAGGAGAAACAACCGTTGTACGCTTACAGCAAATGTATGAAGGTGTACCTGTATGGGGGTCTAATCAACTAGCTCACATTGGGAAAGATGGTGCATTGAAAGTTGTATCAGGAACTGTTGCACCTGATTTAGATAAGAAAGAGAAGCTGAAAAATAAAAATAAAATTGACGGAAAACAAGCAATTGCAACTGCACAAAAAGATTTAGGATTGAATCCGAAATATGAAGTAGAGCCGTCAGCGGACTTATATGTATATCAAAGTGGTGAGGAAGCAACATACGCATATGTTGTGAAGTTGAATTTCTTAGATCCAGAGCCAGGAAACTACTATTATTTCATTGAAGCTGATAATGGGAAAGTATTGAATAAATACAACACAATTCATAGTGCAGCTCCTGCAAGTAAGGCACCGGTTAAGCCTGTAACAGGAACAAATAAAGTGGGGACAGGTAAAGGTGTATTAGGAGATACAAAGTCTATTAATACAACATTATCTGGATCTAGCTATTATTTACAAGACAATACACGAGGTGCGGTAATTTACACATACGATGGAAAAAATCGTACGACTCTTCCAGGAACGTTATGGGCAGATACAGATAATATCTTTAATGCTAGTCGTGATGCGGCGGCAGTAGATGCGCAGTACTATGCGGGTGTAACATATGATTACTATAAAAATACGTTTAGTCGCAATTCTTATGATAATGCTGGCGGAACGTTAAAATCGACAGTTCATTATGGAAGTAATTATAATAATGCTTTCTGGAATGGATCGCAAATGGTATATGGAGATGGCGATGGTTATACATTTATCTCATTGTCTGGAGGATTAGATGTTGTCGGACATGAATTAACGCATGCTGTGACAGAAAGAAGTTCTAATCTTATTTATCAAAATGAGTCTGGTGCATTAAATGAAGCAATCTCTGATATTTTTGGAACATTAATAGAGTACTATGATAACCGTAATCCAGATTGGGAAATTGGAGAAGACATTTATACGCCTGGTACAGCTGGGGATGCCCTTCGTTCAATGAACGATCCAACAAAATATGGTGATCCAGATCATTATTCTAAACGCTATACAGGTACAAGTGATAATGGCGGAGTTCATACAAATAGCAGTATTATTAATAAAGCTGCGTATTTATTAGCAAACGGTGGTACGCATTACGGGGTAACGGTGAATGGTATCGGTAATAATAAAGTAGGAGCAATTTACTATCGTGCAAATACACTATATTTCACGCAATCAACAACATTTAGCCAAGCTCGTGCTGGTTTAGTACAAGCAGCAGCAGATTTATACGGTGCAAATTCAGCAGAAGTGGCAGCTGTGAAGCAGTCATATGATGCAGTTGGTGTAAACTAGGTTTAATTTTGATTTACTAACAGACAAATCTCTGCTAGGGCAGGGTACAACATGGCCGCTACTCACTTTCTCTGTTTGTTTTCACATTGCATGTGGCAGAAAAAAGAACTGACCGCTTCTACGCATGGCCAGATGCTCTCACCCATCTAAAAAGAAAAGGGTTTTTATGTCAGTCTTTTAACTTTGATATATACAGAGTGAAAAAAGGAGCATTACGCTCCTTTTTTCATTTTTTCTTCCATGTTCTCCACAAATAAAATAATCCCGCAGAGCCGGCAATTGTAATAATCCACTTTGCTTCATTTGTTCCGTTCATAACTTGATAGGTAGAATATACTTCAATCAGTAACGCTGGTATTTTTCCGAGAGTACTAGCGATGCTAAACGTTAAGATAGACATTGTTCCGAGGGATGCAAATAGTGTGACGATGCCAGACGGAATAAAGGGAATGAGGCGAAATGATAAAACGAGAAAGAATGCTTCTTTTCCTTGTACATAAAGAAGTTTCCTTACTTTTGGGTAATTATCCATATTTTTTTGAGCAGCTTTTTGAAAACCAAGCCGGTATAAATAAAAAGAGACAATCGCCCCTAATGCTTCCCCGGCAATGGAGATGAGTGTTCCTGTTGTGATTCCAAATAAGGAAATGTTAATCGCAGTCAAAAAAACACTAGGAATAATCGCTCCTAGGCTAATAAGAATATTGAATAAGATGCTAAGCGGGATTGCCATCGTTTGGTGATCTATAAGAAAAGAATGAATTGTTTCTGACATATGAATTTGTGTTCCTTTGCTTTTATATTAGAGTAAAAACCGACATAAAACCTCTTTTTTAGGGGGGACAAGAGTATCTGGCCGTGCATAGTAGCTTCTTGCCACATGCGACGTTTAAAACAAAGGGAGCAAGCAAGTCCAAATCATGTTGTATTCTGCATAACAGCGACTTATATGCCGGGAAATTAAAATAGATTTATATAGCATTACACCATATTTCTTATGTGAAGACAATAGGGTTGTGGAAGATCATGGATTTATTTGGAGAAAGGTCATATTTCTATATGGACTATAAAATTGACTTTTTCTAAAGATAATACAATAATCATGAAAGAGGTGATACGATGAAAAAGTTAGGAAATGTTGTTATAAGCGTAATGCTTATGATGATACTTGTATTAAGTGGATGTGCAAATCAGACGGAACCGAAAGATAATCAGGCAACAGCAACTATAAACGTTAGTGACAAAGTTTTAGATGAAATGGAAGGACCACCTAAAAATGGTCATACGCTAGAGCGTCACGTTGGCAAAACTGAGGAGCAGTTGAAAGAACGATTACGTACAGATAATGTATCTGCTGCAAGTACATATTATGATAAGGAAACGGCAACAAAGGCTGTAAAAGATACGATAAAGCAGCATGAAAAAGAAATTGAAAAGTGGTTAAAAGAATCGAAGGAAAATCGTCTTGTATTGAATACGAAGCATAACTTTGCAGTTGGAAAAACGGTGTTAAAAAAGGATATGCGCGTTAAAGATGGACTTCGTAATACAATGACTGTTTTGCAGAAAGATAAAGGGAGTCAGCTCGGCTTTAAAATTGTTACTTCTTATCCTTCCGAGAAATAAGAGAGGCGGGGAATTTATGTATTCAACATTTCAATATTTTCTTAGAGCGTACTGTACATTAAGTGTATGTGAAGAAGAAATGGCGCATCTTATGCAACAATTTAAGGAACAGGAAGAACAAGAAATACAGGAAAAATTATTACAAGAATTTGCTCAAATAGAGCAAAGGGCAGATTGGGAAAAAGTACAGCAAGAAGTTGAACAATATGGAAATCGTATATGGACAATAGAAGAAGTAAAAGTACATATCGGTAATTTTCTTTCTCTATTACAAAACAAAAAGGCGTGAATCACGACGCCTTTTTGTCCTTTTTGTATGTGCTTTTTGAAATTTGACCGTTCGAGAGCACTTCCCCATTTTGTGTTACTTTTTTATATGTTACAGCCACAATATTGTTATCAGTTTCACTTATAACTTTTGAAGAAACCACTACATTTTTTCCTGTATTTGTACCAAAAATACGAGCAGTTACACTGCTGCCATTCGTGAATGATTGAATATAAATATATTTACCCGTATTATTTTTAAATTTCAAATCAGGGCCGTAGTCAGCAACAGCTGCATCTTGCCCAAGAGGTAAGTAATGGACTGGTAAGGAATGATTACTTCGATCTACAACTCCTAGATCAGCGCGTAATACGGCACCATATAATGTGCTGCTTACTTGGCAAACACCGCCCCCGGCACTTTGTTCTACTTTTCCGTTTACATATACAGCTGCCGATTTATAACCATGTGCTGCATCTGTTATACCAACGCGGCCGTTAAAACTAAATGTCTGATCAGGTGCAACAAATACTCCTGTTAATGTATTAACAGCGCGTTGTACATTAAACGTTTGACTGGAGTTTCGTCCAGCTAGCGGAGTAGAGTATTCAGCAATTACTTCTTGAATCCCCATATTTTTTACATCTTCTGTTGAGCGTTCGGGTTTCACAGCTGTAATTGGAACTTGAATATCTTGTTTATTTGTCATAACGGCTTCTGTTGTGAGGATTTTTAATTTCTCTTTATCAACTTTTTCGCCCTCTTTACTTTCGTTAATAGTAATAGTTGTGCCAGAGATAGATAAGTCGGCATTGACAGGATCTACTAAAGAATCATTATATTTTTCCTTAATAAACGCATCATATTTTGCGATGTTAATAGAAGGTTCTAACTTATAGTCGCGTTTTAACGCACCTGTTTCAGCTTCTTTTCGCATATTATAACGATTAGAGATATTGCCCTTTTGTTCTTTGAAAATTTTATCCGCAATATCTGTAGCTTTATATTCAATCCCTAGCTCTTGCCAAGTATATGTATGTTTTTCGTCTTTGAAGACATAGTTCACAGATTTTTTATTTGACTCATCAATTTTTTGTTGAATGGTCTTTTGAACATCTGCGTTCGTTTTTCCATCAATGGAAATACCCTCAAATGTTGTGTGGGGTAAAACGTATGTATCTAACTGATGATTCAATTTGGATACATATTGATAAGCACTAACACTCCCAGCACAAAGAAGGAGTCCACCAGCAATTGCAGAGCCAATAATTAAATTGCGTAATTTCATTCATTTCCCTCCGAAAAGAAAATTTTAAGTATATAAATCCAAATTAAAAACCTGATATAAAAACCCTTTTCTTTTTAGGTGGGTGAGAGCGTCTGGCCATGCGTAGAAGTCTGCCACATGCGATGTTCAAACAAAGAGAGAAAAGAAAGTAGCAGGTTACTTTTTGCTTGGCGGCGACTTGTGTGCCCAAAAGTCAATTTGGATTTATATATAAGTATGTTTTTTAATGTATAAATGATAAAAGCAGTAATTCTTATACATTAGTATACTATTAATTTTATTACGTGTGTAATGTTTTGATAAAAAATGTTACATTTTTGTAATATAATTCCCTTTAATTACATGTAGGCAAATTGAAAGATCTCCATAGGAGGGCGAGAGCATGTGGCAGCGGTCAGGGCCTTTTCCTGTCACATGCAATGGTTTAAAACCAAAGGAGCAAGCAAGTATAGGTTATGATGTATTCCGCGTAGCAGCAATCTATGTGTTAAAAAAACAAAGTGGATTTATGTAGAACGTTATACATAAATTTCATCTTTCTTATTGAAAACAAAAAGAAAAACAGCTGTTATAAACAGCTGTTTTTCTTATAATTTCTTATGATCTAATTTACCTGTAACACCAAGATGGTTTTGTAGTTCCTTAGAACTTTCTTGAACACTCTTTTCTTGAGGGACGTAATAGTATATACCATCAATATATTTGTCGTCGCCTTTTACCTGCAATTTATCAATCTTCAAGCTAGAGTCCATTGAATTTTTTGTAATTGCCATCATATCGTCGAAAGTTAAGTTTGTTTTTAAATCATGATCGACTGAATCAAGTAAGTCGCCGAGTTTGCTGATTGAATTTACAGATAATGCTTTTTTAGCAATTGCTTCTAAAACAAGTTGTTGACGTTGACCACGCATATAGTCGCTATCAATGTGACGCGTTCTTGCTAGAGCAAGCGCTTGTTCACCATTTAAGTGTTGGCGACCTTTTTCAAGGTGAATAGCACCTGCTTGGTCTTTACTGTCTTGTTCAGTAAATGCAACTGGTACGTCTGCGTCAATACCGCCAAGAGAGTCAACAATTTTTATAAATGATTTAAAATTAAATTTTACGTAATAATCAACAGGAACATTTAAAAAGCGTTCTACTGTATTAATTGTGCTATCAACGCCGCCAAATACGTGGGCGTGTGTAATTTTATCTTCTTTCTTTTTTGATGGAATATACACGCGAGAATCACGAGGAATGCTCAATAGTTTCACAGATTTATCGTTTTTATTAATCGTTGCAAGTAACAATGCATCTGTACGAGTTGCAGTTCCGTATTCTTTTGATCGTGTATCACTTTCATCGACACCCATAATTAAGATAGAAATATTATCAGTCATCGGTTTTACTGCTTTTTCGCGTTTTTCCGATTTATCACCACGTCCTAATTCTGAGTAAGCGTCATTGGCAACAGCTTGAGCTTTATTATATATATGGAAGCAATAGCTGCCTCCTCCAATAATCAAAAGGAATAAAGGAATGAGAACAAACCATAATACACGTTTTTTCTTAGAGCGTTTATGTGATGCTCTATTTATCGTTTTAAAATCAGGTTTCATTAATTATTTCTCCTTTAAACAATCAATTCAAATATTTTCTTGTAATTTCAAAAAACATACACACTCTATTTTACATAAATATAATGAGTTTTCATTATAAAATTTTAATTGAAATAAAAATGAAATATATGAAATATATTGCTTTATAAAGATAATCAGTGATTTTTGTTATTTGGTAACTACTCAGCTATACCTTCTAGAATTTTAGAAAAGGGTATGATTCTAGTGAAGATGTGCCTCTCTATTACTTATAAATTCGCTTATTTGTATATAGACTGCTATCATGCAAACAGGGCAGGGGCCTGCACTTATTGTCTACTTTTGTTTTCAAACTTTGCACGTGGCAGGAAAAGGCCCTGACCGCTCCTATGCATCACCGGTCCCTATCGCCCATTTAAAAAAGGGGCTGTCCCAAAAGGATAAGTTCCTCCAAAATGTAAAAATAAAAACATTGATATATCAACGTTTCTAAAACAAAAAGGAGTGTCACATAGTCAAAAATTCGACTTATGGGACAGCTCCTTTAAGAATAATTGCATACAAAAAATAAATGGAAAAAAGATTAAGATTTTTCCATGTTTAAATCATAATACTAACAATAGTCGCAGATAAAAAGCTGACTAATGTTGCTCCGTATAGGAGTTTTAAACCGAATCTTGCCACGACATTTCCTTGTTCCTCATGTAAACCTTTTACTGCGCCTGAGATAATTCCAATAGAAGAGAAGTTGGCAAAAGACACAAGAAAGACGGAAATGATCCCGACAGTACGAGGGGAGAGTGTGCTTGTAAGTTTACTTAAATCCATCATCGCTACAAATTCATTTGTAATCAGTTTTGTTGCCATAATACTACCAGCTGGGACAATTTCCGAGGCAGGTACACCAATAATGAAAGCGATTGGAGAAAAGAAGTACCCGAGTAGATGTTGGAATGTAACACCAAAAACAATTGCAAATAAACCGTTAATAGCGCTTATAAGAGCAACGAAACCAATTAACATTGCCCCAACGACGATTGCGACGCGAAATCCATCTAAAATGTACTCTCCTAGCATTTCAAAGAACGTTTGCTTTTCTGCTTTAATTTCTAAAATATCTTCTTCATCTTTTACATCGTATGGATTAATAATTAATATGATAATAAACCCGCTAAATAAATTTAAGACGAGCGCAGTGACAACATATTTTGGTTCAATCATTGTCATATAGGCGCCAACGATGGACATGGATACTGTTGACATTGCGGAAGCACACAGTGTATACAGACGATGCTTTGGAATTTGTCCGAGTTGTTTTTTGACAGTAATAAAGACTTCGGATTGGCCGACAATAGCTGAGGCAACGGCATTATAGGATTCTAATTTCCCAAGGCCATTTATTTTACTAAGGAAAAAGCCAATCCAGCGAATGAAGATCGGTAAAATTTTAAAGTGTTGTAAAATACCAATTAAGACAGAGATAAATACAATTGGCAGTAAAACACTTAAAAAGAAGGACATTTCGCCTTTGTTTAATAAGCCGCCGAAGACAAAGTTTACACCTGCCGCAGCATATTTTAATAACTCATTAAATAAATTTGAAACGGCTGTAATGAGGATCAGACCAACCTGTGTATTTAATAGTAGAAACGATAAAATTAATTGTACAATAAGCATAAGAATGATTGGTTTGAACTTAATGTGTTTTCGATTATTACTTGCTATAAAAGCAAGAAAAAAAATAACAATGAGTCCGAGACCAAATGTGAAAAATTTCATAATGATTCTCCTTATCTGTGGTTTTATATACAAATACAACATAAAAACCACTTTTTTTAGATGGGCGAGAGCGGCTGGCAATGCTTGGAGCGATTAGGATCCTTTTCTGCCACAGGCAATGTGAAAACAAAGGGAGCAAACGAGCACATATCACTTTTGGTTTTACATAACAGCAACTTAGATGTTAAGAAATCAAAGTGGATATATATAGGTTTTTCATTTCGAAGGAGAATATACAAGAAAGGAAAATGTAAGATGAATATTACTGCTGTTCACCACGTTGCAATTATTTGTTCCAATTATGAAGCATCAAAAAAGTTTTATACAGAAGTACTTGGTTTTCAAATTTTACGCGAAGTATATCGAGAAGAAAGAGAGTCCTATAAGTTGGATTTGTGTATTGGGAATACATATCAAATTGAATTATTTTCATTTCCGAATCCTCCGAAGCGTACAAGTTTTCCTGAAGCAGCGGGCTTGAGACATTTAGCATTTTCGGTTTCATCTATAGAAGAAGCTGTAGCGCATTTAGAGCAGCACGGTATACAAACGGAAATGATTCGAATTGATGAGATAACCGGAAAACGTTTTGTCTTTTTTCAAGATCCAGATGGATTGCCTCTTGAATTATATGAGAAGTGAAAACTCCCATTAGCAGGAGTTTTTTCTTTGTCCGCTGCGGGATAAAAATTTGTGAAATTTATACAGGTTTTCTTGTGAGAAAATGAGAGAAAATAAGAAAAGTTAAACTTATTTGCGGGAGGTGTAACTTTAGCTGCCTACAGCTAAGGGAGATACTTGGAAATAGGAAATTTAATATTAGTTGCCGCTTTAATTACGTTAACGGGTTTTTTCGTTGCAATTGAATTTGCCATTGTGAAAGTACGTAGTAGCCGTATTGATCAACTTGTAGGAGAAAAAAAGCGGGGAGCAGTAGCGGCGAAAAAAGTGATTTCTAATTTAGATGAGTATTTATCAGCGTGCCAGTTTGGGATTACCATTACAGCGCTAGGGCTGGGGTGGTTAGGGGAACCAACTGTAAAGCATGTATTAGAGCCTGTATTGATTGCGCTTCATATCTCTCCTCCAATTGCGAATACCGTATCTTTTCTTATTGCATTTGCAGTTATTACATTTTTACATGTTGTAGTTGGAGAATTGGCACCAAAAACATTCGCAATTCAAAAAGCAGAGCAAGTCAGTCTGACGTTTTCAAAGCCGCTGATCTATTTTTATCGCATTATGTATCCATTTATTTGGACATTAAATCATGCAGCTCGTTTTGTGGCCGGTTTATTTGGATTAAAACCTGCTTCTGAACATGAAGTAGCGCATACGGAAGAAGAGCTTCGTCTCATTTTATCAGAGAGTTATGAAAGCGGAGAAATTAATCAGGCAGAGTTTAAATATGTAAATAATATTTTTGAATTTGATAATCGCCTTGCTAAAGAAATTATGGTACCGCGGACAGAAATTGTTGGATTATATGCAGAAGATTTATTTGAAACCCATATTGAAATAATTCGGCAAGAAAAATATACAAGATATCCAGTATTCGGGGAAGATAAAGATGAAGTGCTCGGAATGGTGAATGTGAAAGATTTTTTTATCCGCTATACAGATGGAGAGAAACAAGAAGCAAAATCAATTATGGCATATACAAGGCCAGTTATTGAAGTAATGGAAAACATACCTATACATGATTTGCTGTTAAGTATGCAAAAAAAACGGATTCCGCTGGCTATTTTATATGATGAATACGGCGGAACGGCAGGGCTAGTTACGCTTGAAGATATTTTAGAAGAAATTGTGGGAGAAATTCGCGATGAATATGATGAGGATGAACACTCACCTATTCAACATATTAGCGACGATTGTAAAATTGTTGACGGGAAAGTGTTAGTAAGCGAAATTAATGATTTGTTTGGCTTACATTTAAATGAACAAGATGTTGATACAATTGGGGGATGGTTAATGATGCAAGGACAACCAATTGCAGAAGGAGATACGACTGTTGTTTTGGAATGGACATTTACGATTCTTGAAAAAGATATGCATCAAATTAAGCGAGTAGAGATCAAAAAAAATGGATAACTCCGTAGTCACTTTATGAAAAACCGACAAAAAAGCATTTTTTTAAATGGCGAGAGGGACTGGCTATGCATAGGAGCGGTCAGTGCCTTCTCCTGCCACGCGCAAAGTTTTAAAACAAAGAAAGGTAGCAAGGTGCATTGCCATTTTTATCTGCAAGACAGCAATCTATATGCTGAAAAATGAAGGTAACTTTTTATAGGTAATAAGTGGCGTATTTTCGCTGGAATCATACTCCTTACCAAACTTCTAAATGAAATGTATCACTGAGTAGTTACGATAATGGAGAAAAAAAGGCTGATGAACGAGTCATCAGCCTTTTATATTAAAAAATATGGAGCACGGCGTTAAGTTGAAGTAAGCTAATAATGAATAAGAAGATTAAGCTATATTTCATTGTTGTTTTAAATAATTCTGATTCTTTACCAATGATTCCAACTGCCGCACAAGCTACCGCAACTGATTGTGGTGATACCATTTTTGCTATTGTACCGCCGACTACGTTTAAGGCAACGAGAGTAGAAGGAACGATATCTAATTGAGCTGGTACTGTAATTGGAATACCCATTGCACCCATCGTACCGCCGGCAATGTTAGCAACTAAACAGATACCTGCTGCTTTTAATGGATCAAATCCCATCCCTACAAGTAGTGCTGCTGTAATAGCAACTGGTACACCAAAACCTGCTGCACCTTCTAAGAAAGCTCCGAAAGAATAAGCAATCAATAATACTTGAAGACGAGGATCGCTTGTAATACTAGAAATACTATCGCGAATCACGTTAAATTGTTCAGTTCTTACAGTTAGTTTGTAAAGGAAAATTGCTGCGATAACAATTGTACAAATTGGATAAAATCCAGCTACTACACCAAATGCAGCGGATGATACCCTCATAGTTGCGGGCAGGTTGTATTCTGCATAGCAGCAATTTATGTATTGAAAAATCAAAAATGTGAATAATTAAACATAATAATTATTTATGGGTAGAAAAAATATAACAAAAATGTTGAGAAATTTATTTTCGAAAGCAAGGAACTCCCTAGTTGATACTTTGCTTTTTTTCTAAGCAGTATAGTATAATGTTCAAATATCTAAAGAGAATTTTCTCTATATAAAGGAGGAATGTGGTTTATATTAATAGAAAGTAATTCAATATAGAATGGAATAGCGAATAAGAAATATAAAAATAACACATGTATAAATATAAAATAAATAGAAAAAATGAGGGGAAATTATGTGCCAAAATCAATTTGATTGTTGTATTTCAGAAGATGATGTACAAATGTTACGAGCACTAGCTCATCCGCTTCGTCTTCGTCTTGTAGTGGAGTTGATGCAGCGTGGAATTTGTAATGTAACACAGTTGCAGGAAGTATTAGAAATTCCACAATCTACAGTATCGCAACATTTAACAAAATTAAAGCAAAATAAAGTTGTCCGTTTTGAAAGACGTGGTTTAGAAGTGTATTATGAAGTGCACAATGAGAAAGTAAATGGAATTTTAAACACATTATTTTCTTGAAATTGAAATATTTAAAAAATAGGTATGTACTTGTACATGCCTATTTTTTATTGCTGGATTATGGAGAAATATATAAACCCAAATTGAAAACCTTCCTTTTTTAGGGGAGGGAGAGAGTGTCTGGCCGCGCATAGTAGCGGTCAGTTCCTTTTCCTGCTACATGCGATGTTCAAACAAAGGGAGGAAGAAAGTAGCAGGTTCCTTTTTGTTTGACATGGCGGTGACTTGTTTGCTCAAAAGTCAAGTTGGATTTATATAAATGAGAGATGCGGATAAATTTCATCTAGACACGGCAAGATAAAAAAGAATAAGGAGGTGTAGCATAATGGATTTAAAACGAGTAAAACAAATTTTATCATCATCAAGTAGAATTGACGTTACATATCAAGGTGTGCCTGTTTGGATTGAAAGTTGTGATGAGACAAGTAGGCTTGTGAATGTACACGATATAAAAACACCAGATGAAACAGTCCAAGTAGACATTACTGCATTAGAAGAGTATTAAAAAAAGCGGAGAAATTTCTCCGCTTTTTTATATTTATTCCATCATATGTGCAATTTTTTTAGAGAACACAAGAAGGATTAAGCCACATACAATAACGATAATACCAATGCTTGCGAATACTTCTAAATAACCTAAAGATTGTGTGTAAGCAGCTAAGATACCAGATAGTTTGTTTGCAAATCCAGTACCAGCCATCCATACACCCATTAATAAAGAAGCTAATTTTACAGGTGCAATTTTACTTACCATTGATAGGCCGATAGGTGATAGGAACAATTCACCTATTGTATGGAACATGTATGTGATAACGATAAACAGTAAGCTAGCCTTTGTTGTAATAGCAGCTTCGTTACTTCCTGTTTTTAGAACAGCTAATGTTAATACAAGGTAACCGACCCCTAATAGGATCATACCGAGTGCCATTTTTGTTGGAACATTTAAATCGCCACGTTTACTTTTAGATAATTTAACCCATAATGCAGATACAAACGGTGCTAATAAAACGATAAATCCTGGGTTAACAGATTGGAACCAAGATGTTGGGATTTCCCATCCAAAAATAGTGCGATCAACAAACTTATCTGTATAAAGAGTAAAAGAACTACCTGCTTGTTCAAAGCCTGCCCAGAAGAAGACAACGAAGCAAGTTAAAATAACGATTGCCCAAGTACGGTTTTTCTCTTGTTTTGTTAAAGGTTTTTTCTCAATAGCTTTTGCATTTTTGTCTTTTGATTTTTTACCTATAACTTTTGTTCCCGCATCACCAAGGTAACGAGGAGCTAATAGGTTAAAGAAAATCTGGCCGATAATCATGCCAATACAAGCAGCCAAAAATCCATATTTATAACCCGTAACCATAACGCCATTAACGCTTGTTTTAAATAAATCTTCTGCTAGAAAACCGCAAACAAGTGGTGCAAAGAAAGCTCCTAAATTGATACCCATATAGAAGATTGTGAAAGCACTGTCACGGCGTGAATCATTTTCACTGTATAGTTCACCTAATAGAGTAGAGATATTTGGTTTGAAGAATCCATTACCAATAATTAATAATCCTAATCCTAAATAAAGTCCAGTTGTTGTATTCATTGAGAACAGAACAAAGTTACCAATTGCCATAATAATACCGCCAATAGTAATGGCAAGACGTCTTGGGATAAAGTGGTCAGTTAACCATCCGCCAATAATTGGTGTGAAATATACAAGCATTGTAAATGTACCAAAAAGTTGTACAGCGTCTGCTTTATCAAATCCTAAACCGCCATTAATAGCAGCAGTTGTTAAATAAAGAACTAAAAGACCACGCATTCCGTAGTAGCTAAATCTTTCCCATGCTTCTGTTAAGAACAACAAGTATAATCCCGGAGGATGTTTCTTTTTTTGTTGTTGTTCTCCAGCTTTGTCTAACTTCACAGCTGCATCCATTTTCATTCCTCCTAATCTTGTTAAACGGATATTTATGTAATCATTTTAATTTACAAAATATTTAGAAGTCAATAGTATTATATGGAAATAGAATAAAAAATTTTGTAAATTCTATAAAAACATCTTCCGTCATTGTATTTTTCCCCTAAAAAGCTTAAAATAAGCGTTTTCAAGTGTATTATTTCTTGTGCGAAAAGAATACAAAATAATACAATAATCAGAAAATTTTAACTAGGTAAACTTTTCTGATATACTTAATTATTCTTTTGATTACTTTTAGAATATAACATATCTTGAATAAGAATACAAAATAAAAAACAAATCCTATATTACGAGAGCTGTTTTTAATAGGGATAAATTGAGAGTTGAAAAGTACTATTTTCACTTTAAAAAGCGGTTGTTAATTGTTCAACATAAATAAGTCGCTGTTATGTAGAATACATCATGACAGCTACTGGCTTGCTCCCTTTATTTTAAACCATTGCATGTGGCAGGAAAGGGTCTTGACCGCGGCCAGATGTAATGGTCTCCTCAATAAAAAAAAGAAAAGGGTTTTATGTTGTTTTTTTAACTTATATACATATAATTTAGGTTCTTTTTATTTTGTGCATGAAAATAACAGAAACAAAGGGATACGCAGTCTACGTGTATATTCTTCTTCATTTTGAAAATGCTGAAGCTCTGGTGCTGCTTCACGTAAACTAGTGATCGTAAAACCAGCTTTTTGTAAGGATATGAAGTATTGTTCAATTGTCCGGTGGTATTTAATCACTTGTTCATTAATCCATGGCTCGACGCGTTTGCCAGTTTTAAAATAATCATCAACAAGCCAGCTTGTTCGTTTTCCAGTGGTTTGTAAGCTTTCGAATGCAGAGGTGATAACTGGGTGTTGAACACTAAAGGCAAAAGTCCCGCCTGGTTTTAACGTTTGAAAAATCTGTCTGAAAGTATCATCAATATGTTCAATACAGTGAAGGACAAGTCTAGATGTAACGATATCAAAAGTAGAAGATGGGTATGTATAGTCTTTAAGGTTTAGAAGGTGGACAATTCCATTTGTATTTTGCAATTGTATTTGGGCTTCTTCATACATACGGTGCGAGCCTTCAATTCCAGTATAAGATCGGCAGCCTTTCTGTAGTAGCTCTACTCCAAATTGTGCATCACCACAACCAAGATCAAGAATACTTTTATTTTTTATATGGCCAAATGACTGTAAAAGAGCAGGCTTTTCAATCGTGTCGTTTGGATTATCGGTTCGATGTCTACGTTTCATATATTGTTCAAAAAATAAGTCCTCATTGTAAACGTCAGATTCTGTATAAGACATTGTATCCCCTCCTTGAAAGCATTTTTTTATTGTAACAAAATCGAAATAATAATAGGTGTCGAGCAATAGAATATTGTAGTGATGCTAGGGAATTTAAGATTACTATATAAATTATATTGTGATGATTGGAGGTAAATAAATTTATGACCAAAAGAACGTATAAAAGGTATTGATTGTAATCTTGTTTGAAGTATATTTCACTTGAATATTTAAGTTAGAATATGTTTGCATTATTGAATTCCATCAGAAACATGTACCATGTTTAGTTGTGTATAAATTAATAAAGTAAGAACATGTGAAACGATTAGAATGATAAAAAGAGCCTCGTTAGTAGATTGAAATCTTGCTTAAAATATGAAAGATAACTTTCAGTACTTATACAGTAAGAAGGGAGAAACATGCCTTGTCGTAAGTGTTACGTATAAAATCCTAAGATTAATATAGGAGAGGAACAGAAAGAAAATTAGTGAATATAAATTGACTTTTATTACACATATCTGTTTTTAAGTATATTCGATGTGTTTTTTTGAGCCCTGTCGAGATATGAATCCTATTCTTGTGAGATTAGTTAAAGATATGTGAAAAATGGTAGAGAAGTACACCAGTATACCAAATATTGACCAGTTGATATTCTTTGTATCATCAAAAGTAAGTATTTAACTGTACTAAATGTAGCCATTATCACTATAGTTACCTGTGAATTCAAAAAAGAGTTACCTGTTCTCAGAAGAATTTAGAGAACAGGTAGCTTTTATTTTTTTATGTGCTAGCTTTAAGAAATCGTTTTTAGGAACGTATTTTCTAAAAAATACAATTAGGTTTACTATATATGTATACCGTATAGGAGAGAAATGTTATTTACCATTTGCCGCCAGGCATACCGTGTTTATAAGAACCTTCCATAGAAGGGCCAGGACCTTTACTGTAGTCTTTAATATAATCCCAAGCGCTTTTTGCTGGACCAGGATACAAGTTCCATCCGCCACCATCAATGTTTTGGATTTCTTCATGAGTAAGAGTTTCGAATTTTGTAGAGTTAAGTTCCATGATAAAAGCCTCCGATAATTTTTTTATATTAATATTCAGAAATGATTGTATAAAAGAAAGGTTAAATTACCATTTGCCGCCAGGCATACCATGTTTATAAGAACCTTCCATAGCAGGACCAGGACCTTTACTGTAGTCTTTAGTCATCTCCCAAGCGATTTGAATACCAGTATACCAATCGCTCCATCCGCCACCGTCGATGTTTTGGATTTCTTCATGAGTAAGAGTTTCGAATTTTGTAGAGTTAAGTTCCATGATAAAAGCCTCCAATAATTTTTTTATATTAATATTCAGAAATGATTGTATAAAAGAAAGGTTAAATTACCATTTGCCGCCAGGCATACCGTGTTTATAAGAACCTTCCATAGCAGGACCAGGACCTTTACTGTAGTCTTTAGTCATCTCCCAAGCGATTTGAATACCAGTATACCAATCGCTCCATCCGCCACCGTCAATGTTTTGGATTTCTTCAT
>NZ_JAMBOP010000025.1 GCF_023715645.1 Bacillus cytotoxicus | reverse complement strand
GTGAAACTCGTTAGGGTTTATTTCGCATGCGAATTTTCAAATAATCTACACTGATCCCCTATAAAAAGTAAAAAAAGTCTCCTGAAAAATTCCTAATGTAGTCTTAGCTTGATAGCGATGGGGTAGCACCAACAAATCGGATTCCGTACGCTAAGGCTGAATTACTTGATATAACAATAGGCGTCAAACTGTCCCCACATACCAACAGAATCAGTTCCATGCAAAAATCTCCTTACCTACAAGACGGAAAGGAGATTTTTTATGACTAAAATAGATCAATCAATAGCGTGGGAAAATCTAGTGGACACTTGTCGTTCCAGTGGTTTAAGCATCCGAAGCGCGTAAGAAAAAGAAAGATGTTTATTTAAGTCTTAACGCGTTCGCTTTTACTGTTGGTTATGATTGGTAGGGACATTCTCCATTAATAATTCGTAGGAAAGAGATAAATATTAGAAAAATTGTCAATGAAAATTCATGTAAACCCTCTAAAAAAGTCTTACAATTAAAGCAGCGAGACTTTGGAACGGGAGGCACTAGCCATGAATCGAATTGAACGTGAAGAGACAACAATTAGCATTATGATTGATATGTATTGTAAAAACGAACATGAACAAGATACTATATGTGAAGAATGTCAGAAGTTAAAAGAGTATGCTTATTTTCGTTTATCAAAATGTCCATTTCAAGAGAAGAAGCCAGCATGTCAAAATTGCAAAATTCATTGTTATAAACCAGATATGAAAAATTTCGTTAAGGATGTTATGAAGAAGAGCGGACCGAAAATGATCTTAAAACATCCATATTTCGCGATCATGCATGTTGTTGACACAATGAAGAAGGCTCCAGACTTACCGAAAAGAAAAAAGAGCTAAAAAAACGGGGTGTTTAACAAGCCCGTTGTTCAACTTAAAATTTGAATTTGCTACCTTAGTTGGATTTATCATATTTCAAATTTAGAAATACAGTAACTACTCAACTGGTAGTTATGATTGAAACTTTTAGATCACTAAGTTCTTTATCAATTAATTGCAAAAACTGCTTTTTGATTTGTTCTGTGAAGAAGCCGTTAGAGGTTAATAACAATTTACTCATTTTAGATCACCAACTTTTGAAAAGAATATAATTAGTTAAAAAAATAACATAAAGCAAAAGGAGAGAGTGAGTGCTGGTTTATTGTATTTTACATAAGCTACTTATTGAAAAATTATACTAGACATATAGAGGTTCTTGTTAATAGGGAGTTATTCCTTTGAAAAAGGGAAAGATAATAATAATTAAAGATACTAGTAATAACATACAAGTAAAAAAAGGGGATGGAATTCTTTTTCCATATGCGAATTTTAAAATAGCTCTATAAATGCAATATAAAATAAAAGCAGTTGCTACACAAATTACCCAGACATTTCCTTGAAATTGTACATTAGCAAGTTTGTAAATGGGCTCTAGAATATAAACGGTAACTATAACTCCAATTATATAGAATCCTAAAATTTGTAGTGTTTCTATTAAAGATTTTAAGAAATTATTCAATCATGTTCCTCCTTCAATAGGATATATATTTTTATACTTCAATTTATGATAAAAACCTTTTATGGATGATAAAAAATGAAAGTAATGAATTATAATATGGTAGCCCTAGCTAGGAATTCTTATGTAATTTGTCGAATATTCCAAAATAAATATATTTTTTAGTTGAAGGAGATGTTGAAATGGAAGTAACTATTCGTCCCGTTCAAATGCAAGATGCTAGCGCAATTCATCGGATTTGTATACAAGATGATGTTTTACCATATATGGTTTTCCTGCCAAGTATGAGAATAGATGCTATGGAAAATAGAATTCGTAATTTAGGACCTAATCAATTCGAATTTATCACGGAGCTTGATGGTAATGTTGTAGGATTTGTAGGTTTAACACAAGGGCAAGGCCGAAGATCGCATTCGGGAGACCTATTTATGGGTGTAGATTGTGAATATCATAATAAAGGAATTGGGAAAGCATTACTCACAAAAATTCTCGATCTTACAGACAATTGGTTAATGCTTGAAAGGGTGGAACTTGGTGTTCTTGAAACAAATCCTGGTGCGAAAGCGTTATATGAAAAGTTTGGATTTCAAGAAGAAGGAATAAAAAAAGGGAGTTTGAAGGCGAACGGTAAATTTGTTGATGAAATTATGATGAGTCGTTTTCGTCCGAATGGTTTGATTATTATGTAATGATCAACATGGTTTACGCTAAAAGCATACGGTAAAAGAGGGTACCAAAATCTTATCTATGACTGTAGGCTAATGTATTTTAGACAGTAAAATTAACGGTTTTATTATCAACTGTAGCTTTGAAATAAAGTTCGATAAAATAAGGATCACTCCTTTTTCATGTTTATTATACAATAATTAGTCTGTAGAGGAATGGTGAGGAAAGTAAAAGTTTTTTTGCTAAATTTCCATTATTATGTATAATTGAATCATCTGAAAATTACAATCGCATGATTACGGAGATATGATATGGATTCTACTAATTTTGTTTTACACGCAAAAAGTAAGCGGTTTCATTGGGAAGGGAACGGTCAATTATCTATCAAAACATTTTCTAACGGAAAAGCACATTACAAGACTAGTAAAGGTTTTTTTGCTGTCGAGGAAAGTAGATATTTACTTCTTAATGAAGGATCATATACCATTTCAATTGATGAAAATAAGGAAGTAGAATCTTTTTGTATCTTTTTTAGACAAGGGTTCGCAGAGGAGATTTTAAATTCATTAAGAGAAACAAATAATAAACTTCTTAGTGATCCTTTTAAGGATAAAAGCGATATCGGATTTTTTGAAAAAACTTATGATACAAGTAAATTTTTATTGTCTCAAATATCAAAATTTAAAGAAGATTTATTTCTTCTTGAGAATGACCCAATTGGTTATGAAGAACAGTTTCATAAGTTAATGCAAATCATTCTATTTGAACATTTTGACGCATGGAAAGAAGTCGAATCATTAAGAGCGATACGTAATTCTACAAGAGAAGAATTGTATAGAAGGATTAGTATCGCACATGAATATATAAGGGCCTTTTACGATAGACCAATTAAATTGAATGAAATTGCCCAAGTTTCTTGTTTATCGCCAAACCATTTGTTAAGAACATATTCACAAATATATGGTAAGACACCTCATCAGCATATATCAGAGTTTAGAATTCGAAAAGCGAAAAAACTTTTAACACAACTAGATTTCAATATGACTGATATAACATTTGAACTGGGATTACAAAACCCTGTATCTTTTAGCAAAATGTTTAAACAACATGTTGGGATTTCTCCTATTGCATTTCGAAAAAAGGTGATTTTGGATAAGAAATACTAAATTGAATCGTATATTCTTAGAATGAAATGATATTTGAAAGGGGAATTCGCATTGGAAACTACTATGATTCGGAAAGTCGGACAAATTGGAATATCAGTTAAAGATTTAGAAAAGGCAATTCATTTTTATAACGAAAAACTAGGGTTATTACTGCTATTTAAAACTGACAGTATGGCATTCTTTGAATGTAACGGATTGCGTCTCTTTTTAAGTCTCCCAGAAAAGGAGGAATTTGCTCAATCTAGTTCAGTCATTTATTTTCAAGTTGAAAACATTAAAGAGGCGTATATAGACCTATTAAGTAAGGAAGTTATTTTCATCGATGAATCACATATTGTAGCGAAAATGGGACAAATAGAAACATGGATGGCATTTTTTAAAGATACAGAAGGTAATACACATGCTTTAATGAGTGAAGTAAAATCGTAATGAAAGAGACTGTTATCAACAGTCTCTTTCATTACTTTCTGTTGTTTAGTAGGGGGATTCACACATCGCTTTAACACCATTTGTGATGTACGGTTAGCTATGTTTAATATCAAAAGATACATAAAAGGATAGTATTAATATCCGGAGGGAGACCCAGTTGGGCATTGAAATGCTTGTCAAAGGATTAATCATTGGGCTTAGTATCGCTGCTCCTGTTGGTCCTATTGGAGTTTTATGTATACGACGCACATTGGAGTACGGGAAATTTATTGGTTTTATGTCAGGTTTAGGTGCAGCAACAGCTGATGGGCTGTACGGGATGATTGCTGGACTCGGTTTAACATTTATAACAAGTTTTTTAGTTGAACAACAAGAATGGATTCATTTAATTGGCAGTGTATTTTTGTTATATCTAGGATTAAAAATTTTCGTTTCAAAACCATCAAAAATAGCAGCTAAAGCTAATGGTAATAATGTTTTTGGAGCATATGCTTCAACTTTTCTTTTAACTATTACAAATCCAGTAACGATATTGTCTTTCTTAGCCATTTTTTCCGGACTTGGGATTTCTAATTCGAATGATGATTTGATAGCTAGCTTAGTCGTAGTATTGGGAGTATTTTTGGGCTCTGCATTGTGGTGGCTCATTCTTAGTGGTGTAACAGGACTATTGATGAATCGAATGAAAAGTTTCCCTTTAAATATTGTGAATCGTATTTCTGGATTTATTCTATTAATGTTTGGCTTTTGGTCAATGTACAATTTAATTAAAGGCTTTTTTCTATAAAATAAGAGATCTTAAGCTACTGTTTCTTATTTTTACTAGAACTATGTTTTTTAATAAGGTTAGTTTAAAGATAGCTAAGTTTGTAAAAGGATACATTAAATCATTACGATATTATGAATCTTTGACAGTTATGTATTGGTAACATATAATTCATATATGAATTATATGTTGCTTTTTAGAGAAATAAAGAAGATACATAGAAATAGTTATAAAACTCTAGGTAAATGTTTGGGAATATAATTATTTATATTTGATTTGTTTAGTGTAGAATTTGTTCTCTACAGAAAGGGTGTTTTCTATGCAAATAGCAGCAAGAGAATTATATGCTTTAATTAGAGATGTATATCATCAATTACAAAATAATCTCGAGATTCAATTGAAACAATTCGATATTAGTGTAGTTCAATTTGGAGTTATACAAGTGTTATCAGATTCAGAAAAGACTTCAATGTCCGAATTAAAACAAAAAATTGGTTGTGCTCCTAGTAATGTAACAACTATGATTCAACGGATGAAAAGAGATGGCTTTGTAACAACTACGAAAAACCCAGCTGATCAACGAGAAACATTTGTATATTTAACCGAAAAGGGTAAAGAAACGAAGGAAAAGGTAAATGTTCAATACAAAGCATTTCTAAAAGAAAATTTTTCATATTTTGATGAAGAAAAATTTATTACTTTATCAGAAATTCTTAAAGACTATAAGAATCATTTGTTAAATGTTGGGGAAGAAACGCAAAAGTGTAACTAATAGTTGCATTTTTTTATATAAATATTTCATATATGAAGTATATTTCTGGATAATTATTTCATATATGAAATGAATTCTGAAACTGAGGGGGAGATTTAATTGAGTGATAAAGGAATGAAATCTATATTAATTCTACTAGCAATTGTAGCGTTTTTTATTGGGATGGACTCTTTAGTAGTATCACCTTTAATTCCTGATATTGCTAAAGCTACTGAAACACCAATGGAAAGGGGAGGGTGGTTAATTACTTCTTATGCGTTATTCTATGGATTAACTGCTCCACTTTTTGGTCCGATTTCTGATAAATTTGGGCGTAAACAAATGATTGTGACAGGGATGTTTATATTTTCAATAGGAACTTTCTGCACAGGACTATCGCAAAATTTTAATACAATTTTGGTTTTTCGTGCATTAACAGGCTTAGCAGGGGCTATAGTGATGCCAAGTGTTTTTGCGCTAATAGGTGATAAAGTACCATATAAAATGCGGGGGAGTGCAATGGGAATGATCATGGGAGCTATGGTTGGTTCTACTGTGTTAGGTGTACCAATTGGAGCTTTCTTAACTTCCATCGGTAATTGGCAATGGACTTTTTATGGTATAGGGATTTTAGGGATGATTGTAGCATTTGTGGTAATAGGGACATTGCCTAAAATACCACCAACAAATCAAATTACAGTTTCTGCACCGGCGGCAATGGTTTCTGCAATAAAGACAGCCTTTACAAATACATCTGTGTTCTTTGCATTATTATCTACTTTCTTATGGACTGTTAGTTTGCAAGGCGTGTTTTCTTATATTGGAGTTTATTACAAAGAGAATTTTGACTTTAGTGTTGAAAAAACAGGAATGGTAATTTTTTTAGCAGGAGCCGGTAGTATTATTGGCAACATCATAGGAGGTAAATTAGCAGATAAAATTGGTAAAAAAGCAATTGTCTCAATTGCTACTATTATCGCTGCAATTGGAGTTGTTAGTTTCACTTTGTTAACTGAACATATAATATTTGCAGTGATTGTACATGTATTATGGAGTACATCAATTGGATTTGGACAATCTTCATTAACAGCATTAATTTCAGAGTTAAGTCCAAAAATAAGGGGGACTGTAATGGCTCTGAATAGCTCAGCGATGTATATCGGAATGATGTTTGCCTCTGCAGGTGCTTCCTGGTTATTGGTAAGCGGACAAACATTTTTTGCTATTGGCATAATGTGTGCAATTGCTAGTTTCTTAGTACTGCCAATTATTCATTTCTTAATAAAAGAAAATTTGATTACATCATGTAATGAATAACGAATTCAAGTAAAATAATTCGAGTGTATATCATAGAAAATACTTTGTTATTGTGGGGGGTAATATTAAAAAAGGGTTATATGAGTAAAGAGATGTTTTATAAAATAATTTCTTGTTAATTGCACAGAGTTATTATAAAGCAATAATGATTAAATATTGCCTGAGAGAGTTGAAAGGAATTAATAACAGGTGTTTTTCCTTGTTAGAAAGAAGAAAGGAGAGCGCATATTAGTCATGTATACTATGTGTTCTCCTTTTACTAAACTAAAGAACTTGAGAGATTAATAAAAAACATAATTAATTCAATTTAGAGGCTATTAAGTAATCGTTGCATTGCATCAATTACTACAAACGGTTCATCATTTTGTATATAGTGGGCACTATCTTCTGCAATTATAAGCTCACTTTTTGTAGATATCTCAAGAATCTCTTTTTGCATTTCATTCCATAATTCTTGAGATTTTTTAGAATAATGATCTTTTTTCCCTGCTGATAAAACGATTAAGGGAACATTTAATTGTTGTTTTGTTTGTTTTAGTTGCTTTAAACTTGCAGTGAATTCATCGTATGTACTTTCATGAATAAATTGGTTGTTATATGCTTGTTGAAATTTTTTTGACATTGTTGGAAGAAATCTTTCTTTATAATCTTCTGGTGTAGAATCAACCAAAAGTAATGCAGCGACGTTATGAGGATACTTTGTAGCATATATCCTCATGTTTACTCCACCAAAAGAATGACCTACTAATATGTATGGGGGGTGTATCTTCATTTTTATTAGAAGTTGATTTAATTCTTCTACCATCTGTTGGCTCGTTCTAGGATTAGGACTTTTCTCGCTGTTTCCTAATCCGGCTCTATCGTAAATAAGAACTTCCGTTAGCAGGGAAACTTCAGTAATTATTGCATTCCACGCTTTAGAATAGTCTCCATATCCAGCATCCATTACAATAGTGGGTTTGTCTGTTTTCTCCCCATACAACTTTGTAAATAATTTGACACCACTAATTTGTACAAACTGCTCTCTCTCACGAATAGGCATTTTCTCTCTAAGTTTCACATTAATCCTCCTTGTAATTAACAGTATGTTTTTTCTTTCTAAGGCAGTATTGAAAATAAATGCATTTGACTAGAATCTCTAAATAGAATTGTAGCATATGCAAAAAAGATGTTAGTTTTTATACTGGTTTAATCTTCCTTTAAAAATCATTGTTCAAGTCATTTGGAAAAACTAAACTGTTTGCAAGGAGAGGAGAATTGGAATTACTAAAGGACGTCACTGTTATTATTCAAATTTAGAACGATTGAAGACAGAGAATTTGGATAACGGTCAGTTAGTGTTATCCAGTTCAGATTTAGAAAGTATCATGCAAATAAACTAAGAAGAAACAAGCCTCAATAAGCTTGTTTCTTATCCTGAACAGGTACATCCGTCCGATCAATGATTAAATTATATGTCAGTCCCATTAATACTAACAAACCACCAACTATCTTACCAATCGATATTTCATATGATTTGAAAAAATCAAGGATAATGCCCATACCTAATTGACCGATAAAAATGAGTAATGTCAAATAGAAGGAAGATATTTTAGGAATAATATAGTTTGATAATCCAATTACTACAACACCGACTAATCCTCCTAAATAGGCAAGAAACGGTATGGACTGCAATGTGGTGTAGGACATGTTAAAAGATTCATTACTAAAAATTAAAAATAGCAACGAAAAAGAGAGGCCAGTAATATAGTTGAAAAAAGTACCTTGGAAAATTCCGATTTGTGTTGCTAAGTTTGCATTTATCACCCTTGCGATTACAATGGAACAGCCAGCTAAAATGGCAATACATATATATAACATCTTTTCTCCTCCATTAAAAAATATTCATAACAATAATTCCAGAAGCGATCAGTAATAAGCCAACCATTTTCTTTTTTTCAAACTTCACAGCTTTCATTCCTAATAATCCGAAATGATCGATGACAATAGAAGTAATTGACTGGCCGAGTAAGCCTAAAGCGATTGTTAAGGATACGCCTAGCGTTGAAAAGCTAACATTGGTAAAGAGTACGGTGAACACCCCGATAGCTCCTGCGCTATATAAGTAAAGCGGAATTCCTTTTTGGATCTTAATTTTCAATCTCCCCACTAATAAAATGATAATAACCGCAATTAATCCAACGATATGAATGAGAACACTAGCGTTATAATTTCCGATAACTTCTGCTAATATGCCATTTAGTGGAATCATCAGTGCGATGAGAGCACCGATAAATGCGGATAATAATTTATACATTGCATTTCCCCCTTGTATTTTTAAGGTTAATTTACCATGTTTGAATTATCGTGTATTATGACATATGTCATAGTAAAGAGGGGATTTGGAGAATTTATGAAAAAAATATATGATTCGAAGAAGTTAGATGAGTATATTCAAAAGAATAATATTGAAGATTTTTTTAGTCATGATATAAAGCCTGTGATGGAGTTGTTGTTATTTAAAAAGAATGAATATATATGTAGGGAAAATGAAACGCTTCATTATCTTTATTTTTTTGTAGATGGAAAGGCAAAGGTATATACGACTTTAAGTAACGGAAAATCGTTATTACTAACTTTTTATAATGGGTTTGAAGTGATGGGGGATGTAGAATTAGTTCGTTCCCAAAAAACGTTTTCGAATGTCCAAGTGATAGAGGACTCTTATTGCGTTGGCATTCCATTAGAAAAAATTAGAACGCGTTTACTTCATGATGCAACCTTTTTAAGCTTTATTTGTGATTCGTTAGCACATAAACTCACAAGGCTTACGCAAAATAGCTCCATTAATTTACTTTATCCACTTGAGAATCGATTAGCGAGTTATATTCTGGCGACAGGTGAAAGTGTTGAAAATGAAAAGAAAACAATGGTATTTCAAGGGAATTTAACAGAAATATCGGAGTTGTTAGGAGCAAGTTACCGACATTTACTGCGAACATTAAATATTCTTTGTGATAAAAGAGTGTTAGAAAAGAAGGGGAGTTATTTTGAAGTAATAGATAGGCTTTTACTAGAAGAGTTGGCGGCGGATGTTTATAAACAAAAATAAAACATAAGATGGCAGCCTTTAGTTTGTACGGAATCGTCACTTACTGTTTATGAGTTATATTTTGAAAAACTTTATGGGTCAATACAAAAATGAGATTAAAGTCGTTGGCTGTTTACTAAAAACTGACCATTACCGATGCTAGTAATAGCCCTTATAAGGGGAATACAACAATTAGAATAATGAAAAGCCGATTTTCTTTCACGTGCAGAAAATCGGCTTTTTTTTGTCAAATCTATTTAGTGGACACTCTGGTCATGTATTTTTCAGAATAACGGAAGAATATATAGAAAATGCTACATAAATAGGAAGTTTGATCAATTTAGGAGGGACAACTTTGTATAATTGGATAGTAAAATCTGTACCTAATTTATTTACGATTGGAAATTTATTGTGCGGTGTTTTTTCAATTACCTTAAATATGAGCGGCTTTTTGGAAACGGCCTCCATTTTTGTTTTCTTTTCGGGTGTTTTAGATCTCTTAGATGGAAGAATTGCAAGGAAATTAAAAGTGAATAGTGAGTTTGGCGTAGAATTGGATTCTTTAGCTGATATTGTTAGTTTTGGAGTTGCTCCTGCACTTCTATTTCATTCGATAGCGGCACCATCTATTTTAACTTCTTTGGCATTTGTTCTTTTCCCAACGATGGGTGCTTTAAGATTAGCTAAATTTAGTGTGAAACCAACCATTGGATATTTTAAGGGATTACCTATTCCAGCTGCTGGATTACCATTGGCTGGCATGGCGTTTTTTTCATATAGCAATGCATGGATTACATTAATCCTCGCGCTCTTAATGGTAAGTCCAATTAGGGTTAAAAAACTTTAGTTGAGGAACTGTCTCATGCCTATCGAGTTAAGTACTCTTAATGCCGTTATAACGAAAATGTTGTGCATTTTGCCATTTGGATAACTCGTTCTTTTAGCCAATAAGCTAATTTCAGGCTGTTCATCCAGGTGGTGAGACTTTTAAAGCCTAAGCGAGAGTTTTCAAAGCATGCTTTTTTATAATGAAAAATTAAATCTGTTAGATAAGAATCCATTTTGATTAATCATTTGTCAAAATGGATTTTTTCTTTATGAAAGATGATTTTATTGTCCGCCTGCTAAATGGTGACGAAAATCAGCTAAATCAGGTGAAAGAAAAGTTAATTTCCTACAAAATAAATTCCTTTGGCTTTACGGGATTGATTCACTCCAAAGACTTCGATCCCTTCTCCGATATTAAAGCAACCACGCCGAGTCTCGAAGCAATCATGATTTACTTCTCAAGAAAGGATATGTATAACTTAGTGATGAAGGATTTAAAACTCTAAACTATACTTTTAACCTTAAGTTTAATATGCTTAATTTATAATTTTGCTTTTAAAGGGTGATAATGTGGGAGAAATAATCGAGATTGAGAATTATAATCCTAAATGGGAAAGTGAATTCCGTAAATTACGAGCCGTTATTGAGACTGCAATGGGTCAATTCATTCTGGCTATTGAACATGTTGGAAGTACCTCTGTCAAAGGACTTGGAGCTAAACCAATTTTAGATATAGATGTAGTGATAGAAGATTATAGTATTCTACCTAACGTAATAAACGGTCTTGAAAAGATAGGCTATTTCCATCAAGAAAATTGGAGTTTTGAAGGTCGAGAAGCCTTTGGAAGAAAGGATACACTTGTTCCATGGGATGGGAAAAGTACAATTTGGATGGACCATCATTTATATGTATGTAACAAAGAAAGTAAAGAATTAGCCAGACATTTAGCATTTCGTGATTATCTTCGTAGCCATCCAGAGGCTAGTATTGAATATGGGCGGGTAAAAAAAGACTTGGCAAAAAACGCAATAGATCGAACGAATTACAGTTTAGGTAAAACTAATTTTGTAACTGAAATATTGGAAAAAGCTATGAAGTCTTAATAAAGTAACAAGTGCGTTAGTATAATAAAAAAATTCAAAGGCACGGTATATTGTACATCACTAATATGTACCGTATAAAATGCCCAGTAAGTATTTCATGTAACTTTATATGAAGTGACAAATTACATGAAATACTGTTATTAGAGGCATGTTATCTTCTCTTTTTAAAATACGTTATAAGGTAGTCATCCCTGTTTTTTAATTTTCCAAGAAAACAGCCCAAGATAGCATAGGAGAATAAGACTAAAGGTGTACAGTGTATTTGTTAATCCGAATAATTCGGAAAGGCTGCCACTTAACGTCGGACCGCAGAACATGCCAATTGAGTATGCTGTATTATAGATAGCAAAGAGTGTACCGTATGCACGAATTCCATTTTTGTCTGCGAGATATGTCAGTTCGGGCAGGGCGGGTGCTAGTAAGAAACTGAAGCTAATTCCTAGCACAGCAAGGACAAATATTTCAGCGATCATATTAGGAATGAGTGTTAAGAATGGAAGGCAAAGAGAAGCAATTATAAGCCCAATAATCATTGTTTGATTTCTGCCAAGCTTATTTGACAGTGTCCCGATTACTGGAGCAGTAAATCCATAGGCGAGAGTAGGAACAGCAAATAAAAGCCCGATTGTCCCTGAACTTGCATGTAAAATATTATGTAAATATATAGGAAGAGTCGGCTCTAAAGCACTAGGCAAGGCAGCTCCAATTATAATAATTCCGATAATTATATATAATGAGCGCATCTTAAAGATGGAACGATAAGAAATGCGTTGGTCAGTATCCTGTTTCGGTTCATCATGAAGTAATGTGATTCGTAATATACCATCAATAAGCGCGATTGCTGCTGCGAATATAAATGGTAAGTGATAGCCGCCATATTGGTAAAGAAAGCCACCGATAGTTGGACCTAAAAGCATCCCAATTGCTTGGCCAGATAGAGCGATTCCCATTGCTTTTCCGCGTTCTTGTAGAGGGAATACATCTGCAAGAAGGGCTAACCCAGCTGTCCATGTTGCGGCTGCTGATATACCTTGTAGCATTCGTGCTACAACTAATAACCAAAAACTGTTCGCAAATCCAAATAATATCGTTGCAGCTGCTAGCCCGAATAACCCTAGAATCATAGGGAGTTTTCTTCCAACTTTATCAGAGAGCACTCCTAAAATTGGAGTTGTAAGAAGTAATGTAATGGCATAGCTGCCGAATAAAAAGCCAATCTCAGCTTGTGTGGCCCCAAGTGTTTTTGCGTAACTTGGAATGATCGGCACGATCATTCCGTAAATAAGCATGTCAGTAAAGACAGCTACTGCTACAACCCATAAAGCAGCTTTTTGTATTCGAGACATTTTCACTTGAGATTCCATCTATTTTTCCTCCTCTTTATTTTTTTCTTCTAACATAGATAACTTCTTTTCTAGCTGTTCGATAAAACGAAGCTGCATCTCACATTGTTCATAAATATTTTCAAATATAAGAGTTACATGCTCAGGAACGTCAATCATTTTTTCTTTAAGCGATTGCCCTGCTTTCATATTTTCGTACATGTCTATAATGTCTTTTTTTTGCTCCTGCAAAGCAACTGTAATTTTTGGGGCAGAAACCGCATCAGCTGTAAAAAAAGTTAGTGCTGTGTATAGGTGAGTTGGGAAAGTTACCGACGATTGCTGAAAAGATTCAATCATTAGCTTGTGAAATTCATCCTTTCCAGCAGTTGTGATGCTATATATTGCCTTAGAACGATTTCCTGTTTTTTCAACAGTATCTAGTTCCACTAACCCTTCTTTGTCCATTTTTTTTAAAGCGTGGTAAATAGAAGCAGGGAAAACACCTGCCCACGTATCCGTTTGTGCAGATTGCATGGCTTGCTGTAATTCATAGCCAGACATAGGACCGTACTGCATTAATAAACCAAGTACCATTAATCTTGTCATCAGTATCCCTCCGTTAAAATAGAAAACATTTAATACTAAACGTTTAGTATTAATGTAAGCTTATTGAATAATTTCTGTTTTGTCAAGATTTGGAACGCATTTTTTTATTTTATCCCGCATTAACGGACAGTAATACTCCCACCTCAAAATTCAGCGAAAGCAAAGAAGTTAGGTGGGAGATAAACTGTCCTTAAAAGCCCGATTGGTTCAACTAATAATCAGTGGGGATGAAGAAAACCCCCACTGATTAAAGTTTCACTTTATGGAGAAACAGGTAAAAATAATTGACAATAATGATTTTTTTGATTATTATCATTACAATAAAAATGAAAATATTAACAGCAGAGCAATGAAGAGAAGAGTAATTAAGAAATGTTATGTGACAGAGAACTCCGGTAGCTGAGAAGGAGAGATAGCGTTCTTAATGAAAAAAGACTTGGAGCTTCGCATGGAACTAAGTTGATTAGGGATAATGCGACGGGATCTCCCGTTATAGAGATAGGGTATACGCAGTTTGCCGTACCCGAAGAGGTTGATATGGTGACATATCAATAAACTGAGGTGGTACCACGATGAACATAACTCTCGTCCTCAAGATTTTTAATCTTGGGGGTGAGAGTTTTTTATTTGGAAAAAAAGTAAAAATGACATGAAATGACTTTATGAAGAGGTGATAGTTATGCACTGGGCATATAAAATAGCAAATGAATTAATTAATGCGAATCCAAATAAAGAAACTTTTGTGTGTGCATCGGGAATTAGTCCTTCGGGATCAGTTCATATCGGAAACTTTCGAGAGATTGTAACAACACATTTTGTAGTAAAGGCGCTGCAAGACTTAGGAAAGAAAACACGTTTTATTTTTTCATGGGACGATTATGATCGTTTTAGAAAAGTTCCAAAAAACGTTGATCCGTCTTTTGAAAAATATATTGGTTTTCCGTATTCAGATATTCCAGATCCATTTGGGTGTCATGCGTCGTATGCAGAGCACTTTGAGAAAGAATTTGAAAAGTCGCTCATGGCCTTTGGGATTGAAGTAGAGTTTCTATACCAAAGTAAGGAATATAGAACCGGTAAATATAACAAGCATATTCTTCATGCATTACAACAAAGAAAAGAAATATATGACATAGTCATGAAGTATAAAACGAGTGATGTATCAGAGGAAGAGAAAAATACTTTTTATCCAATTGCACTATATTGTGAGAAATGCGGAAAAGATCATACAGAAATAAAAATGTTTGATGAAGCAAATGAAACGATTGAATATATTTGTAGATGTGGAAATCATTCCAAATTATCAGTGATGAGTGCAAGAAATATGAAATTAAATTGGAAAATAGATTGGCCAATGAGATGGATGGTCAAAGATGTAATATTTGAGCCTGGCGGAAGAGACCACTCTTCAGAAACAGGAAGTTATAACGTGTCAAAAGAAATTGCTCGGAGGATTTTCAACTATGAAGCACCTAGCTATATAGCTTATGAATTTATAGGAATAAAAGGCGATCATAAAAAAATGTCTAGCTCCGCTGGAAATATAATAACGCCAAGTGAACTACTAAACATATATTCACCAGAAATCATCCTATTTATGTTTTCTAAGTATAAACCAAATGCATCTTTTAACATTGGACTAGATGATGATGTGATTAAAAATTATTCTGAATATGAAAGGTTTCAAGAGGGTTACCGAAATAAAACGTTACAAGATAAAGATATATGTTCTTCACTTCAATTATCAAAAGTTATCGATAAAAATGAAATGTTACCGAAATTTAACCAAGTAGCAGGTTTACTTCCATTAGTAAACTTCCATGTACAGGCATTACAAAGTGTGCTTAGTAAAACAGGTGAGGAATATACCATAACAGACATCAAGACAATAAGCGATCGGGTAGAATATTGGATTAAAAATTGGAATCCACAAAAAATGATTCGTATAAATGATAAGAAAAATATCGAATACTATGAAACATTAGATGAGATTCAGAAAAAGTGGTTAAAAGAATTTTGTGACGTCATTCGTAAAAGCTGGCAGGCAGATCAATTAATGGAGAAAATATATGCAATATGTCATGACGAAGATAAAAAAATTATGAGAGCCAATCAAAAGTTATTATTTAGTATGGTATATAAGCTTGTTTTGAATAGTTCAGCTGGTCCGCGATTGCCGCTATTAATTCAAGCAGTTGGGATTGAGCGAATGGTTTCTTTATTAGATGTATAATAACGAGGACTTGAATAAATAAGAGCATATCGATAAATATTTTTTCGGGAAAAGCTTTATGAATTCAATTTTCCAATCAAAAAGATAGTTTCTCTTATCTGGAGATACGGAGGAACTATCTTTTTATATGTAATTTATACTTTACATAAAGGAATATATATATTACATTCTAAGTGGAGGGTGTTATTATGAAAAATCACGTAAAGATTGCTCGTGTAAAAGCAGACTTAACACAACAACAGCTTGCTGATGCAGTTGGTATTACAAGACAAACCGTTAGTCTTATTGAAAAAGGGAAATATAATCCGTCATTAAAGCTATGTTTACAAATTTGCTATGCCGTAAATGCAAAATTAGATGAAATATTTTGGGTGGATCAGGGGGATTTTGAATGAAAAAAATTACAGATGAAAGACTTATTTTAAGAAGTTTACAGCACATTAAAATTGCTTATATCGTCCAAACTACAGGGATTTTATGTATTCTTGGCTACGATTTCATTCAAGGAGGAATGGAAAGAGTAACTAAGAATCCCCTTTGGATGGTATTTATGTTAACTGCTATTGTAGCTGGTTATTTATCGATGAGTGTTAGTGTAGAACATGAAAAGGAAATAAAAGATCCTAAAAAATCATTTATTGTTAGTATGGTCGTACTAACTGTTGTTGCGGCAGCTTTTACGTATCTTACTTCAATTACACCCAACTTTGGCTGGGGAGATGGTCTATTAATAGGAACCATTGTATTTATTTGTGGTATTATACCGGTTGTTTATATATATAAATTAAGAGTGAAGCAAGTGCAAGACTTAGAAGACGAGTAGAATATGGTGATTCAAAAGAATCCATTTTGAACCTTTTTTCAAATGGATTCTTTCTATTTACTGTAAATCTATGTTGAATTATCATTTGATTTTATTCCAAGGTAGTAGCAGCTTTCCATTTATTCCACGCTGCAATGTATTGTGGTAAATCTTCTGGATGATGTCGAATGGAAGCAGCGATGCGACAATATAAACCTAATAATATTTCTTCATACAAAGCTATTTCATTTTGAGGCTGCCAATTGTTTAGAAGAGAAACTGCTGACTCAATAACACCCAATTCTAAATCGCTTGGCGTTGAACAAAATGCGTATACAAGGTCATAGATAGGAGGCCCTATAACGGGAGTAGGATCGATAACACCAACTAATTGTTTATCGTCAAAAAGGAAATTATGAAAACCGAAATCCCCATGTATCAGGTAAGGTGTATCTTTATTATTTCTGTTCAGCCGATTCGTTACGATGTTTCGAATAAGTTGATGATCGTCATTATTTAAATGAGATTGCATGGTTTCATAAGCTTCGGAAATGCGAGTATGTAGAAATAATCCCCATGATGATTCCGATTCATCTATCCATCCCCATTTGTTGTCATCACATATTTGATGATAAGAGTTTATGATTTGAGATGTAAGAAAAGTCAGTATAGAACGTTTATCACTTTTTCGGTTGTTTATTGTGCCGCTCATATATGCATAGACTATGTAGCGATAACTAGCATCCGTATACATGAGTCGTGGAAACAAATGCTGATCTCGATAGCGATTTAGAAATAGTGATTCAGCTTGTAGGACATTAGGTTTGTTTATTTTCACTACATATGAAGGAGTATCATCATATGTAACAACACCAACTGTACTGCTACTCCCGCCATTTAGGCTTTTGTAGTGGCCGTTAGATTCAATAATCTTTTTGTTTTCAAGTTCTTTAAGTATGTCTTTAGTGAAAGAGCGCTGCATAATGTTTATCTCCTTAAAATATTTGAAGTTAACTTTAATACATACATTATTCTTTATATTCTGTCACTTATATCTTGTCATAAAATGAGCTTTGTGACAACGAATTGATAATGAGCAATAAAAGAAGGATTCAAGATACTTTTCATAGAACAAGTAGTATGGCCAAATGAGAAAATCAATATAAGAAGAATAAGTTAACATAATATGATTATGTTAATAAAACAGATAAATATTTTGATAAGGGGAATTTCAATTGAAGTATATTGAGTTTGGGATCGGGAATAAGTGGCTTGTTAGAACAGAAATAGAATATGATGATGGTACTGAGACGGAGCAGCGAGGTATCTTAAAGCCAATTCATTTTGAATCGGCGTATATGAGATGTTGGGTAAGAAAGACGTGTTTTATTTTAGATACTAAAGAAGGTTTTAAGAAAATGAAAAAGAACCGTAATGAATTTAAATTTATTTTAGGAATTGTAAGTAGGAGATAAGTAGAAAACGAGAGGAATCAAAAGGTCACATACAATGCGCTTTTGATTCCTCTTATTTCATCTATGCCCTTGTTTTCTTGCTTCTGTAAATCCATAGTACGCACAAGCACCATTTGGAGAAAGATCTTTTACTTCAAAGCCGCATTTTTTATAAAACTCAAAGTTATTTGCTGAAGTATCTATAACATTCTGGGAGGATGTCACGTTGATAATTGATTTAATTGTCGCCAATTTTATAATACCTGGCTTGCTGTCGTTGTGGGTCTGGAAATCGCAAGGATCAAGCTGGGTTGGGACAGTAACTTGTTTGTTGACTACTATGTCCTATTCCATATTTTACTGGCTCGGGGATTCCTATAAAGCATTGACAATTTTCGGTTTAATTTGGATGCCATTTATCATTTTCGCATCTTATCGATTAGTTAAAAAAACATATGGAAGTCCTGTATTTCCACACGAAATAAGTAAGTTGGCGACTCTAACCATCATCATCATAACCTCTTTTATATTTATTTATTTGAACTTGACTGCCTTACAATCAAGTTTTTATAAGAATCAGAAGGAAACGGATCACTTCATCTTTTACAGCTCTAAAGCGGATTATTCAGAGGTTGTAAAGCTTGCTGACAATTTAGAACAGCATTACGGGCGTATCATTGCCTTACTTAAAACAGAGCCAAAGACGAAGACAAAAGTAACAGTTTTTTCAAATCAAATCAATCTGGTATATTCGTTGGGGCTATTTTCTAATTTTTGGTCATTAGGCGTATTTAGCGATGACGAACTATTTATCTTATCACCGAAAAATCGGCCTTCTATATTAAATGCAAGCATTCATGAATTTACACATATCGTGCTGTCTCATATTGACAGTAAACGACCTACGTGGCTGGAAGAAGGAGTTGCTAATTATTTGGGGAATACGGATCTTAATGCCAAAAAAGTGCTCCCAACCTTGGTTTCTGCTGGTAAAATACCTAGCTTTGACGAGATAAATGGGCCAGCATTCGTGTATAGGAACGGGTATCCATATTCTTATACGATTGTGGAATTTTTGGTAATTAAATATGGAAATGAGAAATTAAACGACTTCATTCGGCACCCAGAGGAATATAACCGAATATTTGGCGTCAGCAAATCAGAATTACACAGTCTTTGGATCGATTATTTAAAAGCGAATTATAGCCACTGATCTAGACTGTTTCAGAAAGGATATTCTAATGAAACCAAATGCATGAATAAAGGCTAATACATGGAAACTCCGTAACTACTCAGCCCCTCTATGAAAAAAAGGACAGAAACCCTTTTTCTTTTTAGGTGGGCGAGAGCATCTGTCCATGTATAGGAGCGGTCAGGGCCTATTCCTGCCACGCGCAATGTTTTAAAACAAAGAAAGGTAGCGAGGTGTAGATCCATTTTTACCCCGCTATTCGTGGGCAGTACAAACTGGGGCAGTACGGGGAAGAAAACTGCCCGTAAAAGCCCGATTGGTTCAACTAACCATCAGTGAGGAAATCGTCACTGATGGAAGTTTCACTTTATCTTCATGGCAGCGATCTATATGTTGAAAAATAAAAAACCTTTCTATGGGTAATAAGGGGTGTATTTTCGCTGGAATCATACCTATTACTAAACTTCTAAATGAAATGTATGACTGAGTAGTTACGAAACTCTAAGCTTACATGTATTAGCCAAGTGTACGAATGTAGGTCTAGAAAATTGTTATACGAGGTTGCTAGGTTTTCGAATCATTATAAATAATATTTCGCCTATCACACCTACTCCAATGCCTATCGTATAAGCCAATAAGTCACTCCATAAAAAGCCATATCCTAATATTAATCCACCTAAAGTCGTTTCACGAATATGATCAATCCAACTCGCATGATACAATTGGCTGAACTCGATAATATAACAAAATGATAGGGAAAATAACGCAACAACTTTTGTTTGAGCACTATTGAAAATAAATCCAAAACCAATAAAAATCATTAAGGCCCATAGTGCATCTCCTAAGTATGTATTCAAAATATGGGGTAACACATGAGCCATTTTTCTTGAGGTTAGCCCTAATACAATGACAATGATGGTCATTATTGCGTATAGTAAGCGATTGCGTTTGTATGTCATACGTAAATTTCTCCTCACAGTATTTTTTCAAAAGTTAATAGATTAATGATTTATATTTTTACTTATACATGAAAATGGTGTCACATGTTGCAAATATCTTCTTTTTATGCATACAGTTTCATGTAACTATGCAATTGTAGTATATATCATTACTGTAACGAGAGGGAATAATAAAGGAAATGTTCAATCGTTGTATATAAAGTGATATTAAATAGTAAGGGGAGGGAGGTCCATAGTTGAGGAGCATTCTGTATAAATGTGTTTATATTTCTGAATAGCCTCTTCGAAATACTTAATAATGCTTTTTTCTTTAAAAATGATTTTCTCTTCGTCAAGTAAGGCTCGTCCGAAGCGAAATAATCCTTCTTGTTCTTCATGATGAATAGCTACTATAGCATTAGGAGATGGGAGGAAATCTGAACCTAGAGGAAAAGGGATATGAAATGAAAAGTCTTTAGTGATTGCTTTGTTTTGGTTACGTGTTTGCACAGCCTTTTTCGTAGCTTTTTTTCTGTTTTCTACGATTTGTTCCTTATAAGTCTCTCGCCATAAACTTATGTTTTCCTGTGTTAGTTTGTTTACATGATAGAAATTGTACATTGGATAAACGTGAGTTTTCCCCCACTTATGAAAGGATTCATAATGAGAAACGGATAATTTTCCTTCGTTGGTCCATCTTTTCCTTTCTGTTTTTGTTATATTAAGTAATTCCTCTAATTTTGCAGGGGTAAGTGAAAAAATATGAGGATACTTTCGTGTTAGATTTTGTAAACGCATCTCATTTCCGTTAATTTCAGTTTGTAACATAGTTATTAAATCTTCTTTTTTTAATTTTGAATGATTTTTATCTGTATTGTGTATTTCGTCCCTTAGTTGTGCCATTGTTAATTTTTCTAAGAGTTCTTTTTCTGTGTACATACATTTGTGCCTCCCTTTATAAATTTATGTAGGATACCTTTTTTCCTTTATATGAAAATTCCCTTCCGAATCTGATACAACTTTACATATATTTTACAAAATGATTGACACCCACTAAATAAGAAGTATTCCGAAAAGGTGGACATGCTTTTCAATTCAAACTGGAATAGGGCTAGTTTATTTAAACCTTTTTTATAGCTGTGAGGCACTCTGCATTTTAAATTAAGTATGGTGTTTTTAAATCTGTCATTTTCGACAGGTTTTTTATTTAAAGGAGGGAATTTGTGTTATTTGTCGTATTTTTTAAAAATGATAGAATATCTGAATAATTTTGTGTAACTAGCAGTTGAAACACTAAATAAGTTTGGAGCTGATGCAAACATCGGACTCTTTTGTTTAATTTGGGATTAATATATAGTGACATAATCCTGGTATGCTAAATTGGGCATATAGCTCTAACAAAAACTTAGATAGTCAAATGTGTCACACTTGTTTGGAAAGTTGGAGGTTTATTTTATGTTTAGCCAAAAAAGAATAAGAGATTATGGTGTGAAAATAGGACGCTTAGAAACAGGCTGTTACAACTCTATTACAGATGTTGAAGGAGTTACTGTTGGGCATGTAACTCTTAGTGATAAGGATATACAAACAGGTGTCACAGCTATTCTTCCTCATCAAGGCAATATATTTAAGGAAAAACTAATTGCCTCAAGCCATGTAATTAATGGGTTTGGCAAGACTATGGGGACCATACAAATCAATGAGTTAGGTACATTAGAATCTCCCATAATTTTAACGAATACTTTAAGTATCGGAACAGCTGCAGATGCATTAATTGAATATATACTAGAACATAATCCAGAAATAGGACGAACGACTGGAACTGTTAATCCAATCGTATGTGAATGTAACGACATGCTATTAAATGATGTTCGAGCTAGATTTATAAATAAAGAACATGTTATTGATGCATTAAACAATGCCTCATCCGAAGTTCAAGAAGGTACTGTTGGAGCAGGCACTGGAATGTTGTGTTATTCATTAAAAGGTGGTATCGGTACTGCCTCCAGGCTAATGAGTATGGAAAATGGAACTTATACTATGGGTGTTTTAGTGTTATCTAACTTTGGAATCTTAAGTGATTTAAGAGTGAATGGAAAAGCTGTTGGAGAAGAATTGAGAGATGCTATCATTCAATCGCGTGAAGAACAAGATAAAGGTTCAATTATCATAATTGTTGGAACAGATCTTCCTGTATCAGAAAGACAGCTAAACCGGATTATAAAAAGAACTGTAACAGGCCTATCACGTACTGGTTCTATCATTACAACTGGAAGTGGTGAGGTGGTAATTGGTTTTTCAACAGCTACAAAAATATCCCATGAAAAAACTGCACATTGTATTTCAGTTCCAATGATTCACGAAGAAGATATAGATTTAGCATTTCGAGCTATTGGTGAGGCTACTGAAGAGGCTGTTTTGAACTCATTAGTAACTGCCACACATGTTATTGGACGGGATGGAAATGAAAGACCCACTTTCAAAGATTTATTAGATAAATACGACATCAAATTAACATAGAAAGTGTAAATGTTTTTTAATAAGTGATATTCCTTCCTAACTACTGATAACACTGATTATGCGAATGGAATTTTAAAGGTTTTGTGATACTTTGGCTATGCATTAGCAAAAGGTGTTTTCATGTACAGTAAATATATTTTCAGTCTAATGCTTTTTTTCTATAGTCTAAAACCTTTTTTATTAGACAATTTGATGAGATGGTTTCTTGGTAGATTGATATAAAATATAATTTCGAAGTTTCAACTGAAAAAACGGGAAAGTATGTTAAAAACTTGCTTTTTGAATCGTATTGGGGGGTACAGGAGATGAATCAACAAAAAGAATATTGGAATGAAGTAGCGAATGACAAACAATTTACTACGCCTTTTCAATTTGATTGGTTTGCGAAATATGTGAACAAAGAAGCAGCTATATTAGATTATGGATGTGGATATGGAAGAACGTTACATGAGTTAAAAGAAAATCAATTTATAAATTTGTACGGTGTAGATTTTTCAGAAGAAATGATTAAGCGGGCGAAGTTACATAATAATGACATCCATTTTGAGGTTGTTGAGAGTGGAAAGATTCCTTTTCCAGATCATTTCTTCGATGCTGTACTGTTATTTGCGGTGTTAACTTGTGTCTATAGCAATGAAGAACAAGAATCCATATTACAAGAAGTGAAAAGAGTATTAAAACCTGATGGAATTGTTTATATTAACGATTTCTTATTGAATGACGATGAAAGAAATTCAAATCGGTATGCCAAATGCTATGAAAAGTATCATACATACGGTGTATTTGAGTTAGCTGATGGAGCAGTGTTACGTCATCATAATGAGGAACGTGTCAAAGAATGGACAAGTGATTTTCAACAGTTAGAATACGAAAAAGTAGAATATGTAACGATGAATGGAAATCGCTCTAACGGATTAGTATATATGGGAAGTTTGAAGTAATAGATTTTTGAATCTTATATGCTGAAGGGATGAATCTAGTGAATACAGTAAAAGTTTATCATTATGATGCATTTAGCGATAAACCAAATAAGGGGAATCCGGCAGGGGTTGTTTTACAGGCTGGCAAATTAACAGAAGATGAAATGCAGAACATAGCCTATAAAGTAGGGTTTAATGAAACTGCATTTGTAATGGAATCGACTATAGCTGATTGGAGAATTCGTTTCTTTACGCCAGGATACGAAATGGATCTTTGTGGTCATGGAACTGTAGCCGCGATTTACGCATTGCAGACTAGAGGTTTAATAGAAGGGACAGGAAACTTTACGATTGAAACGAAAGCAGGAGTTTTACCAATACAAGTAGAGCTTGATTCAAATAGTAGACCATACATAACGATGAAACAAGCAAATGCACAGTTTCAAAAATTCGATGGTTCAAGAGAAGAATTAGCGACTTCTATCGGTCTACATGATAATGATTTAGACGAAAACTTGCCAATTGTATATGGAAGTACAGGGAATTGGACTTTATTAGTTCCAGTGAAAAAGCTTGCATCGTTTAAAAAGATGAAACCTAACAACAAGTTATTTCCATCTATCTTAACAGAAATGCCCCGAGCTTCCATTCATCCTTTCTGTTTCAAAACATACGACTCAACTGCTCATATGCATGCACGTCATTTTTCATCAGCATATGCGGGTACAATAGAAGACGCAGTAACTGGTACAGCTTCTGGCGTTATGGGTGCATATTACGTTACGTTTATTGATGAAGGGTTTAAAGAGAAAATAGAACTTTTAGTAGAGCAGGGGCATGAAATAGGGAAAGATGGACGAGTGCGAGTAATGGTGAGAAAAGAACAGAATGATGCGTTACAGGTTAAGATTTCGGGAAGTGCGGTGTATGTGAACGAGTTTGAAGTTATTTTATAAAAATACTTAGCAATTTTTCAGGGAGGAATTTAAATATTGAATGTACTATTAGGAATTTCAGAAATTATTGATGAAAACAACATTAAGATCAACTACAGAGAAGCTGTCAGAGCAATTATTATGCAAGACAATAAGATTCTTCTTGTTCATTCGAACTTGGGAGATTATATATTTCCCGGAGGCGGGGTTGAAAAGAATGAAACCCATGCAGAAGGATTAATAAGAGAGGTTGCTGAAGAGACAGGCTATCTTAACTGTGTAATTAAAAATAAAATGGGTGTGGTCGTTGAAAGGTATATAGATGAATATGATGAAAATGCTATCTTTCAAATGACTTCACATTATTATTTTTGTGAATTGAATGGCGAGAAAACCGCTCAAAAATTAGAAGGCTATGAGCTTGAACAAGGATATACACCGCAATGGGTGAAGCTTGGTGATGCGATTAATCAAAATGAAAAAATCATTAACCAATGTGAACGAAATTGGTGGATACATCGAGAAAATTATGTTTTGAAGGAATTGGAAAAAATGAATTTGTTATATAAAAGAAAGTCCAGAGGATATGAAGCTAAAAAACATGGGAGAGATTTTAGATTTAGAGGAGAAGATTTGAGATGAAATCCTTTAAATCCATTATACATAATAAAAATTTATGTATTGTATTAGGAAGTCAACTAGTCTTTCAATTAGGGATATGGTTCGGTACAATTGGTAATTTGCAATTTTTACAAATACATATAAAATCTCATGTTCTTCAGGCTTTTTTTCTTGTTATTGGTGGTGTCCTTGGGGTTATAATAGGCCCTTATGCAGGACGTTATATAGATTCTACTTCTAAATTAAAAGTATTACAATTAGTCGGATTGATGAGAATTGCATCTGTTTTATCAATGCTAGTTGCCATATATACGGGATCAATTTATTGGATGGTTATTTATAGTATAGGAATTGGCTGCTCGGCTTCTTTTTTTAATCCCACTATACAAACAATATTGCCAACTTTAGTTAAAGAAGATGACTTAATTACGGTTAATGCTATCAATATAAATATTATCACTTTATCAAGAATTTTTGGAGCTGTATTAGCTGGTCTTTTATTAACAGTTGCTCCTCTATATACATTATTTATTATTGCTCTTATTGCTTATGTAACTTTATACTTTATCAATTTTTTATTAGTTATTCCAAACGATGTACGAATGAATCCTAAAAAACTTAAGACTAATTTTAAGGATATTTTCCCTGTTATTATAAAGAATCATTCTATTAAAGTAGTTCTTACGTTATCCATTATCCCTTTAATCTTTATTTCAGGCTTTAATTTATTTGTTATTGAGATTGGAAAGGGACAACCGGGTTCAATCATGGGTATACTCTATTTTATGGAAGGAGCAAGTATATTAATTGCAGGATTATTTATCAAAAAAGTAATAAAACGATATCAAAAACAAGTGTGTATCCTTTTATTTGCTTGCTGTTTGATGGGTATAGCTCAAATTTTATTATCATTGACAAACTTTTATCTAACTATTTTCTCTTTTAGTATATTTGGTTTGGCATATGGCATGTTTAACCCCCTTTTATACACATATGCACAACAAAAAGTTCCTTCAAGTATTCATGGAAGATTTTTTTCATTTAAAACAATGTTAGATCGAACCATTATGCAAGTATGCTTGGTGTTAATTGGATTTTTACTAGATCAAATAGGATATAGAAGTTTAATGGTTTTGTTAGGTACATGTACTCTTACCCTAGTTTCTTCTATAATAATTGATTTTAAGGTAAATCCTAAAAATTATATAGCTGAGAATATAAATAATTATTCTGATGTTTAATTAATTGGTCTGGTGACAGGGTTCTTGCTGTGAACCGCAAAGTAAGATAATACTTTTATCAGTGGGCGATTGTATCAGGTAATGCTGGGAAATCTTTTGATAAAGATTCATTTCAAGTACTTTAATAAAGATGTGAAGAGTTACATATAAAAGAAAGTGAGAGTGAAAATTTGAATATTAGAATAGCAAATGAATTAGATTACCCGGATTTAAGGATGATATATTTAGAATCACGTCGTAAAAGTTTCCATTGGGCGGATATAGAAACTATGACTCTAGAAGATTTTGATAAGGACACTGTAGAAGAATATATTATTTTAGCAGAAGAAAATAATCGTATCCTTGGATTTGCTTCTTTATACTTACCTGAGAACTTTATACATAATTTATTTGTTCATCCTGATTATTCTGGTAAGGGTGCTGGTGGAGCGTTGCTTAATGCCTCTATAGAAAAAATGAATAAACCATTAAGATTGAAGTGTGTATCTAGGAATGAAAAAGCAATGAAATTCTATGAAAATAAAGGTTGGAAGAAGGTTGTTGAAGAAGGAGAATCTGCGGAAAGATATTGGGTTATGGAATATGAATGAAAATATATAATGAAGAACTTGTTTGATAAGGCCCTTTTTATGGTATGCATGCTAAATAAGTAAGTTGTAGTGGAAATATAAAAATGACGCTATTCGTTTATATTTACGTTTGATCAGAGGATCCTTTTGATCTATGTTCAATTAATATCGGTTTGTTGAAATTTAAGGAGGAGAAACAGTTGGATGTAACTCAGTATTCACAAGTTTGGAACTTAGATACTTTGTTCATAGGAGGAAGTGAATCATCTCAATTACATGAACATATAAGACAGTTGGAAGTCAAAATTTATGAATTTGAAGAAAAGTTAATTGTTTTTAATACTCCACAAAAAATAAGTGAATCGATTAAAATGGCAGCGTTAATTGATTTCATAGGTGATATTCGAATTAATTTATCACAAGTTAATTCCTTTTTAACTTGTCTTCTTGCACAAAATACAAAGGACCAAAGTGCTATAACGTTACAAGGAAAAACAACAGTACTAAATACTCGTTTTGAATCTGCATGCAATAAAGTGAAAATTATTTTAGTAAAAATCAATCAGTGTTTATGGGAGAGCTTACTTAATACAGATCATTTAGCTAATTACAAATTCATATTAAATGAGTGGCGTGAAGAGGCTAAGACGCAACTTTCAGATGAAGAACAAAATTTAGTGTCAGATCTAATGGTAGATGGATATCATGCTTGGGAACAGTTTTATCATTCATTTGTTAGTAATATAAGAGTTAATGTTCAAATAAATGGGGGGCTAAACGAATTGTCAGTAGGGCAAGCTCTCAATTTACGTTCTCATCCGAATGAAGAAGTTCGCAAAGAATCTTATAACGCTTTAGAAAATAAGTGGAAAGAAAACGAAGAACTATTTGCAAAAATATTAAATCATATCGCAGGATTCCGATTAAAAGTATACAAAAAACGCGGCGTAGAGAATGTGTTAGAAGAACCTTTAATGAAAAACCGCATGAAAGAGGAAACGTTAAACGCGATGTGGTCTGCGGTTAGTAAATCAAAACGCCATTTTGCAAATTATTTAAATCAAAAAGCAAAAATGAATGGTGACGTAAAAATGAAATCATTTAATTTTTGGGCACCTGTAACAACAAATAATCAAAAAATAGAATATGAAGCTGCTGTTGATTTTATTTTAGAGCATTTCAGGAAATTTGGTACGGAATTAAACGCGTTTTCTAGACGGGCTTTTAATGAAGGATGGGTAGAAGCTGAAAATCACTCTAATAAGTCGGCTGTTGCATTTTGTGCTGGATTTCCACTTTCGAGGGAATCAAGAGTCTTTATGACATTCGAAGGTACAATTACAAATGTATTAACGCTAGTTCATGAATTAGGTCATGCTTTTCATAACCATGCAATGAAGCAAGTCAATGGAGTGAATAAACAATATCCAATGAGTATTGCTGAAACTGCTTCAACATTTTCTGAGATGATTATTTTAAATGCTGCAATGGAAAAAGCTGAATCTACTGATGAAAAATTATTTTTACTTGATGAGAAATTAAAACGTAGCGTTATGAATTTTATGAATATTCATTCTAGGTTTGTGTTTGAAAAAAATTTTTACGAGGAACGTAAAGAGGGGATTGTTTCATCATCGCGCATAAATGAATTAATGCAAGAAGCAATGGAGATAGGATATGCTGGATCTCTTGATAATGCTTCAATCCGTTCGTGGATATGGACGCCGCATTATTATATGACACAATCTCCGTTCTATAATTTCCCATATACATTCGGGTACTTGTTTGCATTAAGTATATTTGCAAAAGCAAAAGAAAAAGGTAAAGAATTTGAAAAAGATTATTTAAACTTGCTTCGCGATTCAGGAAGCATGTCCACAGAAGATTTAGTTATGAAACATTTAGGAGAAGATATCACATCGGAAGCTTTTTGGGAAAAAGGAATTGAATTATGCATTAAAGATGTCGAAGAATTTATGAAATTAACTACTTCATAAGGTAAATGGAGAAATAAATTTCTACAAAATTGTTATTTATACAATGTCAGAGTTAATCAATCTTGCTGTATACATATAAACGCAAGAAATTCGTTTCTAGGATAACTCTATATAGCTGTATAATGAATAGGGAGGTAAAAAATCTTGGCAAAGAAACGAATCGTATTTTTATGTTTAAGTTTTTCTGCTATTTTAGTAGTGTTTTTTTACACAAGAGGGTACAGTGGTGAATTGGTACAATGGGGTGACAGTGTGGATTCTGTTAATACAGATATTCTTGAAAGAAATAACATTCCATATGAAATTAAAAATAATAAGGTATATATTCCAAAAGATGCCTTTGATAAAGCGATATGGTGTTGTTCCTAGAGGTGTAAATAAGTATTTATAAAGGAAGTTTCTCAGGCGTAATTCTTTAATCATTTATAAAAATATGTAGTATAGCTTATAACAAGATTGAAAAGTAATCTAAGGTAGATGGGTAATTTTGTACTATAGTGACTTAAAACGTTACGGATATTCCAGCCCTAAAAATCCCAATCCCTCAATGAAATAAATGAGAAATTGGGATTTAATTATTCAACAATTTCGCCCAATTGTTAAAGAGCATCCATTTTCTGCAAATTCTTTACAAATCTATAACCAGTTATTTCATAATCTAGGAATTTATACAGTTCGTGTGCCTTTACTCTTTTTTCACTTTTTCCACTTAGAAGATAAATAAAATCAGAGCATCTTTTCAAAGACCATTCTTCTACATATTTAATCAATGCTTTCGCAATACCTTGACCGCGATATTCTTTCTTTGTAACTAGCGAGGTAATTTGGATCTTTTCATCGTTGTTTGTGTATGTAGTATGAATTGTTATTCCTATCATCCCTACTAAGTTTTTATCATTTATTGCAACAAAGGTGTAGTAATTTGGATTAGATTCGATACGTTCCATTCTTACTTTCATTTCATCTAATGAACTAGGGTAACCTAAATCTGGCATTAAATCTGTTAATTGTATGATGTCGTCAGAATTATATTTTCTTATTTCCACTAAGGACCCCTCCACATTTTTTTCTCTAATTGTATCATTTTTAGTAGAACCTTTAATCCAAGTGAACTTCTTTAATCAATATCTTAAACTACGTGTTAGTAATGTTTTCTTTCTCCTCATCTAAAAAGGAAAAGAAGGGGAGTAACATACCGAATAAAGCAGGAATAATAATAATGCTACCGATCATGATATACAAAAAACGAATACCTGAAAATTCAACAATTTGTCCTGCGAATAAAATACCTAAAGGCATAGTAGCTCGGATCAAGAAGAGCCGCACAGAAAATATTTGCCCCATCAGATGAGAAGGAACGATTTTTTGCAGAAGACTCGTTTGGTGAATATTGAAAAACGGGAAACAAATCCCTCCAAGAATTTCGCATAAAACAGCAAGAGGAAAGGAGGTTACAAAGCCAAGTAAGAAAAAGGATAAACCGCCCATAAATAGACCGAAAAGCATCATATATCTTTGTGGCCATGTATTTCCCCATTTACCGACTAGGAAAGAACCAATTACATATCCAAAAGGGAAACTCCCCATGAAAATACCGTATGAAAAAGATGTTTTGTTTAATTCTTCTATTATAAATGGAACATTGATTACCATCGTTACTCCAACGCTAAATTGAACTAAAGACGTAAAGAATCCAAGCCAAATGAGCGGACGTTGTTTGAAAAAATATTGATATCCGGCAATGATTTGTTTTCCCCAAGTAACTTTTTTACTAACATGTGTAACTGAAGGTTCATGAAGATAAGCAAGGCTACCAGCACTTATAAAAAATAAACTTCCTACTATTATGTAAGTAAATGAAGCTCCGATGTAAGCAATGATGAGTCCTCCTAATGTAGGGGCTAAGAAGCTCATTGTTCGAACTGTTCCGTCAAGCCAAGCATTCGCTTGTGTGAGTTTATGATGTTCGACGATTGTAGGAAGCATGGATGATGCAGCTGGAACGTAAAGAGGCTGCAAAATTCCAAGTACGACTTGAATAACGAACAAGCTCCATATTTCAACCTGACCCGAAAACATGAGTAGAACAGGTAAGAAGAACACGATCCCCCTTGAAATTTGAGACCACAGCATCATATATTTACGACTTATCCTGTCAATGAATGGGCCGATAAAAAGCTGAAGAATTAAAGACGGGATAAAATACGTTAGCCAAAGCGTTCCCATAGCTGACTTTGAGCCGGTTAGTTCATACAATAATAACGAATTACAAAGAGCGCCTATCGCTCCTCCAAGTTCAGAAATAGTCTCCCCAAGCCATAAACATAAAAAAGAACGGTTCTTAAATACATGTTGATTTCCTTTCATTTTTTCACCTCTTTTCTAGAAAACGCTTTAATTTTTCTTGAAGAGAAGTTAAATGGTCAAGCTGTATATAATACCGAGAACCTTTGCCGCTAATGATGCGAGCTGCTCGAAGTAAAGATAGATGATGATGAAGAGTCGTTTTAGGAATTTTGAGCTGCTCGGTTAGCTCTTGAAGTGAGTGATCTCTTTCTGTAAGCAACTTTATAATTTTTAATCGGGTTTCATCTCCAAGTGCCTTATAACTATGAACTAATGTAGAAGGAGGAGAGTATGGGTCTTCGATTACACTCACATTATCGTCTGAGATTGGGTAATAAAATACTTTCATTCCTGGTAAAGTTGTTTCTACGTTCCAAGGACGATACACGTATTGCGGGATAAGTATCACTTGATGAATAGAAGGCTCTGGTTGATACGGACTGCCTGTTATATATTTGACAAGCTTCTCTGGATGATAAGTTGATTGAAGCGCACGTTTTTGCTGGGCATCTCGTTCAAGCATGCTGGTAAACTCGGTGCAATTAGGTTGCACTACTGTTTCATACCAACCTTCAGAGATGATTTTTAAATGTTGTTTAAGCAAGGAAGTATCAATAGATGAAATATGCTTTATGTATGATGGAAAGAACTTATGATGTTGGCAAGCTTTTATAAGGGAAGTAATAGCTTCATCGTCTTGCTGGGATGCTTTTCGGCGATTTTCTTCATGCTGCAAACCGATATAAGGTAAAGAGTGCCAGCGTAATTCCTCTTCAGTCCGTTCATCTAGAAAACAAAAGAATTCTTCAAGAGAATCAAATGAACGGGAATGAAGCAATTGTAGCAAAGCAAACCATGTATTGTGCTTATGTGTATATTGTAGCTCTTTGCGAACGGCCGCAGGTAATTGTTTCTCAATCTCCTTCCAATACTCTATCGGCTTTTCAAAAGTATGGTGAAAATCGTAATACGTAAAAGCCGCAATACCTAATCCCATTTCGAATAAAATCGAATGTTTAATTTGAACAGAATACGTTTCTCTTGTCGCGTTTAAGTTCATTACTTTCATTGTTTAAACCTCCTTTTTCCTTTATTCTATATTTTTTGAATTTTATTTTCAATAATTTTCGGATTATTGAAAAGGTTTTTGAAACTCAATGTTAAATAAAGGTATTTTAAGAATAGTGAAGAATTTGTATATGATTAAAACACATTAAAGTATAAGGATGGAGAAAAGCATGCATATACAACAATTCAAACAACATATTGAAGAACTATTCGGAGAACATTTACGTAAGTACGGCGATCAATTTGGGATAACAAACGTAAGCAATGAACATTTTCATAAGATAGGTTATGCTACTAATTTAACGCTCGAAACGATTGAAGAAGCAAAGAAAGAAAATGTAGATATGATGATCACTCATCACGATGCATGGGAGTTTCTATACGGAATGGAAGAAGCTTGTCAAACGAAACTGAAAGAATATAACATCAATCATTTTTGGGTACATTCACCGTTAGATTTTGTTGAATTCGGAACTTGTACTTCGTTATTTCATACAATCGAAATTGATGAAATGATAACGTATTCTTCTTATGACGATGAAGAATTACCTGGTGTTGGTGAATTTACAAATTCAATTTCATTTTCCAACCTTGTAGAAAGGGTAGAGAATAAACTGGGTGAAAAGGTGAAGGCATGGAAAAATAATGATAAGGGCGTCAAACGAGTTGGTATTATAACCGGAGCAGGCCATTCAACTGATCATATTCAAGCAGCGCTAGACAGTGGTTGCGATACATATATTACAGGAGAAAAGACGTTATATACAGTTCAATATGCACAGTTTAAGAAGATTAATCTTATCGTAGGTAGCCATACATTTACAGAAATATTTGGTGTGGAAAGTTTAGTGAAAAGGTTGCAGGAGTTTGATAACTCGCTTGAGGTTGTTCGATTGTATGAGGAGCACATGGAATAGAGAAAGGGTGATGAATTCATGACAACAGTTTATGCCAATTACGGCTTAGATAAAGTGAAATTAACATGGGAAAAAGGGAGTGAACTGCCACCTAGAGAGCTCATAACAAGTTATGTTGGTCAATCTAAATGAAAGAGGCTGGGATTTTCCAGGAGGGCACATTGAACACATGGAAATACCAGAAGTATGTTTTCAACGTGAAGTTATGGAAGAAGGATATGTAGAAGGTAACTGCACCTTACTAGGATATATTATTGTAGATCATAGTGAGAATCTGTCTTGGAATGAGGAGAGTCCATATCCTAAGATTGGCTACCAACCTTTTTATCGTATGGAAATTACAACAGTACATAATTTTGTAGGAGAATATGAATCAAAGAATAGAAGATTTATTGAGCCGAGTCAAGTGAAACATTATCACTCGAAATGGAATGCGTTATATGAAGAAATACTACATTGTGCTCTTAATCTAAAAGGAATATAGACGAATAATAGAAAAAGCATGGTAAAGAACCATGCTTTTTCTATTATTCGTGAATGCTCCTATGTATAAAGCCATCAACAATAACATGAAAACGGTTACTGAAATAATCAATTTGATGTTGAAAGCTTGATTTCCCGGTTTCTAGACCAGGATGCAAAAAATTAACAGGTTCTCCTTTTCCGTATTCTGTAAAGTGTAATTGCATATAACCACCTCTATTGTATAGAATATATATATTATAATTTATTTTCTGAATTTTAGTCAGGACAATATCTTAAAAATGAAGCCATGAGAAAGAGAGTTATATTTTGAGATGAATAATGTCGGAGGTTCATATGCAATTTAAATATGAGTTAAGCGGTCACGGCTGGGCAGAAGGGTTTATTGAAGTGGATTCTAAGAAAATTTCATTTAGTCCCGGTTATGTAACAGATGCTTTTGGAGATTTATTACGAGGTCTAACGGACTTATTAAATGGTGAAGAACGTGTTGTAACCTTTTTATGGGAGGAAGAGCCTATTGGTTTAAACTGGAGGCTCAAACTTCAGGGCAGTATGAAATTATCACTAACTATAACAGAATATGAAGACACATTAGACTATATTGAGGGGGAGGAAGGCGTAATCATTGTAGATACCACTTGTGATTTCCTTGACTTTGTTAAAATGATTATAAAAGAAGCTGATCAATTGTTATTTAGACATGGGATAGTTGGTTATCATAAAATGTGGAGCGAACACGAATTCCCATTAAGTAGTTACTTGCAATTGAAATATGCCTTAACAGGAGAAGAACAAAGTAAGGATTGTGAAAAGAATGAGTTCAAAAAAGAACTTCAATTCCTTACTCGTAATTTTTCATAATAATAGAAACATATGAAGGGAATTATATTTGGAAATGAAACAACAATACATAAAAGGCATACCATTTTGTAGTTTGGAGTATAAACAAGTAGTAAATATACTAAAAGATTGGTTAGCAGAAAAGAATGAGAAACCAAGATTTATAGTGACTGCTAATCCTGAAATTGTGATGTTTGCGAAAGAGCCATCAGCTGAATCTGTACACTTCAAAAATATTTTGTTATCTGCGGATATAATCACAGCTGACGGAATTGGTGTTATACTTGGTTCTAAAATTTTAAAGGGCCAGTTGAAAGAGCGGGTTACAGGTGCAGATTTAACTTATGACTTAATAGATTATTGTAATCAAAAAGAATACCGTGTGTTTCTTTTTGGAGCTGCACCAGAAAATAATGAACAAGCAATTAAAAATTTAAAAATGAGTTTTCCACACGCTGCTTTTGAAGGACAACACGGTTTTATAAGTAAGGAACAAATCGAAGAAGTGAAAGATCAAATTAAACAGTTTCAACCGCATTTGCTGCTTGTAGGCCTAGGCTCTCCGAAGCAAGAGATGTTTATCTATAATAATCTTCAAGAGCTAAATGTACCATTGTCCATCGGTATTGGCGGGATGATCGACATTATATCAGGTAATGTCAAAAGAGCACCAAAGATTATGAGAGATACGGGAACGGAATGGTTATATAGGTTGGCAACACAGCCAAAGAGAATAAAGCGGCAGCTTGTACTGCCGAAGTTTTTGTTGTCAGTTTTGGCGGATAGGGTTAGAAAAACAATGAAGTAAAAATGTAAAAAGAGATGGAGAAAACCATCTCTTTTTACATTTTTACTATTGTATCCAAAGTTTAAACAGTCCTTCTGTTATCCCTAAGTTGTACATGTAATATACTCCAAACACTATACTAATGCTCCCTGTTATTTGGGTAAGTGTTTTATTCAGCGTTACTTTTTTTGCGCTAAAAACAAAGGGAAGTCCAATAAGTGTAGTAAAGAAAAGCATTCCGATAATTGTTCCTACACCAAATATAAGAATATAAATAGCCGCTTCCCAAACACTCTTCACTGTACTCATAGTCAATAGAACCATTGCTCCACTTCCAGCAAGGCCGTGTACTAAGCCAATCAACAGAGATTTTAAATATGAAACATTTGTATGTTGATGTTTATGCTCGTGTTTACCGCTATGTATATGAGAGTGGATATGCTTATGCTTATGTTCTTCTCCATCATGTTCGTGTTGGTGTACATGAATATTTTTTAAAGAGAAGACGGTGGTCAAACCAAGATAAACGAGCATAATACCTACTAAAAATTCTAATGACATAGCCCACTTTTCTGGTATTTCACCTTTCATAAGAATAAGAATAATTCCAATGATAAATAATGTAGCAGTATGACCGATTCCCCAGAATACGCCTGCTAAGGTGGAGCGGAATAGTTTTTTGCTTTGACTAGCAATAGTAGAAACTGCGATTATATGATCTGGCTCAATTGCATGTTTGATTCCAAGTACAAACCCTAAAGCCAGAATGGATAGGAAACCTATCTCCATTCAAATACCTCCTTTAATAATATAACCTGTTATAAAAGTGAATAAATAAGAAGTGATATCCAACAAAAGACAATGAAGGAATGTTATTGCAAAGGTAAATTATAACAGAGGGAAATAAATTGCTTTTATAAAAGTGGAAAAGTTCATAAATTCTTCATAAATTAGCCTGTACGTTAATTTAAGGGAAAAGTTCTATAGATAAGTGCACTGTTGTTTTGTTGATGTACAAATCAATATGAAAAGCACTTTATTACACGAATAAAAACATTGACATATTTTGTTCATATTTGAACTTCTTGTGAACCTTCCACAAATTAGGTCATTATTTGCCAAAATAATACTATAATCAATGTAGCAATACACAATCAGAAGGGAAGGGGGGAATTCGCATGTTTTCTAATATTGGTGTTCCAGGTTTAATTTTAATTCTAACTCTTGCACTTATTATATTTGGCCCTAAGAAGCTCCCTGAAATTGGTCGTGCGTTTGGTCAAACGTTGAAAGAATTTAAGAAATCTACAGCTGAACTAAGGGATGATGTAGTAAGTGAAGTAAAGATCGAGAAGAAGGAAGAGCAAAAAGTTGAAACAAAGTAAGATGTAGGAGCAAGAATTTGGAATGTCTGCGGTTTTACTTTTTTGTGAAAGCGATTTCTTATTTTATGCGAATCGTTTTTGTAAAGCGGTAGCCGCAACCATTGTGAATGGGTAGGGATAGAGGATGATAGATAAAGAATTACATATTGTGGACCATTTAGAGGAATTGCGCAAACGGATTATCATTTCAGCTGTAGCATTTATCATTTTTTTAATCGTTGGGTTTACGTTTGCGATTGATATTTATAAATGGTTTACAAAGGGTATAGATATGAAACTATCGGTACTCGGACCAAGTGATATATTATGGGTGTATTTTATGCTTGCGACGGTGATTGCAATTGCAGGCACAATCCCTGTCATCGCGATGCAGATATGGTTGTTTGTACGTCCTGCGCTGCGTCCGAAGGAGAGAAAGATTACGCTTACGTATGTACCAGCACTCTTTTTCTTATTTATTACCGGGCTAGCGTTTGGTTATTATGTTATATTTCCTATGATTTTTTCGTTTTTGCTTCATTTGGGTCAGGATATGTTTATAGCTCAATTTACAGCGGATAAATATTTTCAATTTCTAATGAATGTGACATTGCCGTTTGGGGTTTTATTCGAGCTTCCAGTAGTAGTTATGTTTTTAACTTCGCTCGGTATTTTAAACCCTTATGTATTATCAAGCATTCGAAAGTATGCCTATTTTGTTCTGGCTGTAATTGCTGTTGTCATTACTCCGCCAGATTTTGTATCCGATTTTATCGTAACAATCCCCTTATTAGTGCTGTATGAAATCAGTATTTCTCTTTCTAAGGTTGTTTTTCGAAAGAAATTGAAGCGTCAGCAGAAAGAAGAGAACGAAAGGAATGTTTACGAGCAAGGGGGCACTATTAAATAGTTAATGAAAAGTAATGAAAGAATTTCTGAGTACTACTTACTTGTTTCATGGAAAATGAAGGGGGCTAGCAAATGAAAAAGCAGAAAACAATCTATGAAACTGCGATGGATAATGGGGTTACCCGAAGAGATTTTTTGAAAATGTGTACTGTATTGGCTGCGTCGATTGGTCTCGATTTTTCAACAACGGATAAAGTCGTAAAAGCGATGGAGACGAGTACAAGAGTTCCTGTGGTCTGGCTGCAATTTCAAGATTGTACAGGCTGTTCAGAGTCGTTTATCCGGTCGTCACAACCTAAAATTGAAAGCGTTTTATTCGATATGATTTCACTTGAATATACAGAAGTTCTTTCGGCTGCATCTGGATTTCAAATTGAAGCAGCGATGGAACAGGTATTGAAAAAATACAAAGGAAAGTATCTTCTAGCTGTTGAAGGAAGCATTCCTCAAGAGGGCTTTTTAAACATTGGGGGAAAATCTGGAAAAGATACTTTTATTGAAATGGCTGAGAACGCGCAAGCTGTTATTGCTTATGGATCTTGTTCAGCATGGGGAGGAATTCCTGCTGCTTATCCGAATCCAACAGGCGCAAAACCAATTACGGACTTTCAAACGAGTACACCTACAATTCTTGTTCCAGGTTGCCCACCGATTGCAGAGGTAATGACTGGCGTAATTGCTCACATTATAACATTCGGAAAATTACCGGAATTGGATCATCTCGGACGTCCGAAGGCGTTTTATCGCCATCGTATCCATGATAAATGTAACCGCCGTGCCTATTTTGATGCAGGTTTGTTTGTGGAATCTTTTGATGATGAAGGTGCAAAACAAGGATATTGCTTATATAAGGTTGGCTGTAAAGGGCCTACAACTTACAATTCATGTGCTGAAATGCGCTGGAATGGAGGGGTTAGCTATCCGATTCAATCGGGAAATCCTTGTATTGGTTGTTCGGAAAAGGGATTTTGGGATAATGGTCCTTTCTACACAAGAAGAGCGAAAGTTCCAGGCTCACAAATAACGATTAATCCGGATACGATTGGGTTAGCAGCTGTTGGTGTTACGACAGCAGGTATTGCTGTTCATGCAGCAGGAACTGTAATTAAGAAAAAAATCGATGACAAACGAGGAGAAGACGAATGAGCGAGCGTATAGTAGTAGATCCAATTACGAGAATTGAAGGCCATCTTCGCGTGGAGGTAGATATCGATAATACGGGGATGATTAAGGATGCATTTAGTTCAGGGACAGCGGTTCGGGGACTGGAGTTAATCGTTCGAGACCGTGATCCTCGTGATGTGTGGGCGTATATTCAACGTATTTGCGGTGTTTGTACATCGACTCATGCCCTTGCATCACTTCGATCCGTTGAAGATGCACTAGAAATTAAAATTCCGAGAAATGCTCATTTGATACGGGATATTATGAATATGGTTATCTTCTTTCATGATCATGTCGTTCATTTCTATCATTTGCATGCATTAGACTGGGTCGATGTAGTAAGTGCGTTGAAGGCAAATCCTTCTGAAACATCACGAATTGCACAATCGATTTCAAGTTGGCCAAAATCTTCCCCGGGCTATTTTGCAGATGTGCAAAATAAAATAAAGAAGCTTGTAAATAGTGGACAGCTTGGCATCTTTGCGAACGGATACTGGGGACATAATGCATATAAACTTCCGCCAGAAGTGAACTTATTAGCAGTTGCTCACTATTTAGAAGCACTTGACTGGCAAAAAGAAGTTGTAAAAGTGCAAACTATTTTTGGAGGTAAAAATCCGCATCCTCACTATGTAGTAGGAGGGATGGCGACTCCACTTGATATTAATAGTGACAATGGTATTCATGCAGAACGATTAATGCATGTATCTCAAATCATTGATCAAGCTCGTGAATTCGTAAGTCAAGTGTATGTGCCTGACGTAATTGCCATCGGTTCTTATTATAAAGATTGGACATATGGCGGCGGGTTAGATAACTATTTATGCTATGGTGATTTTTCTACGCGAAGTATATATGATACGAAATCATACCGATTCCCAAGAGGAATTGTTTTAAATGGAAACATGAATGAAGTACATGATGTAGATCTCAAAGATCCTGAACAGGTGAAGGAGTTTATTGATCATTCTTGGTATACGTATGATGGCAAGGAAGGCGATGGGGTTGGGAAACACCCGTTTGAAGGAGAAACTTCCCTTCATTACACAGGACCGAAAGCACCGTATAAGAATCTGGATACAAACAAGCAGTATAGTTGGCTGAAAACACCGCGCTGGAAGAATCAGCCGATGGAAACAGGTCCACTCGCGCGGATGATGGTTGGTTATGCAGCAGGAAATAATGAGATTAAAAGCTTGATGGACGATACGCTGAAAAAGCTAGATCTTCCAATTACTGCAATGAAATCAGCGCTTGGTCGCACAGTAGCACGTGCCCTTGAAACGATTCTTCTATCGGATTGGATTCGACATGATATGGATGAATTACTTCATAATGTGAAGAATGGAAACCAAGTCACATTTGACCGTACAAAATGGGAGCCAAGCACTTGGCCGAAGAAAACAAAAGGAGTTGGCTGGGTAGAGGCACCACGCGGAGCACTAGGGCACTGGATTGATATTGAAAATGGAAAAACGAAAAACTATCAAGCTGTTGTTCCATCTACTTGGAATGCATCGCCTCGTGATCACAACAATAATCTGGGAGCTTATGAAGCGGCATTGAAGGGAACACCGATACTGAATAAGGAGCAGCCGTTAGAAATTTTACGGATTATTCATTCTTTTGATCCTTGTCTTGCTTGTGCGGTACATTTAACAGATTTAGAGTCTAATAAAACGACTGAAATCCGATTAGGTTAGGAGGAGACACATTATGTCAGACCTCATGCCAACAGCACATAATACGAATACGTCCGTTCCGGAAAAAAATAGCGAAGTGACGCTTCATCCAGAACGTCCAATTCAATATAAGAAAACAAAAGATGTCGTCAAAGTTTATGTATGGGAATTACCAGTTCGAGTGTTTCATTGGATTAACGTAGTAGCAATTATTTTGCTTATGATAACGGGGATTTATATTGGAAAACCATTCGTTAGTTCAAGTGTACAAGAGGAAGCATATTATTCCTATCTCATGGGCTGGGCAAGATATATACACTTTTTTGCAGCATTTCTTTTCACAATTAATCTTCTTTACCGATTATTCTGGGCGTTTATAGGAAATAAATTTGCCACATCGAATCCATTTCGCTTGGTATTTTGGAAAGAAGTATTAGAAACGATTAAATTTTACTTATTCTTAAAAAATAAAAAGCCGCATTATATTGGACACAATCCACTGGCACAGCTTAGTTATTGGATTTTTATCGGTCTTGGTTCTTGGGTCATGATGCTAACAGGATATTATATGTATTTTGAGCCACAACCAGAATCATTTTGGGCTAAGCTATTTGTTTGGATTCCGACTTTGTTTGGCGGAGATAGCTATACGATTCGTTCTTGGCACCACTTAGTGGCATGGGCGTTTATGTTATTTACAGTTATTCATGTCTATATGGCAGTTCGTGATGATTATATGGAACGAAATGGTACTATTTCGTCGATGTTTACAGGCTACAAGACTGAACCAAAAAAAATAGTTGGTGATAAGAATGATGAATCAAAATAAGAAAGCGAAAATTACAATACTTGGAATTGGCAACACCCTCTTTACAGATGAGGGTGTTGGTATTCATTTGTTGCCGCTTCTTGAAGAAGCGTATAAGGATGATATGCAAGTTGAGATTATAGAGGGATTAACGGATGGGATGAAGCTGCTAGGTCCGGTTGAGGAAGCAGAAAATCTTATTATTATTGATGCGATTAATGCAGGGGTAGAAGGGGGAACCATTCTTTCATTAGAAGGAGATGAAATTCCTGCTTATTTTGGTATAAAGATGTCTGTTCATCAAATGGGTTTTCAGGAAGTTCTATTTGCAGCGAAATTCAGAGAGCGCTATCCGAAAAAGATTATAATGTTTGGAATGCAGCCCACTTCATTAGAGCTTGGTGTAGAACTAACGGAAACAAACCAGGCAAAACTAGAAAATCTAGCGGAAGCAGTAATGAATCAAGTAAACCGCTGGAGACATGTATCATGAATCGTCTCGATTTCTTAAAAGAGGTGACAGGAAGCATATTTCAAACCATGAAATATGTATATGAGCCTTTTTTAAAGGATGATTTAGAAAAAGTGGAAGAAGCGACAGATCGAGCACTTGGAATTACATGGATACCTGTGATGAAGAGGGATGAAACGCTTATTAAGCCAGAAGTTCGCTTTGTCTCTGGCAAATCGATTATCGTTTTCCCACATGAAGAAAATCTTCATGCTATTAGTGGTATTTGTCCGATTTGCTCCAATCTCATTCAAGTTCGAATGTATGATTATATGGCGACATGTCTGGTTTGTGACAAGGACTACGATTTTAAAACGCTGGGCGGAGAATTATCTGTCCAAAAGTTACAGATAAAAAGGAAGGATCAAATGTATGTTGTTGGTTTTAGACAACAGTAAAAGGTGATCGTGATGCATGAAATGTCATTGATGGGAGATATTTTGCAGCTTGTGCAAGAGGATGCAGCAAAAAGAAATATCGTACAAATAAAGAAAATTGAATTAATTGTAGGAGAAATTAGCAATGCGATGCCAGATGCATTGCAGATGGCCTTCGAAATTTTTCGTGATCAAAACCCGCACCTATTTAGCAACGAAGCACAATTAATTATTCATATAGAGGAAGCGAAGGCGGAATGTGTTATATGTGGTTTGACATATCATCCGACCCAGAAAATCGCATTGTGCCCGAACTGTAATATTCCATCTGGTAAGGTATTAGCGGGGGAAACATTTCAAATTTTATCTTATGAGGGGAACGATGATTGATGAATATAACGTTACGAACAGATGTATTAACAAACAATAATAAAGCGGCGGAATTTAACCGCGATCTTTTTGAAAAAACAAATACACTTGTGATTAATTTAATGAGTTCTCCAGGAGCTGGTAAAACGACATTGTTAGAGGAAACAGTAAAGGCATTATCTGGATCCTATCGTATTGCTGTTATTGAAGGAGACTTGGCAACGGAGCGAGATGCTAATCGTATCCGCGCAATGGGAGCGAAGGCTGTCCAAATTAACACTTATGGCGGCTGCCATTTAGATGCACGAATGGTTGTAGCGAGCCTTGGCGAACTGGATTTAGATGAGATTGATGTATTATTTATTGAGAATGTAGGGAATCTTGTCTGTCCATCTGGATATGATTTGGGACAGAATCATAAAGTTGCGGTTCTTAGTGTACCTGAAGGAAATGATAAGATTCCCAAATATCCGCAAATGTTTATGCGTACTGAGCTAGTTCTTCTGAACAAAATTGATTTACTTCCTTATCTTGATTTTAATGTGGAGGAAGCGAAGAAGGATTTAATGGAGATTAACCCAAATTCAACGCTTATTCCTCTTTCAGCAAGATCAGAAATCGGACTGGAAGAATGGTATGAATGGATTCATGAGGCGTATAAAAAATGCACGCAGTAAAAGTTAGCATCCGCGGACGGGTACAAGGGGTTGGATTTCGGCCGTTTGTATACCAGCTTGCCCATACATATCATCTAACAGGAACGGTACAAAATAATATGGACGGCGTAAAAATTACAGCTGAAGGAACGAAAACGAATGTGCAGCAGTTTTTGTTAGATTTGCAAAGTAAAGCGCCTCGTCTTTCACATATTAGCAATATAACCATAGTAGATGCAGAGCCAATTGGTGCAACCGACTTTATCATTATTGATAGCAAGCGCTCTGGAACATCTTCTCTTGTCATTCCAATCGATTCTGCAGTATGTGATGATTGTTTACAAGAGATGAATGACAAGACTAATTTTCGTTATGAATATCCGTTTATCAATTGTACGCAGTGTGGACCGCGATATACTATTATTGAAGAATTGCCCTATGACCGGCCGTACACGGTGATGAAGGATTTTGCGATGTGCTCTGATTGCCAAAGAGAATATGAAGATCCAACAAACCGGCGCCATCATGCTCAACCCATTGCTTGTCCGGCATGTGGCCCGAAAGTTACACTTTTGGATCAGTATGGGCATAAACTTGAAATGAAGCAACCGATTCAACAAGCTGTGCAGTTGATACAAGCGGGACATATATTGGCGATAAAGGGACTGGGCGGCTATCATCTTTGCTGCAGTGCAACAAATGAACGGGCTGTAGAGCTGCTGCGAAAACGGAAAAATCGTCCAGCACGTCCTCTTGCGGTAATGGCGGCTTCTCTTCTTGCAATTGATGCTTTCGCTTATGTGAATGAAGCGGAGAAGAACTTGTTGAAAAGTCCAGAGGCACCGATTGTAGTTGTAAAGAAAAAAGAAGGAAAGCTTGCAGGAAATGTAGCGCCGAATATGACAACAGTTGGTGTAATGCTTCCGTATACACCGCTTCATCACTTATTGTTTAAGCATAATGAAAATGGTTGCTTTGTCATGACGAGTGCCAATCCTTCTGGAATGCCGATTCTCTATAAAGATAACGAAGCGCTTACGTATTTAAACGGAATCGCTGATTATTTTCTTGTTCATGATCGAGATATCCTTCATCCTGTTGATGATTCGGTTGTGCAAATAAACGACGATCGCTTAGATTTTTTCCGAAGAGCTAGGGGGTATGTTCCTGATCCTTTTGCGGCAAGTTATGATGCAGCTGGAATGGTTGCTTTTGGTGGACAACAGAAAACAACTTTTACAATTGGAAGAAATGAGCAAATCTTTCTCGGACCGCACATTGGTGATTTAGAAAATATGGAAACAATGAGTCATTACCGGCAGGAGTATGACCATTTAATGAAATGGATGGATATAAAGCAGGACATTGCCGTTATCGATATGCATCCAGGTTATGTAACGAGACAGTTTATTGAAGGCTTTCATACAAAAATCGAAGTGCAGCATCATCATGCCCATATGGCCGCATGTATGGAGGAACACCATCTTACAGGAAAAGTCTATGGGATTATCCTTGATGGAACCGGATACGGACTTGACGGAAACATTTGGGGATTCGAAATTTTTTATGGGGATGCCAACAGTGTGGAAAGACTTGCTCATTTGCAATATACACCTCTTCCTGGAGGGGAAGTATGTATTCGTGAGCCGTGGCGAAATGCAGTCGCTATGCTGCTATCTTTGCTTGGAGAAGAAGGGGAAATCTTAGCAAACTCTCTATTTCCAGATAAAGAGAAAGAGATTCATACCTTAAAGAAAATGATAGAAAACCATATAAATATTGTTCAGGCTGGTACATGTGGTCGCTTGTTTGATACAGTTAGCGCAATATGCGGGATTACGAAAATTGCGAGCTATGACGGAGAGGCGGCAATATTGCTTTCGGAATTAGTAGATGAAACATGCGTGTACGAGCCCTATTCGTATGAATACATAGAAGACGAGCTTGTTACAATTCAAATGAAGGAAATGATTAAGGAAATTGCACGTGACGTTTTAGCAGGTGAAGAGTCAGCAAATATTAGCGGTCGTTTTCATGAAACGGTTGTCCAGTCTATTCTCACCGTAATAGAAAGGATAGCCACTGTACAATCTGAACAAAGCAAAACCGTCGTTTTAGGCGGTGGTAGTTTACATAACCGTTATTTACGTAAACGATTACGAGAAGAATTAACGAAACGAGAGTTTACCGTCTATGTTCCAGAACAAGTTCCTTGTAATGATGGCGGTTTATCGTACGGTCAATTGGCTGTTGCAGCGGCAAAAAAAGGAGGCTAAGTCATGTGTGTAGGAGTACCAGCGAAGGTTGTGGAAAAAAAAGAATACACGGCGGTAGTTGATGTGATGGGATCACAAACGACCGTTGGTATTATTTTTATTCCTGAAGTAGAAGAAGGAGATTTTGTTATTGTTCATGCAGGTCAAGCGATGAGTATTGTCGACGAACAATATGCAAAAGATAGCGTGTTGGAATGGAGGAAGTTGATCGATGCTCGAAATTCTGAAACAGTCGAATGATCCAGACATATGTATGCCACTTGTGGAAGCAGTTCTTGAAAAAGCGAAAGAATTCCAAAAAAAGTTTGGACGAAAGCCAGCCTTCATGGAAGTATGCGGTTCTCATACGATGGCCCTTGCTAGAACAGGAGTAAAGCAATGCCTAAAGGCTGATGTGAATTTAATATCTGGTCCAGGGTGTCCGGTCTGTGTTACGGATCAAAAGTCTATTGATGCAATGATTGCGCTTAGCGATGAAGATAATCGTATCATTTGCACATTTGGTGATATGATGCGCGTTCCTGGGTCGAACAAAACTTTGTTAGATAAAAAAATTGCTGGGAGTGATATTCGGGTTGTCTATTCTCCGATTGATACGCTTACAATCGCAGAAGAAAATCCGGATAAAGAAGTCATTTTTTTAGGTGTTGGGTTTGAAACAACCATTCCGATTCTTACACTAATGGTTGGGGAAGCAAAGAAGAAGGGGATTACAAATTTTTCTATTTGGATGACTACGAAATTGGTGGAACCTGTTCTGCGCTATTTACTAGAAGCAGGAGATGTACAACTCGATGGTTTTATCCTTCCAGGGCATGTGTCTATTGTGTTAGGGGAATCATCTTATAACTATTTAGTTGAAGAGTATAATATGTCAGGTGTTATCGCAGGATTTGAAACGGCTGAATTGCTTTCTACCATTTATAAACTCATTGATTTAGCATTGCAAGAAAAGACTGCTATTGAAAATAATTATTCATCGGTTGTAAGCAACAGCGGAAATAAAGTTGCTAAGCAATGGATGGAAACATATTTAACAACTTGTGATGAATCATGGCGTGGCATCGGTGGTATTTCAAATAGCGGGTTAGATTTTAAGAAAGAATATGATTTGTATAATGCAAAAAAGCGGTTTAAAGTGGAAGTAGGAGAACCGCGGAAAACAAAATGCCGTTGCGGAGAAGTGATCAGAGGTGTGATTTCACCGAGCGAATGCCATTTATTTGGAAAAGCATGTCAGCCATTAAATCCAATCGGTCCATGCATGGTATCGGCAGAAGGTAGCTGCGCTGCCTATTATCAATATATGAGGGAGAGTTTGTAATGGAAACGTTCATCAACTTGGCGCACGGAGATGGCGGAGAATTAACGCATCGCCTCATTCGTGATGTATTTGTAGCTGCATTTGGCGAGAAGGATGCGGCGTTATTTGATGCGGCATCTTTGCATATTCCAACCGGAAACATTGCTGTTACAACGGATTCCTTTGTCATTAAACCGATTTTCTTTCCAGGTGGTTCAATTGGAAAATTAGCTGTTGCTGGTACGATTAATGATTTAGCTGTGAGCGGTGCAAAGCCGCTTTATCTTACGTGCGGCTTTGTCATTGAAGAAGGCTTTCCAATTGCTGATTTGAAGAAAATCGTAATAGATATGGCGAATGAAGCGGGAAAAACGGGTGTTACGATAGTTGCGGGTGACACGAAGGTAGTTGAAAAGGGAAGTGCCGACGGTGTGTATATTAACACGACTGGAATTGGCGTGTATGAACAAAATAAGGGCTGCAGCCTTGCCTTTGAAGAAGGTGATGCGATTATCATCTCAGGAACGATTGGTGATCACGGCATTGCAGTCTTAACAGCAAGAGGAGATTTGGGAATAACAGCTCCTACCTTAAGCGATTGTGCTTCACTAAATAGAATGATTGATAGCGTACTTCAGCAATGCGGGACGGTTCGCATTATGCGGGACCCAACAAGAGGTGGTCTTGCTACAACACTTGTAGAAATTGCCGAAGATTTTCAAATTACGATGACAATTAATGAACGGTTGCTGCCAATTAAACAAGAGGTACATGGTGCCTGTGACCTTCTAGGATTCGATCCTCTTTATCTTGCAAATGAAGGGAAAGCGATTTTTATCGTTGCAGACAGTCAGAAAGAAAAGGTAATCGATATTTTAAAATCCTGTCCCGAAGGAAAAGATGCTACCATCATCGGCAGCATTACTGGAAAAGAAAAAGGACAGTTGCTTTTGGAAACTCCCATTGGCTCTAAACGAATGCTGACTCGATTATCGGGCACTATGTTTCCGCGTATTTGTTAAAAAACACCTCCTATATTTGGAGGTGTTTTTTAACAGTTTTTAAGATGGGCATGTGGTATAATAAAAATTACATATGCATTTTTCTGAATATTATCACTATAAGGAGAGACAGTATATAAAGGGGGAGAGAGTTGAATAATTATAGGTTACTCTTATTCGATTTGGATGACACGCTTCTTGATTCCACTTGGTTTAAAGTTGGATTAGTTAAGACTCTTGAAATGCATCCTATTACCCAAAACATTGATGCATCTATATTCCTTGAGAAAAAGTTGAACATCCCTAAGTCTTTATTGGAGCGTTTTAAAAATCGAGAACTAACCCCTGTTGAATTTAGAAGAGCTAGGTGGAAGCATGCTTTTGCTCATTTTAATGTGTTACCTGATGTAGAAGTTATTGATGAGATTGATGAACTGTTTCTTAAAACTAGTATGTCTTGCATTGGTATAAATAATTCAATTACAAGTTTATTAAATGAGTTAAAAACACATTATAACCTTGGAATAGTCAGCAATGGATTATATGATCCGCGATTAAAAATTCTCCAAATGGGACTGTCTGAAGTATTCGGCAACGACACAATACTTCATGCGGAACAATTAGGTTACAGAAAGCCAGATCCAGAAATCTATTTAATGGCATTAAAACGATTTGGTAAAAAGCCAGGGGAGACTCTTTTTATTGGCGATTCTTGGACTCATGATGTAGTTGGACCAATAGAAGCTGGGATGGGCGCCATTTGGATTAATGCAAATGGCCTTTCCAAAGCTACCGCACATATTCCGAGTGCAATCGTATCAGATGTGACGGAAATACGGGATATATTGTTAGGCAATAACTAAAATACTAACTAAATGTAAAGAAAGGAGTTTGTTATATTGGAAGATTATTACTGAGATAATAAGTTAGATTATTTAAAAAATACAAGAAATTTATATTATAACGATGACTATTTAGGATTTTTAGTGAATTCAGTTTGGAAAATTTCTAAGCCTGTACATATTATTGACTACGGTTGTGGGTATGGTTATTTAGGACTTAAGTTATTACCACTGTTACCGATAGGTTCAAGATATACAGGTATTGATAAAGGACAGAAATTGATTAATGATGCAAAAAAATTGTTTCAAACTCTTCCATATGATGCTGAATTTATAGTAGCTGATGTTACTGAAATTGAATTAGAGAGTAAATATGATATAGCAGTTTGCCATGCTTTTCTACTACATATGACTGATCCAATAAAAATGTTGCAGAAAATGATTCATTCAGTTGTAGATGAAGGGAATATCATATGTTTTGAACCGCATTGGATCTCCAATATGTCTTCGTATAATCTTAGTGAATACGATCAATCAGAAATTATCCAGCTTGGTTTTCTTCAAAAACTGTTTGAAGAGGATGCAAAACGAAATGGAAAAGATGGAAACATCGGGATTAAATTACCGACATATTTAAGTAAATTGGGTGTAAAAAATATTGATTGCCGAGTTAGCGATAAAGTTAATTTTCTTGACTCTAACGCAAACCAAACAGATAAGCAGAGATTATATGATTCTCTCAAAGAGGAAGGACTAGGTATAGCGCCCGCTGAAAGAGATGAGTTTATTGCACGCTTAATAAATCGAGGGGCTACATGTAATGAGGCATATGAACAGTATAAAGCAGAACTACGATTTTCTGAGGGATTCAACATCAATTCCTCTTTAAACTATGCTCCAAGTATGAAAATTACTTTTGGGGTTGTAAACAAATAAGGAAGTTATTTCATTTACTGCCGATAAGTGTACACCATGTAAAGAAAGAAGGAACCAAATTTGAATTCAATAAATATGTCCTTTATAGGTGAAATAGCATCAGTTATTGATGAAAAGGTATATGAACAGTGGGGAGAGGTTGTTTCAACAATCATAATTCATCCAGAATATAAAGATGGACTAGTTGGATTAGAAGAATATTCACATGCGATCGTTATTTTTTATATGGATCAATTTAAGGAAAAAACGCAGTCTTGGATTAGAAAACCGAGAGGGATAGAAGCTTTAGATGAAAAGGGTTGTTTTGCACAAAGAACAAAGTATCGTCCGAACCCTATTGGGATTTCTACCGTTGAGATCGTATCAATTGAAGATAATATAGTGATTGTAAAAGGATTAGATGCGAATAATAAGACGCCAGTTCTAGACATTAGGCCATATATATTAGAGTTTGATTCAAGAGAAGATACTCGTTCTCCTATGTGGATGAAGGAATTAATGAAAGATTATTTCTAATTTACTTGATAACAATGATGGTAATTTTAAACTTATATATTTTTATTTTTCAATATATAATTTACTGCTACGTAGAATACACCCTGACCGCTACTTGCTTTTTCTCTTTCCTTTTGTTTTAACCCTTGCACGTGGAAGAAAAAGGACCTGACCGCTTCTATGCGCGGCCAGATGCTCTCGCCCATCTAAAAAGAAAGGGGTTTTTTAATCTGTATTTATATAAGAAGAAACTGCAAGAAGGCTCAAATAATGATTTTTGGCTTTCTTGCGGTTTCTTTTTCTATTATAAGCTTCGATTTTGAACTTCCTGCTGAATGTTAGCAAAGAATTCGTCAAATCGTACAGCTTCAGATTGTTGTTCCCCGTATTTTCGAATGTTTACTTCGTTACGTTCAGCTTCTTGATCACCAACGACAAGGACATATGGGATTTTTTGCACTTGCGCTTCTCGCATTTTATAGCCGAGTTTTTCATTGCGAAGATCAAGTTCTACTCGTATACCAGCATCTTTTAACTTTTCTTCTATTTCTTTTGCGTATTGTTCATGTGCTTCAACAGATACAGGAATAATTTTCGCTTGTACAGGAGCTAACCATGTTGGGAATACTCCGGCAAAATGTTCGATTAAGATGCCAAAGAATCGATCGATTGAACCGAATACAGCACGGTGAATGACAACAGGACGTTGTTTTTCATTTTTTTCATTAATATAGCTTAAGTTGAACTTCTCCGGCATTTGGAAATCGAGCTGTACAGTTGCACATTGATGACTTCTATTTAAAGCGTCTTTAATATGGAAGTCAATTTTTGGTCCATAAAACGCTCCGTCACCTTCGTTGATTTTATAGCGGAAATTTAGTTGTTCTAGAACATTTTGCAGAGCACCTTCCGCCTTGTTCCATAACTCGTCATCTCCCATTGAATTTTCTGGTCTTGTAGAGAGTTCAACTTCATATTCAAAGCCGAATGTACGATATACATAATCGATTAAATCAATTACTTCTTTTATTTCATTTTCAATTTGTTCAGGTGCTACAAAAATATGAGCATCATCTTGACAGAATGTACGAACTCTAAGGAGTCCATTTAGTGCACCGCTAAATTCGTGGCGATGTACTTGCCCAAATTCAGCCATTCGAACTGGTAAATCACGATAAGAATGCAACTTATTTCTAAACATCAGCATGTGGCCAGGGCAGTTCATTGGCTTTAAGGCAAATTTTCCATGATCAACTTCTGTGAAATACATATTCTCTTTATAATGGTCCCAATGACCGGAGTTCTCCCATAGTCTTTGATTCATCATAAGCGGAGTACGGACTTCTTGATAATTACGCTTTTGTTGAATCCCTCTTAAAAAAGCTTCCATTTCGTTTCGGATAATTTGTCCCTTTGGTAAATAAAATGGCATTCCTGGTGCTTCTTCAGAGAACATAAATAATTCTAGTTCATTGCCTAATTTACGATGATTACGTTTTGCGGCTTCTTCTAAAAAGATTACATATTCATCTAGTTCCTTTTTAGAAGGGAAAGCAACCCCATAAATTCTTTGAAGGACTTGGTTATTACTATCGCCGCGCCAATATGCTCCTGAAACATTTGTTAATTTAAAAGCTTTCATAAAGCCAGTAGATGGTAAATGTGGTCCGCGGCATAAGTCTAAAAATTCACCTTGTTTGTAAAGAGTTATGTTTTGATCAGCAGGGATATCTTGTAATAGCTCTAGTTTTAAATGATCACCGAGCTCCTCAAATATTTGTTTTGCTTCATCTCGGTTTACTTCGATACGCTGAATTTCCAAATTTTCATTAATAATGTTTTGCATTTCTTGTTCAATCTGAACTAACTCTTCAACGGCAATACTATTTGGAAGATCCATATCATAATAAAAGCCATTTTCAATAACAGGACCAACGCCTAAATTGATGTGACCATGTATTCTTTTAACGGCTTGTGCTAATATATGGGCTGCTGAATGCCTTAATACATCTAAGCCTTCTTTTGATTCTAAAGTTAAAATCTCAATTTCTGCATCTTCCTGTATACCTCTACGTAAATCAACTAGTTGCTGATTCACTTTCCCGGCAATAGCTTTCTTTTTTAACCCAGGGCTAATTGATTCTGCGATTGCTTCTAATGTAGTTCCTTTTATATACTCCTGTTCACGACCATTTGGAAAACGAATGTGTATCATTTTGTTACTCATCATTATCACTCCATTTCATAATATAAAAAAACGCACTCATCCCTAAAATAGGGACGAGTGCGTTAATACCCGTGGTTCCACCCAGATTCCCATCGTACTTAAAAAAGTGTCGATGGCTCCGTGCGCTGTAACGTAGCGTCTACGGTATTGGATACTTTGTTTCCCCAATACAGCTCCAAGGTGGTAAGTATATTCTCCTGCGTTTAGGAAGATCTCAGCAACTCTTCCTTCTCTGTAAAACCGTAAGAATATCTCGTGTCCTTTTCATAGCTAATTGTTATATGAATTAAGAAAATAAAAAACGCACTCATCCCTAAAACAGGGACGAGTGCGTTAATACCCGTGGTTCCACCCAGATTCCCATCGTACTTAAAAAAGTGTCGATGGCTCCGTGCGCTGTAACGTAGCGTCTACGGCATTGGATACTTTATTTCCCCAATACAGCTCCAAGGTGGTAAGTATATTCTCCTGCGTTTAGGAAGATCTCAGCAACTCTTCCTTCTCTGTAAAACCGTAAGAATATCTCGTGTCCTTTTCATTGCTTTTTTATAGCATTAGTATGTTGATTCATAATATACAGTATTTAAATTATTTTTGCAAATCTTTTTTTGGGATAAATTGTGAATTTTTTTAGAACTTTCGTTTTTGATTAGAGTTTACAACATGTATCTTTTTTACAATTAGTATATGTAAAAAGGAAACTTATTTTACAAAAAATCTCACGAAAATAAACGGTAAATATAAAAATTCTGATATACTACAGATAAATATTAGAAAAGACAGAAAATAAAAGGGGATGAGAATGGTATGTCAATTTTAGAAAGAATTCGAGAAAATGTTTCGCGAGTAATTGTAGGAAAAGAAGAGGTTATTGATTTAGCGATGATTGCATTGGTAGCAAACGGACATGTTTTATTAGAAGACGTTCCAGGGACCGGGAAGACGTCATTAGCGAAAAGTATTGCGAAAAGTATCGATGGAAAATTTCAGCGTGTACAGTTTACATCAGATACATTGCCAGGGGATGTAGTAGGTTTAGAGTATTTCGATATGAAAGAATCTGACTTTAAAACAAGGATGGGGCCGATTTTTGCGAATATCGTGTTAGTCGATGAAATTAATCGTGCCGTTCCGCGTACACAGTCTGCTTTATTAGAAGTAATGGAAGAACGTACGGTTACCATTGCCGGAGAAACACATGTGTTGCCGCAGCCGTTTATTGTACTAGCTACGCAAAATCCATTAGAGTCTGCCGGTACTTTCCCACTTCCGGATGCACAGTTAGACCGCTTTTTATTAACAATCAGGCAAGGGTATCCAAATCGAGTGCATGAAAAGGAGATGTTACGTCGTTTTCGCCAGCAAGACCCGATGCACAGTTTACAAAGTGTTGTGTCTCTTAGGGATATTGTATCTTTGCAAGAACAAGCAAGGCAGGTTGAGATTCATGAAGAGGTGGAAGATTACTTATTGGATATTGTGGAGAAGACACGTCAGCATGAACTCGTTGAAATTGGAGTAAGTCCGCGTGGTTCATTAGCTTTCATGAAAGCGGCGCAAGCCCGGGCGCTATTAAAGGGAAGAGAGTTTTGTACACCAGATGATTTTTATACGCTAGCAGAGCCGGTTTGTGCTCATCGATTAACTCTTAGTATTGAAGGAGATATGAAAACAACGAAAGCACATGTAATGAAAGAGATTTTGGAGCAAATAGCTGTTCCAGTGGAGAATGTATGAAAGATAAATTAACAATTAAGCGTCCGTTTGTGGAAACGTATGTTGCATGGAGCGTTGCCTTTATTACAATTCTAATGTGGCTATTTGTACAGAGCTTCTTTTTGTTTGTCTTTGCTTTCTTCTATTTGCTTATGGTTAGTTTTGCTCATTGGTATGTTCGAAAAGCCACGCAAATATATTGCGAAATAACACAACAACACGAACGTCTTTTTATCGATGAGACTGGGAATTGCCGTGTACGCATTGTAAATCCAACAAAACTGCCAATCTTTGAAGTTGCTTTTCGGTTTCGCTCAGGTGAACATATGAAATGGGAATGGTCAGAAGGCGAGCTAGAACAATCGGTTCACTCGTATCGTATTCCATTGCAACTGAAAAAGCAGGAAACATTAGAGATAGATTTACATGTATCGGCGCAGCAAAGAGGATTGCAGAGCTGGCAAGAAGCTGAAGTCATTTTGTCTGACCCATTTCGATTGATTACAATCCACATTCCAATCAGGAAACAACAAATGCCGTGCTTTCGTATTTATCCTCGCATTGCCAAAGTAAATATTCCAGAAACAAACAGCTGGAAGCACGGATTTCGAACGGCAGCTGTTTCGCCTCTTTATGATGAAACGAAAATCATTGGAGTAAAGGCATATGAACAAGAATCATTTCGTGCCATCCATTGGGGAGCAACTGCAAAAACAGGTGTACTAAGTGCGAAAAAGTATGAATATACGCAAGGTGATCGATATGCGGTCTATTTAAATGTATTAGGTTCAACGGGTTATACACTGCGCCCAGATATTGAGTATTTGATTGAAGTAACGGCGGGCATATGCCGGCAACTAATTGCGCAAGATTGTTCATTTGAGCTATGGGTGAATAGCATGTGTGAAAATGGAATTGTCCATATAACGTCTGGTAAATACCGAAAACAATTACACAAAACATTACAGTTATTATCTTCCTTAACAGATCGAGATGTTCCGTTATCCTCCTCCTATTTCTATCAAACAGGTTTCCGCCAGCAAGAAGCTGGGGCAATTCCGATTATTATTGGGAATCCCCCTGAAAAACATGGGGGATGGCTACAAGTGGTGAAATAAAGTAGCGGGGGATATTCAATAGCTTTTATCGCTATTGATATGGGAGGTCATGCAAGTATGATATATAAACGAAAGCGTCTAAATTTTCAGGTGCTTTTAGTAAGTATTTGTTTATTATTTGCTATGTTTATAGCAAGCGGAGCGCTATATACACAATCGATTTTGAAAGGATTTTTGAAACAAGAGCAGCCACATAATACAGAGGGATGGAAGGTTCCTGAACCCCCTAAGAAGAAAGGAGAAATGATACCTCCTGAAAAAGGAACACGGTCACAAACAATATCGAATGATGGAAAAAAAGACGGATGGATGCGTATGCAACAAGAGGATAGTGAAGGGAAAAAGAGATTTACTTCGACATAATTTAAAACATGGTTAAAAAATCGAGTGGGAATAGAAAGTTTGTGTCGAATTGTGTCGGGTTGTTGATTTAACGGTATTTATGAAAGTATGAATTTGAGAAAATAGCTTTATTGGCAGATAGTTGTTTGCCAAAATTTCTGCTAAAAACAAAGAAGAGAGCACCTCAAAATAACGGGTTATCTTTTGAGGTGCAAAAGATAAAAAAACTGGTGAAATAACACAAGAAAAAGCATGATGATTCACATATAAAATCACCATGCTTTTTGTATTTCGCTATACCAAATATCAACAAATTAATGTGAATTTTTTGATACTTATCGATATAATGAAGTTTGTAAATACTTGTAACGGTTGTTATAAATACAATTTTTCTTGTATATCATAAATCAGTTTTCATGTAGAAGGCGTTATTTTAACTACTATTTTTAGAAAGGAGATAAATAAATGAATAATATATAAGTGGTAAAAATTTCTCTTTATTCCATATTAACTCATGTTATAGTAAAAGAAAGTGGTGTGGTTTCTTATAAAATCACACATTTAAAAATGATTATATATAGATGAAACTATATTAAATATTTGGTTTCCTCTCAAACATAAAGGAGATTTAGTAAATGAAAAATAAAAAAAGACATAGCAATTTATACCGTAAATTAATATTAGCGGGAGGGGCCACACTGTTTTTTGCACTTCCTGTACAAGCAACAGAGAACCCTCCTGCAACTAGTGTGCAAGGGAATCAAATTGTGGCATGGGCAAAAGGACATTCTATTTGGACAATGCCATATGGAGTATCAGGTGCTAGTTATGTAGGATCTACAAATGATTATGTAGGAAAAGAAATTCAGTTGGTCCAAAAAATGACTGTAAATAAAGTTACATGGTATCAATTTAGCATGGATGGAAAGGTTATCGGTTGGCTAGATAGTCGAGCGTTAAGTGGTTTACAAAACATTCAATTGATTAATCAGAATTCAGTAATGGGAGCAACGATAGCGAATGGTATATGGTCAATGCCATATGGTGTACCAGGTGCTAATTATTTAGGATCAACTGATTTCTATGCTTACCGTGATATTCATTTAATAGAAAGTGCTACATATGGTGGTGTACAGTGGTACAAGTTTAGCGTAGATGGAAAAGTAATTGGTTGGATGGACAAAAAAGCGTTAAATAATGCTGCCGAGGTTAAATCAACTAATTTTCCGATTACAATTGGAAGAACCTCTAACAATGGTATTTGGAGTACACCTTATGGAGTTACAGGTGCCCAATATCTAGGAGGTACGAATGATTACGCATATCAAACGTTACAAGTGGTTAAAACTGTAAAAAGAGGTAATGTAAATTGGTACCAAGTGACGAAAGGTGATAATTTATTAGGTTGGATCGACGGAGAGAAGGCAGTTACAGATTTAAAGAATATGAAAAATGAAAACTACTCTATTGCAATGGGATCTTCTTCAAAAGGAGACGGAATCTGGAGTGCTCCTTACGGTGAATATGGAGCAAATTGGGTTGATTCTATTAATAGCTATACTTATCAAAATGTACAGGTTGTTCAAAGTGCTACGAAAGAGAACACTACTTGGAAGAAAATCAAAGTAGGAAATAGGGTATTAGGTTGGGTAGATGAACATTGTTTAACGGATTCAATCTCTAATATCCAAAATGAAAATAAAATTGTTCTGATTGGGGATACAGGTCACGGGGTATGGAGTAAGCCTTACGGTGAAAATGGAGCATCATATGTAGGTTCTGCTAATAATTATGATAACCGTCCAATTCAAGTTACTCGCAGTTTAAATAAAGATGGAGTGCGTTGGTATTATTTTAAAGTAGATGGACAGGAAAAGGGCTGGATCGATGCACGAGCGATTTCTGATGTCACAAATATTCAACCTTTAAACAAAGTCGGGCATGTAAGTAATACATCAGGACATGCATTATGGTCAAAACCGTATGGAATGCAAAATGCAAAATATGTAGGTTCCGCATCTGACTTTGCTAATCAAAACTTAAAATTTCTCAATTCCGTAACTTATAACGGAGTAACATGGTATCAGGTTGAACAAAGTGGCCGTATTGGTTGGATTGATAACCGAGCTGTGAGTGAAGGTGCAATTACAAAAAGATTAATTTTTATTGATCCAGGACATCAAGTAAGAGGAGATTTATCGCAAGAACGTGTATCACCATCTTCTGATGAAACAAAATATAAAGTTACTTATGGAACACAGGGCGTTGCAACAAAGAAATCGGAGTATCAATTGACTTTAGAAACTAGTTTTATCTTAAAGGAAGAGTTAGAGAAACGTGGATTTGCTGTTATGATGAGTCGTACAACTCATGATGTAAATATCAGCAATATACAACGTGCTGAAATGGCAAATAATGCGAATGCAGCTCTAACAGTTCGTGTACATGCAGACGGCTCGGAGGATAGTGATACTGTAAGAGGATTTTCGGTTCTTACGCCAGACAACACACAAGATACTCATAATATTTACCAAGATAGTCTTCGAGCTTCGCAAACTATCTTAAACACAGCTAAAGCTAATGGAATCAATATCCATGGAAGTGGGGTTTATAAGCGCAGCGATTTAACTGGATTTAACTGGTCAAAAACACCAGTTACCCTGTTAGAAATGGGATTTATGTCAAATCCTGATGAAGATAGACAACTATCTGATCGAAATTATCAAAGAAGGCTAATGAGCCTTGTTGCAGACGGAATCGCTCAATATTTCAAATAAGAATAACCTGAAGCTAATTTCATTTTTTAAAGAGCATTGGGGAAGCTCAGAAATGGTGATTTCTTCAGGTATGTTTCAGTGCGATGCATTAGATGGTTTCATCTTTGAAGAACATAATCAGATTAATGGTTTAATTACATATGTGATAAAAGAGAATGAAGTTGAAGTTATTTCGTTGGATAGTATTCAAGAAGGAAAAGGTATTGGTTCGGCATTGATGGAGAAAGTTGAAAACATAGCGAAACAGGAGGGATTCAGTGAAGTAAGTTTAGTAACGACAAATGATAATTTAAATGCTTTGAAGTTTTATCAAAAAAGAGGTTATCGAATTATTTCTATTATTCCTAATGCTGTTAATGAAGCACGAAAAATAAGCCTTCTATTCCATTAATCGGGAATGATGGGATTCCATTAAACGATGAATTAAAGTTAGCTAAAAGAAATCTTTAGAGAGCATATCTTTTTATCTTGTTTGGGTTGATTATGGGAATATTAAGTGTTCTTGAACACAACGTAATATTATTGACTTCATCATTATTTCTAATTGTACAATCTGTACTTTTAACGATCTACGGTAAGATGTTTCGGAAAATATGGGGAAATTAAGTCAATAGTAAGTAAAAATGCAAAGGACAATTAGCCTTTGCATTTTTTGTATATTACGATGTCTTTTTACGTGAAAGATCATGAGATGTATCTACACTAGAAGTATTCTTCACTCGGAATAAACTAATTACATAGCCTAATACCGCTCCGATAAGTGCTGGCATGATCCAACCTAGTCCAGCGTCATATAAAGGTAAAATGCGTGAGAATAAAGAATTGATTGCTTCAACTTTTAGATTCGCAGTGTTTAATCCATCAAAGAGACTGACGATAAAAGTGAACAGTAAGCTTACTTGATATACTTCTGATCTTCCTTTAAACACGCGGTGTAAAAACGTTAAGAAAATTAATACAATCGCTAACGGGTATATCGCTGTTAATACAGGTACAGATATGGTAATCAGCTCTGTTAAGCCAAGGTTTGCAATGACAGCACTGAATATAGCTAAAATAACAGCAAATGTTTTATATGATATTTGTGGAAATACTTTATGGAAATAGGATGAACATGCTGTAGTAAGGCCAACACTTGTCGTTAAACAAGCGACAGTGATCATCATTCCTAATAATAAATTTCCTAAAGAGCCGAAGTAGTAATTTGCTACTTTTGATAAAACTTCTCCGCCATTTTCTAAATGTCCTAATTTAGAAACACTAGAAGCGCCCATAAATGCAAGTGCAGTATAAACAGCAATTAATACGACTGCGGCAATAAGCGATGCTTTTATACAAACATTGATAACCACTTTTTTGTCACTTACACCTTTCGCTTTGATCGCATTAATAATGATAATACCAAATACGAATGCTGCGAGAGTGTCCATTGTTAAATAGCCTTGCTGAAAGCCTTTGAAGAAAGAATTTGTTACAAATTCTTGTGTTGGCGCTTGAATTTCACCGATTGGCTTTACGACCGCTGTAACAACTAAGATACCGATAAATGATAATTTAATCGGAGTTAAAAACTTTCCGACAACATCAACAATTTTTGTTGGATTTAAAGAAAGTAAACAAGTAATGCCGAAAAACACAATAGTGAAAATAATCAAAGGTAAATGACTGCTATTTTCGCCTACGAATGGTTTTATACCTATTTCAAATGATACGCTTCCTGCTCTCGGTAAAGCAAAAAGAGGACCAATTGCTAAATAAAGAATAAACGCATATACACTTGCAAACCATGGATGTACACGACTTGCCATTGCTTGTAAGTCATCACTACCAGAAACACCAAATGCTATTACACCAAGTAGTGGTACACCAACTCCTGTAATTAAAAATCCAGCGTTAGCAATCCAAATGTTACTTCCTGCTGTTTGTCCTAACATAGCAGGGAAAATTAAATTACCTGCTCCAAAGAAAAGGGCAAAGAGCATTAGCCCAATCACAAAAATATGTGAAGTTTGCACATTTTTTGACACGAAAAAACCTCCAAATTTAAATATTTTGAATTTTTTGTACAGTTAGTACGATAAAAAGTCATTTTTTGTCGAATCTCTAACGATAATAACAAAAATAAATTATTATGCAAGACAAAAATGAATTTTTCGTAAATTTATTTTTTCTATCATTTTTATTGTATAGAAAATTTAATCAATTACGTCAATTAAGCGCTTTCTTTACGTGGTGTATTACATAATATTTTATGATAATCATTATTTTTGTATAACAAACACAATAATAAAATAAATATTCTATCGTTTTATAATTTTTGTAAAATATTGATTTGAAAGTTTAATTTGTGATATTCTGTAAAAAGAACGAATGTTTGTAGGAGGTTGGATATGGCTCAAACATCGATTGTTGAATATTGGGAGTATTATTCTAATTTGACAAAAAATTTATTAAATCACTTAAGTTCAGAAAATCTTTCTTTTCGTCCATATGAATCTATGAAAACATTAGGTGAAGAGCTTCGTCATATTGCAAATGCACGAGAAATTTATTTGCGTGCGATGGTGAATAAAGAAGGGCCATCATGGCGGGAAAAACGAATGGATTCAGAAATGGCCGTAAATCTCGATAAGCTGAAAGCATATTATGGTGAATTAGAGGATGGTTACAAATTGTTTACCTCCGGACAAATCGAGTGGGAAAGAACTGTGGTTTGGAAAGAAATGAATGATCCTGATATCGAAAAATGTTTCAATTGGTTAGTTCACTTTGAATGTACACATCAAGGGATTTTAAGTGTGTACTTAACGGGACTACATATTGATTATGATATTTCTAGTTAATGAGAAGGAGAGATATAAATGATGAAGCATTATGTTTGTATTACATGTGGTGTACAATACCCACTTTATGATGAACCACCTGTAAACTGTGTAATTTGTAATGAAGAACGTCAATATGTAAATCCGATGGGCCAAACATGGACAACGTTAGAGAGTCTACAGGAAAGCAAAACGTATAAGAATGAGATTGTAAAAGAAGAAGAAAATTTATATAGCATCACAACAAAACCGAAGTTTGCAATTGGTCAAAATGCGTATTTAGTTCAAACAAATACGTGTAACGTGTTATGGGATTGTATTACTTATATTGATGAGGAGACAGTAGCGAGAATAAATGAGTTAGGAGGAATTCATGCGATTGCTTTATCACATCCTCATTATTATTCCACACAAGTAGAATGGGCGGAACAGTTTGATGTTCCGATTTACATTCATGAGGATGATAAAGAGTGGATAATACGTCCAAGTGAACGAATTGTATTTTGGTCTGGAGAATATATGGAAATCTCGGAGAGTGTAACATTATACCGTTTAGGTGGGCATTTTAGTGGTGGTTCTGTTTTACATTGGAAAAATGGAGATGAAGGAAGAGGAGTTCTATTAACTGGAGATATTATTCAGGTTGTCGCAGATTCAAGCTGGGTAAGCTTTATGTACAGTTATCCGAATCTCATTCCATTACCAGCATGGAAAGTGAAAGAAATGGCTGAGAACGTAAAAGAGTTGAAGTTCACTCGATTGTATAATGCGTTTCATGGAATTGTGAAAGAAAAAGCAAATGAAGCTGTTCAAAAATCAGCGAAGAGGTATATTGAGGCACTTGAAGGAAAGTTACTTCATAAATAATATCATTACATAATATAGGATATAAATAGAGACAGTAGGTGGAGCAAGTGAAAAGGTTAATTTGTTTTGGAGATAGTATAACAGCAGGAGAAATGTTTGAAAATAAGGCATTGCGGTTAACTCCTAGATTGCAAAATGCTTTCCCTAAATGGGAGATTTTGAATGCGGGTATCCCAGGTAATAACACGTATGATGCACTCAAAAGACTTGAAGAGGATGTATTATCTCATCAACCTAGTTTTGTAATTGTATTTTTTGGAGCGAATGATGCTGCATTTCATAAACAAATACCATTACAAGACTATAGAGAAAATTTACTAGAAATTGTGGAACGAATTTCACCATATAAAGTATTACTAATTAGCCCAGCTCCAATTGACGAGGAAAGGCAATATGCAAGAGCAAATACGGTTTTAAAACAATATGCAGAAGTTGTCTCAGATGTAGCAACTCAAACTGGTAGTAATTTCCTTGATTTGTATACATCAATCATTCAGCTACCAAATTATATGCTTCTTTTAGAGAATGAGGAGCAGGATGGACTACACTTTGGAGTACATGGGTATGAGTATTTAGCAGAAGTAATCATTGAAAAGATAAAAGAAATTAAGTGGTGAAGAAAAGAAAAAGTAAAGCGCAAAATTCATAAGGTTTTGCGCTTTTATTACGTATAACCGTTATTTCTTTTTCGGTCTTCGGACTAATTCACCACCACAATTTGGACAGACGTGATTTGTGTTTTCTGTGCAATTTGGGCAAAAAGTGCATTCGTATACACATATATATGCTTCTGAATCTCCTCGAAGGGTAGTGTTACAAGTTTGACAATTTGCTTTCATTTCTAGTGCCATGGGTTTCCTCCTTATATAGGGAAATAAATTTTATCCCGCTATTCGTGGGCAGTGATACTCCCACCTCAAAATTCAGCGAATGCATTGTCCAGCTCTAGCGGCTAGAATCGCAGGTCGTTTCACCCCCTCGGACGAGGCAAAAAGTACCTCTCTGTCGGGGGCTCCAACGTCCTGCGCTTCTTAGCGAGCCGCTTCCGCTTTTCTTAAGAAGTTAGGCGGGAGATAAACTGCCCGTAAAAGCCCGATTGGTGAGGGCTGATAATCAGTGGGGATGAAGAAAACCCCCACTGATTAAAGTTTCACTTTATAAGTATATGATAATATGGGATAGAGTTATTTTCCTTTCTGTTAATAATGTATTCTAAGACTTTTCTTTGTGTTTAAAACGAATTTATGAGAGGGACATTACAAATGAAAATAGATGTAATTGACGCACAAATTTTACAATGCTTAAATCAAAATTCTCGTCTTTCCATTCGTGAATTATCTAAAAAAGTTAATTTGTCTGCGCCTTCCGTAGCTGAAAGAGTACGGAAGCTAGAGGATGAAGGGATTATTGAAGGTTATACAACAAAAATTAATTATGATAAGTTAGGTTTTAATATTCATGCTGTATTAGAAGTGAAAACAAAGAATGGACAGTGTGAAAGGTTTAGAGCATACATGAAGGCTTATCCAAGAGCTGTTTTTTGTTATCGCGTAGCAGGGCCTGCTAGTTATATAGTGAAAATTTCTGTTCGAAGCTTTCAAGAAGTAGAATTGTTTATTGACGATGTTTCAAAATTTGCTGAGACAGTTACACATGTTATTTTTTCAGAAGTAGGGATAGGCAATAATGTGTTAGATTATTATAGTCCAGATGAAATGTAACGAATAAAATAAGCTATGAAAAAACAAGGATGGCATTTACACCACCCTTGTTTTTTCATTTATTATTGGTAATTAGAATTGTGCATTTATTCTGTGAAGATGTCTCTCTTTTATTAATTGTAACGAAAAGAACACTCACTACAATGAGTGTAGCTCCAATGAAAAATGTAGTTTTTAGCTCTTCGCCCAGTAGTAGCCATCCAAGAAACGATCCAACAAGAGGTTGGAAAAAGAAAAAGAGCGAGCCAATTCCTGCATCCATTAATTCCATACCTTTGTTCCAAAGAAAAAATGCACCAGCAGTTGAAACAATGCCAAGGTAGAAAATTCCTAAAATCAACAAAGTATTAAGGTACTGTATGTGATATGTTTGTAACTCCCATATCATGCAAGGCGTAATAAATAAAATTGCAAACAATATTGCGTACGTAGTAATGATTAAGGATGAAAAACGCTGCGAGACGATTTTGACGTAAATTGATAATAACGCCCACGTAATAGCGGCCCCGACTAAAATAATTGTTCCGGTAAAATACGTACCAATTTCGATATCCCAACCAATCACAATAGAAATACCTATAGTTGCTAGGAGTACGGAAATGAATTTGCGAATGGTAATACGTTCTTTTAAAATTATTCTTGCAAAAATGATCATAAAGGCTGGTGTTGCCGATGTTACTAAAGAACCTGTATGAGCATCGGACAATTTTGTTCCAATGAATTGAAAGGCAATGGAAACAAAATAACCGATAAAACCAATCCAAGCAAATAATAACCAATCCTTTTTGCTGATCGGAATCTTTGTTTTCTGTTTTCGCTGTGTGATTTGTAAAATGGTAAATAAAATTACAAAAGCGATAACGAAACGTAACCAAACGAGCGTAAGCGGGGGGATAAACTCTAGTACGTATTTACTGACAACGTACATACCTCCCCAAATGCTTGCAGCAAGTGATAAACAAAATGCCCCGAATAATGAATGTTTCATATCTATGACCTCCGTCTATTTTAGGGATAAATATCCTTAAGACGAAGCAATATTATGCCCGTCTTAGAGACGGATTACTGGTTGATCATTTTCGAATAAGTTGTTGGAATACATCGCGATTCTCCTTTCTATCTTGAATAAGTTTCTTTTATTTGATGAATTGATAAATTTAAGCGATAGTTGCCAAAATTTAAAATTTCATTTAACAAAGTATATAAATTTTCTTGAGAGTTTATTTGTATTTTTAGGAAATAACATCCTTCACCACTTATTTTATGAGCTTCCACAATGGAATCTTTATTTGTGATGAATGATGTGAATTTTGCGTGTTCATTTGTTTTCATAAAAACAGTAATAAAAGCAGTATACTGCATGCCTAATTTCAAATGATCTACTAAAATGGTATACGCTTTTATTAGTCCTTCATCCTCCATTTTTCGAATGCGGTTTCCAACAGCTTGCCCTGTCATATGAACACTTTTTCCAATATCTTTCCACTGCATTCGTGAATTGTTCTTAAGTAAATCAAGAATTTGTAAATCTGTTGAATCAATCATGGTTTTAAACCCTTTCATGGTGAAATTATATGACGTTTAAGTCTTTCACGGGAATGTTACAGCTCACTCGATAAAGCTCTATAATTAGATTATAACTTAATTTTCAAAATATTGGAGGATTAATAATGAAAACAGGACTTGTATTAATTGATATTCAAAATGATTATTTTCCAGGCGGTAGATGTGAGTTGCATGAATCATTAAGAGCGGTAGAAAATGCAAGAAAAGTGTTAGATTTCTTTAGAAAAACGAACCTACCAGTATTTCATGTGCAACATATTTCAGTAAAAGAAGGGTCTACATTTTTTCTTCCGCATACAGAAGGTGTGAAAATGCATCCTTATGTAGAACCTCTTGAAATAGAATATGTCGTACAAAAAAATTATCCAAATAGTTTTCGGACAACCAATTTATTCGAGTTACTTCAGCGAGAAGGGATTGAACATTTGGTGATATGCGGAATGATGACGCATATGTGCATTGATACAACGGTTAGAGCTGCTAGTGATTTAGGGTTTGGATGTACAGTAATTGAAGATGCTTGTACGACAAAAGATCTTGTATTTAACAATGAACTGATTCAAGCTAAACATGTCCATGCGGCATTCATGAGTGCCTTAAATAATATGTTTGCGAAGGTAATAGATACAGAAAAGTTTTTAGTAAGATAGGATGTAATAGGAGAAAGAAGCTATTTCCAGGCAAGGTGGTAGCTTCCTTTTTCATTTTGTTTGAGTAAAAATTAATCTGTATATTATTATAAATAGTTATTTTAACCATAACGTTTGACTGTACAGTTTATGTATTGTATGATATTTATAACATATTTGGGGAGGGAAGGTCGTTGGGAAGGTGTACCGAATCGGACAGTTGGCTCACATGGCTCATGTTTCGAAACGAACGATTGATTATTATACGAATCTAGGTATTTTAAAAGCGGAGCGATCTCAATCAAATTATCGCTATTACGACGAAAAAGCAATTGACACATTACGTTTTATTGAGAGATGTAAAGAAATGCATATACCGCTTTCTGAAATTAAGGATAGGATCGAGGAGAAAAAACAGCTGCTCGGTGTTAATGAAAACGTTTCGGAACAAGTAAATGATGTAACAGAGCGTATCCACCGTTTGGAGACGGAATTAGTAGAATTAAAACCGTTATTAGATGGGTTAACAGATTCACAACGCGAAAAACTAACGAAACATTTATCAATTCAGACGACAGCCTTAATACAATCTCTTATCTCACTATTATAGTAGATAGAGCTATCCACCCTTTTAATTTCTGTATAGCGTTTTATTTTCTAGATTTAGAGAGTAAAAGAAAGCAATTATTCATACAGGAGGTGGACACCTTAGTTCTCGAACTAAGGGGGATTCTTTGGAAATATTTAATTTAGTTATGATTGCGATTTTAATCGCATTTACTGGATTTTTCGTGGCAGCAGAGTTTGCTATGGTAAAGGTGCGTTCAAGTCGTATTGACCAACTTGTTGCAGAAGGCAAACGTGGTTCATTAGCAGCCAAAAAGGTAACAGCAAATTTAGATGAATATTTATCGGCGTGTCAGTTAGGGATAACTATTACAGCTCTTGCACTCGGATCACTTGGAGAGCCTACTGTTCATCGCTTATTACAACCGTTATTTCAAAATCTGCATTTACCAGAAACAGCTGCGAATTCAATATCATATATTCTTGCATTTGCAACGGTTACCTTTTTACATGTTGTTGTTGGTGAGCTTGCACCGAAAACAGTAGCAATTCAAAAAGCAGAAACCATTACAATGTTGTTTGCATCGCCGCTTATAATGTTTTACAAAATTTTGTTCCCATTTATTTGGTTGTTAAATAAATCGGCGCGTCTTGTGACTGGTTTATTCGGATTAAAACCAGCTTCTGAGCATGAAGTAGCGCACTCGGAGGAAGAATTACGTTTCATTCTTTCAGAGAGCTATGAAAATGGAGAAATTAATCAAGCGGAATATAAGTATGTAAACAATATTTTTGAGTTCGATAATCGAATTGCAAAAGAGATTATGGTGCCGCGTACAGAAATCGTTGGTTTCTATCTTGAGGATTCAGTAGAAGATCATATGAAAGTTATCGGAAGTGAAAAGTACACACGTTATCCAATCTTTGGAGAAGATAAAGATGATATTATCGGTATGGTGAACGTAAAAGATTTCTTTATTCGTTATATGAAAAACAATAAAGAAGACTTACGATCTATCAAAACATTTATGCGTCCTATTATTGAAGTAATGGAGACGATTCCAATTCATGATTTGCTTCTGCAAATGCAAAAGAAGCGAATTCCAATGGCTGTGTTATATGATGAATATGGCGGAACAGCGGGAATTGTGACGCTTGAAGATATATTAGAAGAAATCGTTGGTGAAATTCGTGATGAATATGATGAAGATGAGCATCCTCCAATTCATCATGTTGATGAACATCATAAAATTGTCGATGGCAAAGTATTAATTAGTGAAATTCAAGATTTATTCGGATTACACATTGATGAAGTAGAAGTTGATACAATTGGCGGTTGGGTGATGACACAAAATCACGAAATTCAAGAAGGACAATCTGTTGAAGCAGAGGGATATGGATTTAAAGTTCTAGAAAAAGACGCACATCAAATTAAGCGTATTGAAATTCGTAAAATAGATGTAAAACAAGAAGAAGCAGCAACTGTATAGTTGCTGCTTCTTCTTGTTTTCGTTTGAAAATAAAGACCAGTATTTTACATTTAAATATATTAAATTATTCAGAATTATGTGTAGGGTGACGAAAAGTCGTTTGAAAAGTAATAAAGATATTTAAAAAAGATGGTTTGAATTGGAATTTTATATCATCTATTTCCTTTATCTTATATAATGAAAGTAATAATATTCAGATATTTTCATGGTTAAGAAAAAGGCAAAAAAGGAGGTAATTATAATGGGGATTAATCCAATAACTAATGATAATAGAAAAAAGGTAATTTCATTTTTTAAAGAGCATTGGGGAAGCTCAGAAATGGTGATTTCTTCAGGTATGTTTCAGTGCGATGCATTAGATGGTTTCATCTTTGAAGAACATAATCAGATTAATGGTTTAATTACATATGTGATAAAAGAGAATGAAGTTGAAGTTATTTCGTTGGATAGTATTCAAGAAGGAAAAGGTATTGGTTCGGCATTGATGGAGAAAGTTGAAAACATAGCGAAACAGGAGGGGTTCAGCGAAGTAAATTTAGTAACGACAAATGATAATTTAAATGCTTTGAAGTTTTATCAAAAAAGAGGTTATCGAATTATTTCTATTATTCCTAATGCTGTTAATGAAGCACGAAAAATAAAGCCTTCTATTCCATTAATCGGGAATGATGGGATTCCATTAAACGATGAATTAAAGTTAGCTAAAAGAAATCTTTAGAGAGCATATTTATATTATTCCCTTCTCAAATTAAATAACTTTATTATCCTTACACATTGTGCTAAAAAGGAAAATGCGTCTTTTCAAACGAGAGGTGGGTTCATGTGATATTTTCTTCTTTACCTGGTTGGTTTTGGACAATCTATTATGTTTTTTTATTTATCGCATTCAGCCTTTCTTGTGTGTATCTCTCTCAGAAAAAGAAACAGCTCATCAGTATGATAGGCAGTATCGTCAATATTTGTTGTATTTTGTTTATTCCAGTGTTCTCAGCCCTGAACAGTATTGCAAGAGAGGGAAATGAATGGGATCATTTTAAGTTGTCTTTCTCTCAAGGTGAAATCTGGACGTTTTTTACACTTGCTGGACATATATATATTTTAGTTTGGACTTTGTTGCTAATTAGATTGCTTTTTCGCCTTTTTAAACGGAAGAGAATCGAAAGTACTATGAAAGAATAGCTTTTCTTCTGCATATTTGAGGATTATTTAGTGGCTTTTTTAAAGAATAAAGTATTTTAGGTTAATGGTTGTAATTATATGAAATCTGTTAGAAAGTTACGTCTTCAAAAATGAAAGGAAGATAGAGTATGAATAAACAGCAAATTATTGATGCATACGATATATTAGCTAGTCATTATGAACATAGCGTAGATTATGAGAGTTCGTATAATACAGATTATGAACGTCCGGCTATGATGAGTCAATTGCCTGACAATATGAAAGGGATGCATATACTCGATGCAGGGTGTGCGGCAGGATGGTATACAGAACAGTTTCTAAATAGGGGAGCAAATGTAACTGCAATTGATGTTAGTAGTGAGATGGTTGCGGCTACAAAAAGAAGAATAGGTGAGAACGCAGAGGTGTTTCAACTAGACTTTGAAAACACATTACCTTTTGCAGATAGTACTTATGATTGTATTGTTAGTTCGTTAGCTCTTCATTATATTGCAGATTGGAACCGCACATTTGCAGAATTTTCGAGAATACTAAAACCAAATGGAACATTTTTATTCTCTGTTCATCATCCAACAATGGATATTCATTTATCGAAGAATAAACAATACTTTATGCGTGAGCTTCTTCATGATAGATGGAAGAAAAGTGATAAGTATATTGATATGTATTTTTATCGCCGGCCACTACAAGACATTATAAATGATACAGTTCATTATTTTGGAATTGAAAAAATGATTGAACCAATCCCAACAGAAAAATTAAGAAAAAATCGCCCATCATCTTATGAGAAGTTATTAAAACAACCAAATTTTTTAATTATGAAGGCAAAGAAAAAGAGATTCTAAGAATGTAATAGTAATCGTCGTGTAAGGTGTTATATTCTAGTGGTATCGATGAATAGAAAAGCACAGTAATTTCAGGAGGAAATTATGTATACATATATTTATATGGTTAGACATGGTGAATCGCTTAAAATAGAAGGTAATGAACGAACGCGTGGATTAACTGAGAAGGGAACGCTTGATGTGCATAGAGTAACGGAATTATTGAAAGCGGAAGGAATAGACACGTTCATTTCAAGTCCATATAGCCGAGCGATGCTGACGATAGAGGAGTTAGCTCATTTTTATGAGAAAGAAATATTAATAGATGAAGACTTAAGAGAATGTGTGTTTACAACTGAAGACACGATAATGCCAGATAAGGAATTATATCCACTTGTAGAGAAAATGTTTTCGAATCCGGATTTTGCGTTACATGGCGGGGAATCAAAAACAGATTGTCAGAACCGTGCTGTGGCAGTATTAAAAGAGATAGTAAAGGATTTTCAAGGACATAAAGTTGTAATTGGTACTCATGGACTTGTTATGACGTTGATGATGGAATACTTTGATAGTCAATATGGATATGAATTTTTAATGGGAACATCAAAACCAGATGTATATAGGATGAAGTTTCATGGAGAGGAATTAATTGATATAGAAAGATTATGGACAGAATGATTTTGACTATTTTAAAGAAGGCGAAGCTGAGCAGCTTCGTCTTTTCATTTATAAAATTCATGTTGTTGGTTTGGAATAAAGTTTGATCATTTTTTGTATTTCTTGTTTAATTTAATCGCCCGTTTGTAAAATATGAAGAGGGTATTTATTCAGTTCCTTAATATGAGGATGTATATAACTTCGGAGAACTTCATTCTTTTAATCCAATACAGTATTAGTAATGTTAGATTACCCCGATTTTCTAAAAACTTGCATTATCCTTTTCTGATGTCTTTAACTGCTTGTTTTCATCCCTCCATTGACATGGATGATTTGACCAGTGACATAACTCGAATCATCGCTGGCTAAGTACACATACGCTGGCATTGAACAATTTGTATTCATTTATGTTATCAAAAATAATGAAGTTCAAGAGGAAATACTTTTAGATAAAACGGTAAGTCTTTTTTAAATCTTTCATGGGAGTGTACCACGTGTTGCTAAAGTGCTCTAGGCGTTGAAAAAGAAACTCCTCCTTCATTCCTATTCAGAATTAGAGGAGGAGTTTCAATCAAAGCTTGAATGGTGCTTAACTATGGTTTTGATTAAATATTAGATTTTTCAACACATGATACATAAGGATATGATCCCGACTGGGTTCGAACCAGCGACCTCCACCCTGTCAATATGGAGTTCTTTTGGTTTCGATGTGAGGAATAATGAACAACAGCAATTAAAGAATACTGCAGAAGCAGGAAAAGGGAATTATACGACAGTGAGTAATGCGGATGAATTACATCGAACTTTAAATAGCGAATATGAGAAATTATATAAAGAATGGGAGAATTGGAAGATTGAACAATATTTTAGCCTTGGAACACAGTGGTCAGATTTATTTAATTAATATTAAAGAGGCTCCTATTGAAATAGATGATGTTGCTAATAAAGAACATTATGACCTGAAAAATAGTGTTACTTTGCTACATGAAAAAGGTTTAATTGATAATACCAAAAGACAAAATCTTGAAAATTTAATTAAACAGCGATTCGATACAATCACGAAATATTATAATTACAGGTAAAAAGAAGTGGTTTCACCTCTATATATAACTGACTAGTTTCTTCATCTTCTGTGCTTACTCTCTCAAAATCTTGTCCATACTGTTTCCAAGGACAAGAAAAAGGAGCGGATCATGAATGAAACGTTTAACGATTACAAATACACATG
>NZ_JAMBOP010000024.1 GCF_023715645.1 Bacillus cytotoxicus | reverse complement strand
GGTTCGCTCGACTTGCATGTATTAGGCACGCCGCCAGCGTTCATCCTGAGCCAGGATCAAACTCTCCAATAAAGTGTTTGTCTAGCATCATAAATAAAAATTGACGTTTCACGTTGTTTGTTTCGTTCAGTTTTCAAAGAACTTATCTGCCGCTCAATTGCGACTTCCTCATGTTAACATCATTGTTTTTCGATGTCAACATTGTTTTTTACTTCTTTTTTCATTTCGCTTTCTGCTTTCGTGCAGCAGCGACGTTTATTAATATAGCATGCTCATTATGGATGGTCAACACTTTTTATAAAAAATTTCACAGACCAATGAAACATATAAAAACCTCCAATAACCCAAAAATTCAGAAATTTATGTTATATTATAAGCTATAGGAAGGTGAAAGGGATGAGCATAAAATACTCAAATAAAATCAATAAGATTAGAACTTTTGCATTAAGTTTAGTATTTATTGGACTTTTCATTGCATACTTAGGGGTTTTTTTTCGCGAAAACATTCTTGTTATGACAATTTTTATGATGGTTGGCTTTTTTGCTGTTATCGCTAGTACTGTTGTTTATTTTTGGATTGGTATGTTATCAACAAAAACCATTCAAGTTATTTGTCCCTCTTGCAACAAACCAACTAAAATACTTGGACGAGTTGACGCTTGCATGCATTGTAACCAACCACTCACACTTGATCGAAAACTAGAAGGAAAAGAATTCGATGAAAAATACAATCGAAAAGGTTATAAAATTTAGCGGAAAACTTATATTTACTTTTTAAAAAGAGGCTGACTTAAATCGTCAGCCTCTTAATCAAGAGTATTACTTGTTACAGTCTTGACAAGTACCGTAAATTTCTAGGCGGTGACTATTGATTACAAAGCCAGTTGCTTTCGCAGCTTCATTCTCAATCTCCTCTAGACCTGCATACGGAAAATCAACAATTTTACCACATTTTTCGCAAATCACGTGATAATGATGACTCGTAACGTAATCAAATCTGCTTGAGGCATCACCATAGGTAAGCTCTTTTACAAGCCCTACTTCTTTAAATACGCGTAAGTTATTATAAACTGTCGCAACGCTCATATTTGGAAACTTACCTTCTAATGCTTTATAAATTTCATCCGCTGTTGGATGCATCATAGATTCCACAAGGTACTCTAAAATAGCATGACGCTGTGGAGTAATGCGTACACCCGTATCCTTTAACATTTCCAGCGCTTCTTTTAATTCTTCTTTGACCACCGTCATGCACCCCGATTCGATACGGATTATTATTTTATAATTCTTATAAAGAGTGTACTCCTTTTCCCTTCACTCGTCAATATTTCTACTATAACTATGTATTTTATTCTTATACTTATTTCAAATTTAACAACCAGGAAAACATAATTAATGTGACGCCATCTTCAGTTTAAGCTTCACTTTATTTTTGGATGACCCTGTTTCTTTTTATACATTTACATGAAAAAAAGTGCGAGAAAATCTCGCACACGAAAAACTATCACCTGAGGAGGTATGCCCTACACTGTTAGCATATGAAGAATCCCCCAAAAGTGTATAGTCATATATCATATAATTTTATTCTGTATAAATTTCTTTTTGAGCCCCAATTATAAATTTTCTTTCACAAATTCCAAAGCTTCTTCTACATGCCCCTTAACTTTAACTTTTCTCCATTCCTTTACTAACTGTCCTTCTTTATCAACTACAAATGTCGATCTTTCAATGCCCATGTACTCTTTTCCGAAGTTTTTCTTAAGCTTCCACACATCGTATATTTCTGCAACCGTATGATCTTCATCAGCTAACAGCAAAAATGGCAAATTATACTTTTCAATAAATTTCTCATGTCGCTGCAAGGAGTCTGTACTTATCCCTAAAATTACACAATCTAATTCTCCAAAGGATACATGATGGTCACGAAAATCACAGGCCTCAGTCGTACAACCTGGTGTCATATCTTTTGGATAAAAATAAATGACAACGTGCTTCCCTCGAAAATCAGATAATTTTACTTGTTCTCCATTACTTGCTTCTAGCGTAAAATCCGGTGCCACTTTTCCTACTGTAACCATATACAATCACTCCTTCTAGTTTGCTTCCACTATATCAAATATCCTATTACTTTTCATTTTCCATAACTGTCCGCACAACAAATGCAAATGGCATGGTATATCCAATTAGAGCTTCTATAATAGCAATCCAACGGCCAATCCCAATCGGCGTTACATCACCATATCCAACTGATAACAATGTAATAGCACTAAAATATAAACATATTTCTACAAGAGCGAATGAATGATTCATTACTAATTTCCCGTCTTCTTCTAATACCGAAAATCCACTTTCTTCTAAAACAACATAACTAAGTGCAAATGCAATAAGTACCGTTGTATAAATAAGAAATAACGAAATTAAATTATACAAAGAGAAAAAACGGTTTGATTCTCCCGCTGAATTCCAGAGTAATTGTATACTTCTTAACACAGCAATCGCAGCAATCAATAAAATTATCACCCACAACATGTCCTCCACCTCATTTTATATGTATGAGGACAATAGGCGTTTTATCCCGCATTAACCCTTTGATTAATTCCCAGCACCGCGATAGCGCTTTACCCCTAAATTCCAAGTGGAAATCCCAATTGAAATACAAATAATCCCCACAATCGGTGTTACAAACGCATAGGAGTTCCATTCTGTTTTTCCTAAAAAATAAGCTGCCGGATATACACCAACAAAAGCAAACGGCAATATAAACGTTAAAACAAAACGAATCACACGATTATAAATATTAACAGGATAACGCCCGTAGTTTCCGATGTTATACATGAGCGGCATAATAGAACTTCTTGCATCTGACCAAAAACCAATACTTGCAAGCGTTATGAAAATCCCACCATACACGAGTGCACCGCCGAGTACCATCAATATAAATAGAAAGAAATCGTACCAATGAAATGTTAATTGAAGCTGCAGCGTGGCATATCCCATTACGCCAAAACCAGTTATCGCCCCAAGAAGTGACTCCAATTCCATTCGTTCTAAGATGACTTGAAATAAACTATGAATAGGGCGTGTTAAAATGCGGTCCATTTCACCTTTTACGATATAACGATCATTAAAATCCCATATATTAAAGAATGAAGAGAAAATCGCAAACGGAACTAGGAAAAAACCATAAATAAAGATCACTTCTTCCCTATTCCATCCTTCTAACGCTTGCGTATGTCCAAAGACAACTAGGATAAAAATTAAATTTACTGCCTGCAGCAATAAATCAGATAGTAACCCAATAATAAAATCCCCGCGATATTCTAGCTTCGTTTTTATATATTGACTTGCGTATTGTAAAAACAACTTAAAATATACCATTCTCTCATCATCCCCCTTGTACAATCAGCCGTTTTCTCGCTGTTTTCCACATCATCACAATTGGAATAATGAGCAGCACTGCCCATGTTATTTGAAATAATAAAGCTTTATAAATCGCTTCACCTTGTATTCCTTCCGAGAAAATCATACTCGGAATGTAACTAATCGCTTGAAACGGCAGAAACATCATTACTTTTTGCGCCCATAACGGAAAGAAGCTTATTGGAAGTAATAACCCTGAAAACAAATCAATCACAACACGTTTTGCGTACATAATTCCATTATTATTAAATAAGAAGAACGTTAACATTCCTGTCATTAAGTTAATTTGCGTATTAATGATAAAACTAAATATTAGCGACAAAAAGAAGGTCAACCACGTTTGAAAATTCGTTGTAATTTGCAATGAGAATAACAATGTAACGATAACCATACCTGGTATAGAGAAGAATGCAAATCGGAAAATCCCTTCTCCTAATCCTTGCATGACTTTCATACCTAAATAGTTATAGGGACGAATTAATTCAATCGCAACCCGTCCTTCTGTAATTTCCATCGCAATCTCCCGGTCAATATTATTAAAATAAAAGGCACGGGCCATCCAAGCAATTGCAATGTATGTTGTCATTTGTGTAACGGATAAACTTTCGATATTTTCTTTTCCACTATAAATGGCTTGCCATAAAAAGTAATATGCTCCGATATTAATTGTATAAATGATAATGCCGCTATAATAATTTGTTCGATAGGCAAGCATCATTAAAAAGCGAACCCGAATCATTTCAATATACTTACCCATGTATCATGCCCTCTTCATAAATATTACGAATGATTTCTTCTGTAGAAACTTCATTAATTTTCAAGTCTTTAATTGCAAAAGATTGGACAACTTTTGAGATAAGCGTTGAAATCATGACTTCTTCATTTGGAATTTTAGCAATCCATGTATGTTGTTCTTTTCCTTGTGACCAAACTACATCATTATCCGGCATTAGCATCGCAATTTGCTGATAAGAAACAGGAGTTACAAATTGAAAATGAATTTCTTTTTCTGCTCCCCACTGCGAACGAAGCTTGTCTAAAGACCCATCATACATAATTTTCCCTTCATCTAACATGACAACACGATCACAAAGTGCTTCAATATCTGTAATATCATGTGTCGTTAATAAAATTGTTGTTTTATACCGTTCATTCATCTCTTTTAGAAAGTCACGAATTTTTAATTTAACGAGAACATCAAGACCGATTGTTGGTTCATCTAAAAACAACAGCGGCGGATTATGAATTAAAGCTGCCGCTAATTCACAGCGCATCCGTTGTCCGAGCGATAATTTCCGAACCGGCTTATCCAGTAAAGGACCAATATCTAACGTTTCAATGACATGTTCCATATGCTCTTTATACTGTGCATCAGAGACACCATACACTTTTTTTAACAAACGGAATGACTCTTGCACCGCAATATCCCACCAAAGCTGCGAACGTTGGCCAAACACAACACCAATCGTTTTCACAAATTCTTCTCTTTGTTTGTGCGGGTTCATGCCATTCACAGTAATTTCTCCAGCAGTCGGTGACAAAATACCTGTTAGCATTTTAATCGTAGTGGATTTACCAGCACCATTTTCTCCAATATATCCAACCATCTCTCCTTGCTTTACAGTAAACGAAATATCATTTACTGCTGGAACAATTTTGTAATTACGATTTAATAAATCGCGAAACGCTCCTTTCAAACCTGAGCGACTTGAATACGATGTAAATTCTTTTCGTAAATCTTTTACCTCAATAACCGTCTCCATTCCTAATCTCCTTTCTGCCTTTCACTCTAGTAACTATATATCCAATTTTCATTTCCCAACACATAAATCGCCGCTTTTCATAATACAACCTGACCTCCACTCGCTCACTCCCTTTTTTAAAACATGGCACGTGGCCAAAAAAGTCACTATCCGCTACTACACACCGCCATCTAAAAAGACGAGAGGTTTATGTCTCTTCCAACACATAAATCGCTGCTTTGTATAATACAACCTGACCCCCACTCGCTTCCTCCCTTTGTCTTAAAACGTGGCACGTGGCCAAAAAAGTCACTATCCTCTACTACACACAGCCATCTAAAAAGACGAGAGGTTTATGTCTCTTCCAACACATAAATCGCTGCTTTGTATAATACAACCTGACCCCCACTCGCTTCCTCCCTTTGCCTTAAAACATGGCACGTGGCCAAAAAGGGCACTGTCCGCTACTACACACAGCCAGTCGCTCTCGCCCCCCATAAAAGAAATGGGTTTTATGTTTTGGTTTTATGTTTTGGTTTTATGTTTTGGTTTTAACTTCAGCTTCCGTTTCACACAACGAATAGTTTACCCAACCGCTGCAACTTGCACAAACAATACGCCTTTTCCAAAAACATGTTAAAATAATACATAGATATTTGTAAGGAGATGAATTTTCATGAAGTTCACAAAGTCAGAAGAATTACATAAAGAAGCTTTAGAACATATCGTTGGTGGTGTAAACAGTCCTTCTCGCTCTTATAAAGCAGTTGGCGGCGGTTCACCAGTTGCAATGGAGCGCGGTCAAGGTGCTTACTTTTGGGACGTGGACGGCAACAAATATATCGATTATTTAGCAGCATACGGACCGATTATTACAGGTCATGCTCATCCCCATGTAACAGAGGCGATTAAAGTCGCTGCCGAAAATGGTGTGCTATACGGAACACCAACAGCTTTAGAAGTAAAGTTTGCAAAAATGTTGAAAGAAGCTATGCCAGCAATGGATAAAGTACGGTTTGTAAACTCAGGAACAGAATCTGTTATGACAACAATCCGTGTTGCTCGTGCTTATACAGGACGCACAAAAATTATGAAATTTGCGGGTTGCTACCATGGACATTCTGATTTAGTACTTGTAGCAGCTGGTTCTGGTCCTTCTACACTTGGTACTCCTGATTCTGCTGGTGTACCACAAAGTATTGCACAAGAAGTGATTACAGTTCCGTTTAATAATGTAGATACATTAAAAGAAGCTTTAGATAAATGGGGACATGAAGTTGCCGCGATTCTTGTTGAACCAATCGTTGGAAACTTCGGTATTGTGGAACCAAAACCAGGCTTCCTTGAAAAGGTAAATGAACTTGTTCATGCAGCTGGTGCATTAGTTATTTATGATGAAGTGATTACGGCTTTCCGCTTTATGTATGGCGGTGCCCAAAATTTACTTGGCGTAACACCAGACTTAACAGCACTTGGCAAAATAATCGGCGGTGGTCTTCCAATCGGTGCTTACGGCGGAAAAAAAGAAATTATGGAGCAAGTTGCGCCGCTCGGTCCTGCGTATCAAGCGGGTACAATGGCTGGAAACCCAGCTTCTATGGCTGCTGGTATTGCATGCTTAGAGGTACTTAAGCAAGAAGGCGTATATGAAAAACTTGATGAGCTTGGAGCAATGCTTGAAAAAGGTATTCTAGAACAAGCAGCTGCACATAACATCGATATTACAGTAAATCGCCTAAAAGGTGCTTTAACGGTATACTTTACAACAAATAAAATCGAAGACTATGATGCTGCTCAAAATACAGACGGTGAAATGTTTGGTAAGTTCTTCAAACTTATGCTTCACGAAGGAATTAACTTAGCCCCATCTAAATATGAGGCATGGTTCTTAACTACAGAGCATACGAAAGAAGATATTGAGTATACAATTGAAGCAGTTGGCAGAGCATTTGCTGCCTTAAAATAAAATTATAAAACCTCCTTTTTTAGGGGTGGATGAGAGCATCTGGCCGCGCTTAGGTGCGGTCAGGGCCTTTTCCTGCCACGTGCCATGTTTTAAAACAAAAGGAGCAGGCAAGTTGTGTTCTACATAGCAGTAATTTATGTATTAAAAAATCAAAGTGGATTTATATGACTCCACATTATAAAACCTCCTTTTTTTAGGGGGAGGACGAGAGTAACTGGCCGTGCTTAGGTGCGGTTAGGGCCTTTTTCTGCCACATGTCAGGTTTTAAACAAAGGAGCGGGCATGTTGTTTTCTGCATAGCAGCAATCTATGTGTTAAAAAATCAAGTTGGATATATATAACAGGGCCGATCCTCTGTTTTTTATTTTTACTATTTCATAAATCCCACAATAATAGTATAATTATTCATAATTATCTATCTTCAACTGAATATAAAGAGTTATCCTTCTACTTTTCAGCATTGTTTCACTTTATTATTTTTAAATATTAGGTGTTGTACACCTTTAATATTTTGATTATTCTATAATTTAATAGAGGGGGATTCGCGAATGACAGTTACGCCAAATAATTGGACACCATCTTCATTTCGAAATTATGAAAATGCAGAACATGACGCGTGTGGAATCGTTTCCGTAATGGAGAAACGAAACATTCCGACGAAAGAAAACATCGATCTTTGTATACAGTCTCTTGTGAAAATGAATCACCGCGCTGGATTTATTAATAACGAAGGCGATGGAATCGGAATTCATATTGATCTTCCGAAAGCACTTTGGAAAGAAAAATTAATGAAAAGTGGTTATAATCCAGCATTAGTGGATCATCCTCACTTTATCGTTGGACATTTTTTTCTTCATCAAAAACATAGTGCACATGCTCTGAAAAATTTTATCTGTTCCTTACTACAGAGAGAAAATGTAGCGATTCTATTTGAAACGAGCGCTGTAACTGATTCTGCTGCCCTTGGGCCCCTTGGCAAACAAGAAGAACCGCTATTTTGGCAAATTGCCGTTATGCCAGAACAGGAGTATAAAAAGATTGATCAATTACTATTCTCGCTAACGATAGAAATCGAAAAAAATGAAGCCATTCATGTTGCGTCATTCAGTTCGGATTATGTTGTTTATAAAGTGCTCGGTGCTGGCGACACACTTGTATCCTATTATGATGACCTGCGTCATCCACTTATCGCATCTACAATGACTCTAGGACATAACCGCTATTCTACTAATACATTATCTAACTTTTTTCGCGTTCAACCATTTAGTGTCCTTGGACATAATGGAGAAATTAATACAATTGCTAAGCTGCGAGATCAAGCTGAACTTATTGATGTACCGCTTACAAATGGCGGCAGTGACTCGCAAGACTTAAACCGGACGCTTGAAACACTTCTCACCCATTACGACTATAGCTTATTCGAAGCAATGGACATATTATTCCCACCAATTGTTAATGAAATTAAATTATACAAGCCGCATATGCAAGATTTATATACGTATATACGCGAGGCATGGGGGCATTTTGCACAGGGGCCCGCAGGCATTATTTCACGCTACAAAGATGAAGCCGTTTTTAGCGTAGACTCCCTTGGTTTACGTCCTGTTTGGAAAGTAGAAACGGAAAGCTCTTATATTTTTTCCTCTGAACCAGGTGTTATTTCTCCGGCTGAGTATGTCGCAGAACCAAAATCACTTGCTCCAGGGGAAAAAATAGGACTAAAGCGAGACCTAGAAGGTAATCTCGTCTTATACGAATACGATGCATATCAAAAAGAAGTATATGCACGTATGAAACAACGAATTGAATGCACTGGCTATCGCAATCATCTACATGTTCCGTCAACAGATGAATTAGACCACCTCGTTTCCATTACAGAAGTAAACACAGCACAATACGCAACCTTTGGCTGGGACCGCGAACATATTCAGCTTCTTGAACAAATGGCTGAAAAAGGCGCTGAACCAATTCGGTCCCTCGGGCACGACGCCCCTCTTGCAGCACTCGATACCGGAAGACGCAATATCGCTGATTTTATAAAGGAAAGCGTTGCTGTTGTAACAAATCCTGCAATTGATCGCGACCGAGAAATAGAGCACTTTTCTACACGTACCATTGTAGGGAAACGACCAAATCTGTACGCATCAAACGAACAACCATTTATTGTAGAACTTCCAAGCCCTGTTATTTTAGAAGGAGCATTAGGGCAACAAGTTGCCGGGCAGCTAGAAACAGTATCTTATGAACAACTCATACGGCTATTTGCTCTGCACAGCACTGTTTATAAATTATCTGGAACATTTACAGAAGATGAAACTTTAAATGCGGCACTAAATCGCCTTGGAGCAGAAGCTGTGGTAGCAATAAAAAAAGGCACATCACTTCTTATCATTGATGATGCAAAAGCTCATCGAAACAGCCAATTATGGATTGATCCGCACTTACTTACAACAAAAATCCATCAAGAGCTCGTGAAGCATAAGCTCCGCCGCGATTGTGCAATTGTCGTACGTTCCGGAGCAATTCGGTCTTTACACGACATTGTAACTTTATATGGTTTAGGCGCAGATGTTATCAATCCATACCTTACATTTGCAACCGTAAACGATGGAACAGAAACGCCTCTTCTCAATTTATATAACGCATTGAATAAAGGAATTGAAAAGGTGATTTCGACACTTGGCATTCATGAATTACGCGGCTATGGGCGCCTCTTCTCTTCCATTGGTCTACACGAAGAAATTGCACAGATATTGGATATTACAAATTTCCTTGGATCGAGTGAGTCGGCTTTTTCGCTACAAACACTAGCGGAAGATGCAAAAGTCCGGGCAGGCGATTATACAAATGAAAAAACAACCATCCGAAAAACGTTTCATCTATTCCCGCGCATTTGGAAAGCGATTGGAGATATCGCCAAAGGAAATGCATACGATGACTACCGTGAAAAACTGGATGAATTAGAAGAAAAAACTCCAACGGCAATTCGTCATCTTATCAAAATAAAAGAAACAAACTGTAAAACGCCAATTGAAAAAGTTTCAATTGCAGTAAAAAATCATCGTCTCCCATTTATTATTAGTTCGATGTCATTTGGCTCACAAAATGAAATTGCCTTCCGCGCTTATGCCGAGGCTGCTGATCGATTAAATATGATTAGTTTAAACGGTGAAGGCGGCGAAATGAAAGATATGATTGGTAAATATCCGCATACACGCGGGCAACAAATCGCATCAGGACGTTTTGGCGTCAACGCTGAACTCTTAAATTCATCTAACTTAATTGAAGTTAAAATTGGGCAAGGTGCAAAACCTGGAGAAGGCGGACATTTACCAGGATCAAAAGTAACAGCCAAAATTGCAGAAGCGCGAAATGCAACAATTGGTTCAGATTTAATCTCGCCTTCTAATAACCATGACATTTATTCAATTGAAGATTTAGCCCAAATCATTACTGAAATTAAAACTGCCAACCAACACGCAAAAGTCGCTGTTAAAGTTCCTGTTGTTCCTAATATCGGAACAATAGCAGTAGGCATCGCCAAAGCTGGTGCTGATTTTATTAACATTAGCGGTTTTGATGGCGGGACAGGTGCCGCACGTATTCATGCCCTGCAGCACGTTGGTCTTCCTGTTGAAATTGGTGTCAAAGCTGCTCATAACGCCCTGTTAGAAGCCGGAATGAGGCAGCGTGTCGAAATTTGGGCTGACGGCGGTATCCGCAGTGCTGCAGATGTATTAAAAATTATGCTTCTTGGTGCAAACCGCATTGGCTTCGGTACATTGTCGATGATTGCGATTGGCTGTACAACATGCCGCGGCTGCCATTTAGATACTTGTCATGTTGGAATTGCAACGCAAATTGAATCAGAAGCACAAGCAAAAGAACACGGCCTACACCGCTTTATCCCGCGAAATTTCGAAAGTGCTGTAGAAGGATTGGTGCATTTATTCACAGCTTTCCAAACAGAACTACAGCGATTAACAGGACAGCTTGGTTATAGCAACTTACAAGAAATTGTCGGGCGCTCTGATTTATTAGAACAAGCACACGGCCAGCATTTACTAAATTTACATTACTTACTACAAACATTAGAAGATGTAACGTACAATGCTATGCAAACGACCGCGCATCAAGGAGACAGCAAGGATCACTGTTCCGTTGCATCAAAAGAACTTGTTAGTATCGGCGTCGACCAACGTGTAATGGGCGGGATGGAGTCTTGCTACCGCACTCGCAGTAAACTATATGAAAACCGCGTATTAGAACCAATCACATTAAAATACACAAATGGTTCCGTTCCTGGAAATGGACTAGGCGCCTATAATAGCGAAAACCTCTTTATTCATGTTAACGGCGGCGCACAAGACGGCATTGGAAAAACAGCTTTTGGCGGTGGGATTTATATTACGAAAACAAAAGGAAAAGATGGGAAATATTATAACGGTTCTGTTGGAAAAGGATTCGGATACGGAGCACAAAAAGGATCATTATATGTACAAGGAAATGCTGACGCTAGAGCAGGCATTCGTCTCTCAGGAGCTGATATGATTATTGGCGGAAGAATGACAAAACCACTTCAAAAAGAAGATCATGGAAATATTGGCATTCACGCTAATATAAAAGGATTTGCTTTTGAGTATATGACAAACGGCCGCGCGCTCGTTCTCGGTGACCCCGGCCCGTGGATTTGTGCCGGGATGACGGGCGGAGTTGTCTACTTACGCCACCTTCCTGATTTCGGTTTAACAGAACAATCATTAAAACGACGCATTGCCAAAGGAGCGAACGTTACGCTTCGCCCGCTCAGCAAAACAGGAGAATCTGATGTGAAAGAGCTATTATTAGATTACCTTCGTATATTAAATGAACATGAACAATACGAAGAGGCTCTGCTCCTCTCACCTTTGTTAACAAATATAAATTCTCATTTCTACGAAGTAATTCCAACAAAAGAGCAAGCCGATCCATCTGTTTCAACAGAATAAAGCAAATGAAGAACAGCTTTCTTGACGACCTTTCATTCTCATAGTACTCTGTAACAAATCAAAAAAACCTGCTGAAAATTCAGCAGGTTTTTTCATTAAAATACTACTTGCTAACATAAGTTAATGAATGTATAGTATCATATTGTACATTCATTCTGACAAGAAGAAAGGATATAAAAAAGGGTATGAAACTTGGTGCTCGCGTATTAAAAACGGGTATTGCCATTACACTTGCTTTATTTACATGTTTATTGCTTGGATTACCGAGTCCTGTATTTGCGGGAATCTCAGCAATTTTCGCTGTACAGCCCTCTGTGTACCGCTCATATTTAACAGCGCTAGAACAAATTCAAGCAAATGTAATAGGAGCAATTTTTGCCATTGTCTTTGTGTTTGCTTTTGGAAGTAATCCTTTTATTATTGGATTAACGTGCATATTAGTTATTGCACTTGCTTTAAAATTACATCTAGAAAATACAATCTCTATTGCGCTCGTAACGGTTATTGCCATTATGGAATATCAAGGAGCAAATTTCTTTGATTTTGCCCTATTACGATTCGCAACAATTATGATTGGGATTATTGCGGCCTCTCTTGTAAACCTAATATTTATGCCGCCAAAATACGAAACAAAACTCTATTATAAAATCGTGGATAATACAGAAGAAATTGTAAAATGGATTCGAATGAGCAGTAGGCAAGCATCTGATTTCACAGCATTGAAAGCAGATATTGATCGTATGAAAGAGAAAATGATTCGTCTCAATCATTACTATTTGTTGTATAAAGAGGAAAGAAGTTATACAAAAAAAGTACAACTTGCTAAAATTCGTAAACTCGTCCTATTTAGACAAATGTTAGCAACAACAAGTCGTGCTTTAAGCACGTTAAAGGCGCTCCATCGAACAGAGAACGAGTTACGATATATGCCAGAACCATTTCAAGAAGCGATTCAAAATGAGCTGGATTCATTAACTCATTATCATGAGCAAGTATTACTTAAATTTATTGGAAAAGCAAAGAAACAACAATCAGTTGAAATTCTTGACGAAATTTCGATTGGGAAACAGCAACTAATTGATATATTTATGAACTATCAAAATAAAGAGGATGAAGAAAGCTATCGAATATGGCTTCACCTGTTTCCTCTCGTGTCAGCTATTATTAATTATAGCGAGGAAGTAGAACATTTAGATTTACTTGTAGACAGTTTCTATACGTATCACAATCCAGAAAACGAACTACAAATTCACGATAAACAAGAAGATGAATAACTACTCAGTCACTCTATGAAAAACCGACAGAAAAGCATTTTTTTAAATGGTCCTGAGGGACTGTCTATGCATAGGAGCGGTCAGTGCCTTTTCCTGCCACGCGCAAAGTTTTAAAACAAAGAAAGGTAACAAGGTGTAGATCCATTTTATCTTCATGACAGCAATCTATATGCTGAAAAATGAAAATAATTTTCTATAGGGAATAAGGAGCGTATTTTCACTGGAATCATACTCCTTACCAAACTTCTAAATGAAGTGTATGACTGAATAGTTACGAAGATGAATAAAAAACGACCCTTTCCTATTACGAAGGGGTCGTTTCTTTTATATTTTGAATTTGATATAAATTATAGTAATAACCGCGTTTTTTCATTAATTGCTGATGCGAACCTTTTTCTTTTATCTCACCGTCTTCTAAATAAATGATTGTATCTACGTGTGTAATTGTCGATAATCGATGCGCGATAATAATTGTTGTTCGATCAGCAGCTAACGTTTGCAAAGATTCTTGAATATAGCGTTCATTTTCTAAATCTAGCGCAGATGTAGCTTCGTCTAAAATAAGCAGTGAGGGATTTTTTAAAAATACACGTGCGATTGCGATGCGCTGCCTTTGTCCACCAGACAATTTCACACCTCTTTCTCCGACCACCGTTTCATATCTATCAGGCAAACTCATAATAAAATCATGAATATGTGCAGCTTTAGCTGCTTCGACTACCTCTTCTTCTGTTGCCTCAGGTCTTCCATATAAAATATTCGCTCCGACTGTATCACTAAATAAAATATTATCTTGCAAAACAAGACCGATATGACTGCGTAAATTCCGTACATTATAATCTATAACATCAATCTCATCTACATAAATTGATCCTTTAGAAACGTCATAAAATCGCGGAATTAAACTGGCAAGCGACGATTTCCCGCCTCCGCTTAAACCGACAAGCGCCACTTTTTCACCTGGTGAAATAGACAAAGAAATATTTCGAAGTACATCTTGATCCTGCTCATTATAACGAAACGAAACATTTTCAAATGTAACTTCACCGCGAAGCGACTTCTTTGTTATCGCATTTGGACGATCGACAATATCATACTCTTCATCTAGTAATTCAAAAACACGGTCCATAGAGGCAAAAGCTTGTGTAAGCGTTGTGGAAGAGTTTACAAGGCGGCGTAGCGGACTATATAAACTATCCATATATCCAATAAAAGCTACCATTGTACCGAGTGTTAATGATCCATGAATAACTTCATAAGCAGCAAACATAATTACGATTAAAGGACCAAGATCCGTTAATGTATTTACAGTAGAAAATGTCCTTGCTGTCCAGCTCGTATGCGTTACTGCCTTTGTTAAGAAGGCACTGTTTTTCTCTTGAAATTTCTCTTTTTCATACTCCTCTAACGCAAAGCTCCGCGTCACTTGCATACCTTGAATACGCTCGTGTAAATAACCTTGCATCGTTGCCAGCGCTTGTGAACGCTCGCGTGTTAATATGCGAAGACGGCTGAAAAAATACTTAACTGCAACTACATAAACAGGCAGTACGAGTAAGGAAACGAGCGTTAATTTCATATTCATTGAAAACATAACCGCAATCGCAATAAAAATCGTCGCTGTATCAAGCCACACATTCATTAATCCAGTAATAACGAAATCCTTCGTCTGTTCAACATCATTGATGACACGAGATATAATTTCCCCCGTCTTTGTATTGGAGTAATAACGTAAGCTTAATTTTTGCAAGTGTGCAAAAATATGTTTTCTCAAATCATACAACACCGAATTTCCAATATGCTGGGCAAAATATTGACGATAATATTCAATTGGCGGACGTAATACCGCAAAAATAAACAACGCAATCCCGATGGCCACAAATAATTGAGATGTTTTCTGTTCTAGTGAGCTTCCCCCATGAATAATATCATCAATAATATACTTTAATAGCCATGGCATAATAAGCGGAATACCAAATTTAATAAGACCTATTACGATTGTAATTGTAATTTGCCACCGATACGGCTTTACAAATTGGAGATACCGTTTTATCCCTTTCATCTCTCTCCCCCCAATCATGTTAAAAGGATAAAACCTGCTGGGCGCCCTAGCAGGTTTTTCTTTATCTATACATTAAATATCGTTCATACCACATATCAATAAAATCAGGTGCAAACGGACCCTTTCGTTGATGAATCCATTGCGTTAAATATTCAACATTTCGTTTTAGAATCGTGTCAATGACAGCTGGATAATTCATAAGCTCACGATGTTTTTCGTACTCATCTTCATCCAACAAGGTATACGTCATATCAGGATACACTTTAATATCTAAATCATAGTCAATATATTTTAATGCTTCATAGTCATAGGCAAATGGCGAACTTAAATTACAATAGTAGTACACACCTTCCTGCCTTAACATACCAATAACATTAAACCAATAATTCGAATGAAAATAACAAACAGCTGGTTCACGAGTAATCCACGTTCGCCCATCAGATTCTGTTACGACCGTGCGATCATTTGCCCCAATAACAACACTTTGCGTTCCTTTTAAAATAGTTGTCTCTTCCCATATTCTATGAATAGAACCATTATGTTTATAACTATGTATTTGTATTTTTTCACCTTCTTTGGGGAACCCCATACTTTCTCCCTTCTTTCGCCGTGAATGCTCTTCAAAGGTTATTATTTGTGACACTGCTTGTTTTTTTTTACCTTTTTTTCAAACATATTGAGCCGAATTCACTTTTCTTCTTATTATAACGGTTCTGTCGAAATTTTAAAACAAAAGAGCCGATTCATGAAATCGTCTCTTCGTTCGGAAGTATCTTCTCGTTTTCAAAAGCATGAATAACCGCAGCTGTTTGTTGCTCGAATTTCAATTGTAAGCTTCTTAATGTTTTTTCTGTTCTTTGAATTTCTTGACGAATAAAATGGTGTTCTTTCGCATCTTGCTGATTCATTTCAAGGCGTTGATATTTTTCTAAATGAAGTTGTAACTTTAACAATTCATCCATCGTCCGCAATTGTCCTTCAACCAATTCATCAAACAATTTCATTCGATCCCTGGTCTAAAAAACTTATAAAACTCTATCAAAACGTTGGCGAACCAAGACAAAAGCCAACTACCGAAAAGGAATCTCACCTTTTTCCTGTCCGCAAGGTTATCACCTTCTCATTCACCTACTGTGAAAGAATAACGGCAGGCTCCTGTTAGGAACGGTCTTGTTTTGCGCATAATCATTCATCCGAGTCAACTATACGCAAAGGGATATAAGTTTTAAACCAGGTTCCCCCCTTCTTGATTTGAAATAAAATTTGTTGATTACTCATGTACACTGTTTTATGAAGGATACTCCATAATTTCCAGTTGTGTTGGTCTTTCCATGTTGCAATGGTTTGTAACCATTTCTTATATAGCTTTTTTGTATTCTTATTACTTTCTTCCAATGAAGCAATAAGAATACGAAGTTTCGTTAGGATTTGGTTTTGTAACAAAGAAATCATTTCTTTTGGTAGTTTTTCTTGTAGTCCGAGTCCACGACGTGCAATCGTAAACGCAGCCGTTTCATGAACGCTAATCCCATACTTTTTACTATATTTTAGTTTTCCAATCACGCTTGTATAAGCAGGGTTCACCGTTTTGACGGAAAATCCATTGCGAAGCCCCATTCTGATTAAACTACTTAACATCTTCTTGTAAGTAAACTGATGAAATTTGCGATTGTTGTATTTGTCTGTATCATGAGATTGTTGAAAATGTAAATCTTCTAGGACAATGCCGCCAACATGTTGAGAAAATAACCAATCTTTGATTTGTTGTGTCATTTGCCCGATTACAGTAGCTCGTTTATCCGTAGAAAACGTATCTAGATTGTGTAAATAAAAGATTTTCGATCCTTTGAAATTCCCTTGCTTCGTGCATAAACTGACGGCTATACGATCAGGATTGACATCGATTCCTGCAATCACATCAGATATTGGGACTTCTTTGAAGTCTAACATACGACCTGTTTCCGTTTCCTCAAATGTAATGCTTACATAGAATTCATCTTTTTTACGAAGTAATTCTACACTATATGTTTGATGGTCAATCATTGGTTTTCCTTTTGGATTCACACCTGTTTGTGTACCCATGACAACATCTGTGATTTCCTTGTAATAACGATACGCAATTGTAATCGGTACTACAATACGAGGACTTGTTCTTTTTCCTGAAGTCAAACCTAACGGGTTGGCGACTTCTAACCAACCTTGGCCGCTATCATCAATTGTGATCCGCATATTTAAATTTCCTTTTTTACTTTTATCACCTCTTGAATACAATTGCCGTGTCCGTAAATCTTTCCATTCCTGATTGGAAATGTTTTGTTTCATGCGTTCATAAAAGGCTTTTCGACCACCGAAAATAACAGGCGGTAATGTACCATCTGCAATATGCGTTGCATACATCGTAATTTTTTGTTCTAGTTTTTGTTTTCGCTTTTGTAAACCGTTTAAACAAACGCCTAATGGTACTTTTTGGGGTCTTTTTCTACCACTTTCATATTCCTCTATTTTTTGTATGGTTTGTTCTAACTTTTTTTGATTGTTTTCTATATAAACAGGAAGGAGTTCTTTTTGAGAGGAAATGATGGTTTGTGCTTGTAAAACTGCATCTTCGCAATAACGTTTATTTAGGGAATACACATGCTGTAATTTCTTGATCAATTCTTTATCGTGATGTCCTTCTGTTAAACGATTAAAACTATAACGTTTGGCACTTTCAAATGTACGAATCAAATCAAGAAGTTGTTCCCTTTGTTCTATTGTGATGGCTTTGACTTTACAAGAACGTGTTGTTTTCATCTATTACTCTCCTTTCGTTAATAAATTTTCAAACTTTTCACTTACTTCCCCCCTCCACGTTTTCCATAAATACGAACTGAAAAAGAAGTCGTAATCAAATCTTTTACAAGTTCTTATTCTTCGTTTATTTCTTTCTCTTCGACGATTACTATTTTACCATTATATTTTTTATATTTTTCTAAATATTGATAACCAAAACGCACCAAACGATCTTTATATTCAACAATGATTATACTATTTGGTCCTAAAAATCCTATTACATATTTTCGAATAAAAGTGTTCTGTCTCCTTTGACTATATTTGTTGACTTATTAGAAGTTATGTCGACTTACACAAAGAAAAAACACTCCTCTAGAGGAGTGTTTTTTCTTTGTTATAGATTCGTGCTAGATTTTTTTGCTGCTGATTTTGCGTTTTGTTGTTTTACTGCTTGTACATTTGTTTCTGTTGCAAATTCTGTACCATAGCTAGCATTTGCACTTTGAGCGTTCGCACTAGAAGCTTGTGATTTCTTAGCTTCTGCTTGCGCGTTTTGTTGTTTTACTGCTTGTACATTTGTTTCTGTTGCAAATTCTGTGCCATAGCTAGCATTTGCACTTTGAGCGCTCGCACTAGAAGCTTGTGATTTCTTAGCTTCTGCTTGCGCGTTTTGTTGTTTTACTGCTTGTACATTTGTTTCTGTTGCAAATTCTGTGCCATAGCTAGCGCTTTGTTGTTTTGCGCTTTGAACGCTAGCACCAGAAGTTGTTTTACCAAAACCTTGTGATTTTTTGTTCATCTTTCTCACCTCCACAACAAATAATGTAACCATCCTTACTTGAACCTATCCGTTAAAAACGTGAAAAAAAAATATTTTTTACGTATACAGACAAAAACGTTCATTCAAACTAATGATGATGGAGGTGCTGCACGATGTATGTTGGACGTGATATGACAGAGTTATCAATGACGCCGAAAGATCAATGGAATCAAGAAGAAATCGCTTATTTTCATCATTCCTTACAACAAATGATGCCCTATTTAAATGTAGAAGGACAAACCATTTATAAAGAGATTGTAAAAGAAATTGAGGCGCGTGGTGGTTTACCGCGGCAACAAGTTGATTGGACTGATTAAAAACTCCAGCCGCTACGGCTGGAGTTTTTTCACGCATTCTTCATAAATCGTTCGATGTGATTTCGAAATTGGTAATTGCTCAAATTCTTCTGTAGTAATTATTTTCAAATGATCAGTTTCAACAATTGGCTGCAATGCAGTGCCATAAAATACAAATATATCCCACGTTCTATGCGTAAATGTATGATGGACATTCAGCGCATAATCATCAATAGAAACTGAAAGCGAAAATTTCTCTTTCATATAATCTGTTAATTGTTGTTTATGATTACGAATTCCTTCGCCAATCTCGACATTAGGAAATTCCCACATGTTAGCAAGTAATCCGGTACTCGGTCTTTTATTCACAACATATTTACCATCTTCTGTCCGCAATACTCCGGCCACAATCGGAACCATTTTCGGCGCCTTCGCTTTACTTTTTACCGGCAACTCCTTTTGTACTCCTTCTGAAAACGCGCAGCAATGTTCCCGAACAGGACAGAGAAGACAAGATGGATTTTTCGGAACACAAATAAGTGCCCCTAGTTCCATCAGCCCTTGGTTAAAATAAGATGGATTTTCTTTCGAGATGATTTGGCGAACAACATCTTCAAATACTTTACGTGTTTTTGGTTTTGCAATATCATCCCAAATTGATAAAATACGTGATAAGACACGCATCACATTGCCATCAACGGCCGGCTCTGGAATCCCGTAAGCAATGCTCAAAATTGCTCCTTTTGTATATGGTCCTACACCTTTTAACTTTTCAATTTTCTTTACATCACTAGGAACTTTTCCGCCGTATTGTTCTTTTACTTCTTTTACGGCAGCATGTAAGTTACGGGCTCTTGAATAATAGCCAAGACCTTCCCACGCCTTTAACACTTCTTCATCTTCTGCATCAGCTAATGCTTCTAATGTTGGAAACTTTCCCATAAAGTTTGCGTAATATGGTTTTACAGCTTCCACCCTGGTTTGCTGAAGCATAATTTCCGAAACCCAAACGCGATATGGATCTTTATTCATACGCCATGGTAAATCACGCTGCTCCGTTTCAAACCAACTGATTAAATCATATTGAAATTTTTCTATGTTAAAGTCATCTAATATTTCAAGCTTCAAACTTGATCCCCCTCATTTTTTGCATATAAGTACTATTATAAAGATTTTAGGAGAAAATTTAAGTAAGATCATGTAAGAAATAAAAGGCAAATGCCTTGTGATATAGAATAAAAAGAGTTACATTAATAAAAAACGGAGGTGGTTTTCATGGACACAGCCACTCATCTTGTCATGGGCGTTACATTAGGAAGCTTAGCCACGCTAGACCCAGCGCTCAGTCAAAGTGATTTCGGACCGCAAGCTGTGATGTTTGCAACAATTGTCGGTTCAAATATTCCTGATATTGATACTGTTTTAAAATTAAGAAACAATGCAAAATATATTCGAAATCATCGCGGGATTACTCACTCCATCCCAGCTGTTATTCTTTGGTCACTTTTGGTTAGTGGGATTACTTTGGCAGTATTTCAAAGCCCTCCCTATCTTCACCTTCTTCTATGGTCATTTATTGCTGTATTTCTTCATGTCTTCGTTGATATTTTCAACGCATACGGTACACAAGCACTACGGCCATTCACTAAGAGATGGGTAGCACTAGGTGTAATCAATACATTTGATGCAGTGATTTTCTTCATTCATACATTAGCGATTGCCTGTATGCTTGTCGGTGCAAATAAAGGGTATGCCGGAGCTGCTGCCTATCTTTTAATGATCGGGTATTATGTCGGCCGAATTATGATGCGCCAAAATGTAAAAAGTGTCGTAAAGAAACGATTTCGTGACGTTGAACAAGTCATTATTTCACCGTCATACCGCTTTTATCATTATCATTTAGCCATCGTAACAAAAGACCATTATTTTGTTGCTCGTTGGCATCGCGGTAGTATTATGGTTCATGACAAATTCGAGCGCATTCCATTACCTGATAACGATGTCATTCGTGCCGCTCAAAAAGATGAAAACATTTCAGCATTCTTATCATTCTCTCCTGTCTACCGCTGGGATATTTTTGAATACAACGATTATTATGAAGTTCGATTTATAGACCTGCGCTATCGCAGTAAAGATTATTATCCATTTGTTGCCATCGTCCAACTGAATAAAGAGCTTGAGATTATGAGCTCCTACACAGGATGGATTTTCAGTGAAGAAAAACTGCGCAAAAAATTAGAATTACTTCCACATTAAAAAACGACCAAAATTGGTCGTTTTTTTAAAACTACTCAGCCATACATTTCATTTTCCAGCATATAAATTGCTGCCATGAAGATAAAGTGAAACTTTCATCAGTGACGCTTTTCTCACTGATGGAAAGCTCTCACCAATCGGGCTTTTACGGGCAGTTTTCTCCTCTGTAATTCCCCGGCCTTTACTGCCCACGAATAGCGGGATAAAAATGGAAATGCACCTTGCTACCTTTCTTTGTTTTCAAACTTTGCGTGTGGTAAGAAAAGGCACTAACCGCTACTATACATAGCCAGTCCCTCTCGACCATTTAAAAAATTCCTTTTTGCCTTTTTTTCATGGAGTGAATGAGTAGTTATGTTTTTTAATGTTTAACGTGATCGTCTTTGTTAATTAAATGACTATACTTTGGATTATTCGTTTGAATCTCATGCAAACGCGCCCCTTGGTTATGAATCCACGCTCGTACCACTTTCTCTGTCATTTCAACCCCTTGATACGTTCCTGTTTTTGCATATGTCGCACCAAAGTCCTCCCATAACAACTCAACCCAAGTACGCGCTTGAGAATAAGAAAGAGAAGGGTTTTTTTCAAGAAGTTCATTCGTTAATTTTTCAAAAATATCGTTCATATCATATCTCCTTTAATCAATTCTTTTATTTTTTAACACATAAATCACAGCCATGCAAACATAACATAACCACCACTCGCTTACTCCCTGTGTTTTAAATATCGCACGTGGTAAAAAAAGGAACTGACCGCTCCCACGTACGGCCAGTCGCTCTCACCCATCTAAGAAAGAGGGTTTTTTATATCGTTTTTTATTTGTATCTCCCTAGAATATTTCCCCTCACATTGCACAACCTATAAGTGATACTTTTTGTATCAAACTGTAGCGAGGGGGAGTTCCTCTTGGGCAAACAATCTGAAATTTGGTCTGAATCAAAAAACAACAGCAAAATCAACGGTCCTACAAGAGCAAAAGCTCGCTTTTCTTCAAAACGACCTAACGGCACTATTAACACGCATCCACAAGAGCGAATGCGTGCTGCTAATCAAGAAGAAGCATAAATGTTTATCGATAACTTCTTACACGAGGTGATAAAATGAGCTATCGCAACCGTTTAGACCGTCATTCTGAATTATTCGCTCCAACGTGGGCTCGTCCAAAACATGCCAAAGCACAAGTAAATGGACAAACGCAGCAAACGCAGTCTCTCATTATTTTGGCAAATGAAACGAAAAAACGCCAATTTTAACTGCTATCTCCTTTAACAATTACAAAAAGTGAAAACTAGAGTAGCCAAGGCTCTCTAGTTTTCACTTCTTTTGCAATAATGAAATCGGAATACCAATTTCATCTGTATCATTTTGTTTATGTCCCCAAGCAAATACCCCATTAAAATACGTAATCGTAAACGATGCACCTGGCTCTTCTATAAGCTCATATGTTTCGCCAATCTGAAAGTCATTGATATCTGTCATATAAGCACGTGCCATCGCAATTTTCCTCATTAAAACATCAAATTCATTTACAATGCCAAGTTGTTCTGCTTTTACTGCCTGTTCTTTTAAAGTACCTATTTCTTCCCTTAGCTCATGTGGTGTCATCTCACTATAGCGCTTTGGCATGTTTCTCATTTTTCCCTCATCCCTCTTCACGTTTCATTTGAATAAATACTTCTATTTCATCAATCGAAAAACCCTTTCGATATAATGCCTGCTTCATCTTATTTTCATACGTCCAACCATCATATTTCTTATACTTTTCATAATATTTATTACCATGATAGATAAGGGCTTCTTCTTGCTTCTTATCATCCTTTTCACCTTTTAGCTCTTCTAAGCAAATTTGAATGATATTACGCCCATATCCTTTCCGCACTAACATCTCTTCTAATTTTTGTTTCATTTGTAGAAAAGAATGTTTTTGATAAGACTTTTTCTTTTTTTCGATGAGTACAAGAGCATTTTCGATTTGCTTCTCCTCGGGATACTCCTGTAAACTATGGGTAATCATTACATCCGTAATTCCTTTACTTAATAGCTCACGTCTCATAACAATTGGCCCTTTTTGATTCACATTACTATGCGTACGAACATATGCAATTGCATACTCTTTATCATTAATATAACGGTCATGTAATAACTTTGAAATCACTTCAGAAATGATGGCTTGTCCAATTTCCTTTTTCCGCAATTGCTCTTCTACTTCTTGCTTCGTTCTCATTTGGTACGATAAATAAGTAATTGCATATAAATATGCTTTTTGTACTTCTTCATCATATAAAATGTTCGCTAATTCAGCATCATCAAATTCCAAACCTTTTTGAAGTCCGTGTTTTATTAAGGTCACTTGATCAACACTAAAACCGTATTCTTCTCCATGACCCTTATCAATGTAAATATTAAATCGTTCGTCCGTTCGTTTTTGTACTTCTATTTTTGTAATGACAGCCATACATTTCACCTCAACATCATTTTAACATACTATGAAACAAATTTGAGTTTCGTGAATATACATAATAAGGAGGGATTTCTCTTGGAAATTGCTATTTCTGGAGGCACTGGTTTTATCGGAAAAGCACTCACTTTATATTTAGCAAGCAACGGACATACCGTTTACATCCTGACACGTCAAGTAAGAGAAAATCATTCCCCTGCAAATATACGGTATATACATTGGGATGCTAGCGCTTCAGAATTCCCGCTTTCTTCCGTTGATATCGTTATTAATCTTGCCGGAGAATCCATTAATAATGGTCGCTGGACGAAACAACAGAAAGAAAAAATTATAAATAGTCGTTTAAACACAACAAAGGGCTTAATTAAACAACTACAAACTTTACACCAATCCCCAAGCACGCTTATAAATGCAAGTGCGATTGGCTATTACGGTACATCAGAGACAGACACATTTGCAGAAGATCATGCTAAGAAAGGGAATGATTTTTTAGCCACTACCGTGCAATTATGGGAAGAAGAAGCGAGTAAAGCAGATGATCTTGGTATTCGTACGGTTTATACGCGCTTCGGTATTATTCTTGGAAAAGATGGAGGAGCACTACCGAAAATGTTATTTCCCTATCAATTCTTTATTGGAGGAACAATCGGTTCAGGAAACCAATTGCTTTCTTGGGTTCACCTTGAAGATGTTGTTCGAATGATCGATTTTGCGATTCATACAAAAGAAATAAGCGGTGCATTCAATATTACAGCTCCTCATCCTGTAACAATGACGGAATTTGGAGGCATAATCGCGAAAGTGCTGCATCGCCCACATTGGTTACCAGTACCTGAGTTTGCACTTAAAACCCTTCTCGGTGAAAAGAGTATCCTTGTTTTAGAAGGACAAAAAGTATTACCTCAAAAGGCAATACAACATGGATATACACATTCTTATGCTACTTTAGAACATGCGCTTCAAAATATAGTATTGCATTCATAATTTCTAAATTTCGCTAGAAAAAACTTGCAGGAAAACTAAAGAGGTTCTTATGAAAACATTATTTAAGCAAGCGACTGTTTATCCTATTACATCCACTAAAATTCATGGTGATGTATTAGTAGAAAACAACAAAATCGTTGCATTAGAACGGTTTATTGAATCTAGCAAGGATATGACCGTTATTGATGCACGAGGTCTTCATCTTCTTCCAGGCTTTATCGATGTGCATACACATCTTGGTTTATATGATGAAGGAACTGGCTGGGCTGGAAATGATGCAAATGAGACAGCTGAAGTACTAACCCCTCATATTCGTTCTTTAGACGGCATTCATCCCTTTGATGTTGCTTTTCAAGATGCACTGCAAGGCGGTATTACAACCGTACATGTCATGCCTGGAAGCCAAAATGTAATTGGTGGCACAACATGCATTATCAAAACAGCAGGAAATAGTATTGATCATATGGTCATTCAAGAACCTGCCGGTTTAAAAATTGCGTTTGGAGAAAATCCAAAACGTATGCATAGCAATGGAAACAAAGAATCTATTACCCGTATGGGGATTATGGGAATGCTTCGAGAAGCATTTTATGGAGCAAAACACTATGGGAATGATGCCGACTTTCGAATGATTCCTATTATGCAAGCGCTTCGCCGTGAAATTCCGATACGCGCCCACGCCCACCGTGCTGATGATATTTTATCTGCCCTTCGCCTTGCTAAGGAATTTAATCTTGATTTACGTATTGAACATTGCACAGAAGGCCACCTTATTGCTGATAAATTAGCAGGCCACGATTTAAAAGTATCTGTCGGTCCCACATTAACACGACGTTCAAAAATTGAAATTAAAAATAAATCTTGGCAAACATATCATACTTTAACCACCAATGGGATTGAAGTCTCTATTACGACAGACCACCCCTATACGCCCGTTCATTATTTAAATATTTGCGCAGCTATCGCTGTGCGAGAAGGATTAGATGAACAAAAAGCTCTCGAAGGAATTACGATTCTACCTGCCCGCAACCTACGTTTAGAAAAGAGAATCGGCAGCATAGAACCTAGAAAAGACGCTGATCTTGTCCTGTGGACTCATCATCCTTTTCACTATTTAGCCAAGCCTGTATTAACGATGATAAACGGGCAAATTATCTACACAAAAAATTCATAAAAAAACTAGTTTATTTTTTTGACTAGATGAAGTATTATACGATTATAAACTGAATGAAACCATGATCAATTTGTGTCGTGCTGAGTAATTTCAAATTGATGAATGGGGAAGGCAAATGGTGCGCCACCAGCATTATAGACTGGTTCTAGTGGGTTCGATTCCCACCCCGAAATTTTTTAAAGTTTTATATAAAAATTTCGAGGGTGGAGTGTTTTTTGTCATCATACTGCCCTCTTTTTGGAGGAGATAGTATGTTAAAAAAACGTGACCTACATGACAGCCACGTTCTATATGATTTGATGATTCACCCTGATGTCTTCCCCTTTGTGCGTCAAAAGGCGTCTTCTTATGACGAATTTTTATTTTTGACAAAACAAACAATTGAAGCGGAAGAGCGTGGGGAGTTAATTTCACGCACAATTATTGATGAATGGGGAAATCCGATCGGAACAATAACTCTATTTGATATTCAAAAAAAGGCAGGCTTCCTTGGCACTTGGCTTGGCAAACCATATCATGGAAAGGGTTATAATAAGCCAGCAAAAGACGCCTTCTTTAGTGAGCTTTTCTATGAATTAGATATTGAGACTATTTTCATGCGAATTCGCAAATTAAATACTCGTTCTATTAAAGCTGCCGAAAAACTACCATACGTGAATCTAGCAAATGAAACACGTAAATGTGTATACGATCAAATTAACGAAAACGGCGAAGTATATAACTTATATGACATTCCAAAAGATCAATACACACTCCATACAATGCGCGAAGCAACATTCCAAGACGCTCACCATTTAAAAGAAGCGTAATCTATGTATATCTCCCTCTGTCATTGGTAACGATAGGTAATGACTTTATGACACGAGGTGAACTGGAATGGATAAGAGAAGACGTGAAAAAACAAAAAGTAAATTATCTAGCACACAAGAAGTTCTCTATCAGCGTGAATTTAAAAGAGCAGATCGTGCAGCTGGATATAAACCAAAAGGAATTTATTAACATGCCACTACCTCTTATTCAGAAGAGGTAGTTTTTTGTGGAAAACTTTATCCACAAAGAAACTAAAATTGTGTATAAATTCGAATATCTTTCCTATAAAAGAGGAGTTTAACCACAATGAGTTTGTTTAATTTGTGGATATATTTACTGGATTTTGTGGATATTGTGGATAGTTTTATTAATATTTTAAGTTTACTGTATATTGAAAGCGGATTTTTTTGTGGATAAATTAACATTCCACAAACGATTCTTCCTCTCTATAATATATAAGTAAAAATAAAATCTTTTTCCTTTTTTGAGGGACGAGAGCATCTGGCCGTGCATAGAAGCGGTCAGGGCCTTTTTCTGCCACAAGCCATGTTTAAAGGCAGCGAGTAGCGCTCTTGTTGGTTTCTCCGTAGCAGCGATTTGTATGTTAGTAAGTCAAAATGGATGTATATATAAACGAAAGAACGAAAAAAACCTCCTTCTACTCCGATAGAAAAGAGGTTCTTATATTAAGTAAAAGACTGTACAAGGGCTGGTGAACGTACTGGTGAATGAATCCGCACGTGATTTTCCTCTAAAATAGAATCTACAATATGAAACGCTGGTTCCGGACGATAAATGTGTTTCATCGCGTCTTTCATTTGTAATAACTTCATATCATCTTGCAATAATTCTTTCGTTTTCGGAAAAATTTCATGATCCTCACGAATAACAACTGCTGCACCTTGTTTTTCAAAATACTTCGCATTTTCATTTTCTTGTCCTGGTACTGGTTTATATAAAACGACAGGTACTTGCAGAGCTGCTGCTTCGCTTAATGTAATTCCTCCTGGTTTCGTAATCATACAAGAGGTAATACGGAACAGTTCATCAATATTCTCTACATAACCGAATACTTTTAATGCATCTGGATTGCTTTCTTGTAATTGTAGCAAATCCTCTTGCAATGCTTTATTTTTCCCACAAACTACGGCTATCTGCAGATTAGGAACTGATAGAAAGGATCGACATAACTCTTTTACACTTCCTAACACCCCATGTGCCCCTGCCACTATAAGTAAAACCTTTTTGTCGCGTGACAAATTATACTTATCATACAAGGCTTCTACATTAACAGATGCTTCAAAGCTTTTCCGAATTGGAATTCCTGTCTCTACAATTTGCTCAGCAGGTACTCCTACTTCTACCATAATGTTCTTCACATAATCCGTTGCAACAAAATACCGATCCACTTCTCGGTGAATCCATATTTTATGTAAGCAAAAATCAGTAAGTACATTATAAACAGGAATAGAAATACCTGTTTGTTTTTTTAACTCCGGCACCGCAATGATTGGAAATGTATTAATAACAATATCGGGTTTTTCAGCCTGTAATATCGCTTTTAGACGTTTTCGTCCAAAATTGGCATACCATGATGCGATTTTTTTATCGTAAATTTTTTCAACACCATAATAAAATAAGCGGTATAGCTCTTTCCCAATTGTATAGCTTTTTAAATATAAGTATTTTGTAATATCTGTTATGAAAGGATGTGATTCGCTAAAAAGATCGCATACAATTACATCCTTAAGTCCTCTTTGACGAAATGTTTGTTCTAATGTTTTTGCCACTTGGACATGACCGTTACCGTAATGTGCTGTTAATATTAAAACCTTGGGGTTTTTAATCAAACAAATCCACTCCTAGCTTTTTCGGTCCTTTATATTGCTATGCCACAATATAAAAAACAATTTCCTTATAATTTTGCAAGTTTGAATTCCAACGAATTTCCGTTGAATACGTACCTGTCGTGGATATATAAAGCATATGTTATTGACCCCTTAATCCCATCTGCTCATATCTTAACATTATACTTTCCCATAACTGCTTTCGCAATAACTTGACGTCTATCTATACTTCATGATACGCACTACACTATTTCTTAATTCTTTCTATTGTTTCTTTTTCCCTTTACATTTTTGTAAATTTATCCATATCATTTCTTTACAAAAATAGTCATTATATAATGTAAGTATACTCTTTTCCTTATCTTTACTCTACTATTTATCAAAAGAAAGCAAAAAGCCTAATCCACGATTGGATTAGACTGCGCCTAAAATATTTTTTGCTTTTTGAACACTTTCTTCCGTTGGAGGCTCTACTCCTTCGAGTGGATACTTATGTCCTAGTGCCTCCCATTTATAAACGCCTAACTTATGATACGGTAAGATCTCTACCTTTTGTACGTTATCAAGACTTCGAATAAAGGCTGCTAATTTTTCCAAGTCCTCTGTACCATCAGTAACTCCGGGTACAAGCACATGACGCACCCAAATTGATTTCTTTTTATCTGATAAATAACGCGCAAATTGTAAAATGTGTTCGTTATGTTTTCCTGTTAATTTGCGATGTTTTTTTGAATCAATATGTTTTAAGTCAAGTAATACCAAATCTGTATATTCCATCAAAATATCTAATTTTCTTTGGAATTCTTCATCTTCAGAATAGCACCCTCCGGAAGAATCAATTGTCGTATGAATGCCACCCTCTTTACATTTCTTAAACAGTTCAATCAAAAAGTCTAACTGTAATAGCGGCTCACCGCCACTTACAGTAATACCACCGCCGGAAGCTTCCATAAAAGGAGTGTAACATGTAACATCCTGCATCACTTCTTCGACTGTTATTTCTTTCCCTTTACCAATTTCCCACGTATCCGCATTATGACAATATTGACAACGTAGTAAACACCCTTGTGTAAAGATGATATAACGAATCCCTGGGCCGTCAACAGTACCACAAGACTCAACAGAATGAATTCTTCCTTTTACCATGTTACTTCCTCCTCTATTAAAACAGCTCCCCTCTGTCTTTATGAAAAACAGAGGGAAACTTTTTTACTTACATGCTTTCGTGCATTGTACGGTTAATAACGTCAATTTGTTGTTCACGAGTTAACTTAATGAAGTTAACAGCGTAACCAGATACACGAATTGTTAATTGTGGATATTTTTCAGGATGTTCCATTGCATCCATTAATGTTTCACGGTTAAATACGTTAATATTTAAGTGATGTCCTTCTTTTACAGCATACCCATCTAACATAGATACTAAGTTGCGAATTTGTACATCTTCTTCTTTTCCAAGCGCTTTTGGAATAATAGAGAATGTATTAGAAATACCATCTCTAGCCTCTTCATATGGTAATTTCGCAACAGATAATAATGATGCTAGTGCACCTTTTGTATCACGTCCATGCATTGGATTTGCACCTGGTGCAAATGGTTCGCCAGCACGACGGCCATCTGGTGTGTTACCAGTTTTCTTACCGTATACAACGTTAGATGTGATTGTTAAGATTGACATTGTATGAACAGAGTTACGATATGTTTTATGCTTACGAAGCTTGTTCATAAATGTTTTTACAAGGTTTACTGCCATTTCATCTACACGGTCATCATTGTTACCGTATTTAGGGAAATCTCCTTCGATTTCGAAGTCAACAGCAATACCATTTTCATCACGAATTGGTTTTACTTTCGCGTATTTAATTGCACTTAAAGAGTCAGCTACTACAGATAATCCTGCGATACCAGTTGCCATTGTACGAAGAATTTCTGTATCATGAAGTGCCATTTCGATACGTTCATAGCTATATTTATCATGCATGTAATGAATTACATTTAATGTATTTAAGTAAAGGCCTGCTAACCATTCCATTGTTACATCAAATTTACGCATAACTTCTTCATAATCTAATACTTCAGCAGTAATTGGTGCATATTCAGGACCAACTTGTGCTTTTGATTTTTCGTCTTTACCACCGTTGATCGCATATAATAATGCTTTCGCTAAGTTTGCACGTGCTCCGAAGAACTGCATTTGTTTACCAATTCTCATTGCAGATACACAGCAAGCAATACCGTAGTCATCACCATATTCTGGACGCATAATGTCATCATTTTCATATTGAATTGCAGATGTTTTGATAGACATTTTCGCACAGTAGTTTTTAAAGCCCTCTGGTAATTGTTTAGACCAAAGAACTGTTAAGTTTGGTTCTGGAGCTGGTCCTAAGTTATCTAATGTACGCAAGAAACGGAATGAGTTTTTCGTTACTAACGGACGACCATCAAGTGCAATACCACCGATAGATTCTGTTACCCAAGTTGGGTCACCAGAGAATAATTCATTATAATCAGGTGTTCTTGCGAATTTCACAAGGCGTAATTTCATAATGAAGTGGTCAACAATTTCTTGTGCTTCTTCTTCTGTTAATGTACCGTTTGCTAAATCTCTTTCAACATAGATATCTAAGAAAGTAGATGTACGGCCAAGACTCATTGCTGCACCATTTTGCTCTTTAATTGCTGCAAGGTAACCAAAATATAACCATTGGAATGCTTCTTGTGCAGTTGTTGCTGGTTTAGAAATATCAAAACCATGAGAAGCTGCCATTTGTTTTAATTCTTGAAGGGCACGAATTTGCTCAGATAACTCTTCGCGTAAACGAATTGTCTCTTCGCTCATTACACTGCTCGTTAAGTTTAAACTTTCTTTTTTCGCTTCGATTAAACGATCAATACCGTATAATGCAACGCGGCGATAGTCACCAATAATACGACCACGTCCATATGCATCTGGAAGACCTGTAATAACGCCTGATTTACGAGCTGCTCTCATTTCTGGAGTATAAGCATCGAATACACCTTGGTTATGCGTTTTACGATAGTCTCTGAAAATACGGCTTAGTTCTTTGTCCATTTCGTATCCGTAAGCTTCACAAGATAGCTCTGCCATACGAACACCACCGAATGGTTGCAATGAACGCTTAAATGGTTTGTCAGTTTGGACACCAACTACTTTTTCAATATCTTTATTTAAATATCCTGGACCATGTGATGTAATAGTAGAAACAATTTCTGTATCCATGTCAAGGACGCCGCCATTGTCACGTTCTTGTGTTGTTAAATCCATTACTTGATCCCAAAGTTGTTTCGTCGCTTCTGTTGCTTCAGCTAAGAAGGAATCATCACCTTCATAAACGTTTATGTTATTTAAAATGAAGTCGCGAACATCAATCTCTGCTCTCCACTTTTCACCTTTAAAGTTTCCCCATGCATTTTTTACAGTTTCTAACACTTCAGTCATCCTAATCTCCTCCATTTTTTGATTAGTACAGGACTAAGAAATTTTATATAACAGCTTACGTATTTAGGATACTACTTTTTTGAAAAAATGAACGTTTAAGTTGTGACATGTTTGTGAAAAAGTGAGCAAACCACTATTACCGTAGTGGAAACTCTGCTGAAAACTTTGTTAAATTAACCCTCTTTTAGCAATTTTATTTTTCTAAAATTCCAATAATGACTTCCTTTTCCGTAATATGAGAATTGCTCACATCACAAACTGTAATACTCTTCTCTATCATCCTGTTACAATATTTTCGAAACAGAATGAAAAGGATGCACCTGTTTCAGTACAATTTCTTTATTATGCCCTTCATCGCACACTAAACAGACCTTTTGGTATGAAATATATCACATACGTATACATGAAGTACACCTACAAGTGCCAACATATGAAAGTAAAACTTCTATAAATAGGAGGAATGGGATATGCGAAAAACAAAAATCGTTTGCACAATTGGACCTGCGAGTGAACAATACGAAACATTGCTTTCTTTACTAGAGTCCGGAATGAATGTAGCTCGGTTAAATTTCTCTCATGGAACACATGAGGAACACCAAGTGCGGATCAATACAATACGAAAAGCAGTTGCAGCCTCGCAAAAGAATATTGCGCTCTTACAAGATATTAAAGGACCTAAAATTCGCACAGATGAATTTGAAGGTGGACAGGCTGAATTAGTTGATGGGGAAACGGTTACTGTTTCCATGAAAAAAGTGCTCGGAACATCTCAACGTTTTTCTGTCACTTATGAAGGTTTATATGAAGATGTAGAAATAGGATCTCACCTATTACTCGATGATGGATTATTAGAACTAGAAGTCACAAAGAAAGATAGTGGTGAATTACAAACGAAAGTTATACATGGCGGAATCATTAAAGATCATAAGGGTGTAAACGTACCAAATGTAAAAATCCGCCTGCCAGGTATTACTGAAAAAGATAAACAAGACATCCTTTTTGGCATCCAGCAACAAGTTGATTACATCGCAGTCTCTTTTGTACGTAAAGCTGCCGACATTTTAGAAGTACGCGATATATTAGCAGCGCATAACGCCTCTCATATTCGTATCATCGCAAAAATTGAAAACCAAGAGGGAATTGATAATATAGCAGAAATTGTCGAAGTTACAGATGGGATTATGGTTGCACGCGGTGATATGGGGATTGAAATCCCCGCAGAATATGTACCAATCATTCAAAAACAATTGATTCACACTTGTAACCTACTCGGAAAACCAGTCATTACAGCTACGCAAATGCTTGATTCTATGCAAAGAAATCCAAGACCAACAAGAGCGGAAGCATCAGACGTAGCAAACGCCATCTTTGACGGCACAGATGCGATTATGCTTTCAGGAGAAACAGCTGCCGGTGAATACCCAGTAGCGGCAGTACAAATGATGGATAAAATCGCTTTGCACGTAGAAGAGTCTTCTTTATTCCAAAACAAAACGCAGTCTCTTCACAATGACAACAAACAAATAACAGAAACAATTGGATCTGCCGCTGTCCAAGCAGCTTATTCTTTACAAGCAAAGGCAATTTTAACACCAACGAAAAGCGGTTATACAGCACAAATGATTTCCAAATACCGTCCACACACACCAATTATCGCAACAACATCTGAACAATCTGTTATGCGGCAACTCGCACTCGTTTGGGGCGTACACCCATTTTTCACCGCCCAAACACAAACAACAGATGAAGTAATTGAACAAGCATTACGCAACGCTAAAGAACAGCAGCTGATCGCTTTGCAAGATATCATTATCATAACAGCAGGTGTCCCTGTTAACGAACGCGGTACAACGAATTTGCTGAAAATTGAGGTTGTGAAATAATTAAAACCATAGACCATCTTCTTTTTAGAGGGGCGAGAGCATCTGGCCCCTCTAAAAACAAAGGGAGAAAGCAAGAGCAGATTATGTTGTATTCTGCATTACCGCAATTTCTATGACGAAAAATTAAAATGCATTTATATATAAATAGATATTTCTCTGCCCACTATTAAAGTAAAAAAAAGGAAGATGCACGATGTCATCTGCCTCCACCCTATCTAATTATTTTTTAAAGTTAATAATGCAGCCACGGCATAATATAAAGCTTTCTCATACTTCGCATGTTCCACCACTGATAAATTAACAAGTGAGCCACCGCTAGCAGAAAAGTATTCAATCGCTTCTACTGGAATCGCATCTTCTTTTACTTCAACAGAACTACCATCATCCCATTGTCCCTTTTGGATATTCGCATACAAATCTCCAGTAATTTCTCCAACCTCTTCATCATGTTCAGACAGTAACAGCCACTTCAGCCTTTTTAAACTTAAGGTTTGTTTCAATCCACCAATCTTATTCCCCGTCAAGTCATGGAACGTATAAAAAAAGGACATCCCCGCTTTTTGTTTTACAATTAGCATCGCTTCGCCCAGTTCGTTATACAAAACAAAACGTTTTTTAATCAATGCAGTCAAAAAAAACGATACGAAAACCTTCCATAGTTTTTGTAGAATTGTTTCATATTCTTCTTTTAAAATCCCCATTGTATTTCCATCCATCGAAAAGTATGTAACTGTAGTCACGAAAGATACTTCTCTTCGTACAACAAATCGATGCTGATGCAAGAGCGACGATGTCCCTGCGATCCGAATAGTTGTACTAATTTTCTTCGCCCTCACTTTTTCTACGAAACTATAAACCATAAGAAGAAAGGCCGTTATAATCGTACTTATAAAAGTCATCGTATTTTTGTCCCACCGGAAATGCGGCGTTCGAACATAATCAAGAATAAATGCTATAATAGCAAGTGAAAATATAAAAATAGAAATAAGAAATAACCTTTTTCCATTCCGTGCATGATGCTCGTGGATCCCCATTTTTCCTCCTCATTTTTACATGTTTTTATTATTATCTCATTTCTATACACTTTTCCCAAACATATACATAAATTTTGTTTTTTAGCATATAAGTCTTATCCATACAAATTGCTTACTTACGTTTTTCAGGAAGACCATTATATGTGCATTAATGCTACTCATACAAGGGGGAACCTACTACATTCTCATATGCAATATTACATATAAGAATGTGTTGATAAAAATATAATTGCTTACTATTATAAGAGTATAAAAACAAATCGCATCTTAGTAACAACAAAAGAGGAGGAAGTAATATGACAATCGCAATGACAATTTTAAAATTTGTAGGTGGAGTACTTCCATTTGTTCAAGAACTTTTAAAAGCATTTATGTAAGTTCACTATTTAGCAATTATTTATAAATAATTATCATACCTTAATATGAAAAAAGTAGGAGTTGATTTTTTTGAAAATTAAGAAAAACATTACAGGAATAAAATTACTAGCATGTTTATCAATTGGCTTATGCACTATTAATTATTCATCTATTGCCTTCGCTGAAACACCGTCAGCTGATGCAATCAAAAATGCTAGTAGCATCGATAATGGCATAGGAAATCTAAAGTATAATAATCAAGAAGTTTTAGCAGTAAATGGTGATAAAGTAGAGAGCTTTGTTCCGAAAGAAAGTACAAATTCAAATGGTAAATTTGTAGTAGTTGAGCGTGAGAAAAAATCACTTACAACTTCACCAGTCGATATTTCAATTATTGATTCTGTGGCTAATCGTACTTATCCAGGAGCAGTACAACTTGCAAATAAAGCGTTCGCAGATAATCAACCAAGTTTATTAGTAGCGAAGAGAAAACCTTTGAATATTAGTATAGACTTACCTGGCATGAGAAAAGAAAATACAATTACTGTCCAAAATCCTACATATGGTAATGTGTCTGGAGCAGTAGATGAGTTAGTATCTACTTGGAATGAAAAGTATTCAAAAACAAATACGTTACCTGCAAGAATGCAGTATACAGAATCTATGGTTTATAGTAAATCTCAAATCGCAAGTGCTCTTAATGTTAACGCTAAATATCTTGATAATTCACTAAATATTGATTTTAAAGCGATTGCAGATGGAGAGAAAAAAGTGATGGTCGCGGCATATAAGCAAATCTTTTATACCGTAAGTGCAGAACTACCTAACAATCCATCAGATCTTTTTGACAATAGTGTTACGTTTGACGAGTTAACTCGCAAAGGGGTAAGTAATGCGGCTCCGCCTGTTATGGTGTCAAATGTTGCTTATGGTAGAACAGTCTATGTGAAATTAGAAACATCATCTAAGAGCAAAGATGTACAAGCTGCTTTTAAAGCCTTAATTAAAGGTCAAAGTGTTGAAGCGAGTGGACAGTACAAAGATATTTTTGAAGACAGTACCTTTACCGCTGTAGTATTAGGCGGAGATGCAAAAGAGCATAACAAGGTTGTAACAAAAGATTTTAATGAAATCCGAAATATCATTAAAGATAATGCAGAATTAAGTCCTAAAAATCCAGCATACCCAATTTCATATACAAGCACTTTCTTAAAAGATAACGCAACTGCTGCTGTTCATAACAATACAGATTATGTTGAGACTACAACTACAGAATATTCTAGTGCAAAAATGACGCTTGATCATTACGGTGCATATGTTGCTCAATTTGATGTATCTTGGGATGAATTCTCATATGATCAAAATGGAAAAGAAGTACTAACCCATAAAACTTGGGATGGAAATAACAGAGACAGAACTGCTCATTTCAATACAGTAATACCACTTCCAGCGAATTCAAAAAATATAAAAGTCTTAGCAAGAGAATGTACAGGTCTTGCATGGGAATGGTGGAGAACAATTATTAATGAACAAAATGTTCCATTAACAAATGAAATAAAAGTTTCAATTGGCGGAACAACATTATATCCAAGTGCTAATATTAATCATTAAGTAAAAGTGAAGCGCCCTGTAAACAGGGCGCTTTTCATTTTAATTTTCCTCCATACAAATCAGGGTCATGTAAAATACAACATAACCCGCTCTCGCTTCCTCCTTCTGTTTCAACCCCCGCACGTGGCAGAAACAGGCACTGACCGCTTCCACGCATGGCCAGTTCCTCTCTCCAAACCAAAAAGAAGGGGTTTATATTTATATTTTTCACCAAAATCCACATACAAAGCTATATAAATCCACTTTGATTTTCCAACACATAAATTGCTGCTATGTAGAATACAACATGCCCTCTACTTGTCTGCTCCTTTTGTTTCAAACCTCGCACGTGGCAGGAAAGAGCACTGACCGCTTCCACGCATGGCCAGTTCCTCTCTCCAAACCCAAAAGAAGAGGTTTTATGTTTATATTTTTCCACAAAAATCCCCATACAAAGCTATAAAAAAAGCTATCTCGTAAGATAGCTTTCTAACCTTCTACATGCCGCACCATCGAATAAATATCATTACTTACAGTACCAAACGACTTAATATTATTTTGAATATTAGATAATAATACAACATACGTATTTCCATCTTTACCAAAACTATTTAAACAATTCCATCCTGGCATAACGCCATGATTTGAGTAACTGCCAGGGTTCACATACCAGCCAAAACCATAATCCTTTTTAACTGCGGTCAACATTTGATGATAACTTTCACTTGAAATAAGCTTTCCAGTAAATAAAGCTTGATCAAATAAATATAAATCATATGCAGTCGTATATATATCACCGCAGCCAAATAATTGCGCCATACTCGGTAAAGCTGGTGTTGTCATTTTATTATCTACTATTTTATAACCAGTAGATGGATATTTTCCTTGTTGAAACTGCTCACCAAATCCGGAATGTTTCATACCAATTACTCCAAAGATGTTCTTTTGAATATAATCTTGAAGAGATTGTCCGCTCACTTTCTCAGCAATATACGCGAGCACAGAATAATTCGAATCAGAATATTTCCATTGTGATCCGGGCGCGAATGCCAATTTTTGCTTTCCTATTCTTCTAATTAATTCCTCATGGGGGATGTTCTCTGATCCCTCGCTGTACTCTGGGATCCCTGATGTATGCGTAAGAAGATGTACTAATTTAATCTCCCCGCCTCTTGGAAAATCAGGAATATATTTTGCGACCATATCTTGTATGTTTAATTTATTTTGTTCTTTCAATTGCATAATAGCAGTTGCGACAAAAGCTTTTGTAATGGAACCAATATAGTAGGTTGTCTCTGAATTATTAGCAACATTTTTTTCTTGATTGGCAAGCCCGTATCCTTTATTCAAAAGAACCTTTCCATTTTTCACAACAACCGCTGTGCCGCTAAAGTTTTTACTTTTCATATACTCATCTAATTGGGCATTATTATTAATTTCTTGCGGAGGTTGCTCCACTATCACTTCTTCTTTTGGTTTCTCTACAACTTCTTCTTTCTTTACTTCTTTTTTCACTTCTTTTTTTTCTTCTTTCATCGCTTGCAAAGTTGCCTTTTCTTTATCGTGGGAAGTAATTTTCCCATACCCCCAATATACGAGGGCAAACAACAGACTGAGAATAATCGTTCGTTTTATGTATACAATCGGTCTGCGAGATTTCATAACAATAAAAACCTGCCTTTTCACATAGTTGCTCATTTCACATCTTACTTTATCACGCAACCAGTATTTTACCAATGCAATGAACAAAAAAATAATAAAGAACACCAAAAATGCAAGATAACCGTTACATTTGTAATGAAAAAAGAAGCTGGTTCAAAAAAGATGTAGATGTCCTTTGAACCAACTCCTTCTTACATGTTCACTAGGATATATCATTGATTCAATACAATATAAAGTGAAACTTCCATCAGTGACACTTTTTTTACGTTCTTTGAGTAAAATCAATATATTTTATGAAGCCACTGGAAGCTGAGCCGTTGATATCTCTAATAATCCTAGATATGCAGCAAGCCGCTACTGTGTACATAATTGTTTTTAGAATAACCCATGATAAATATATGTAATTACATCCAAAATACTAGGATTTACTGCTACACCCGTGTAAACCATTTCATTTTTAGCAATACTAATAATCAAAGCTAATACTAAAACTAATACCACTGTTGTTATCAAATTAATTATGAGTAGTTTTTTCATATTACTCCATTCCTTCCATTCCTTTCATTGCTTGCTTTAAATGATTTACTGCAACGACTTTGTTATTTATATAAATAACTCCCCGAAAATTGATAGCTCTTTAAACAATATTATTATTTCCTCATGCCTTGATTATGCTGTAAAAAATTTAAATTAGATATCTGAAAACCTTACATAAAGATTACAGTTTTGTAATGTCTGATAAATAAAAAATAAGCTGAATTCTAACTAATAACTATAGGGGTATATATTTTTCGTGTTGGGGGTTATGCCGCTGTTTTAACCTGTATATATAAACCCATTTTGTTTTTTCAACACACAAATCACAGTTACGGAAAACACAACATAACCTCCTCTCGCTTTCTCCCTTTTGTTTTAAACATGGCATGTGGCAGAAAAAGGAACTGACCACTCCTACACACGGTCAGTTCCTCTCGCCCTCCCCTAAAAAGAAAAAGGTTTTATGTCGTTTGTTTTATGTCGTTTGTTTTACTTCAATTTCATGTTATTATTTATGACTGACAAGTTAAACTTAATCACTAATACAACTAGGGGTGTTTATTATGCAGTGTATCGAGACAAACAACTTACAACAATTATTAGATAAAGTTCAGCCCTATACGAAAAAAGGTAAACTTGCAACGTATATTCCTGAGTTAGGAAATGCAAATCCTGATGATTTAGGGATTGCAATTTATCATAAAGACGGCCATTATGTTCATGCTGGAAAATCCCAGACACTCTTTACACTTCAAAGTATTTCAAAAGTAATTACACTTGCACTCGCACTTTTAGATTGCGGTGAAGAATATGTATTTTCTAAAGTTGGCATGGAGCCAACTGGTGATCCTTTTAATTCTATTATTAAATTAGAAACGACAAGCCCATCTAAACCATTAAATCCAATGATTAATGCCGGGGCATTAGCGATTACAAGTATGATTGCCGGAAATTCTAATGAAGAGAAAATGGAGCGTATCCTTCACTTCGTTCGTGAAATTACAGATAACCCTTCCATTAACTATTCTTCTAAAGTTGCCATCTCCGAATTAGAAACGGCTTATTTAAATCGTTCTCTTTGTTACTATATGAAGCAGAACAACATCATTGATGGTGATATCGAAGAGTTAATGGACCTATACACACGCCAATGTGCAATCGAAGTAAACTGCATCGACTTAGCGCGTATTGGACTCATCTTTGCAATGGATGGGTATGATCCATATTATAAGAAACAAATTATCCCAAAACACATTACGAAAATTTGCAAAACCTTTATGGTGACATGTGGTATGTACAACGAATCTGGAGAGTTTGCAATTCGCGTTGGGATTCCAGCGAAAAGCGGTGTAGCTGGCGGTATTTTAGGCTGCGTAAAAGGTGAAATGGGAATTGGTATTTTCGGTCCTGCACTAGATGAAAATGGAAATAGCATTGGTGGATTTAAAGTATTAGAATTACTTTCTGAACAAGAAGGTTGGAGCATTTTCTAAAAAGCGTCGGAACCGACGCTTTTTTCAATATAATTGTGCATATTCACTACACCTCCGAATAAGATAGTACAGCCTAGTATTTTTCCATTTAGGGCTCTAAATGGTGAACTAGTTTGCTCTTCGCAAGTAGCAATGAAAAATGGAGGTGCTCATGAAACTCATCCTTCAAACGGAAGGCCAAGCAGTTCTCGAGAAGACCATCCTTCTCTTTGTATTAAGCGTCGTTGAAAGTTTAAAATTAAAAGTTGTTTCCCTTGATGAAGCCTATCGATACATATTTAATCTAGACGTACTGGAATTATTAATGGACCGCAGTATTGATGATAAAGTACTAGAAATCGTCCATTTTGGCATCGAATTAGAAGACATTCATAATTTAATCCCTGAAGATTTAGAACAAAATATCGAAGAGTTAAAATGGCGCTGTATTCAAGTATTAAGTGACTATGAAATGTATGAAGAAACGAAACAATTATTTGAAGATATTCGGTAAACATTAAAAAGCACCTTACGGGTGCTTTTTAATGTTTTTTCAAACTATTTTTATACGTTTCAATATTCACTGGTAATTCTTCCTCTTCTAACGTATGTTCATTTACATCTTTATGAATATACGCACCTTTTGGAGGTTGATGATCATGGCCTTTTTTCTTATGATCAAAGGATTTACCGCGTCCCATACTAACACCTTCCTTTACATAAGTTCTATGTTAGTATAATTAAAAAGTCGTCGACATATGCAATTGTTTGTTGTATTTCCGAGGAAATGGTAGAAAATTGTTTCCCTCGTTATGTAACGAGCAATAGAGCCTTTTTACGCTATACTTGCTGCTATGAAGAATACATACTCGCTTCCTCCCTTTGTTTTAAAACAGCGCACGTGGCAGGAAAAGGCCCTGACCGCTTCTATGCACGGCCAGACGCTCTCGCCCTCCTCTAAAAAGAAAAGGGTTTTTTATGCTTTTCCCCTTATATACAATCCTCACAAAACCTGATTCACTGCAATGATAATAAGCAAAGCTCCCGCAATAATCGTTGCCCATTTCCCTAGATACAGCGCTAAATATTTTTTACCAATATAAGAACAGAACCTCACACATAAAAAGCTAAAACAGCCTGAAATAATAGCGGTCATCCACAAATTCAAATTTGTTACCCCTGCATCAAAACCACCCGCAGCGTTATTAATCGATAATGCAACCCCAAGTACAATCGCTTCGAAAAATCCAATTGTTTTAGACTCATCAAAATCAGCGGCTTCTGGATTACGTAAAATACGCATCAGCACATTACTTTGCTTTCTTTTTCTTTCCCCTTCCCCTTTACTAAGTAGCGGCTGACATAATACCAATACGCCAATACTCCCAAGTACGATCGCACCAATCACATTAGCGACAGCACTTGAAATAAACAAGGAAAGCCAATTCCCGAAAAAACCTGCCACAAGCGTAAATAAAAAGCCAAAGAAAGCGATGATAAAGTTGTTGAACCATGAGATATGAATCTTCCGAATTCCATAAGCAATGCCTACACCCGCATTATCTAAATTTGAAGCAATCCCAATAAACAGAATGGAAAGCAAACTTGTTATATACATCAATAAGCACTCCCTTATTGCATTTTTTATTGCATCGTATGCAAATATTGAGCAATTGTGCCTGTCTGTTTCATATACTTTTAATAAAATATCAACATTTCAGAAACAAAAAGGAGCGCCTAAACCTATGTCTACTCAAAATATAAATCATCAACTCGGTACGGTATTAAAAGAATTGTTACAAGAACGTTCATTATCAATGCGACAATTTGGAACGCTAACCGATATTGACCCTTCCACCATTTCACGAATTATTAACGGAAAGCAACAAGCGAAGAAAAAGCATCTTCAAAAATTTGCAGACTGTCTCCAAATTCCTATACAGTTCTTATATGATGCTACATATGCCAAACAACCTCAACAAACTACTGAACCCCAGACCGAAATGTATACATCAATTGATGCCATTCAAAACACATTACAATCCTCTAACGTATTTGATTACAAGTACACAACAACTCGTGTAAAACAAGCACTTGAAAATTACGAACGCTATGCAAAAACAACAGAAGGCACACGCCTGATTCATGAAGGATTCTCAACAAAATTGCAACAACTTGATAGTACTGGTCCGTTCATTGATCAACTAACAGATATGTATCAGCAATTTTGCAAAGAAACGATTCCATCGCAAGAACGAGCAATTATCGGAAGCGCCTTGCTTTATTTCGTTTTATCAACAGATATTATTCCAGATTACCTCTTTCCCATTGGATACTTAGATGATGCAATTGCAGTAGAATTAGCAAAGGAAAAATTAATGGAGATAAGAAGCAAACCGGAGAAAGAAGAATAACTCATCCCACATCAAAACAAAGAAAATCGGCGTAACATGCGCCGATTTTCTTTGTTTTGATTATAAGCTGTGTACTTCTTTTGCATACCTGCAAAAATTTGTTAAAATTAAGAAAAACCAGTCTTCACAAAGTGTAACGAGGAGAAGATAAAAACATGTATACAGAAGAAATCAATTTCAAAAAATTAATTGAAATGAATACGTTAATAGATAGGTGGATTTCAAATAAATAAGCTGGAACAAGTCATAGAAAAATTCAAACTAAACGTACTAACAATTGAAGATGTTCCTCAATCTTTTAGTTCAATCGTTTATAAAATCCAGTTAATCAATCAAAGTACAGTTTATATCAAGATTCCTTCTTCTAAAGTAAAGCTTGAACGTGAATATACCATACTTGATCGATTACGCCATGAGTTATCCGTGCCACAAGTATTAGATTATTGGGGAGGGAATGAGGAATTTAGCAATTTTAAACACGTTTTTTTCAAACGGACGATAAGTTTGCTCCCACCTCAAAGCTAATGTGTTTTGAAGTGGGAGCTTGCTTAAATTAAAAATCAACCTTCTCCAAATACAACCCGCTCGCATCAGCAAGACAATTGATTTGATTTCGTTGTTTGTCCTCTAAAATTTGCGGGATTGCTTCAGCGTCTAACTGGCCTAAGCCAACTTCTATTAACGCCCCAACAATTTTTCTCACCATATTGTGAAGAAAGCCGTTTCCGCTTACTCTAATTTCGACGAATCCATCTTTTTCTGTTACATCTAATGAGTAGATTTCGCGAACCATGGATTTTTTCTTCGATTTCGCATTAGAGAAAGTTGTAAAGTCATGCGAACCGACAAAATATTGCGCTGCTTTTTTCATACTTTCGATATTTAATTTTTTCCCAACATGCATGCTGTACTTACGCATGAATGGATTCGTATGTTCTTCATTCCCAATTTTATATAAATATGTTTTCGCTTTTGAATTATAGCGGGCATGGAAACGCTCTGGAACTAATTCCACGTTCGTAATACTAATATCATTTGGTAAGTATTGATTTAAATATTTTTTCACTTTATGTTCTACTAAATTTTCATCACTTTTAAAGTTAGCGACTTGATTCAGAGCATGTACACCCGCATCCGTTCTGCTGCAGCCGATGATTTCAATTTCTTTTCCTAGCATTTCAGATAGGACATTTTCTATTTTTCCTTGAATGGTATTTTCGCCATTACCGAGCCGTTGCCAGCCTTTATAGCGACTACCGTCATATTGAATTGTTAGTTTGTAGTTGTTCATTGTTTTCTGCTACTAAACTTATTCTGTTTTTAGTAACAGACTCACCGCCTTTCTTTTACCTGTACCTAAATATACACCTTCATGTGAAAAAATACTATGCAACAGAGCACTGTGATAGATACAGAATACAAAAAGACCGATTTTACTCGGTCTCTTGTATATATAAATTCAACTTGACTTTCGGGCACACAAGTTGCAGCCATACTGAACGAAAAATAACCTGCTACTTTCTCCCTCTCTTTGTTTGAACATCGCATGTGGCAGAAACAGGCCCTGACCGCTTCTACTCAAGGCCACATGCTCTCGCCCAACTAAAAAGAAAAGGAGTTTATGTTAGGTTTTTAATTTGGATATATATTCTTAAACAAAGGGATTTTTTCACAGAATACTATATCCCTAATATTTCCCTTATTTCTTCTTCAGTTATTTTTGATACTGCTTGATCTCCTGTTTCGATGACTGTTTTGATGAGTTCTCTTTTGTTTTGCTGAAGTTCATATATTTTTTCTTCAATCGTTCCTTGTGAGATTAATCGAATAACTTGCACGACATTTTTTTGACCAATCCGGTGCGCTCTTCCAGCAGCTTGCTCCTCAACTGCTGGATTCCACCAAAGGTCATATAAGATAACCGTATCAGCACCAGTTAAATTCAGCCCCGTATTCCCTGCTTTCAAAGAAATTAGAAAAACATTAGCGTTCCCTTCATTAAATTGATCAACCATTTTCACTCTTTCTTTCGGTGCTGTTTGACCATCTAAATAGAAGTACTCAAGACCAGCTTTTGTGAACTGATCACGAATTATCGAAAGCATACTCGTAAATTGTGAAAAAATCAAAAGCCGTCTGCCATTCTCTATTGCATGGTCAACAATTTCCATTAATTGTTGGAGCTTACCTGAATCCCCTTTGTAATTTTCCACAAACAATGAAGGATGGCAACATAGTTGGCGGAGTCTAGTTAAACCAGCTAAAAGTTTAATACGACTCTTTTGAAAGCCTTCCTCTTGAATCGATTCTTTTGCTTCATTCTGAATTTTTTCAAGATACGCTACGTACAACTCTTTTTGCTGCTTCGTAAGTTCCGAATAAACTTCCGTTTCAATTTTGTCAGGCAAATCATTTAATACGTCTTTCTTCACTCTTCGCAATAAAAACGGACGAATCATTTTTGCCACCTTTGCCTGTTCTAGCTGACGAAATGCTTTCTGATTTGGAAAAAAGTCTGGGATAATTGCTTGAAAAATAGACCAAAGTTCATCAATCGAATTTTCAATCGGCGTCCCGCTTAGCGCAAACTTTGTTTTCGCTTGTATTTCCCTAACTGCCTTTGCTGTTTTTGTTATATGATTTTTAATGGCCTGTGCCTCATCCAAAATAAGCGTGCCAAATTCTACTTGATTATAGTAATCAATATCTTGCCTTAGTGTCGGATATGATGTGATCCAAACATTTGGTACCATATCGCTTTGCAACTTTTCCATCCGCTCTTGCGGATTCCCAATCATCACTTCAACTGTTAATGACGGTGCGAACTTTTTAAATTCATTTTTCCAGTTATATACAAGTGAAGCCGGTGCCACAATCAACGCTGGCTTAAAGTCTTTATTCGCAACTTGTTCAGATAAAATAAATGTGATACTTTGTAATGTTTATGACAATAGGTAAGTATTTGATACAATCTCCAACTTTTCCCCCGTCCCACACCGTGCATGCACCTTTCAATGCACACGGCGTTCCATCGATAGTGTTCTGCTTACTTTCACTACCGACTGGTGCCCTTCGCTAAGATGTTTTTCTGCTCCGTGACACTTCTACAGCATTTCATCTGTTTTATAGCCACATCAACGCTCATCTATTATCACTACTATGGCACCGCTGACTTTCAATTCGCTTCATCGTACCTTCATACTCCACGAACTGAATCTCAAACGTTCCGTATCGTTTATCCCTTCTTTTGTATTCCTTAGGTGCCCTCTATACACCGGAGTTACTTCGCTCAAGTTAGATTGACCTTAACTTCTTGAGCCAACTTCGTTATTTAGACAAAATAACGAAGTAGCACTTGTATCTTAGGAAAATATACAAGTATTTCACTCAGACCATCCTTTGACCTACGTAAGATGGCTATGGGTAACGGTGCGTGCATAGCGAGGGTTCGTCTTCGCTCACCATAGAATACTTTTAAAGACTACCGCCTCATATCAAGGAGTGTAGGCTCCCGTCAGTAGACGACTTCACCTGGCTCTCATACAGCAACTTATAAAGGTAAGTTGCTGCATGCAGGAGTATTATAGATAGAACAGAAAGGTCATTTGTTCTAATTAGGAGTTTCACCTAATGTTTTAACGATACAGTTAGAATAAGAAAACCTTATTCCCGTAATTTCGTGTTTTAGGCAACACTTATATACGAACGTTTCGCACTTCCAAGTCCCATATCATCTGCAAGAATACCACCAAGCTGGTAATAGCTAAGTGTTTTTAGCCATTGGAAACCATAATTCTGATAGTCTCTTAACTCAGCCTGCAACGCATCAGGAATATTAAACTCAAGTTCTTCAGGGTTTTTTAATCGATTTAAAAGCCGGCGAAACTGCTTCCCGTACTTAATATCGCTTCCTTTTTCCTTATCAACTATTTCATCAAGTTGCATTCCTCTATAAATCGGCAGCTGAATCGATTCCTTTTGCAATTGTGCCGGTTTAATGTTTAACTCTTCAAACATGCGTTGAATGTTTTGAAATTCTTCTGATTCTAGTGATAGGAACGCACCATCAGGCAACCGGTAATATTTTTTCTTCTCGACGACAGATCGTAAAATATTTTGAATATCCGCTTGATCAATTCCGTCCATATTGAAGCTTACATCTAACCAATTTCCAGAAGAATTCACATCAACACTTGTAACCGGGGTAACTTTATCAGGAAGCACCCACGACTTTATAGTACTTTCCAAGAAAATATCCGCTTTGTCTTCAAGTAGGGGTAAAGTTACATGCAAAAATTCAAAAATCTCCTCTTCTCCTTCTACATAGAGAAATTTCCCATTGAATCTTAATGAAGCAGATTCGATTATATCCATAATCAACTGTTCTTTTTCTGCATCCCTCATAATAATTTGGTCGTTCATTTCCACAGTTACTTGTTCAAACAGATTAATCACATGGTCACCGTAATGGAATTCCACTGTAACTTGAAAAAGCTCGTCCTTCCGATCAACATAAACCTTCGCATGTAGAGGAAATGTAACGATTTTACTTGACACATTTTCAGCAATCTCTAACTTACCGGTTTTTCCTAACCTCGGTACAACTTGAGATATAAATGATTCAATTTGGTCATTTTCTATAGGTAATACATGACTTTTTGATAGAGTCATTATCTTTTCCATCTCTGTTATTACTATTTTCTGTTCAGCTGAAATTTTATAAAACGTATTGTTTTGAATAATGTATTCGTACAGTTCTAAATACTGAAAGGATAACAGCTCTGTTAAATCCAACAGAAATCCATCCTTTAATCCTTTATCTAATTGAATAGAAAATGGAAATTCATTATGCTCAACTTGTACTTTGTTAAAAACGTTACCATCATTTTGAAAACAAACCGACCTATTCTCCAACTTTGTAAGGAGATCATCCGCCAACATCGGTGGAATTGTAATGATACGATCATCTGTAAATCCTGAACGTTGATAATAAGAATGGATAAGCTCTTGACTAATTTTCTCGTATTTTACTGCCTCTTGCAAAATTTTAATAATCTCTTGATCTTCCTGTGTAAACTCATGCTCTGTAGGATCAAATGTAAAACCTTTTGTAAAAGGATACTGCACTTGTCTATCAATTGCCTTTAGAAAATCCCTAATCTTCTTAACGACATACGTTCGCTTTTGACCTGCCTTCATTTCCAATGCCAAAAACTGCTTTGATGAGTAACTTGGCCTATACAATTTTATAATCCATTCTACCATTAATGGATCTCTATTCATTTCTACTGCTTGTTCCAACGCACCTTTCGAATAATCAGAAAGGGTTTGAATGAATTGAGTTGTCAGGTGTTTTACATAGATAGCTTGCCTTTCTTCCCCTTGTTTCTGCTCCCTGTCAAGAAAATTTTGGATATTAAAATGCTGGGGGCTGGGTTTTTCAAACTCTCCCTTTATACTGTCTTGAATTTCTAACATTACAGCAGCAATATGTTTACATGGTTCCCAATATTGATTATATGCAGGACAATTGCACTCTGATGAAATTCCGGTATCATCTTCTTCAATCGTGACTTGATAGGATTTTGATCCCCTTACCGCTGCCCTCCAAATATTCCTGATTGGATCATGATATAATTCTCCAACACGACCTTCCTGGTAGTAGCTAATTCCGCGACGGTAAACAGCACTTGTAAACATATCTTTTATATCGTCTTTTGTTAATTGATCAATCATCGGTACCTCCACTGAAATATGAAATAACCTATTGAAATTATAGTTAAATACGTGCAGATGAGTTTCCATAATCTATATAAATCCATTTTAATTTTTCGACATCTAAGTCGCTGCTCTGCAGAATACAACATGACCTATGCTCGCATGGCTAGACACTCTCGACCACCTAAAAAAGGGGGATATCAGGGTTTTAATTTGGATTTATATATGTAAGAAAATACTATTGTTATCATACTCTCCCATTATCTAGTGATTTAAACTTGATTACTAGTTTTTTACGTTATTTCTTTCGGGTTGATTCTTGTAGTAGTAGTTTTTTTATTTTGTTTTTGGAATGATTTATTACTTGTAAACGGCTCATTGAAAGAATTTATCTATCATTTTTATATGTCATTCTATTAAAAAATCCAAATTTGACCAATTTAGCACAATAAAATCTAGTCAAAAATAATGAAAATTTAAGAATAATGAGGTAAACTAATCAGTGGTTTTACTTTTAAATCGGTTGACGTTGATGTATACGGAGGAAAGATTGATGAACAACAACACAATAAATGAATCAGTTGAAGAAGTTGATAAAAAACGAGGAAGATCAAACAAACGCTCTACAAATTGGAAGCTTATCACAGCGGGTGGTGTCGGTATCATTGCGCTTCTTATTGGAGGGATGAGTTATTATCAGACAACCCATTTCAATTCAAAAGTTTCGATTAATGACACAAACGTTGGCGGTTTGACTGCTGATCAAGCAATACAGAAATTAAAAACATCTGGATTAGACAACAAAGTCTATGTCGGCCAACAACAAATTTTAGATGAAAAAGATACGCAAACGGAACTTACGGAAAAAGATTTACCTCAAGTTGAGAAACTATTAAAAAGCCAGTGGACATTTTTCCCTTCCTCAAAGGAAAAAGATTATTCACTGCTTCCGAAACAAGCAGATCAGTATCGAAGTGAAACAATGAAAAAACTTGTAGAAGAAAAGCTCGTCTCTATGAATCAAAATTTAAAAGCACCTCAAGATGCTATGGCAAAGCTCGAACAAGGAAAAGTTGTTATTTCAAAAAGCGTTGACGGAAAACAGTATGACGTCGCTAGTCTATTGAAGGATTACGACAAGCAGAAGCATAAAAGCGAAATCCATTTGAAGCCTTTATACATACAGCCTATTAAAGAAAACGATTCGATTGTTAAAAAAGAAGAACAAGCCTTGCAGAATCTTCTTCAACAAACCATTGATTATAAGGTACAAAATGAAGTTTATTCTTTAAAAGCGAAAGATCTAATTCAAAATGCCTCTATGTCAAAAGATATGAAGGCTACAATCGACGCAAGTGACATTAAGAACAAGATTGCTGAAATCAATAATGAGAAATCAACATTAAATAAGGACTTCACATTTAAAACCCATTCTGGTTCGGTCATATCAGTAAAAGGCCAAGGCTATGGCTGGGCACTAGATGTTGAAAAAGAAACAAAGCAAATCCAACAAGCCTTTGAAAAAGGCGAAAAGTCTCTTTCTGCTTCTAATATTCGCGGAAATGGCTGGGATAATGAAGGCATCGGTTATGAAACAACAGCGAATAATGGAATTGGAGACACGTATGCGGAAGTGTCAATTGCCGAACAGCAAATTTGGATTTACAAAGATGGAAAATTAGCAGTCTCAACAAATGTAGTAACTGGTAAACATAGCACGAGTGAAGATACATCACCTGGAGTGTGGTATGTCCTTTATAAACGATCACCGTACACACTAAAAGGTAGCGCAGTAGGTAAACCTGATTATTCCGTTAAGGTAGATTACTGGGCTCCGTTCACAAACGGCGGACAAGGGTTCCACGATGCCAGCTGGCGAGCAAACTGGGCCAATAACGCCTATTTAACAGGAGGATCGGGCGGATGTGTTAACCTTCCTCCTAGTGTTGCGAAAACTGTGTATGATAATCTAAGCACTCATGAACCGGTTGTCGTGTACTAACAAACAGCAAGCTCACGTGAAGTGATATATATTCAGAACTTACATTTATAAAAAAGAAGCAGGAAATCGCGAGTGATTTTCTGCTTCTTTTTTATATTATTTATGCTGCACACTTCTCGTGTGCAAAGCGTAGAAACAGTTATATGCTTATATTCCACCATTTGCTTATGGTGCGGTTCACCGTGGTAAAAAACTCTATACTAGATTAAACGGCGTTTTTTGATTGATCCATTCTCTTTATCCTCCTTTAAAAAATAATTACAATCAAAATATCATATCATTATTACATCGTTATAATGATATGATTCAAAATTTAAATCCTGTGTTTACAGGATTTAAAAAACAATCAAAATAACAATTGTATTTCTTATGTTGTAAAATCTATCCGACCATAACTAACTTTGTTTAAGATAATTTTATCATCGTCTTCTGAATATTTAAATAGTATTTCAAAAAATCGTATTTGTATAAGTTAATACAGGTAAAAATACTAAGAACACCTCAAAATGTTTCAAATCAAAAAAGATACACCTTTACAAAGTTTGTCCCTAACTGGCTATTTAAGAAAATGCCGTTGGGCTAAAATCTAAATAGTAGGAATATTCATCTCCATTGTAATAGCATTCCGAACACTCAATAAAATCACCATTACTTTTATAAGCATATCGAATACGTCTTAATATTGGACAATCTTGAGTTACTTCTAACATTTCTCTGATTTCCTCTGTAGATCGAAGCGCCGATAACTTTTCTTTTACTTGCGCTACAATAATCCCCTTCTCCTCTAACAAAGCATAAAGAGATTCATAATAATCTTTAGGGTTTAAAGAGATCTTCATGTTAGGCTTCATGTAGGTTTTAAAATAACCTATTTTAACTCCATTAATTCCTCGTATTCTCCTTAATAAAATGACTTCATCGCCCTCTTTAACACCTAAAAGTTTAGCTATATGTTCATCGGCTTTCGTAAGCTTAATATCAGCAAATAACGTACTAACATTTAAACCTCGTTCTTTCATCTCATTCGTAAAGCTTTTTACGTAAGTCGATAATCCAGCCGGTACTGAATTAGCTAAATAATCTAATACATATGTACCCTTAGGTCTTTTCTTCTCAAGATAACCATCATTAACAAGTTCATCAATTGCTTGTCTAATTGTTACACGGCTAACATCATAAAAACTACATAATTCTCCTTCTGTAGGTATTTTCTCACCAATACCCCACTTACCTTCTTCAATCTTATTCTTTATATCAAGCTTTACTTGAATATACAATGGTGCCAAATTTATCATTTCATTATCATTCACTAATGACTATCTCCTTTTTTATAAAAATTGTTGTTCATAATCTATTATTTGTCATTAATTATAACGTACTATCATTATTTGGAAAATACAATAGGGAAGGAGTCAGTTATAAATAGACCCCTTCCTATTATTTTTTATAATTAAAACAAACCGACTAATACACCTACAATAGATAGAGCTACTAAAAATAACAATACTTTTGTTGCGCTAACTTTCTTAATTGAAATTAGATACCAGCTAATCATTACGGCTACTAACGATAATAAACCAGGAAAAAATCCATCTAAGGTTTTTTGGAGCTCTATAAATTTTTCACCGTTTGGTATTTTCACTGTCGTTGTTAATTTTACAGAAGATGCCGCCAAACCGCCAATGACCATAGTTCCTAATACGTTTAAAGCATTTTTAATTCGATCAGCGTTCGCTCCCATTAAACCATCTAAAGCACTTGTACCAAGACTGTATCCTCGGAAATATAACCAATAAGATAGCGTCCCCATAATCGCTAAATAAGCAACGATATAGAATATAGCACCTAATGGACTACCACCATTAGAAATACTCATACCTACCGTTAAAAGAATAGGAATAATAATACCTTGAATTGTTGAGTCACCTATACCAGCAACAGGTCCCATTAATCCTGTCTTAATACTATGGAACATTTCATCCGTAATTGGTTGGCCATTAGCACGTTCTTCTTCAAGTGAAGCTACTACACCATTTACAACACTGCCCACTTGAGGCTCAGTATTGTAAAATACAGAATGTCGCTTCAACGCTTCTTTTTGTTCCTCAGGATTATCTTTATATAGCTTTTTAATAATTGGTGTCATCGAATGAGCGAAGCCATGTGCTTCTAGTTTTTCAAAGCTTATAGAAGACAAGTGGAACATCGCCCATTTCAGCCAGCCTTTTCTTAAATCCGCTTTATCTAGTTTTTTCATCGTTAAATCACCTCATCTTCGACTTCTGCAGGAGCATTATTTCCTGAAGCTAAGTAAACAATGTATGCAAACAATACAGCTATAATTGTTAAAGCAATCATGTTTGGAACGATGAATGCGATAATACCAAAACCACCAATAAAAAAGATTAAATATGTTTTTTCTTTAATTAACAAGTTCATTAATAAGGCAATACCTAACGCTGGAAGTAATCCACCTAAAACGTTCATTATATGAATAACTGTGTGAGGAATAGCTTTAAGTGCATTGTCTACGAAACCTTGTCCAAAATAAATAGCTAAAGCAACTGGAATGACACGCAATAAAAAATTGACGATTTGCGGATATACACCGTTGTTTAGAGCAACCCCACGCATATCTCCTCTTTCTGCAGCTTTTTCTGCTCGAGTATTCCAAACAGAGTTTGTAACCATCAATACATTATGAAGAATTAAACCTAAAGCACCAATACCAACTGCTAAAGTAACCGTTACACCCGGAGAGGCATGTGCAAGCATACCAAGTGCAATACCACCATATGCTGCATATGTGATCTCAGAGTTTTGTGTACCACCAGTCGAAATAGTGGCAATAAACGCGGCTTGAACAGCTACCCCTAGAAGAACACCCGTTGAAACATCACCAAGAATAAGACCTACAATTAGACCCGCTACTAAAGGTCTTCCAACAATATAGTAGCCCCCTGTTACACCAAGTAACCACGGTGAGGAAACGGATCCAAGATAACAGAATATCCCTATTAATACAGCTTGAATTAAGATGGCAACATCCATAACTTATCCCTCTCTTTAATAGTTTTCTTTTACTTTTTTCCAAGAAAGAGGAGTTTCCTCCGGAATTAGCTGAAATGTAACACTCATATTTTTTTCTACTAAATAATCAAATGCCGTTTTTTCTTCTTCTGTAACAGCTGCATTCTTCGCCACTGTTTTAGCATTTGGACGAGCACTCATTGGTCCAACATTTATCTCATTACCAAAGTCAGCACCTGCTTCAACAAGCTTTTGTAGGGTAACTGGTGTTTTAACAATTACGAAATAACTATTTTTCGCATTTTTTGCCAGCTTAATTTTCTCTAGACCTTCTTCAATGCCATAAATTCCCACTTTAACACCTGAAGGAGCTGCATTTTTTAAGATTTTCTTTTGGAATTCATCCTTCACAATGTTTTCATCAATGACTAAAATTCCGTTTACCGCTTTTTGTCTAGACCATCTTGTTACAACTTGTCCATGGATTACTCGATCATCAATTCGTACAAATGTAATAGGCATTACTCATTCCTCCCAGAGATTATAATGTAATATATTCAATCGACTGCTTACCTGAATCACTCGCAACAATTGCTAATTCATCCAGACTTTCTACACTGCTACGGCCAAAAATCGTTTCAATTAACATTGGTAAATTTACACCTGCAACTATTTTTATTTTCCCTTCATTAATGAAGCCATATCTCAAGCTTTGGTTACATGGTGTTCCACCCTTTAAATCACACATTACAAGAACTTGATTATACTTTTCCACCATTTCATCTAACTTTGTTTCTAAACGACTAGCAAAATCATCCATTCCATTTTCATCTAATGAAACAGCGTCAACTCCTTCTTGTTCACCAGCAATCATATGCGCTGCATGTAACAATCCGTTACAAAATTCACCATGAGTTGTTACTAAAATACCAATCATACCAATTCCCCTTTTCTACTTTAAATTCTTACAAAAGCTTTAATTGTAGCAATTTCTTTTCCTTTTGATTTTCCATATGGTTTTATCGTGTATTCCTCCACACATTCAGGAATAATAAATGTTTCAGCATATCGAACGATGAAAGGTTCGAATTTATTCGTTGGACTTTCAACAATCGCTTCTTCACCTTCAATTAAATTCAACATGTTAACGCTTCCATTCGTATTATGATGAACAGTTGAAGTAAACCAATGTCTTCTAGTTTCAATAAATTCTCTTTCATGAAGCCCTGTTCTTTCTTCTCTCCATCCATCGCCACTTGCAATTGTCTCGATACGATTAATTAAATTCGCTTCTACCCACTTTGTATCTCGATTCCATACAATATTTTTCTCCCCATGATCAATATGAACAGGTCTTGGTAACCCATCAAGGCCAAGTCGGTCCCAATCCCATAATTTAAATGTAAAAATATATGGTGTAGAACTAATTTCTAAAACCATTGTATCTGTACCTGAACAATGAATTGTTCCAGCAGGTATTAAGAAATGATCATGCTTTTTGACTGGAAATTTATTTATATATTTTTCATCTGGGAAAGAAATTTCTCCACGTTCTGCTCTACGTAAATCCTCCATCATTTCTTCAGGATTCACATCATGTTTCAGTCCAAGATATACATCAGCATTTTCTTTTGAATCAAGAATATAATAACTTTCATCTTGCGTATAGTGCATTCCAAACTTTTCTTGAATGTATTCAACCAATGGATGTACCTGTAAGCTCAAATTTTGTCCAGAAATTGTATCTAAAAAATCAAATCGAATCGGAAACTCAGTTCCAAATCTAGCATGCACGCGATCTCCTAATAAATCAGTAGGATGCAAGAATACTGTATTAATTGACGGTGTTTCAATTCGTACATCACCAAAAGTTAAATATAAGCTGTTTTCTTCTGGTACTCCATCAAAACTCCAAGCAAAGTTCTCTTTCTCTTTATCAAGGCCGCAAACGTCTTTCATCCATTGTCCTCCCCATACTCCGGGATCAAAATAAGGAACTAAACGGAATGGTTGATTAATTGTTTGACGCATACCTTCTAAAAATGCTCTTCCGGATACCATCTTCGCATTATCTTTTTCATTTGTGTCTAAATAATAATTCATATCATTATATAGCGTCTTTTTATGACGATCACTTACTCTCCATTCAACGAAGAAACCGCGCTTATATTTTCGTAGAATATCTTCATCATGATTGTCAATCTTCCAATTTCCCAATTCTTTAGAGCGATATCGTTGTTGAATTTCCCAACGAGCTAAGTCAGCGTATATCAATATATCACCTTTTGTTACTAATGAAGCTCCTACACCATAGACAACAACGACCCCATCATGATCTTCTATTTTTTTTCTTGCGTCTTGGATTTTATTCATATCGAAGAATTCTTCTAATGTATGACAGGATAAAACTCCAAACACGCGATCATCTGTTAAATTACGTTCTATTAATGTAGTAATTTCTTCACCGGAATATGCTAAATCATCTGAGAAAACAACTAAATTTGCACCTAATCCATCAATTAATTTTGTTTTAATCTCATCGTATCGAACACCTGGATAACAATCGATAACGACTGTTTTCATATTTTCATTATTACTCAGCTGATGTGATAATTCTTTTTGAATTGAGTCATACCCTTGCCAAACTTCATTGATTAGAGGACCTTTTATTCTTATTTCAGGAAACTTATTATACATAATGCTCCCCCTCCTTATTGTTACAATGTTATAACAATATGATAAAACAACCAATTCTACATTGCAAGCGTTTTCTTGTGAATTTAAAATAAATAAATTTATACAAACAAACTCCCTAAAAATTATTACACTCCCCTTTCGAGTGTGTAGGATTCCTTACCCTTGAATTCTTTCAAGGGAGTGAAAAGATACGTTTTCTATCTAAGTTGTAGAATAGAAAACAAGAATTAGGTATTGTCTTCTTGTCCTCCCGTTTTAAGATGTTCCACCTTACTAAGCCAAACAGGAGGACAATTCCTTTTCCTGCTTTCGATGTTCTTCTTTACTTTGGTATGGATCTAGCCACTTATCAAAAATGTAGTAAGAATATTGAGGTGACAAGAATGATTGACAAGTATCATGTCGTTTTGCTTAAACATCGTTAGATCAGAATCAACAAATTCCCTTTTACTGGAATTTAATAATATAGAAAAAGTTTTTAATAAAATATATTGAATTAGATAAAGTTTTTATGTACCCTATTGTTATAACATTACATCATTACAACTTTTATAGACTTCAAAAAATTAGAAGCCCACAGTTTCGCTCGTTCCATGTTCCATGATTTCCATTCTAAATACGTTATATAAAGATAATTCGAAGGAATGTAAGAAAGCTCTAAAAAGACATTCTGTTTTTTACAATACTGAACCTCCATCTGGAAGTCTTGTAAACAGTATTGTTGCTTCATTTAGAAGAAAAAGAAAAGTTAAACCTAATTCAGGAGGTAGTAAAAGTGCAACCTTTATTTTTAAAATCAGTTTTAAAAGAACGAATTTGGGGTGGAACAGCCTTACAAACAGAATTTGGTTACGCTATTCCAAATGATAAAACAGGTGAATGTTGGGCAATTTCCGCTCATTCAAATGGACCTTCATTCATAGAAAATGGCCCATTTGGTGGTATGGCGTTGGACGAGCTATGGAAAAAGCATCCCGAGCTATTTGGCAATCCAAAGGATAAGGTCTTTCCTCTTTTAACAAAAATATTAGATGCGAACATGGATTTATCCGTTCAAGTCCACCCAGAAGATTCTTATGCAAATGTCCATGAGAATGGTGAGCTTGGCAAAACAGAATGCTGGTATATCCTTAATTGCAAAGAAGGAGCCGATATGATTTTCGGCCACAATGCGAAAACAAAGGAGGAATTAACCCAGCAAATAAACAAAGGAAATTGGAACGAGCTGCTACGCAGAGTGAAAATTAAACCTGGTGACTTTTTCTATGTTCCAAGCGGAACCATTCACGCATTATGTGAAGGTACTCTAGTATTAGAAACACAGCAAAGCTCTGACACAACCTACAGAGTGTATGATTATGATCGTAGAGATGACAACGGTAACTTGCGGGAACTTCATTTAGAAAAAGCCATAGATGTAACAACCGTGCCACATCATGACACTGTGGTTCCCCCTAAGATTGAGAAAAAGAATAATGTAATAATTACCACGTTCGTAGAATCAGAATTTTTCTCAGTGTACAAGTGGGATGTAAAAGGGAAAGCTGTTTTTTCATTTAATGATCAATATCTGCTTTTAAGTGTTATCAAGGGTGACGGTGTCTTTGTTTATAATGGAGAGACATACTCACTGAAAAAAGGAACGCATTTAATTATTCCAGTAGGATTAGGTGAATTTGAAGTAGATGGAGACTGTGAATTGATTGTTTCCCATCCGTAATAATCATAATAAATTGATATAAAATAAACAAGAAAGCTTTATGTAATTGGGACAGAATAAAAAAGGATTCGACAATCTTTTTTCTAATAAAGTGAAACTTCCATCAGTGGTGATTTTTTCATCCCCCACTGATGGTTAGTTGAACGAATCAGAATGGGTTCCATTAGCTGAAACAACTATGCTTCCACAAATTTTTTTTGATTATTGCAGCGAATATGGGATAAAGAAAGAACTACGTATGTACAGCTAGAATGATCAAGATAGACGATGTTATTTGTGCAGTATCCCTTCTTCTAAACTACAGAAATGTCATTCACTCTGATTTTCGATACATGATGGCAATTAACTTAAAAAAGCCGCCTCTATTTGTGGTATGGTTCGGCGTAATGAATCCTAAATAAAAAATAGGCCTTATCGACTTTTCGATAAGGCCTATCTCTCATTTACTTTTCTTTTCTAACAAGCTTCACCACATTCTCCACATGCGCTGTATGCGGGAACATATCCACTGGCTGTACATATTCTACGTCATAACTCTTCATTAACGCTTTCACATCACGCGCAAGCGATGATGGGTTACACGATACATACACAACCGTTTTCGGTTTAACTTTTAAAATCGTTTCGAGTAGTTTATCATCACAACCTGTGCGCGGCGGGTCAACAACGATAACATCTGGACGCCAGCCTTCTTTTATCCATTTTGGCAGCCATTGTTCTGCTTTTCCAGCTTCGTACTTTGTATTTGTGAAACCGTGACGCTTCGCATTTTTCTTCGCGTCTTCAATCGCTTCTGGAATGACGTCCATACCGCGTACTTCTGCCGCATCTTTTGCAAGCCACAGTCCGATTGTCCCAACGCCGCAATACGCATCGACAACTTTTTCTTTCCCTGTTAAAGCAGCTGCTTTTTTCGCCTCGTTGTATAACACAACAGTTTGCTCCGGATTTAACTGGAAGAAGGCACGTGCAGATAATTCAAATGATAAGTCACCAAGTGTTTCTTGAATCACTTCTTTTCCAGCTAGGCGGAATGTTTTATCACCAAAAATAACAGATGTTTTACGCCAGTTCACATTTTGCATAATCGATTTTACAGATGGCATTTGTTTCTGCACTTCTGCAATAAACTGTTCTTTATTTGGAAATTCGTCTTTTGTTGTAATTACTGTAACTTGTACTTCTCCTGTTTGCACTGCAGCACGCGTTACAATTGTCCGTACAAGACCTTTTTGTTTTCTTTCATTGTAAATAGAAATGTTCAGTTTTTCTAAAATACGTTTCACAACTTTTGTCGCTTCGTTCGTTGCTTTATGTTGAATCATACAATGAGCAATATCAATTAAGTGATGTGAGTTTTGTTCATATAATCCTGCAATGACTTTTTCATCTTTGCGGCCAACTTGTAATTGACTTTTATTGCGATAATGCCATGGGTCTTCCATGCCAAGCGCCTGACGAATCTTATCTTCCATACTGCCGTTCATATACTTCTCAAATGCTTGTACGACAATATCACGCTTTTGATTTAATTGTTCTTGGTAATCTAAATGTTGAAGCTGACAGCCACCGCATTTCTCATAAACAGCACATGGTGGTTTGATGCGATGCGGCGAAGCTTTACGAATTTTTTTCACTTTCGCTTCCGCAAAACCACGCTGAATTTTCGTTGTTTCTGCAACAACTTCTTCTCCTGGAAGCGCTCCTGGAATGAAGACAACTTGTCTCTTAAAGTAACCTACGCCCTCTCCGTTAATCCCAAGACGTTTAATTGTCACAGGAAACGTTTGTCCAACTTCTAACTTACTCTCATGTTGTTTTTGTATCATTGTTACACCTCTACTCTATACTTTTCCATAAATATAATGATGCATAGCTGCAATATGGTTCACACTCTTGTTTCATTCGTTCTAAAAATGCGTCATCTGGCTTTTGATCTAATTGAAATAACTGTTGAAGCGCACGTTGAATCCCAATATCTGCTTTCGGAAACATATTTTGACGTCCAAGTCCGAACAGTAAGAAGTTTTGGACAGTCCACGCGCCAATTCCTCGCAGCGGCAATAATAGCCCCTTCACTTCTTCATCCGTTTTTCCTGCTAACTCTTCTAAGTTTAACTTTTCGTCCACAATATGTTTCGCAAGTCCAATTATATATTCTGCTTTCCGCTGACTAAATTTTTGACTTCTCAATTCCTCTACCGTAATATTTACTACTTGTTCAGGTGTAGGAAAAAAGAATACCCCCTGTTTTTCCGTTCCATACATTTTCACAAATTGCTCGGTAAGCTTTGTCGCAAATTTCAAATGAACTTGTTGATGAATAATACAGCGAAGAAGACAAGCAAAATAATCGAACTCTAAAATAATTGGAGTATATGCAAATGTTTCAAAAAGTGGCCGCAATGATGTGTTTAAAAAATGATGCTGAATCTCATGAAAAGGTTGATTCCATTGAAAGATAGCCGAAATACGCTTCATAATTTCAGTTTGTTTATCGCTTTGGCTAGAAATCCAAAATTGCGGTTTTTCAATTGTCCCCTTACCTTGTACGCGTACAACAACTTGCTCACCATCTATGGTAAGCGGAACATGAATGGTTTGCTCTTCTAGATGCACGACATGTAATGGATCCAAAGCTAATCGCTTTAACACTTCTTCGAAATGATACGGGTATTGTAACGTAATTTGTTCGCTCCACATACGTTTCTCATCCTTTTTACACATCATTATATATACATCCGCCTTGATTTTTCAACACACAAATCCCCGCCTCGCAAAACAAAAAGAAACTTCCACTCGCTTTCTCCCTCTGTTTAAACTTCGCATGTGGCAAAAAAAGGAACTGTCCGCTTCTATGCTTGGCTAGATCCTCTCGTCCTCCCTAAAAAGAAAGAGGGTTTCTTGTATTTATATAGCATGAGAAAACCGCAAGCATACATGCTTACGGTTGATTGCCTTTTACTAAATCATCTAAGCTTTTAAAATGATACCCTTTCTCGCGTAAATCATCAATGATTTTCGCAAGTGCTTCCGCATTATCTTTCGAAACAGAGTGCAATAAAATAACCGCTCCAGGGTGAACCATATTCATCACATTATTATGAGCATATTGCCACCCTCTTTGCTGATCCACTTTCCAATCGAGAAAAGCAAGCGACCAAAAGACGTTATAATAGCCCATTTCTTTTGCCAGTGCTAATGTACGTTCACTAAAGATTCCGCGCGGTGGCCTTACATATCGCACTTCTTTTTGCCCTGTTACCTTTTTAATTTCATCTGTTACAACTTGCAATTCTTCACGAAGCTTTGCATCATGTACCGTTGTAAAATTCGGATGAGTCTGTGAATGGTTTCCAACAATATGTCCTTCGTTTACCATTCGTTTTAATAAATCTTCTTGTGTTTTAATGTAATGTCCTGTCACAAAAAAGGTTGCTGGTACTTTCTTTTCTTTTAACACATCGAGAATTTTTCCGGTAAAACCATTTTCATATCCATTATCAAACGTTAAATAAATATCTTTTTTCTTCGTATCACCTAAATAAAATCCTCCATTTTTCTGCAGCAGTTCTGTAAATTTCTGACCAGCATCCGGAGGAGTTTCATTCTTTGCACGCGGAATTCCCCAATGATTTGGCGTATTCACATAAGCAAGCACAGAAGCCGGAACAAGTACCATCATAATTGAAAAGATAATACCAATGTATAACCAATTACGCTTCATTGTATAAGCTCCTTTTCATATATAATCGTACTTGTAGTTTCTGTGTCTATAATTTTTTCATGCCGAACACGTTTTTCCATTTATACCAATACAAAGCAAGATGCTGATTCGATATATCGGCGCTTCGACACACTTTAAAGATTCTTCGACAAAAACCGACGCTCCCGTCACACAAAAAAGGAGCCAACAAACGTCAGCTCCTCCATCTTTCTTATTTAAAAACTGGATCTTTAAACGATGCTAACTTCTCTAAAGATGATTTATCTACATCAGCATGTAAGCTATTACCATGAGAATCCATTGTTACAACTGCTTTAAATCCCTCTACCTGTAAATGCCACATTGCTTCTGGAATACCAAATTGTAAGAAATCAACATTTTTTACATCTTTAATGCACTCTGCGTAGTACTGCGCTGCACCGCCGATTGCATTTAAGTATACGCCACCATGTTCATTTAATGCTGCCAATGTTTTTGCACCCATGCCGCCTTTACCAATAACAGCGCGAATACCGAATTTCTTCATAATATCGCCTTGGTACGGTTCTTCACGAATACTTGTTGTTGGTCCTGCCGCTTTAATTTTCCAATTGTCGTTTTCATCTTTCACAACAACTGGGCCGCAGTGATAAATAACTTGGCCATTTAAATCAACTGGGCAGTCATTATCCATTAAATGTTTATGAATTGCGTCGCGGCCTGTATACATCATACCGTTAATCGTTACAACGTCACCAACGCGAAGTTCGCGAATTTGTTCCTCAGTAATTGGCGCTTGTAAGACGATTTCACGTTGTGTATTTGCCTCTTCGTTTGTTTCTTCGTGTTTTAGCGTATCTTCACCTTCTTGGTATAACCATTCCATAATTTCACCTGATTCTGGGTGAATTGTTACACCTAGGCGGCGATATGCCCAGCAATTATACGCAACAGAAACATAGAAGCTAGCTGGCAGACGGTTGTATACACCGATTTTGCAGCCAAGTAATGTTGTTTCGCCGCCAAATCCCATCGTTCCAATACCAAGTTTATTGGCATTTTCCACAATATAATCTTCAAGCTTCTTCAATTCTGGAATTGAATTTTCATCATCTAATGCACGGAACAATTGATTTTTCGCAAGCTCATAACCTGACGTGCGATCTCCGCCGATACCAACGCCAATTACACCCGCGCTACATCCTTGCCCTTGCGCTTGATATACCGCATGAAGAAGGCATTTACGAATTCCTTCTAAATCACGGCCAGCTCGTCCTAACCCTTCAATTTCACAAGGTAAGCTGTATTGAATATTTTTATTTTCACAGCCACCGCCTTTTAAAATAAGACGTGCATCGATATAATCTTTTTCCCATTGCTCAAACTTAATGACCGGTGTTCCTGGCCCTAAGTTATTTCCGCTGTTATCACCGAACAGAGAATCTACAGAGTTCGGGCGCAGCTTCCCGTCTTTCGTTGCTTGTACGAGTGCTTCATAAATTGCATCTTTAATGTGCAGTTGGTTTACACCAACTGGTGTGTACACTTTAAAAGTTGGCATCCCCGTGTCTTGGCAAATTGGTGAAATATTGTCATCGGCCATTTTAATGTTATTTGTAATTGTACCGAGCGCCATCGCAGAACGAGTCCCTGCACTTTCTCGCTCTTTCGCTTGTTGAATTGCACGTCGAACATCTTTCGGTAAATTTGTTGACGTTTCAACAATTAGTTGATACATGCTTTCTTGAAGCTTTTTCATAATTACTTCCCCCTCAATTGTGAACGCTACCAAAACGCATTTCAAAATTTCACAATTTGATTATACCTCTTTTTTGGCATTGCTTCTAACAAAAAAGAATCAGCAATTTGCTGATCCTTTACTCACCCTTTTTAAATTGCTCACACTTAAACTCAATATCATCTAACATTTCAAGAAGGCGATCCACATCTTCTAGCTCCACGTCTTCTGGTTCAATTGTATCAATAACCTCTATAAACATATTTAAACGTTCTTTCAAATATACTAATTGTGAATCTTTATCATAAGTAGCATTTCCCATAGGTGCTCTCTCCTTTTTATGCGAGTTATCCTAATTTTCTATCTAGCATACTCATTTGTTTACTTGTTGAATCTTTCTTTTATTATACAGTAAAAGTGATTACCACGGGCATGAATTTTTTCGTTAATTTGAATAAAATGATATATCCCGCTATTTCTCTGCCTCAAAGTCCAAAGAGAATTGAAGAAGGTTCAAATAGATGAATCCATTTTGATTTTTCAACATATAGATTGCTACTATGCAGAAAAAAGGATCCTGCTCTCGCTTTCTCCCTTTGTTTGAACTTCGCATGTGGCAGAAAAAGGCACTGACCGTTTCTATGCTTGGCCAGACGCTCTCGCCCACCTAAAAAAAATGGTTTTTAAATTTGTATAACCATCAGCGGGGATGAAAAAACTCCCCGCTGATGGAAGTTTCACTTTACCCCGCATTAACAGGCAGTAAACCCCCTTCATGAGACAAAGATGATAGACGGCGATAACTGCCCGTAAATGCCCGATTGGTTCAACTAACCATCGGCGGGGATGAAAAAAACTCCCCGCTGATGGAAGTTTCACTTTATAAAAAAGCAATCTTCTTCTATCATAGATAATGGACAAATTGTTATTTCAATAGTCAAAGGAGTATTTCATAAATGAATACATCACAAAAAATGAAGCCGATTACTCCTTCTTATGATCCATGGGAAGCTTATATGGACTTTGAAGAGTACGGGAAATTATTATTAACAAACGTTGAGTTTACAACGACAACATTATGCAATATGCGCTGTGAACATTGTGCTGTTGGTTATACATTACAGCCAAAAGATCCAAATCCACTTCCGCTTGATTTATTATTACAACGATTAGATGAAGTTCCAAATCTACGTTCTTTAAGCATTACGGGCGGTGAGCCGATGCTTTCCAAAAAATCTGTTGATAGCTATGTAACACCGCTCTTAAAATATGCTCACGAACGAGGCGTTCACACCCAGATTAACTCTAACCTAACCATAGATTTATCCCGTTATGAACAAATTATTCCTTATCTCGATGTTTTACATATTTCTCATAATTGGGGCACGATTGACGATTTCATTGAGGGCGGATTCGCGATGATGGAGCGCAAACCGTCATATGAACAACGTGCTAAATTATTTGACCGAATGATTTCAAATAGTAAAGCTTTATCAGAAGCGGGCGTTCTTGTTTCTGCTGAAACAATGCTCAATAAACGTACACTTCCGCATATTGAACATATTCACCGTCAAATTGTTGAAGAGATGGGCTGTAAACGGCATGAAGTACATCCAATGTACCAAAGTGACTTCGCTAAAAATCTTGAAATTTTAACGAAAGAGGAAATTCGCAGTGCCATTTCACACCTTCTCGATATTCGTGATGAAAATGTATGGATGCTCTTTGGAACATTGCCATTTTATGCATGCAGCAGCGACGAACGTGATTTAGAAGTATTTAAAAAGCTGCATACAAGTAAAAATGTCACAGTACGTAATGACCCAGACGGTCGTTCTCGTTTAAATGTAAATATTTTTGATGGTAGTATTATCGTTACAGATTTCGGTGACATTCCAATACTCGGAAATGTCCAAACAAATACATTGCAAGAAGCCTACGACAAGTGGAGCGCTTCACAAACAGCAAAAGAATTAAGCTGCCATTGTTCAGCTGTAAAATGTCTTGGTCCAAACATTCTTGTGAAAAATAGTTATTATCCAACAGAAAATTTCTTAACAAAACAAGCAAACATCACGTTATAAGAAAAAAACGTCAGCGTACTATCATGCTGACGTTTTTTGTATGAACCTTTACTTTGGATCAGAAGACGGAATAAACTTAAAGGAAATATGATCTTGAATTGGTATAGATGCTCCAATTCCTTGTGATGTAATATTTTTAATCATCAATTTTCGTTGATTTCCTTTTAAGACAAGATATACTTCACCAAATGTTACTTTTCCTTTTTCGTTAACAGCTGGCGTATACGCATATAAATATCCAAGTTGTTTCGGACTAATATTGTATACTCGTTCATGCTGTGTTCCATAACCAATGATTGTTTTAAACGAAAGAGGTAAACGTACTTTTTCCATCGCTTTTAGCATCATCATCTTCTTTACATCTTCTGCACCCTTAATGTAAGAAGTAAGCCCACCTTCTACTAGCTTTTGCGCTTCTTGTCTATAGCGAAGTGGATAATATCCCTGTCCACCACGATTATCATGAACATTCCGATTGACTTGTTTGTATTCCCAATTCATTGTTGTTTCAGTCGATTCATAATTTAAAGGCCATTGACCTAAATAAATTTTCGCGCGGTATCCAACTGCAAGTGGTGCGTTAGAAACAGATGTTTCATTAAACATTCGAATTAAATCCGGGTTTTCAATCTTTATCGGCGATGTCTCAAGCAACGTTTTTGCTAGTTCACTCGGTTGTAATCGCGGCAGGTCCTGCGTTGGATTTGGATACGTATTTTCTTTTGAAATGTTTAAAACAGATGGTGGAACTTTCACATTCAATTCTGTCTTCGCAAAGCTGCTACAAGGAAATAAAAAGATAAACGAGAACATAATGGTGATATAAATATTGCACACTCGTTGCATCCGTAAAGCTCCTTCCTAATGGGACTATACGGTTATATTCTTTTCCCTGCTCTCTATTGTTATCCAAACTTTTTATAATAAATAAAAGCCGATTCCCATAATGAGATATGCTGAAAGTAATGTTAAACCTTCAAACCAGTTCGTATCACCATCATTTGATATAGCAATTGTCAAAAATACGGCTGTAATCATCGCTACCAATTCTGGAATCGTGAATACAAGAGGCATTTTTACCGCAACAAACATAGAAATAATGACAAGTACAGGCGCAACGAACATGGCAATTTGTAATGTGGAACCCACTGCAATTTCAACAGCAACATTCACTTTATTTTTATAAGCCATAATAATAGCCGATGCATGCTCTGCTGCATTTCCGACAATGGCCACAATGATAATCCCGATAAATAATTCACTCCAGCCAAACGCTTTGGCAACTGTTTCAAATGTATGTACAAGTGCCTCTGATACATACGCAACTGCTACTGTTGCAATTGCTAAAATAAGTAACGCTTTTCCTTTTGACCATTCTGGCTCCTCTTCATCGTGCTCTACTTCTTCTTTATGCTGATACACACCTCGATGCGTGACAAGTTTAAAAAACAATGCAGCTAAATATAAAATAATCATAATGATTGAAATACCAATACTCAGTTGGAACGTTTTGTCGATGTTCATTTTCATTGAAAATATTTCCGGAATCACAAACGCAACAACGACTGCAAAAATTAATAAAGTTGAATTATGTCTCGCATCATAAACGTTAAAGCTTTGACGTTTATATTTTAAACCGCCAACAAAAAAGGACAGACCGCCGACTAACAATAAATTCCCGAGAACAGAACCTGTTAACGAGGCAAGTACCACTTCCGTTAATCCAGCTTGCAAGGCAAAGATAGAGATAATCAGCTCAACTGCGTTACCAAATGTTGCATTTAACAAACCACCGATACGCGGCCCTGACACAATCGACAAACTTTCTGTCGCTCTCCCCATAAAACCAGCAAGTGCAATAATCGTCACACAATATACAGTAAACATAATAGTTTGTGGCCAGTGCATGACATTACCGGCAATAGAAAGCGGCACCCCTATAACTACAACGAGTGAAAAAATTTTATTAAACATTCTTTTCATCCTTCCACTTTTTATCAATTTATTACCTTATGTTTTATCATTATTCTTCTAACTTACCCATTTTTCATATTAATTACGTTTAAAAAAGAGCATTGAAGAAAAAAGTAAGAATGAGCAAAACAAATTGAATTCCTGCAGGAAATACTCGAAAGGAGCAGCAACAAATGCATATAAAAGAAAAAATCGCAAAGATTATTCAAAATCAACAAATTGGTGTGTTAGCAACCATCCGGGACAACAAACCGTACAGCTGTTTTATGATGTTTTTTCATGAAGATTTCGTATTGTACGCTGCAACAGATCGGCAATCAAAAAAGATAACAGATATCGAACAAAATGAAAATGTTCATGTTTTACTCGGCCGTGATGGAAAGAAGTGGGAAGAAGAATATCTTGAAATAGAAGGTATTGCTTCTATTGAAGAAGATAGTACGCTTAAAAATAAATTTTGGACAAATAGCTTAAAACGCTGGTTACTTGGTCCTGAAGACCCAAATTACGTGTTAATAAAAATCAATCCTGAAACAATTTATTACATTGATCATACTGGTACAACACAACCAGAATTTTTACGTTTATAAAGTGAAACTTCCAGTAGTGGGAGATTCTTCTTCCCCCACTGCTGGAAAGCCCAATTGGGCGGGCTTTTACGGGCCGTTTTCTTCTCAGCTATTCTCCACCCGTTAATGTGGGATAACAAATTAAAACGAGACCTCACATAAAATGGGGTCTCGTTTTGTCGAAAAGTTCTTTTCTAAAAAAAATTGAAAAAGATAGAACTTTTTAAAGATTCTGTTATATAATAGTACTAACTTAAATAAACTGTATTAAAACAGATTGGGAGGAGAAAAAATGAACATGATCAAAAGAGAAGAACGAAAAAATATGATTGAGTTTATTGAAAAGAAAAAAGGAATTGAACGTGAGGAATTGATGTATATGACCGATGACGAGGTAGAACATATTTATAATGTGACGTACTTCTTATATGAGGAAATTGCAGAATAACAGAAATCCCGCTCAAGCTACAAAACAATAAAAACGAGCAAATGCAAAAATTTTCGTTCTAGGAGTATTATGAGATTTTATCCTTCAAATAAATAATGCAACATAGCGCCACTAAGCAAAAAAGACACAGTTCACGCTGTGTCTTTTTTGCTTAGTAGCTAAGTTATATTCAAATTTAAAAGTTTCGTAACTACTCAGTCATACATTTCATTTAGAAATTTGGTAAGGAGTATAATTCCAGCGAAAATACGCCTCTTATTATCTATAGAAAGTTATTTTCATTTTTCAACATATAGATTGCTGAAAAATAAAAATGGATCTACTCCTTGCTATCTTTCTTTGTTTTAAAACTTTGCGTGTGGCAGGAAAAGGCCCTGACCGCTCCTATACATAGCCAGTTCCTCTCGCCCATTTAAAAAAATGCTTTTCTGCCTTTTTTTCATAGAGTGAATGAGTAGTTACAAAGTTTCCAAACTGTAAGCTATAACTAGCGGGCTATTGTCGTAAAGCAATAATCGTTTCTGTTCTCACTAACCTTTGATTCATGATGAATGTTATACCTATACATAAGAACATATTAATTGCGATAAGCAGACTATACGAAGTTCCATTTAACCCCAGCCCGTAATCAAATCGATTTTTATAGAACATATCTAATGCGTTTACTAGTACAATTGAAACGCCTGTTGATACCCCACTGAATAGGAGTGATTCTTTTAAAAAAATTGATTTTATATTTCTTCGGTTAAATCCTAAAGCGGATAAAAGTCCAATTTCCTTATACCTTTCGACTGAAATCTTATAAAGCATAATTGTACTAATAAATACTCCAATAATTAGAATGAAATAAGAAATGAATGTAAATAGTTTTATTAAATTCGTAAATGTTTTATTAAAATTTTCAACTTGTTTATAGTTCGTATATACCGCTATCTGCTTTTTACTTAAAAGATTTTGAACCTTTGGAATCTCATTAAATCCTTTGATATCAAAACTAATCGATACCGCTTCATCGACATTAGAATGACGGTAAATATCTTTTTCTGCAGATGAGCTAAGAATAAAATCATCATATTTTGTATCGGATATGCCCGATACAGTAAGCTGAATCTCTTTATTTTCCCCATTCTTCTCTATGTAGGATACTACCATTTTTTTACCGACTGCTTTTTGGATTTGTTTTTCAAATTTAGCAGCTAGACTTGGAGAAATAACAATTTCTTCTTTATCATTACAAGGCATATTTCCGTATAGCAACGAAATTGTTGGCGTAACAGTAGGTATTTTAAATTCATTTTTAATCGTTTTATCATTCATATTTAATGTGATATTTTTTAAGTTATATTGATAATAGATATTTTGTATTTGCTTCATCGAAGTCAATTTTTCATAGATCCCGGTTACGTCCTTATTGACTTCCTTCCCCTGATCATATTTTAAAACCATCCCCTTGTTAAAATAAAAATTTTTTTCTTTAAATTCAGCAATGGCATGATTGACGATTCTTTTCGAATTAAAAGCGCTAAAAAAAGAAGCCGAGCCAAATGCGATAAGGATGGCTGCGATTAAATATTTGACGAAGTGAATTTTAAAATTTTTAAAACCTAGTCTAAAAAAGTCTTTCGATTTCAGCGGTAGTGAATCATTTTTGCACGATTCGTTCACAGTTCTTCTCGCGTATCCAAACTTTTTTACAATAATCCGTTCATCTTCTATTTCAATAATTTCATCAGCAAACTCCGTTAATTTTTCATCATGAGTAATGATAACGACGGTTTTTGTTTTTGAAATTTCTTTTAAGATATTCATAATTGTTTCTGCCGATTCATAATCCAATGCGCCAGTAGGTTCATCAGCTAAGATAATTTGTGGATCATGAATTAACGCCCTTGCAATAGCGACCCTTTGCTTTTGTCCACCACTTAATATTTGAACATTTTGATCGATTTGTTTCTCTAAACCCAAATCAGTAAGCAGCTTCTTTGCCTTTTGTACATACTCTTCTGTTTCCGTATTTGCAGTGCTATAAACGGAAAGCAAAACATTTTCTAATGCCGTATATCCGTCTAGCAAATTATAATTTTGGAAAACAAAGCCGACTTCATTAAATCGATAAGTACACAATTCATCGGGCGATAAATCTTTAATATTCATAGTACCAACACGTATTTCACCAGTGAAGTCTGAATCAAAACCAGCTAAGAGATTTAACAAAGTACTTTTGCCAGAGCCGCTAGGCCCTAGCAAACAAGTTAACGCATGATTTTTAAATTCATAGTTCACATTTGAATAAATGACGGTATCACCGTATTTTTTTGTTACATTTTTGAGTTCAATCTTCATCATCGATCGCCTCCGCTTTGAAGAGCTTTAATCGGTTGCACTCGCCCCGCAAGAAGAGAAGCGATAATCCCCATTAGTAACCCTTGAATAACGATGATTAGGATAAATAAGAGAATAGAGCGTTGATCTATAAGCGATGACGAAAACATTTCTGTCGAGAACATATTCAATACAGGCAGCGCTGCAAAGAACAATACGAGAGTCAGAGCAGACGTCAAAATATTTTCGATCATAGTTAATTTTGTAATACTCCCAAATGAAAAGCCGTTTATTTTTAAGAGGGCATATTCATTTTTTCGAACAAATGTGTTCACAATCGTTATTGTAATCGTTATGATTAGCGCAAGTATACCCATAATTCCAGTGATAGAACTTGATTGATTATCTGTAGTAGCATTAAGATCTGAAATGTTTTTTACCATCATAAATTGTCCAAATGGAACGATTCCTTTCCCTTGTAATTCTTTCACTAAAGAGAGTACATTTGGGAGAGAGGTTGCTCTCAATTCAAGTGGAATTTTATTCGTATCTTTACCAAATGCAAGATAAAACTCTTCCACAGCTTTCTTGCTATAAATGAAAGAATCTTCAGGTTCTATAGATGTGGCTTCTCCCCCAGTTATCGATTTATTCATTTCCATCTTAGAATTGATGACACCCACTATTTTTAATTTCATCGTATGCGATTTCCCCTCAGAAGCCGCAGACTGATCCCCCTCAACCATAGAACCTGTAATTTCGATTTCTTTATCTAAAGCCTTTTCAGGTGAAACATTAATTTTATCAAGAAAGGCTTTCGGTACAGCCACTTCTCCTTTATCGTTATTCGGCATTCTACCTGCTACTAATCCGTTATTTCCAGGTGCAAAATTGGATTGTTCTACTTTATGTTGTTTGATTACCCCATCAATGGAAACAGCCATATTGTTTAACGTCAACAGAGGATAAATCATTTTTACTCGTTCATCATTCTTATAATCTTTGAAAATAGAAGATATGTCTTGTTTTACGTCTTTATTTTGACCGTTCGTACCGTTACTTCCAGCTCCTTCAGATGTGCCACCTGCTTCCATCATTTCCGGAACAATAGATATATTGAATAAGGATTGGCCATATTGTTTCACTAGATTATCCGTTATTTCCTTCCCTTGATTCGCTATATTGCCACTAACATTAATTAATACGAAATAGGATGAGAAAAGAAGAACGATTGCTGTAAGTATTGTTTTCAAGGCCATTCCCTTAATATTTTTAATACCTTGAGTAAGTCCGCTATGAAATGAAAACGAAGGTGGATTTTTTTTCGTTTGCTCGCTTTTTCGAGTAGAAGCCTCCTGTTTTCTTTCTTGAACAATTCCCCCTGATTTCAAAACATAAGTGCTAGATGATTCATCTATAATTGATTGATCATGAGTAACAACGATAACCATTCTTTCTTTTGAAATTTGCTTTAATGCATTTATAAAATCTTTGGCATTCTTCTTATCTAGTGCCCCAGTAGGTTCATCCGCAATAATAATTTCCGGATCATTTACTAAGGCTCTAGCAATGGCAACTCTTTGTTTTTCGCCACCTGACAGTGACTTCACATTTTGTTTCGCTAATCTTGAAATCCCTAATTTGAAGTGCACCCCAATTGTTAGACACAGTCTAACAATTGGAGGTGCTTTTCTTATGGCTAAATTTACAATTGAAGAGAAATTACAAGCTGTAAAACGTTATTTAAATGGTAAAGAAAGTCAAAA
>NZ_JAMBOP010000023.1 GCF_023715645.1 Bacillus cytotoxicus | reverse complement strand
TCACGATGATTTTTCAGTGCTCCCATCATGGGGCATCGCTCCTTTGTATCTTTTTTATCAGTGTTGACAGATAAAAAGATGTTCAGACACAAAAACAGGCTGTGGAGAAGGCTTTCTCCACAGCCTGAAAAAAACCTGCAAAAGCAGGTTTTTTTATTTAACTATCGAAGCAGTTTAGTTTAATAAGGAAGGATAAAATAAAAAAGCGAATAAGGGATAGAGGAGCATTAATTATGGATATTATCACATTCGGTGAGAAAAAAGAAGGTAAAGAATACATATGGAGACCTGCTGTTTATTGCGTAATGTTCAATAGTCAGAGAGATAAAATAGCAATTATTCAAACGAATGATGGCAAGTTTTTTCTTCCTGGTGGTGGAATAGAAAAAAATGAGACAGACGAAGAGTGTTTAAAAAGAGAAGCCTTAGAAGAAATGGGGATGGAAATTGAAATAGGTCATTTTATAGGGTGTGCTCGGAGATATTTTTATTCTACAAATGAATATAAATATTACCTTAGCGAAGGTTATTTTTATTTATGCGATACGGGTAGACAAATAAGTAAACCAACTGAAGTAGACCACTTCCTTAAATGGATTGAACCAATCCAAGCAATTGATAGCTTATTCCACGAACATCAAAGCTGGGCAGTTAATGAGGCATTATTACAGTTATAAAGTTGTTGAACAAAATTGGTAATTGTTTATAATATCAGTTTCAACTCTATAACATCTTATTGTATTAACGGGGGCTTTAGCTCAATAGAGTTATTGATCGCTATTCCATAATAGAACGCTTTAATTGAGCGAGGATAACAAAAAATAATCGAACTTTATTCAAAAGCTACATCAAAACCTCCCCAAACATATTATATATGTCTAATATGTTTGGGGAGTGATTTTAATACGGTTTTTATAAATTCGGTCTTGATAATTAAAAAAACGACTTTTTTATGCATACTTATACTTTTTTTTGAAAAAGTATTCCCTTTTTGCTCATTTTCTTATAGAATAAGTAATGTTTTTCTGAAAGAATATAAAGTGAAACAGTTCGTTATTTTCGAGGTACATATTTTATATAAATAACCCATATTATGAATACCTGGTAGAACGGAATGAACACATCAAGAAATTACAGACGGGGTGATACCAATAGAAAAGAAATTAGGATTTTTTCCATTAATCGCACTTGTAGTAGGAACAATGGTTGGAGGCGGCGTGTTTAGTTTACCGCATGATTTAGCCGCAGGGGCAAACAGCGGTGCCACATTAATCGGTTGGTGCATTACAGCACTAGGTATGATTCCTCTTGCTCTTGTATATCAATCGCTGGCGCATCGGAAGCCAGAGCTTGAGGGTGGAATTTATAGTTATGCACGCGCTGGTTTTGGAGAGTATATTGGATTTAACAGCGCATGGGGTTATTGGATTGCTGGAATATTAGGAAACGTTGCAACGATTATGTTGTTATTTAACTCATTAGCATATTTTTTCCCGATTTTTAAAGGTGGTAATAATGTTCCATCCATTATCGGTGCATCACTTTTGTTGTGGACACTTCATTTTCTTATATTACTTGGAATTCGTGAAGCGTCGATTATGAACTTTATTGCGACGATTGGTAAACTTGTCCCAATTATATTATTTATTGTCATTATGGTTATGGCATTTCGCTGGGATACATTCACTCATGATTTTTGGGGGAAAGGACAGGTTTCAGTATCTTCTGTACTTGGACAAGTTAAAAATACGATGCTCGTTACGCTTTGGGTATTTATTGGCGTAGAAGGAGCTGTCGTTTTATCTGGACGAGCAAAGCGTAGCAGTGATGTCGGAAAAGCTACTGTATTCGGTTTACTGTTAGTAATGGGCATTTATATTTTAATTTCTGTTTTATCGCTAGGAGCGATGCCACGAGAGGAATTAGCGGCACTTGAAACACCATCAATGGGACATGTATTAGAACATGTCGTTGGTTCATGGGGAGCATATGTTATTAACTTAGGATTAATTGCGTCGCTTATTGGTACATTAATTGGTTGGTTTTTACTTGTTTCGGAAATCTCTCATGTCGCTGGAAAAGACGGCGTATTTCCGAAGGTATTTACAAAAACGAACAAAAATCAGACGCCGCATATAGCGTTATGGATTTCAAATTGTGTTGCCCAAACATTATTTATCATTGTGTTATTTTCAGCATCAACATATCAAATCATGTATTTTATTGCATCAACATCAATTTTACTTCCATATGTATTTTCAGCACTATATCAGTTGAAATTAGTGATTACAAAAGCATATGAAGGAAACAGATGGAAAGATGGGATACTTGCTCTTATGGCATCTGCATATGGTATTTGGCTTGTGTATGCAGCTGGATTGAAAAATTTATTACTTGTTTCTTTAGTATATGGCATCGGACTTATCGTTTATGTTGCTGCAAGAAAAGAACAAGGAAATCGCTGCTTTAGTCGCGCTGAACAGTATGTGATGATTATTATTTTACTTGCAGCGGCAGCTTCTATTTATATGCTTGCTACTGGCAAGATTGGAATGTAAAGATATTAAGTAACTACACAGTCCCTCTACGAAAAAAAGACAGAAAAACCACTTTCTTTTTAGGTTGGCGAGAGCAACTGGCCGCATGTTAGAGCGGTCAGGGCCTTTTCCTGCCACGCGCAACGTTTTAAAACAAAGAAAGGTAGTGAGGTGTATTGCCATTTTTATTTTCATGACAGCAATCTATATGCTGAAACATGAAAATAACTTTCCAATGAAATGTATGACTGAGTAGTTACGATATTAATATAAAAAAAGGAATTATGCAGAGGCGTAGTTCCTTTTTTGTGGATGAATAAGATTTTTTGCATGTAGTTTGTAATGTAAGCAGGAATCTTTTAAGAATAAATAGAATATATAGTTATAAAAATGTGTAGGAGGGGATTGTTATGGAAGAAAAAGAAAAATTGCTGCGGATTGCAGAGTTAGCAAAAGATGTTCAGAAATTATTAGTGCAAGAAGCGTTCTTTAATCGACATCCCGAACTGCGCGGAGCGGTAGAAAATTTAGCTTGTTCTGTAGAAGTTTTAGCCAATATGCATGTACACGAAGATAAGAATGCAGAAGATACATTACGTTATGTTTTAGCGAAAATGAAGATTGCTCACAATGCAATTGTACAAGAAAGGGAAGGCTTTCATTTAAACTGACATTTAGTGTCAGTTTTTTTGTTTCTAGTTTGCTTTTATGATTCATACAATGATAAAAGCATTGAAAAAAAGAAGGTGAGCGAGATGAAACTTGAGAAAGCTCTTCACCCAAGCTTTGTAAAGAGATTACAGCATATGCGTTTTGTTGGGAAATTTACAGAAGAGCAAAAGAAGAAGAAAGGGTCATTTTTTGTCGTTTGTCTTTCACCAATCCCAGGCGTAATTGAAGAGGCTTTTGGAGAAGATTCTTATATATTTGAGGGTTTATATAAAAATAAACAAAATGAAAAATTTTTTGCAAGTTTAAAAGATGAAGGAAGAGAAAAACAATTGTTGTTATTCCGACTTTTTTATATGGAGAACACTTTATATGTAGAATTAATCGCTGCTGAAGAACGAGAAATTGCAAATTCCTATAAAATGATTCCTTCTCCTAAACTATTAGTTCCAAAGGCGAGAGAAGTATTTGAAAGAAAACTTGGGAAAGGGTATCTTTCATTTGTAGTACCAAAATTTCCGCATGATTTTGGTACGCCGGAGTTGTTATGGTATGAAGGGCGGATATATGGAAATGTATCTTTAAAACCTTCTATTAGCGCTATTACATATCGAGAACAGAGGCGAGATGTTCGTTACCTCGATGTGGATGATTGGATGAAGTATGCCGATATGAAAGTAGAAAATAGTTTATATTTTGTTCGAACAGAAGTATATGAACAAATAGAAAAACAAATAAAAGAGAATGGAAAACAAATCGAGATCAGTGATACACGTGGACAAGAAAAAGGAAATGAATGGAATGAACGTGAATATTCTTTTATACAATACGTTAACCAAATTATCGCAGAAAAAGAATTATATATTGACGAAAGTGATATTTGCAATTTTCATATTTGTGTAAAGACAAATTTGTTAACAATAGTAGGTGGTATGCCTGGAATAGGAAAATCACAGTTTGTGCAAGCCTATGCAGAAGCGCTTGGTTTAACGTTTGGGAAAGATTTTATTTGGATTCCTGTGTCACCATCTTATCAAGAACCTCATGATATATTAGGCTATCTACATTCAAATGGAACGTATATGGAAAGTGAAACAAAACTTGTTCGAACATTGATAGATGCCGCTAAAAATCCGAATCAATTATATATGATTGTATTTGATGAAATGAACTTGTCATATATTGAACATTGGTTTACCCCTTTTTTATCACTCTTGCAGCTAGATCGGAAAAACCGTATTTTAACTTTATATGCGGCTAGTAATGAAAAAGAACAAGGTGTACCATCGCAAATAGAAATTGGTGATAATGTCATTTTTATTGGGACTGTTAATTTTGATGAAACAACTAAAGAGCTATCTGATCGTTTATTAGACCGTGTAAATGTTGTATTTCTTCAAAAAATCCTATTTTGTGAGATGAGTATGGTGGAGAGAAAGATGAAAAATGCTCCGTCTTCTTTATCTGTTTCAGCCTTAGAATTTCGAATGAACTGGGTTCATCACAAGACAATGCTTGATGTGTTTACAGAAGAAGAATTAGAGTTATTAGATAAAGTTCATCAACTGTTATTTCTTCACGATGCTTCAAAAGGAATTTCTTTTCGCGTTGCATCGGCAATTGCATCTTATTTGCAAAACATCCCAAATGATGAAGGGAGATCTTTGTTAATAAGTCGTGAAGAAGCATTTGACTTACAAATAAAACAACGTATTTTAACAAAGTTACGTGGCACAGAAGCGACAATGGGGGCATTACTTCGTGAAGATGGAAAAAAAGAGATGTCTCTTGTGCAATTATTACAATCATCACTTGCAAATCGTGTATCAACTTTTGAACACTCACTGCTGTATATGAAACAAAAACAGCGAGAGTTGGAGTTGTACGGATATGTTAAATAAAAGTACGTATGAAACAGAGATCATAGATACAGGGGAGAGGCTTCCCTTTGTATTGAAAGTGATAGTAGGAGCAGAAGAGAAGGGGGAACATATTGTCTTAAATAAACTTTGTGTTTCACCAGTTTTGATTCCTTCCTGTGTGTACAAAGTACAGGAATTAAAACCGCTCCGGCTTCAAATACAATCACAATATCCTATAAAAATTTCGTTTATTTGGAATAAAGTATATGAAGGCCAAAAGCACCATATGGAATGGAAATATGAATTGCATGAAAAACAGCGTACCGTTTTACTGTATGAGCACGGAAAAACGGATTATATATATCCATGGCGCTGCGGTGTATATCATTTTGAAGTGCAGGTTGGAGAAGAGCTGTTTTACGGAGCATTTCAAATTGTTCCGAAAAATTTTTTTGACGATCAACTAGAGTTAATTCAGCAATATGTAAAGTCTATACTAGGTGAAATTATTTTAGATCGTGGATATTATAAAAAGACATTTGTTACGTTTGCAGAGATTGAAGATTATTCATATATGCGCACGCTACGTGTGTTGCTACAAAAAATGAAAAAAGTAAAGCAATTATACTATGAAGTACAGCATAAGAAATTTTTTGAACATGAATATATATGGGAAATAAAAGAGAGAAAGCCGACAAGAAAGAGCATCATTTCACATGAGAAAAGGCCGTATGCAAAAAGATTTAATCGCCGATTTAAAGAGAAAAAGCACTGTAAAGAAAATGGCTATGTAAAATATAAAACGAAGTTGTTTTATAATAAGCTATTAGAAATTGATTTGTTTTTGCGTGAAACTATTCAAAAATTAGAGAGGGCACAGCAAACAAGAAGAGAAGAGAAAAAAGCAGTGCATACCATTATACAAATGATTGAGCGAAATGGCTCTGTAACTGAGCGTGACAAACAAAAATATAGCAACATTCATTTGTTAAAAGACACCGATTTGCGAAAAATTGCGATGAAAATTCAAGAATATAAAGTGCTATATTCTATTTTGCAAAGTATACTTACGTATTTTTCACATCTTTTATACACACCATTTTGGAGAGATATTCGGGAGGAGGTTACGCTTACAACACATGCACTTCCCCCTGTATATCATCAGTTATTACGTCAACTTGAATTTTTACCGCAGCACAATGAAATAGAACCATCGTTTTTATTTGTTTATAAGCCGACATTTTTAATTTATGAGTACTATGCATATTTTACTGTTGTGGCAATTTTACAGGAGATTGGTTTTAACGACGTTCCATCAATTACAGAACAGATTAAATCGTATTTTTATTTAGACGGTTTACAAGATGGCACAATAATTGTATTAGAAAACGAAGAGTTGCAGTTGCATGTGGCATTCAATGATTTAATTGAAATCCATCCGCTTATTGCCCTTAGTAAACAGAGTCATTTTTATAATGGAGAAGATACAAAAAAACCGGATATTCGTATTGATTGTTATAAACGAGGAGAAACGACCTATGAATATCAATCATCAATTATTATTGAAGTAAAATATAGTCCGATGTATAACATTTTCCAGCCAGTTGGAAATACGAAAGCAACTGAGCAGATGTACAAATACTGGTCAATTAAATACGTAGAAGAGCAGAATGGAAAACGATTATTTCACCGCCGGGCAATTTATGAAGTTATATGTGTATATCCAGGCAGTAATTTGCATGCCAAAAAAATTGAAGCAGGTTGCGGTATATTTTTACAATTGTATCCGTATAAAACAAAAAAAGGAGAAGAGAGGCTAGCGGGGAAGAAAGAATTAGTGAATATTTTTCAGAGTTGGTTGGCGGGGATAAGGAAATAATGTTACTCTTTATCCCCCTGAAAAATAATTTTTATTGCATAGCATGTTTCCTTTTTATATCATAGATTATGAAAGCGCTAACAAAAGTAAAGGGCGATGGGAAAGGCGGGGAAGTATGTTCCAACGTGTTCAAACAAAGGAAGAACATTTTTGGTTCGAACAATTATGGGGAGATTTTTGTGAAGAACGAAACTTAATGTTTGTAGAACGAAATTTTACACCTTCAAGATTTTTATTGATAGATGACAATCATTATATCGGAACAATTGAATGCATAAATTATACAACACCTGAACAATCAAATTCCGAGTTTTTTTATCCGTTTTCTGAAAATGAATATATAAAAGGGTTAAAAAACTTGTACGAAGTTGGAAAGTTAAGTATTGCAAAAACATCTCGCGGTCGTGGGCAGTTTAAACAACTTGCGACGATTTTATTTATACATGCATTAGAAGTAAGGGCGGAGTGGTATATTGCGGTTGTAACAAAGCGTATGTATATGTACTTACGTTCATTAGGATTTCCAATAGAGCCAATCGATGATGCATTTCCTTTTAATGATGAGATACAGGGTGTACCAGTTCGTATTCATGTTTTGAAAGGATTAACGCATATGTACTCCTTGAAAGAATTTCGTGACGTAATTCAAGGAAATGAACATGCACAAGCACTGATCAAAGAAAACAATAAAAAAATTATGTTAACAAGATGATTGTTGTCACAAGATCGCATCATTTCATGTGATTCTCATCACATCTTTCGATAGTGATTTATATTACGCTTACATTATAAAAATTGCTAGAGAGGGGATGGGAATCATGTTTTGTCATCAATGTGAACAAACGCCTACCGGAGGATGTAAAATTATCGGAGTTTGTGGAAAAGATGAAACCATTGCAAGTTTACAAGATATTATCATCTTTGCTTTAAAAGGAATTGCTGCATATCGTACCCATGCAGCGCAGCTTGGGTATACAGACCCATTTGTAGATGCAACAGTAAATGAAGCGTTATATATGACATTAACAAACTCAAACTTTAATGAACAAGAACATGTAGACATGGCAATGAAAGTTGGGAAAGCTGCAATTCGTGTGATGGAATTACTTGATAAGGCACATATTGATCATTTCGGAGTACCAGAACCAGTACAAATCACACAAAATCGCGCCTATGGAAAAGCGATTGTTGTTACAGGACATAATTTGTTTGTGTTAGAAGAGTTATTGAAGCAAACAGAAGGAACAGGTATCAATATTTATACACATTCTGAAATGCTGCCAGCGCATGGTTATCCGCAGTTGAAAAAATATGCGCATTTAAAGGGGAATATCGGAAAGGCCTGGTATGATCAACGTCGTTTATTTGAAAAGTTTTCAGGAGCTATATTGGCAACGACAAATTGTGTGATGCCAATTAAAGGAACATATGCAAATCGCTTCTTTTCCTACGATGTTGCAGGATTAGAGGGAGTACGAAAAATTGAAAATAATGATTTTACATCGCTTATTGAAACTGCGTTGGAACTTCCAGATGTCCAAATGGAATCAGAAGAACAGTTAACGACGGGATTTCACCATGAAACTGTATTATCGCTTGCGCCAGAAATTATTGATGCGGTGAAAGCAGGTAAAATTCAACGTTTCTTCGTCATTGCTGGTTGTGATGCACCTGGAAAAGGCGGAGAATATTATCGTGAATTAGCAACATCCCTACCAGCAGAAACAGTTATTTTAACGACATCTTGCGGGAAATTTCGATTTAATGACGTAGATTATGGCGTTGTACCGGAAACGAATATACCGCGTTATATCGATCTCGGACAATGTAATAATTCGATTTCAACAGTGAAAATTGCAGCCGCTTTAGCGGAAGCATTTCAATGTGAAGTGAATGAGCTACCAGTCAGCATTGTATTGTCTTGGTTTGAGCAAAAGGCTGTAGCCATTTTACTCGGATTATTTAGTCTTGGTATTCAAGATATTCGTATCGGTCCGAAAGCACCGGAGTTTATATCACCATCTGTACTGCAAGTGTTACAAGACGCATTTCGTTTACAACTCATTACAACAGCAGAAGCAGATATGAAAGCAATGTTATCATAATGAAAAAGGTGATGTTCGATGAACGTCACCTTTTTCATTACGTGTATTAAAATCCAAAAATACTTAAAAGCATTTTACGCCGCTTTGGTTTTTCTTCTTGTTTTGACGCTGCGACTTCCGGTGTAATATAGATGGATTCTTTTTGTTTAAGTGCCTCTTCTAATTGTTTGATTTTTGTATACATATCTTCCATTTCATTACGGTGTTGTAGCAACTGATAGCTTACGACATCATCTGCTTTGTTTTGCAATTTTTCTTCTAGCCGGTCTAATCGTAAGGAAATATGTTTTAATTCTTTTATAAATTGTTGCATTTCATTTGACGGTGCTGCTTCAGCAGCATGATGGGAAGACGGTTCATGATTGTGACTTGGTGCAGATCGTTGAAATTCAAGCATTTGCTGTAAATCATTTTCGTAAAAAACATAGTGGCCAAATTTATTCTTTTTTAACTCTAATCCGATTTGCTGTGCAAGGCGGATAACAGCTTTTGGACTAATCCCTAACTTTTTGGCAATCATCGGCGTTTTATACTCCACAATAACCCCTCCTATGTCTCATTAATTAGAAGGTTTCGTGATAACTCGTTTGTTCCCTGCATGGCTGACAAAAGAAGTGAGGAATCGGCAAAGAAAGTGCTTTTTGACAAAAAATAAATTTTTTTAGGATTGTTTCTCTTATTTGACGGAGAGTATAAGTTTCGTTATCATAAACGTAAATATCTTTATGATGTATGCATATAATGTATAAATGGGAATTACTAATTGTAGAAACTTGTAAGATTGTTAGAGTAGTTTTTTCATTAGAATAAAACAATTAGGAGGTGGCTTCCTTACTTACAAAGTGAGTAAGGAAACGTATTTGGACATATTTAGTATAAGTATGGTGATTGTTTTAATTACCTTAACCGCTTTCTTTGTTGCATCTGAATTTGCAATTGTCAAGGTTAGGAGCTCACGCATCGATTATTTAATTACAGAAGGAAATAAACGTGCAATTGCAGCGAAAACAGTCATTACAAACTTAGACGAGTATTTATCGGCATGTCAGTTAGGGATTACAGTGACAGCACTCGGCCTTGGATGGTTAGGAGAACCGACAGTGAAACGTATGCTGGAACCTATTTTCACAAAATTGGAAGTGCCTCCCTCGGTGACATCTATATTATCTGTTTTTCTAGCTTTTATGTTCATTACCTTTTTTCACGTTGTCGTAGGTGAACTAGCTCCGAAAACATTGGCGATTCAGAAGGCAGAAGGAATTAGCTTATCAGTTGCAAGACCGCTTATCTTCTTCTATCGACTTGCGTATCCTTTTATTTGGACATTGAATGGTTCAGCGCGTATAGTTACAAGAATGTTTGGTTTAAAGCCAATGCAAAAGTACGAAGCAGCACATTCAGAAGAAGAGTTACGTATGCTTGTATCAGAAAGTTATAAAAATGGTGAAATTAATCAATCAGAATATAAATATGTGAATAAAATTTTCGAATTTGACGATCGAATAGCGAAAGAAATAATGGTTCCACGTACAGAAATGGTCATTTTAGAGAAAGAGCAATCTGTTATGGAAGCAATGGAAATGATGTCAAATGAGAAATATACGAGATATCCTGTCATTGACGGTGATAAAGATCATGTTATTGGTTTTGTAAACTTTAAAGATATTTTCACAGATTTTGTGAAACATAATGGTACAAATAAAGAAACTGTTGCACAGTATGCTCGTCCAATTATTCAAATTATTGAATCCATCGCTATTCATGATTTATTTGTGAAAATGCAACGGGAACGAACGCATATAGCAATTTTAGTGGATGAGTACGGCGGGACATCTGGAATTGTAACAGTTGAAGATATATTGGAAGAAATTGTTGGCGACATACAAGATGAATTTGATACGGATGAAAAGCCAGAAATTCAGCGCATTAGCGAAACAAGAACAATTTTAGAAGGAAAGGTACTTGTTAGTGAAGTGAATGCATTGCTAGGACTTTCAATCGATGATGAAGATGTTGATACAATTGGAGGCTGGATTTTAACAGAACATCTTGAAATTGAACAAGGTGATAGTATTGATATTGAAAATTATAAGTTTCGTATTGTTGAATTAGATGGACATTACATTAAACAAATTGAAGTGACAAAGCAACTTACAATCCAGTCTGCAGAAGTAATAGAACAACCCGTTTCATTTCAAGAACAGGTCAGTTCATAACCTTTACTGTTTCACTTTATCGTAAAAAATACGCCCGTATAGAGACCGGGCGTATTTTGTCAGTTCATCTCTTGCTTGTAAATTTCATCTTCTACATAAATCTGTTCTTTTTCAATTGCTGTATTATGTGCGAGAACAAGTCCAATTGGTGTATTTGCATCTTTATTTTGTACAATTGTAAACGGCACTTGTTTTTCACTTGCTAATTTAATGTATTTAGATAAATGTGGATAAGCAATAGTACCGTTCACATACAATGTTAATCCTTGAGAAGAACTCATAGTTTTTTTTATTTCTGGGTATACAGTTGTTTGCATGACTTGCCCACTCGTTAACGCAATTTCCACACGTTCACGCAATGTGCTTAAAAACATATTACGCTCTTCAGGTTTATTTTGTTTTTGTCCGTGAATTCCTTCTTGAAGATAGTTTTCCACATTTTTATTTACCATTTTTTTCACACCTTTCCTGTTTATCCCGCTATTCGTGGGCAGTAATACTCGCGCCTCAAAATTCAGCGGTTGCAAAGAAGTTAGGCGGGAGATAAACTGCCCGTAAAAGCCCGATTGGTGAGGGCTGATAATCAGTGGGGGGATGAAGAAAACCCCCACTGATTAAAGTTTCACTTTATATTGTATGAAAAAAATGAAAAGGATGCAAAAAAATAATTTCACATACTATATTGAAAAATTTTATCAACATGAAATAACAAAATGTGACAATAGTGTCTTAACGAAAAATGTTTTTTGTGTTAATATTCAAAATATATATAGGGTATTTTTCGTATGGAGATGGAGGGAATGGGGGTTTTTCCGATCGATAATGATATTAGTAAAATGTTTAGTACGTACTTAGAAATGAATAATAAGCACTTTGTAGAGAACTGGAAAAACAAAATAATTATTTCAGAAAATGATCCTTTTAAAAAGGAAATTATTGAGAACGGAGAAAAATTGTTATCATTAATGATTAAGCTCATTGTGAGTGAGGAAGATGTTGAGCTTATTAGACCATTATGCGAAAAAATTGCTATTGAGCGTGCAGCGGCAGACGCAAATATTGGCGATTTTGTCTATAATACAAATGTAGGTAGGAATGAATTATTTGAAGCAATGTGTGAATTAGATGTGAGCGCTCGTGAACTGAAACCAATCATGGGAAAGATACATATTTGTTTTGATCGTTTAATTTATTATACGGTTTTGAAATACTCAGAAATTATTTCGAAAAATTTGGAAGAAAAGCAAAAATTTATTAATGAAACACATAAAGAGAGACTGACAATATTAGGGCAAATGTCAGCGAGTTTCGTTCATGAATTTCGTAATCCATTAACATCTATTATGGGATTTGTAAAATTGTTGAAATCAGATCAACCGAATCTCCCGTATTTAGATATTATTTCACACGAACTTGATCAATTAAATTTTAGAATTTCTCAATTTTTACTTGTATCAAAAAAAGAAATATGGAATGAGGCAGAAAAATTTTGGCTGAATGACTTATTTCAGGATATTATTCATTTCTTATATCCAAGTTTAGTAAATGCGAATGTTTCTATTGAGAAAAATTTGCCGCATCCAATACCATTTACAGGGTATCGAAGTGAAGTTAGGCAAGTGTTTTTAAATATTTTAATGAACTCGATTGACGCTCTTGAAGGAAGAGAAGAAAGTAAGAGAATTGTTATTGATGTTTGTGAAGACGAAGAATTAATACATATTTTCATTAAAAACAACGGACCGATGATTCCAGCAGAAAATACAGAAACAATATTTGAACCATTTGTAACGACAAAGCAGTTAGGAACTGGAATTGGTTTATTTGTTTGTAAACAAATTGTGGAGAAACATAAAGGGTCCATTACATGTAAGTCAACAGAAGAGTGGACAGAATTTCATATTTCATTTGAAAAAGTAGTATAGAAAAAAGTGAAATGTTTTGTAGTGGAGCTATATAAATTCAGATTAAAAACCTGACATAAACCTCTTTTCTTTTTAGATTGCCGAGAGCGTCTAACCATGCATAGAAGCGGTCAGTGCCTATTTTTTTCCACATGCGATGTTCAAACAAAAAGAAATAGAAAGTAGCGTGTTAGTTTGCTAAATTTAAAAACACACCGTTCTCATTTTGGACGGTGTGTTTTTGGTATGGGAGTTTTGTTATAACAAAAGGTGAATGGTTTGAAAGTTAATTTTTGAAACAAATGTTAAAATGCCCAGTTCCCTTTTCTAAAGATAGGCTCAAGTTTTCCATCTAATGTTTCGCCATCAATATCAAGGCTGGAAGATCCAATCATAAAATCAACATGAGTAATACTATCGTTTAATCCATTATTTTGAAGATCTTCTTTACTCATATGAATTCCGTCTTGTATACACATAGGGAGTGCACTGCCTAATGCAAGATGACAGGATGCATTTTCATCAAATAATGTGTTGAAAAAGATAACGTTTGTATTAGAGATAGGTGAATCGTGAGGAACGAGCGCAACCTCTCCTAAGTGCAAAGCGCCTTCATCTGTTTCTAACAAATTTTTCAAAGTTTCATAACCAGTTTCAGCTGAAAAATCAACAACTTTTCCTTCGCGGAAAGTAAGGGAGAAATTATTGATTAATGTACCGCCATAATTTAATGGTTTAGTACTTCTTACTGTCCCATTTACTCCTGTTTTTAATGGGACAGTAAAGACCTCCTCTGTAGGCATGTTCGGTATAAACGGAGTACATAGTTTATTTTGAAATTGCGCACTTAACCATTTGTGTTGATTTGGAAGTTCAATTGTTAAATCTGTTTTGTCAGATTTATAGTGCAGCTTTTTATACTTTCTCTCATTTAAATGATGTGCTTTACTATTTAATAATTGAATATGATTTTGCCATGATTGTATTGGATGATCATCAGTTACTCTCGTAGTTGTAAAGATAAGTTCCCATAACTTATTGACACATTCTTTGTCATCAAGTTCAGGGAAGATTTGTGATGCCCATTCGATGGTTGGGAAAGAGATAATGGACCAACTACATTGACTATTCACTCGGTATTCAGTGAATTCTTTCATACCAGCGGCATTTGTTTTCATCGCAATTGCAAGTCGTTCTGCATCAATATCTTGAAGAAGAGTAGGATTAGACGCATCAACATACAAAAAAGCAGCATTGTTTTTCGCTAATTCAACAAGTCCTTTTGCATTCCAGTGAGGAAATTCCTTCAAACCTTCGAGCGGTGAATGTAAGTATTTAATTAACGTTAAATCTTCATCTGAATATTCGACGTGGACATTTTTTGCTCCGGATGTATAGGCTTGTTTTGATAATTCACGAACTAAGCGAGAAGATGTAATAGGTGCATGAATAACGAGAGTTTGTCCTTCTTGAATATTAATCCCAACCTGTATGACTAATTGCGCGTACTTTTTTAAATTTTCTTCAAAATGATTCATGTGTAACCTCCTGAAAATATATAGATTTACCTATAATTATAAATTAAATTGAAAATTTTTTTCTATTCTGCTTTTCTTCTTTTGGCATATGTATGGAAAAATTAATTTGTCAAAAATAAACTCTCCAGTTTTGGGGATTTATTTACATAACCAAGTGCAACCATCGTATAAATTTTATTTGCCTCAATTTTCACCTCAGGTATTGTCAATATAACGTCTTTTGTTCCTGCAGCAGATATTTCAATATCCGCGACTCCAGGGCTCACTTGTAAATAATCTGTTGCTTGTTTAAATATAACCTTTTCAAACAGGTTTTCTCCATCCTTTAAAGCTACATCTACTTGAGGTGCATCAGGAGATAAATGAACGAATCGTATTTTGGCTTGTCCAAATGGAAGAGGTGTATTATCAGTTAAATATAAAAGTTGCAGTTTTTCGATATTTCCAGCTGCAGCAAGAGTATATGCATGATTTCCAATTACAGGAGCAAGAGCTGAAAAGATGGGGGTTTCCTCGCCAGCAGGTACGATATCAACACGGTATTGCCCTTGTATAAGTGAAAGGTATGGACTATATTGCTTAAATGAAATGTTTTTTACTACTTTTTGTCCATTTATGACAATATCAATAGCAGATGAATCAGGAGAAGCGTGTAAGATTCGAACGTAAGAGGGTAATGATTGCTCGCTTGAATATGGTTGTGATACACGGTTTTGCTCGTAAGCTTGTACAACTTGTTTCATCGCTTCATAGTGTTTTAAGTACGCTTCCATATGTTTTCGCGGATTTGTATATTTATAATAGCAGGCAAGTTGCTCATACATTGTAGCTTGCTGCGCGTATTTTTCTCCTTCAAATGAATTCATTGGTATGCCTCCCTCTTTTATCATTATTTAAACTATATGCATGTACAAGGAGAAGATATGCAAAAAAAGTTTTAAATAGATGAAATATTTATCTAAGCTGGAGATTTTTTTAATTTCTAGGCAAACACACATACAAAATAATGTTTGTCCTACATATTTTGTATGTGTAAACTATTTTAAATGGATGTAAGGAGTGAGAAATTATGTGGGGTTATGGTGGAGGATATCAAGGTTGTGGCTATGGCGGTGGTTTTGGCTACGGTGGTTATGGTGCTGGAGGCTGTGGCTTTGGCTTTGGCTTTGCGATCGTGGTTGTGTTGTTTATTTTATTAATCATTATTGGAGCTTCTTGCGTACGCTTCTAGTTATACAGAAAGAGCGTCATGGTGAACCGATTAATAATAAAGTGAAACTTCCATCAGCGAGAGTCTATTTTGTTTCACTGATGGAAAGCCTGCCCAATCGAGCTTATACAGGTAGCTAACCTCCACCTAGATTTATTACCTCTACTAAACTTAAGGTGGGGGTTGTATTCTCCGATGATGCAGGAAGAATTAATCGGTTCTTTCTTTTTTTTAATGCTTTTTAAATGCGGTGTACATAAAAACCCTTTTCTTTTTAGATGGGCAAGAGCGTCTAGCCACGAGTAGAAGCGGCATGAGATGTTCAAACAAAGAAAGTAGCAGTTTGCTTTTTTCTGGGCATAGCGGTGACTTGTATGCTGGAAAGTCAAATTGGATTTATATAGCAAAAGAACCTCGTCTTATCATAGGATGAGGTTCTTTGTGTGAAAAATTTGTCTAAATTTGTTTGAAAGTATATGAAATAAGATGAAGAAGTAAGAAGGAAATTCACTAGAGGGTTGTCGAAGTTTACACATTAGCAACAGGTTTTCGCTTTAAATGATATCTTAGAAGAGAGGAGTATAGGATTTTTAATTGATGCTTTCGTTTGGATAAAGAGGGATGTAGAGAAAGCGTTGTGGATTTATATATTTTTATTTCTGAAATTTCTTTCTATTTTGTTTTTATGCATTCATTTTTATATTCTATAATATTAGCTTTTTAATAGATTCACTGCTTAAGCAGAGAGTTCTTTTTTTTATGAAAGAAAAATTGATTTTCTACATATATATATATGAGTTGAAGAAGCGGGAGGAACGTCATGCGTGATTACTTAATTAAGCCACTTGTTGGTCAACCGTATCCGATGATTTCACACGGGAAAGGTGTTTATTTATATGATCAAAACGGTAATAAATATTTTGATGGTTCGTCAGGAGCGATTACAGCAAGTATCGGTCATGGTGTAACAGAGATTGCAGAAGTTATTAAGCAGCAAGCAGAGGAGATTGCCTTTGTATATCGTTCACAGTTTACGAGCGAGCCGGCAGAAAAGCTCGCAAAGAAGTTGAGCGATTTAAATATGGGAGATTTAAATTGGAGCTTTTTCGTGAATAGCGGTACAGAGGCGAATGAAACGGCAATGAAGATTGCAATTCAACATTTTCAAGAGCGCGGTATTCAAGGGAAAAATAAAATCTTGTCACGCTGGATGAGTTATCACGGAATTACGATGGGTGCATTATCATTGTCTGGGCATCCGCTGCGTAGGCAACGTTTTGTTTCTATGTTGGAGGATTATCCGACATTACCTGCACCGTATTGCTTCCGTTGCCCTGTACAAAAGGTGTATCCAACATGTCAACTTTCGTGTGCAACAGAGTTAGAGCGATCCATTGAACGTATTGGTGCAGAGCATATTGCGGCGTTCATTGCGGAGCCGATTATTGGTGCAGCTGGGGGAGCTGTTGTACCACCGAAAGATTATTATAAGGTGATTAAGGATATATGTGAGCATTATGATATTTTATTTATCGCTGATGAAGTAATGACAGGACTTGGCCGTACTGGGTCATGGTTTGCGATGGAACATTGGGGTGTTCAGCCGGATATTATGACACTTGGAAAAGGGTTAGCAGCTGGTTATGCGCCAATTGCTGCAACGATGGTAAGTGATCGTGTGATGGAACCGATTTTACGAGGGTCTCGTTCTGTGATGAGCGGACATACATTGAGTGCAAATCCACTTTCAGCGGCGACAGCGTTAGCGGTAATTGAATATACAGAGAAGCACCGTTTGCCGGAAGAAACTGCTGAAAAAGGGGAATATTTAATGGCAGGTTTGCAAAAGGTGCAGCAACAATCGACAATTATTGCTGATGTACGCGGCAAGGGTTTATTGATTGGAGTAGAATTGCAACCGTTTACAAAAGCATCTGAACTTATTTCTGTTGCGGCGAAAAATGGTCTTCTTTTATACCAAGCTGTATCAGGGCAAGCGGGTAAAGAAGATAGTGCATTATTAGTTGCGCCGCCTCTTACAACTACATATGAAGAGTTAGATGAATTACTCCAGATTTTTGCAAAAAGTGTAGAGAAAATGACGGAAAAAGGAGGGCATAGTATCGTATGACAACTATTACAAATACATTTGGAAAATTAAAAACAATACAAGATGTTATGCCATATTTTCATGATGAGATGACGCTTATGTTTGGAGGATTTGGAGGCATTGGATCTCCCCCTTCTTTAATTGAAGCGATCTTAAATAAAGGAATTCATGATTTGCATTTAATCGGTAATGACACTGGTTTTCCTGATGTTGGAATTGGTCGCCTTGTGACAAAAGAGCGAGTAAAGTCGCTAATTACATCACATATTGGTTCAAATCCAAATGCAGGACGGCAGTTAAATGAAGGAAGATTACAAATTGAATTTTCTCCTCAAGGTACATTAGCAGAACGAATTCGAGCAGGAGGAGTCGGACTCGGTGGTGTTCTTGTTGATGTCGGGATGGATACAATTGTAGAAGAAGGAAAACGAACAGTTGAAATAAATGGGAAGACATATTTGATTGAAACGGCACTAACTGCAGAAGTATCTATCGTGTTTGCGAAACAAGCAGATCCGTTTGGTAACCTTGTGTTTGATAAAAGTGCGCGTAATATGAATCCACATGTCGCAATGGCTGGTGATATTACGATTGTCGAGGCTGAAGAAATTGTTCCGCTTGGAGAACTCGATCCAGAAGAAATTATTACGCCAGGTGTATTTGTTGATTATATTGTTCCATCGGAAGGAGTGAACTGGAAATGGGCATGGGAGTAGATGTTCGTAACAAAATTGCCAAACGTGCAGCAAAGGAAATTCAAAACGGGATGATTGTGAATTTAGGAATCGGCATCCCATCTCTTATTCCGAATCATTTACCAGATGATATGCATGTTATGTTTCATGCGGAAAATGGCATTGTAGGTATGGGGCCAACACCAGTAAAAGGGGAAGAGGATGAAAATTTATGTAATGCGGCTGGCTTGCCAACATCAATTATTGCCGGAGCTAGTTATTTTGATAGCAGCACAGCATTTGGGATGATTCGAAAAGGATTACTTGATGTTACCATTCTTGGGTCACTGCAAGTAAGTGAAAAAGGGGATTTAGCAAATTGGATTGTACCAGGTAAACGTGTACCGGGAATTGGTGGTGCCATGGATTTAGCGCAAAAGGCAAAACGTGTTGTCGTTGTAATGAATCATGTCGATAAATACGGGAAATCAAAAATTGTTTCAGAATGCACACTTCCCCTAACGTCAAAACGATGTGTAGACGTCATTATTACAGATATGGCTGTAATGGAAGTAACACCGAAAGGATTAGTTCTACAAGAATTAATGAGTCCGTATACAGTAGAAGATATAAAAAAATGTACAGAAGCTGCTTTTCATGTAAGTCCATCTTTACTAGTGATTGACTGAAAGGAGAGGTAACAATTGGAGCAATATAAAAAACAAGTATGTGAATATATTGAAAGTCATGAAAATATGAGTGTGAAATTATTAAAACGTTTAATTCAGGAAAAAAGTACGAGCGGGGATGAAAGCGGTGCGCAGGCAGTGGTAATTGAAAAGCTGCGTGAGCTTGGGTTAGATTTGGATATTTGGGAGCCATCGTTTACGAAAATGAAAGATCATCCGTATTTCGTTTCACCGCGTACAAGTTTTAATGATAGTCCTAATATTGTAGCAACATTAAAGGGGCATGGTGGCGGAAAGTCGATGATTTTAAATGGACATATTGATGTTGTGCCAGAAGGAGATTTGAATCAGTGGGAGCATCATCCGTATGCGGGAGAAAAAATTGGGAATCGTATATACGGCCGGGGCACAACCGATATGAAAGGTGGTAATGTATCGCTTATGCTAGCGATAGAAGCCATTGTTGCAACAGGCATTTCTCTAAAGGGAGATGTATATTTTCAAAGTGTTATAGAAGAAGAAAGTGGCGGCGCAGGTACGCTTGCGGCACTTTTACGAGGTTACGAGGCAGATGGCGTAATTATTCCAGAGCCAACGAATATGAAGTTTTTTACGAAACAACAAGGTTCAATGTGGTTTCGTTTATTCGTAAAAGGGAAAGCTGCGCATGGTGGGACACGTTATGAAGGTGTAAGCGCTATTGAAAAAAGTATGCTTGTTGTGAAGCATATGAAGAAGCTAGAAGAAAAACGAAATGAACGGATTACAGATCCGTTATATAAAGGAATTCCGATTCCGATTCCGATTAATATCGGGAAAATTGAAGGTGGCAGTTGGCCAAGTTCTGTACCCGATTTTCTTACTTTAGAAGGAAGATATGGTGTAGCGCCAAATGAGAGTATGGAAGATGCAAAAATAGAATTTGAAAATTGGATAGGACAGTTAGCTCAGGTAGATCTATGGTTTGCAGAACATCCAGTAGAAGTAGAATGGTTTGGCGCACGGTGGGTTCCGGGGGAATTAGATGAAAAACATTCGCTTATTACGACGCTAAAAGATAATTTTGTACATATTGAAGGTACAGAGCCAATTATTGAGGCATCACCGTGGGGAACAGATGGAGGGTTATTTACACAAATTGCAAATATTCCAACGATCGTATTTGGTCCAGGTGAAACGAAAGTCGCACATTATCCAAATGAATATATTGAAATTGATAAAATGATTGCAGCAGCAAAGGTTATTGCATGTACACTGCTGGATTGGTGCGAGGTGGACAAATGAAATATTACGAAGAATTTGTAGAACAGACAAAGAATTATACTGTAGAAGGCACGTTAGATTATTTTAATAAACGTATTCGAGTTGATCATTATAAGGGAAATGTTGAACATGTAATGCGTAGAGTTGAAGAGCTTGCAAACTCTCATTCTTTCACGAAATTAATTATAAAAGGAAAGGGGGAGCATATTCCTGATTGGCTCTCTCTTGGCTTTATGTTAGAAGCAAGTATTCCGCAATACTTCCAAGGGCATGATGCATATTTTATGGTGAAATATCGGGATGATGAGCGCCGTAATAGCGTGCAGTGGGTAAAGGAAGATGAAATATTAAGTGGTGTAATTGCGAAGAAAGTAATAGAAAAAGAAATACCAGAACAGTTTATATTACGAAAAGCGACAGAAGAAGATGCAAAGCAGCTTGCGGATGTATTTGGAAAAGTATTTGAGATTTATCCAACACCTTTAAATGAAGTCGATTATATTGTGAAAACGATGAAGGAAGATATAATTTATTACGTGTATGAAACGGAAGGCAAGATTATAAGCACTGCTTCAGCAGAAATAAACGTAAGAGAAGGTAATGCAGAATTAACAAATTGTGCAACTTTACCTGAGTATCGAAAACACGGTTTTATGAAAAGTTTACTGATGAAGTTAGAAGAGGAACTGCAAGAGAAAGGTATTTTTTATTCTTATACAATCGCACGGGCACTTTCATTTGGTATGAACGCAGCCTTTTATCAACTTGGTTATACGTATACAGGGCGACTGGCGAATAACTGTTATATTTTCGATAAGTTAGAGGATATGAACGTTTGGGTAAAGGACTTATCACATATGTAGTAAATCATAATTCATAAAGAATTAGTTTATTTAACTTCCATAAGCGTAGGAGAAAAAATCTTCGCTGATGGGAGTTTCATTTTAGTAGTAGGTGCTCAAAATTTGGCACATAATTGCTGGTTTTTGAGCGAAGGAGGGAAGTACGTTGCTGGCGATTTCAACACAAGAAGTGATTGAAGCAATTTTAAGTAGCATTGATGAAGCTATTCATGCAGTAGATGAAAATGGGGTTACGATTTTTTATAACACAGTAGCAGCAAAACATGATGGATCGAACGTAGAAGATGTACTCGGTAAATATTTATTAGAAGCATTTCCCTCGTTAACGCCGGAAACGAGTACACTGTTAAAGGTATTGCAAATGAAAAAGCCAATCTTACACCAAGTGCAGCGATATCAAAATCAAAGGGGAGAAGATGTATACACGGTGAATACAACGCTTCCTATTTTTATAGAAGGACGCATAGCTGGCGCTGTTGAAATTGCAAAAGATTATTCTACTATTCAGCAGTTAACGGAAAAAATTGCTGACTTGCAGTCGAAAATGAAGCGGTCATCATTGAAAAAATCACCATACAGACACGTAGCATTCGATACGATTATAACGAATGATTTGCGCTTTTTACAGACGAAACAGCTGGCACAAAAGGTTGCAACTACTAATGCGAACGTACTGATTTATGGTGAAACAGGGACAGGAAAAGAGTTATTTGTACAAGCGATACACGAAGCATCGAAAAGAAGAAATAATCCGTTTATCGCTCAAAACTGTGCTGCTTTGCCAGAATCATTACTTGAAAGTTTACTATTTGGAACAACAAAAGGAAGCTATACAGGTGCAATAGAACGAGTCGGCTTATTTGAACTTGCGGACGGTGGTACATTATTTTTAGATGAACTGAATTCGATGCCGTTAGATTTACAAGCAAAAATGCTTCGTGTATTAGAAGATGGTGTTATTCGCCGCATCGGTGATAATAAAACAAGAAAAGTTGATGTGCGTGTCATTACAGCGATGAATCAACCTCCAGATGAGTGCCTTCGTGAAAATAAAATTCGTACAGATTTATATTATCGATTAAATGTGTTTTCCTTATTTATTCCGCCGGTTCGTGAGCGAAAGGAAGATATTTTATTGTTAGTTCCGCACTTTTTGAAGGCCTATAACAAGGAATATAAAAAGAATGTAATTAGAATAGATGAAGATGCAAAGCAGCACTTACTACAATACAATTGGCCAGGTAATGTACGTGAATTAAAGCACATGATTGAACATGCGGTCATTGTAGCAGAAGGAAAAGTGCTAACGTTATCATGTTTTCCACGTTCGTTTCGACAAACACCGCATCTGCAGAAAAAGTCGATAGTACCACTTCGAGAAGCGCTACATCAAACGGAAAAAGAATTGATTGAACAAGCAATGTTAGAAGCAAAAGGGAATGTTTTACAAGCCGCAAAGTTGTTATGTATTCCAAGACAAACGTTGCAGTATAAATTAAATAAATATGCAAAATATGCCGAATAATTGGCATGTTTTGTGCGTTAGCACCAATAAATGAGCAATTACATATATAAAAGTATAGAAAATTCTGTTTTTTAATTAGGGTATTTTTATTTTATTTTCGTATAAAACAATATTTTTCTAGTAAAGAAGCTTGTAATAGCAAAGATTGCATGAATAGTAGTGAATCAAAATCTAGATGTAACCGTTAAAGTTGGCATGATTATTGCTTTAATAATGAGTGAGTGTTTGAAAAAGGGGGAATAGCAATGTTACACGACGTATATAAACCAAACCGTCATTGGAAAGAGATTGAACTATGGAAAGATGTTACTGATGAGCAATGGAACGATTGGATTTGGCAGTTAACAAATACAATTAAAACATTAGATGATTTAAAGAAAGTCATTCATTTAACACCGGAAGAAGAAGAAGGTGTTAAAATTTCAACAAAAACAATCCCATTAAATATTACACCGTACTATGCATCCTTAATGAATCCGGATGATCCGCGTTGTCCAATTCGTATGCAATCTGTACCGATTTCAGAGGAATTATATAAAACAAAGTATGATTTAGAAGATCCGCTTCATGAAGATGAAGATTCACCAGTTCCAGGGTTAACACATCGTTATCCAGACCGTGTTCTTTTCTTAGTAACAAATCAATGTTCTATGTATTGTCGCTATTGTACACGTCGTCGTTTTAGTGGACAAATTGGAATGGGTGTTCCAAAGAAACAATTAGACGCAGCGATTGCTTATATTCGTGAAACACCGCAAGTTCGTGACGTATTAATCTCCGGTGGTGACGGACTTCTAATTAACGATAACATTTTAGAGTATATCTTAAAGAATTTACGTGCAATTCCGCATGTAGAAATTATCCGTATCGGAACAAGAGCTCCTGTTGTATTTCCGCAGCGTATTACGGAAAATCTTTGCAATATTATTAAGAAGTATCATCCAGTTTGGTTAAATACGCATTTTAACACGTCTATTGAAATTACAGAAGAATCTAAACTTGCTTGTGAAATGCTGGCGAATGCAGGTGTACCGCTTGGAAACCAAGCTGTTATTTTAGCAGGTATTAATGATAGCGTACCAATTATGAAAAAACTGATGCATGATTTAGTAAAAATTCGTGTACGTCCATACTATATTTATCAATGTGACTTATCAGAAGGAATTGGCCATTTCCGTGCGCCAGTATCAAAAGGTCTTGAAATTATTGAAGGATTACGTGGACATACATCTGGTTATGCAGTACCAACATTTGTTGTTGATGCACCGGGCGGTGGTGGTAAAATTGCTGTTCAGCCAAACTACATTATTTCACAAAGTGCTGACAAAGTTGTTCTTCGTAACTTTGAGGGTGTTATCACAACGTATCCAGAACCAGAAAATTATGTAGCAGGCAGAGCAGAAGGGTATTTCAAAGAAATTTATCCGAATTACGAAGAAAAGCGCTCTGATGTTGGTGTAGCAGCATTGATGAGCGATAAGAAATTTAACCTTGTACCAGAAGGCTTACAGCGTATGAATCGCCGCAAAGATTATGAAACAAATACAACACATGCTTCATTAAAAGATCAACGTGAAAAGCGTGACCAATTGAAAGATAAAAAATATCAATCACAAATGTCCAAATTAGATGAGAGTACAAAAACTGAGGGAGATGCAGTATGAGATGTATGTGGTGTGAAGGTGAAGAAGCAATTGAAAGCGCAAACACTGTATATTGGGAATTACCAGATGGAACACAAACAGTGACAATTGAAGAAACACCTTGTATCGCATGTCCAAATTGCGGAATGAATTATCAATCAGATGCTACTGTGAAAGAAATTGAAGATCAACTCTTTTTAATTTTTACAAAAGACTTGCCAAAACAAATTAAATTTACAGAGCTCATGGAGCGCCCACGTTTATTAAAGAGAAATTACTTTGATTTTTAACCAGCATTTTTTATGCTGGTTTTTTTCTTGTTTGCCTTGTATAATGTAGCCAAGTTAGAAAGGTAGGGAATATTGTTGAAAAAGTCATTTTATCATTATATGATGAAGCACCGTGCTTCTTTATTAAAAAGTGAACTATGCGACTTGGCAGAAATTATGTATGAAGATCATAGTTTTCCAAAGCAATCTGAGGATTATGATGAAATTAGTTCATACCTAGAGTTAAGTGGTTCATTAGAAAGCATGAGCATTTTTGATCGTGCCTGGGAATTATATATGCAAGAGCGGTAGAGTGAAACGACTATTTGTAGACCGTTTTACTACGAATCATTTTTCAATTTGTATGATGTACACTCCGATAGTGGAGTGTATTTTTTTATGAAAAATATTCAAGTATACAACCTCATGTGATAAGCGTTTTCGGAGTGGGTCGCATATACTGTTATCGTCACATACTTAAAATCACGACTTCAAAAGGAGAGAGAGACATGACGAGAAAAAAGCAACCCAAATATAATATAGGAGATATAGTCGTGATTACGTTATATGGTACAGTTGGTAAAATTACAAATATAAAAATTCTCGATGGTGTTTATGTATATGAAGTAAATAATCACGATGGATTTTACGTAGAAAATACACTGCAGCTTGTGACAGACCAAGAAATGAAAGATGGCGAATCAGAGTGGATAGAACTTCGTTATAAATTTACTTTTGGTGATCTCGTTCAAGTAACAGGTTATGAAAAAGATGTATTTCGTGTTGTTGGCTATCGGACGGAAGTATGGCGTTATAAAAATGATGCTTGGGAAGATACAATTTATGAATTATCTCGTATTACAGATGGTGAGTGGCTAGAAGCGGATGAATCAGATTTGACACTTATTGTGAATGCACAAACAGCAAATGTTATTTTAAAGAAAATGAAACAAGATAAGGCAGGCATGAATAAGCTTGATTTAGGGAAATTAAAATCTATAAATAATTCGAAAAAAGTAAGTATAAAAACGAATCGAAAAGAGATTATTGATGGTTTACTAGATATTTTTAATGATTACAGAACATTGTATGAAACATTTCAAGATGAAGAATATAAAATTGTGATGGAGGTTGTACGTAATTATTTAATCAAATTATCCGAGAAAAAATAACTTAAAAAGAGAGAAGGAATTGAAAGAAAATATAAGTTGTATATGGTATGCCTACAATTGTTAAAAAGATAATAAATATAGAAACTAGCTTGTCCACCCATACATCTTCATGTACGAAACTGTCTTCTGTATGTATGATTTCTTGTTTATATTCCATTGTGTTTTCCTCCTTTATATTGCTTGTACTACATCTTATGCACAACCTTTTTTTATATAACCTATATATCTAGCAAAAAAAGAAAAATGTTTTCTATTGTTATACATAATTTTTATTTTTCTTCATAAAACAGAATTAAAGGGGTGATGCTCATGAAGGAAATAGAAGTCGTGATTGATACGGAAGAAATTGCGGAATTTTTTTATGAGCAATTAATTGTGAGAGGCTATGTACCAAAGCACGAAGAAATTGAAGATCTTGCAGATATTGCATTCGATTATTTATTAGAGAAATGTATGATTGATGAAGTATTTGACGAAGATGATGAAGGAAAGTAACGGCGGGATAGACTCGTCGTTTTTTGCATCGTATACATAAAAAAACTTATAGCACTGCCTCATGTTGTATTTGGTATAATAAAAGAGAGAATTTTCTAAAGGGGTGAAGTAATGTTCAAAAAAATTATTGATTCTTTGTTTGGGAATAAACATAAGCACCGCTCTTCCTCCAGTAGCGATTATCGACATCGACATCGCTCGTATTCTAGCAGTGATCATCATAAGCATCATCCATCTCATGGGTATGGACATCATCATTATAAAAGAAAACATAAAAGTCGCAGCTTTTTCTCTAGTAGTTGATGAATTTTCAAAAAGTATTGGCGTGGATTGATCGACCGCTGTCTATCGATACTGTTGTTGCACAGCGGTATCAAATTCATCGTATTCTCGGTATGGGAAGTTATGGTTTTACGTATCTTGTTATTGATCTGTCATCTGGTGAGGATAGGGTATTAAAGCAACTTCGAAAAAGTAAACAGCGCTATGCATCAGGTAGGAAATCGTTTACATATGAGCAAGCGATTTTACAACAGTTAGAGCACCATGCAATTCCTCGTTTCTTTCATAGTTTTACATGGAAAAAAGGATCTTTTTTTGTAATGGAAGAAATGCACGGCAAGACTTTTGAAGATTTTATTTTTGAATATAGAGAAATGTATACAGAGAAAGAAGTTTTTCTTATTTTATATAAAGTGCTTCATGTTGTTTCTTATTTTCATAGTCAAGGTATTGTACATCGCGATTTGCGAATTCCGAATATTTTAATGAATAATGATGAAATATCTATCATTGATTTTGGATTAGCTCGCTTTATTGGTGAAAATGATGAGAGGGCTCAATCTTATAAAGGGGAACAAGCGCATATGCGCGAAATCCATTATCGTAGTGATTTTTATGCTCTTGGGCATTTTGCTTTGTTTTTGCTGTATTCTAGTTACGAATCTTCAAAAGAAGAACGGCCTTGGTACGAAGAATTAACATTATCAACAAATAGTAGTGACGTAATTATGCGGATGCTACAAATGAAAGAGCCATATTATGAAAATGTACAAGAACTACTAGAAGATGTACGCTGTATAATAGAAAGGGTGGGAGATACATGTTCGAAAAGTTTTTAGCGAGCGTTGGTATTGGCAGTGCAAAAGTTGACACTGTGTTAACACAAGAAGAATGGCTTATCGGTGAAGAAATTACAGGGGTTGTACATATTACTGGCGGATCAGTAGCACAAGAAATTGATAGCATTTATTTAACGTTGTCTACGACATATATTCGTGAAGTAGACGACAAGAAAATAAGTTCAACATATGATTTGAAAAAAGTTCGTTTAACAACTCCTATAACAATCGGGGTAAATGAAAAACGAGAAATTCCATTTGCATTCTTAATGCCGATTGAAGCACCGTTAACATTTGGAATGAAAACCGTTTGGGTGCAAACTGGTTTAGATATTAAATGTAGCATTGACCCAAGTGACCGGGATTACATTCAAGTACTACCAAACTTGTTATTAAAAAGTGTATTAGAGGCAGTCCAAAATCTCGGATTTCGTCTTCGTCAAGCGGAATGTGAAGAACTTCCATACCGTTTGCGTGGTCATGCCCCATTCGCGCAAGAGTTTGAATTTGTTCCTGTATCCGGACAATATTATGGAAAGCTCGATGAATTAGAACTTCTGATCATCCCGCGTTCGTATGATAATTTAGAAATTGTGATGGAAGTAGATCGAAAAGCAAGAGGGATTGCTGGACTATTATCTGAAGCTTTAGATATGGATGAAAAAGTTTTACGTTTCACAGTGAAGCGTGAGGACATTCCAACAATGCAGCAAAAAATTAACAGTTATATTTCTTGATGATTCATGCATAAAAAAGAAATGGAGAGGGAAAATAAAACACCCGCTCCATTTTTGTATAGTGAGGTTATGCAGATGAAGGGATATCGACATTTATATATGCTACTTATTGTTTTACTTGTTTGTTTTGTCGTACTATCTTTTTCTTATGAAACATCTTGTATCGATCAATTTGATCATGTAATAAGTCATTATATACAAAGCTTCCGTAACGAATATTTTACTGCTTATTTTGTATGGATGTCTTACATTGGCTCAAAAAAGGTATATTTTCCTGTAATGTTTATCCTGTTTATGTATTTCTTAATTCGAAGACGATACATGACAGCAATTTTGTTAATGATTAATTTTTATGGTTCACGCTATTTGAACTACATATTAAAGGTATGGTATGAACGACCAAGGCCCGATATATCACAACTTGTTACGGCGACAGGTTACAGTTTTCCAAGCGGACATGCGATGAATGCTGTTGCATTTCTTGGGTTTATCGCATACATTACAATTACTGAACATCGCCTGCAATTGTATCAAAAGTTATTGCTGATTGTAATTGCCTGTTTTCTCATCTTTTCCATCTCTATTAGTCGTATATATTTAGGGGTACATTATCCTTCTGATATTTTAGCGGGCTGGGCTGCTGGTGGTAGTTGGCTTATTTTATGTATCATGTTTCATCAAACATTTTCCCCACATGTAGCCGACAATAAATCTTCTGTATCAAGCTAACCAATGGTTTGTTATGGGTTAATTTCTATCAATTAATTTTCCATAAAAAGAACCTATGTGAGCATAGGTTCTTTTTGCAGTGGTTCTACATGAATATGCGTGTACCAAATATTGTGTTTATATTGCAATTTTTCCTCAATTTCATCAGTAATACGATGACTTTCACTTACATCCATGTGTGCGTCTACTTCGATAGTAATATCAACATATGTTTGATTCCCGTACATACGTGCTCGAATATCAACAATGTGTTCAACTCCTGCAATGCTTTTAACTGTTTCGGCATATTCCTTCATTTTATCTGGATCAATGCCATCTGTTAACAAATGCGACGCTTCTTTGAAAATATCCCATGCTGTTTTACAAATAATGATACCGACGATAAGTGCTACAATTGGGTCAAGTAGAGGTAATTGAAACTGTGAACCAAAAATACCAATAACGGTTCCAATACTTACGAGAACATCAGATAAATTATCTTTTGCGGCCGCTTCTAGTGCTTTACTTTTTGTTTCCTTGGCAATTTTACGATTATATACATACACGCTATACATAATAACAGCGCAAAACAAAGCAACCCAAGCTCCAATTAAATTAGGGGTCGTCTGTTCTTCCTTGAAAAAGGATTGAGCTGCATTTACGATAACTTCAAGTCCGACAGTCATCATAATAAAGGATGAAATGAGTGAAGCGATTTGTTCCGCTCGTAAGTGACCATATGGGTGATCCGAATCGCGGGGTTTACGAGAAATTTTCAATCCAATTAATACAGCAAGTGATGCACCAATATCGGTCAAATTATTAAGACCATCTGCGCGCAATGCACTAGAAACAGCTATGTAGCTTATTACAATTTTAACAGTTGATAAAAATATATAGGCAACAATGCTTAGCATTGCCCCTTTATCAGCAGCTTTGTTGGAAAGTGATTCCATACTAACCACTCACCTTTCTCTCAAAGATTATATATATAAATCAAAATAAAAACCCTGACATAAATCCCTTTTTCTAGATGGTCAAGAGCGTCTGGCCATGCGTAGAAGCGTGCCACATGCGATGTTCAAATAAAGAGAAAAGAAAGTAGCAGGTTACTTTTGCTTGGCATGGCGGCGACTTGTGTATTGGAATTCAAGGTGGATTTATATATAAGCGTATCAAACGAAAGTCGTGTGGGTCTATACAAACATTGTTGTGTACTTTTAGCATTTTAAGTAAGGGAGAACATTGTTTCGTAAGGGCAAAAAAGACAAAAAAGCACTTAGATATGCATCTAAGTGCTTTAAGTTGTTTATATTAATATACTTCTAAAAACTCAGTGACTTGCTCTTCTGTTTTTGCATTTGCACTATGTAAATGACCAAGTTTTTCACCGTTTTGATACACTAATAAACTTGGAATTCCCATTACTTGATATTCTTCCGCAATGCTTGGAAATTCATCTTTATTAATGGAATACCACTCGAATTTATTGAACTCTTCCATTACATCTTCGATAAAGTTGTCCATGCGTACACAATCTGGGCACCATGTTGTGAAGAACTTAATTACTACTGGATTTTCTTTTGCGATAAGATCGCGAAACTCCTTGTCAGACTTGATTTCTTTCATGTTTTTGACTCCTTTCAATGTCGGATGGATTTGCTAGTATTTTTATGCAAAATCCTTATTTGCAAACATTAGCGTTTTTGAAATAGATTGTTTGCAAAATCTTCTACAGCTTTTTCTTGGAGACCTGGTACAACATGAGAATAGGTATCCAATGTGATGCCTATTCTTTTATGTCCTAAACGTTCACTCACAATCTTCGGATGAATACCCTGTTTTAGTAGTAAAGTAGCATGTGTATGCCGAAGATCATGAAAGCGAATATCAGGGACTCCACTTTTCTTTATAAGCTTTTTCCATAGCTGTGTCAAACTTTTGAAATTGAAAGGATTACTGTCAAAATTAGGGAAACCAAGTCAAAGCCATTATGTTCACTTTTGTAACGTTCTTTGTCTGTATTAACTCGATTAAGTTGTTTTTCTAGATCTTGTAATGCAATTTTAGGAATGACAATTCATCGTTTGCCTGAAGGAGTTTTTGGTTCATGAAATTCTTTCGAACTTTGTACGTTATGTGAAGAGGGAAGTGAGTAATGACAAACCTAGAGTAAATAAAATCGCAATTACCTTTACAGTCATTACAGGATATTAATCAACGTGTTGGCGTCTGACTTGCAACAGGTGGAAATGAAAATAATTTGTATATAGGGCAGCAGTTACGGTTTGCGGAAGATGTATTAAAAAGAGAAGCTAGCAAAAAAATACTTTAAGGAAAAACAATGTTGTTGAATCTAGAGTGAAAAAATAAATAATTGATGTATCTAATCAGAAAACGATTTCTATAGATAAAAAGATCTAGTATATATTTTGAAAAACATACTAGATCTTTATGTTGTGAATAATTATAATTTCATTTAAAAATAGTAATCCTATATATATCAATATAACAATTATCATCATATGAAACATCTAGCTTTCTACCGTCAAGTAGTTCATTGCTATGCTGTGTAATATATAAGCGTTTATTTAAAGAGTATATATAATATTTTTGATTTCGATGTGTAGATCCACCATGATATTCGATTTTTTGAATATCATTGTATGTAAAAATATATTGTTCATTTGTTTCCATATTTTCTAAGTGCAATTCTAATAGATACCCAGTAACAATTTCTTTTAAATTATAAGAAACTAGCTTATGAGGTACAGTTTCTTCTTTTCCAGGTATATTTGGGATTAAACTTAATTGTAATGTCTTGCATGTACTTAATGCTGATTCGAAAAAGCTATCGATTTTATTTATAGTAATCACCCCTATAGTTAAAATATATTAATTGTAAAATGAATTTTTAAAATAGAAATATGTATGTGGATGGCAAATAGAGCCCCCCCAACCTACAGTTAGAGCTTTCTACAAGGTACATAATACATATAACACGTGCTCCTCACGAAGAATTATACCATATATTTCATTTTATCTTTACATGTATATATGACAAATTATCGAACTTTTGGATCTTTGGTTGCACTAAGTTTTTTATTTTTTATAAAAAAAGACACTACATAAGTGTCTTTTAATTGAAAGAAAATTCTTTCTATTGTATAATTAACTATGGGAAAGTATTTGATAAGCCATGAAATCAATTGATTTTTTGGCTTTTTTTTATTATATAGTAACCAGATTTTTTATATTATATGCTACTTTCAATTTAACAGCGAATGACAGTGCCAGAATAACAAACGAGGAAATAGTCTCCAGCATCCATAATAGTCACTGCGGAAACAAATCCTTTAAATCCTTCTGAAGAGTAATAGATTTTTTTAGGGACATTTTCAACAGATTGATAATTTCTTTTTTCATACTTTACATGATGGTGCTCAATTGTTTTTGGTTCAGGTATAATGGATTGATTGTTGGTGACAGTTGAAGTATTTACATTCAAAGAAGCTTGAGAAGTGTTATCTAATCCTGCTGCGTTTACACTCTCCGTTTGTGAAAAAGCACCAATACCACAAAATCCAATGAATGTTGCTAAGGTAATCTTTGCGAAATTTTTCATTTTCTTTTTGCTCCTTTTCTAATTTTTGGTAAGATTGTTCTTACAACTAACAGTCTATATGGAGTGTATATGGGCTGTAAATATATATGAAAAGACAAAATTTTGTAAAAATCTACATTTTTCTCGAAATTTGTATAATAAATCATTGATTAGTAATTTGTCAAAAATTAAAAGTTTTTCCTATGCGAAAAGGAAAATTTTTTATGCAGAAAAGGAATAAATATTCATTGTTCGAATATTTGGATAAAATGTGAACAATTTTTAATCGGTTAGAATGATCAATAGGCCTTGGTATTTAGTGCATTCATTTAGTAAATTACGATTCTATTGAATGGGATGTAGATATATTGAAAAAATTAAAGAAGTATTATCTGGTTATGGCGTTTGGATTGAGTGTCAAAATGAGGGAAGTTACCACATTATCGCTGAAGATTTCAATTCAAAAACATGGTGTGATGAGACGTATTTAAAAGTATCGTATCTATAGTGTGGAATATAAAACAAGATAAATATTATAAAAAATCTCATAGTCTACAAACAAAAAGAATGATATTCTTTTTGTATAGTTTTTGTAAAAAGTTCCCTTTTTGGTTTTAGAGATTTGTACCTACATCTTTTCAAAGAATGGGGGAAATCTAAAATGGAGGCATAAGGTTATGATTCAGTATAAAGATAATGACATAACGATCTTTCAAAGTGCAATTTATCAAACAAACTCAGTTGTTGTTGAAACTGATGAACTGGTATTAGTAATTGATCCGACTTGGCTACCGAATGAAGTAAATGAGATTCAGAACTATGTTTATAACAATAAAAAAGGTAAAAACGTTTACTTACTTTTTACACATTCTGATTTTGATCATATTTTAGGTTATGGTGCGTTTTCGTATGCGAAAGTAATCGCAAGTGAAAAATTAAAAGATTGCCCGGATAAGCAATCAATTATCAATAGTATTCAAGATTTTGACGATTCTTATTACATAACGAGAGAGTATGAAATAAAGTTTCCTAATGTAGATATTTCTATTAGTAAAGAATATGAGGAATTAGAATTAGGAAGCATGAAACTTCATTTTTATCAAGCCCCAGGTCATACTGAAGATGGCATTATTACAGTTCTCGAGCCATTCGGTATCGTAATAGCTGGGGACTACTTATCAAATGTAGAGTTTCCTTATATTTATCATAACAGTGATGACTATTTATCCACTTTGAAAAAATTTGAATCTATTATAGAAAAATATGATATTCGCCTCCTAATACCAGGGCATGGAGAGTTTACAAAAGATAAATTAGAGATGAAAAGGAGAATATCCGAGTCAGTTAATTATATTTTACAAGTTAAACAGTTACTATTAGAAGACAAACAAGAAGAAACATACGATCTTATAAAAAAATATGGTTTTCCAAAAACAATGAAAAAATTTCATGATTATAACCTTACCTTATTAAAAAAAGAGCAAGAAGTGTCGAATGCCTAAATAAGTGAAACTTTTGAATGAGTGCAAATCAGCCTCGAGCCTCATGTACAAAGCTTTTGATTTTGCATAAAATATTACATAACAAAGAAAAAATAAAGAAAAAGGGAGTGATTTTTAAATGGAGTATAAAGGACTGAAAATATTCATTCATGCTAGTACTTGGTTTGCGCCAGTATTAGTTCCTTTTATAATATTTCTTGTGAGTTCAGATCGAGAAATTAAAAGTTTGTCATTACAAGCAGTCATATTTCACTTTGTCATAGGTGTATTAATTGGTATTTCAGCATTTTTCTCTTGGGTATTAATTGGAATTCCATTTTTAATTATTTTTGGCCTAATGGCTTTAATTACTCCAATTATTGGTATTGTTCGTGCGTTGAATGATCGACCTTTTCAATATCCGATTGTTGGATCTTGGTTGAAATAAATTACTATATATAAATCCAACTTGAAACAATGGCATAAAAAAGCCATTTCTTTTTAGATGGACGAAAGCATCAGGCCATGTATAGAAGCGGTCGGGTCCTTTTTCTGCCACATGCAAGGTTTTAAAAACAAAGGGAGAAAGTGATTAGCAGTCATGTTGTATCCTCCGTAGCAAAGATTTGTATGTTAGTAAATCAAAATGAATGTATATAAAATGGATAGCGTATTGCTATTCTTTTTTTATGAGAAATTATAATGAAAAAAAATAAACCGTATATAAATTGAAATTAAAAATCTGATATAAACTCCTTTTCTTTTTAGATGGCCCAGAGCGACTGGTCATGAGTAGAAGCGTTTGCCACATACGATGTTTAAACAAAGAGCGGAAGAAAGTAGGAAGCTCCTTTTTGATTGGTGTGACGACGACTTGTGTGTTGGAAAGTCAACTTACATTAATATATCCAAAGATAAAGAAAACAAAATAAATTGTAATTTTCTAAAGAGTCTGATATATTTGAATAGAAGATAAAATGAGTGTAAAACGGTCGAAGATAAATCGTTTGTTTTGCATGTCAAAGTCTGCGTGGGGAGAAGGTGCTAATTTACTCAGATAAGTGATAGTAACAGTGTCTTTGAAAGATATTTTTTATAGTCGTAATCATTAGCAAAAATGAAGCTTATGAGAGATTCTTTGTTTGGAACATTTTCTTACTTTCTCAATTCTTTTCGAAGTACTATTTTGTACAATCTAAACATAGAAAAACCTTGTATGCTGCTTTCCTCTAATTCTTTACAAGTAGAGAATGTTGAGGAAATATATATCCAAATGAAAAACCTGACATAAGCCATTTTCTTTTTAGGTGCCCTGAGCGTTTATTTATGCGTAGAAGGGATCAGTTCCTTTTTGCTTGGCATGGCGGTGACTTGTCAACTTGGATTTATATATTTGTGCAATCTTGGAAAGGCTTACAGAAGTGTAAACGAAGATCTATTTGGATTGGAGGAAGACAAAATGGGAGCTGAAAAAAATTTTTTTCCAGGACTTGAAGGGATAATTGCAGCCGAGACGAAGATTTCTTTTCTTGATACGGTAAAAGGGGAAATCGTTATTCAAGGGTATGATCTAATTGAATTATCGAAAACGAAAAGCTATTTAGATATTGTTCATCTTTTATTAGAGGAGAGACTTCCGAATTTAGATGAGAAAGCGGCATTGGAAGAAACATTAAAGTCTGAATATGAGGTTCCAAGTGGCGTTTTTGATGTTTTAAAAGCATTGCCAAAACAAACGCATCCAATGGATGGATTACGTACAGGAATTTCGGCGCTATCTGGTTATGATAATGAAATTGATGATCGCTCATTAGATGTAAATAAAAAGCGTGCTTATAAATTGTTAAGTAAGGTTCCGAATATAGTAGCGAATAGCTATCGAATTTTAAATAATGAAGAGCCGATTGAACCGCTTAAAGAGTTATCTTATAGTTCAAATTTTTTCCATATGCTTACGGGCAAGAAGCCTTCTGAATTAGAAGAAAAAATATTTGATCGATCACTTGTTCTTTATAGTGAACACGAGATGCCTAACTCTACTTTTACAGCAAGAGTAATTGCGTCGACACAATCAGATTTGTATGGTGCCTTAACCGGAGCGGTTGCTTCTTTAAAAGGTAATTTACACGGAGGCGCAAATGAGGCAGTGATGTATATGCTTCTTGAAGCAGGTACTACCGAGAAATTTGAAGAATTACTGCAAAAGAAGCTGCATAACAAAGAAAAAATCATGGGATTTGGCCATCGCGTCTACATGAAGAAGATAGATCCAAGGGCGCTTATGATGAAAGAAGCACTAAAACAGTTGTGTGATGTGAAGGGCGATTATACATTATATGAAATGTGTGAAGCTGGAGAAAAGATTATGGAGAAGGAAAAAGGAATCTATCCAAACCTAGATTATTATGCTGCTCCAGTTTATTGGATGTTAGGGATTCCAATTCAACTATATACACCAATCTTTTTCAGTTCAAGAACGGTAGGCTTATGTGCACATGTGATTGAGCAACATACAAATAATCGATTGTTCCGTCCACGTGTAAATTATATTGGCGAGCGACATGTGCTTAGCAAATAAAAACAACTGGGGAGTTGTTAGGGCCGCCCGCCAGGTGAGTGTTTGACCGACACTCATTCTTAATAATAACGAATTTACGATGGAAAGGAAAGGATAGCGTGATTAAAACAAATGAAATTAAACAAAAAGATGCAATTTTAGAAGAGATTACGGATTATGTATTAAATAAAGAGATTACAAGTTCAGAAGCATTGAGTACAGCACGCTATGTACTACTAGATACGCTTGGATGTGGGATTTTAGCACTGCAATATCCAGAGTGTACGAAATTATTAGGACCTGTCGTACCAGGAACTGTTGTGCCAAATGGTACACGTGTGCCGGGAACATCATTTGTGCTTGATCCAGTACGCGGTGCCTTTAATATCGGATGTATGATTCGATGGCTAGATTATAACGATACGTGGCTTGCGGCAGAATGGGGACATCCATCTGATAATTTAGGCGGCATTTTAGCTGTTGCAGATTATGTGAGCCGCGTTCGTATTGCAGAAGGAAAAGAACCATTAAAGGTAAAAGATGTACTTGAAATGATGATTAAAGCACATGAAATCCAAGGTGTACTTGCATTAGAAAATAGTTTAAACCGCGTTGGCCTTGACCATGTGTTATACGTAAAAGTAGCGACAACAGCAGTTGTTACGAAAATGCTTGGTGGCACACGTGAAGAAATCTTTAATGCATTGTCTCATGCATGGATTGATAACTCTAGTCTTCGTACATATCGTCATGCTCCAAATACAGGTTCACGTAAGTCATGGGCAGCTGGGGATGCAACAAGTCGTGGTGTTCATCTTGCGCTTACTGCATTAAAAGGTGAAATGGGTTACCCAACAGCATTAACTGCACCAGGGTGGGGGTTCCAAGATGTATTGTTTAACAAGCAAGAACTAAAATTAGCAAGACCTTTAGATTCTTATGTAATGGAAAATGTGTTGTTTAAAGTATCATATCCAGCAGAATTCCATGCTCAAACAGCTGCAGAATGTGCAGTGAAATTACATCCAGAAGTGAAAGAACGATTAGATGAGATTGACCGTATTACAATCACGACACATGAATCAGCAGTTCGTATTATTGATAAAGAGGGGCCATTAAATAACCCAGCTGACCGCGATCATTGCTTGCAATACATTACTGCAATCGGTTTATTAAATGGTGACATTGTTGCAGATGATTATGAAGATGAAGTAGCTTTTGACCCTCGCGTCGATGAATTACGAAATAAGATGGTTGTTGTTGAAAATAAACAATACAGTTTAGATTACCTTGATCCGAACAAGCGCTCAATCGCCAACGCTGTTCAAATTCATTTTAAAGATGGTACTGTAACAGAAAATGTAGAATGTGAATATCCATTAGGTCACCGTTTCCGTAGAGACGAAGCGATTCCAAAGGTTGTTCAAAAGTTCTCTGCAAATATGGCTGTTCATTATTCTAATAAACAACAAGAAAAAATTCATGAGGCTTGTTTGAATGAAGAAAAACTAGAAAATATGAATGTAAATGAATTTGTAGATCTTTTCTTAATTTAAACATAGGGGGGATAAGGATGGCTTGGGTTGTAAATAAACAGTCAACACAAGAAGAACTTGCCAATCGATTCCGAACTTTAGTAGGAGCACCTGAAATCTTGCAAATTCCTGGTGCACATGATGCGATGGCTGCTCTTGTTGCAAAAAATGCTGGATTTTCAGCTCTTTACTTATCAGGAGCTGCTTATACAGCAAGTAAGGGTTTACCGGATTTAGGTATTGTAACTTCTACTGAAGTGGCTGAAAGAGCAAAGGATCTTGTTAGAGCAACAGATTTACCTCTTCTTGTCGATATTGATACGGGATTTGGCGGCGTGTTAAATGTAGCAAGAACTGCAGTAGAAATGATGGAAGCCAATGTTGCTGCTGTTCAAATTGAAGATCAGCAACTTCCTAAAAAATGCGGACATCTAAATGGTAAAAAACTTGTTTCTATTGAAGAAATGCAGCAAAAAATTAAGGTTATTAAAGAAGTAGCGCCATCGATGGTTGTTGTAGCTCGTACGGATGCTCGTGCAGTTGAAGGATTAGATGCATCGATTGAGCGAGCAATTGCTTACATAGAAGCTGGTGCAGATGCTATTTTCCCTGAAGCTTTGCAGTCAGAGGAAGAGTTCCGTTTATTTACAAAAAAAGTAACGGTTCCTTTACTTGCTAATATGACTGAATTTGGGAAAACGCCGTACTATACTGCCGAAGAATTTGCTAATATCGGTTATCAAATGGTTATATATCCAGTGACTTCTCTTCGCGTAGCAGCAAAAGCTTATGAGCGTATTTTTCAGCTAATAAAAGAAGAAGGATCGCAAAAAGAAGGACTTGCTGATATGCAAACGAGAAGTGAATTATATGAAACAATTTCTTATCATGACTTTGAGGAGTTAGATAAGGGAATTGCAAAAACAGTTTTATCTGATGGACAATAGACGAAATATATAAATCCAAATTATAAACCACTTTTCTATTTAGATGGACCTGAGCGTCTAGCCATGAGTAGAAGCGGTCAGTGCCTTTTTCAGCCACATGCGATGTTCAAACAAAGAGAGGAAGAAAGTAGCAGGTTACTCTTTGTTTGGCATGGCAGCAACTTGTGTGTTGGAAAGTCAAGTGGGAATTATATATCAAAAAGCGATGATACACATCTTTAGCAAAAACACCTGCTTGCTGTAAGAGAAATCATCGCTTTTTTGTTATATTAATAATTTTTTACATTCTTTTTTCACTCTATGTTATCCATGTCTTTCGTGTCACCAATTGAACGTTTCTTCTAAAAATTGAGACGCAGAGAGTGCAAATGAGAGAAGGAAATAGTTAGGAGGATGAGAATGAATAAAGCAAAACTGCAATGGAATGATTTCTTTTCGCAATACAATAAAACGAGTGGGGATATCGTGACTCCGGAAGATTTTAGTGATGAGGATCAGCTTATATCAAAAACGACTGAACAATTTGTAAAGCAAGATGTTATTCCGCATATACAATCTATTGAACAGTATGATTATCAAGCTACACGTAAGTTGTTTGAGAAAGCGGGAGAACTAGGTTTACTCAGTATAGAAGTTCCAGAAGAATATGGAGGACTGGATTTAGGAAAAAAAGTGTCCGGAATTGTTGCAGAAAAGATGGGATTTGGAGGCGCTTTTAGTGTTTCTTTTAACATCCATGCAGGAGTAGGGACATTGCCATACGTCTATTTCGGAACTGAGGAGCAAAAAGAGAAATATTTGCCGAAACTTGCATCAGGAGAATGGATAGGTGCTTATGCGTTAACAGAACCTAATGCCGGTTCAGATGCACTGAATGCAAAAACAAGTGCTGTGCAAAGTGAAGAGGGAACAGAGTGGTTGTTAAACGGAGAAAAACAATGGATTACAAATGCTCATCTTGCTGATGTTTATGTCGTTTTTGCAAACACAAATAAAGGAATGACAGCCTTTATTATCGAAAGAACATGTAAGGGTGTTTCGGTTGGAGTAGAAGAGAAAAAGATGGGAATTAAAGGATCTTCCACAGCAACTCTTATTTTAGAAGATGTATCGGTGCCGAGTACAAATGTATTAGGAGAGGTTGGAAAAGGGCATCACGTTGCTTTAAACATATTAAATATGGCACGTTTGAAATTAGCTTTTGCTAATATAGGAACGGCAAAACAAGCGATTCAATTAGTTGTAAATTATGCAAAAGAACGTAAACAGTTTGGTGCGGCATTAGTCGATTTTACTATGATTCAAGAAAAAATTGCAAATATGGTTATTTCTACATATGGATCAGAAAGTGCTGCGTATCGTACGTCAGGTGCATTAGATGACGTACTTCTTTCGGAACAAGAACATAATGATATTGTCAAAACGATGTCAAATTATGTGATGGAGTGTGCGATTAATAAAGTAAATTGTTCCGAAGTGCTTGGTGAAATTGTCGATGAAGCGGTGCAAATTCACGGTGGATATGGGTATATGCAGGAATATGAAGTAGAACGCCTATATCGTGATGCAAGGATTAGTCGTATTTTTGAAGGAACAAATGAAATCAACCGCTTAACAATCGCTAAAATGGCACTTAAGAAATTTAGACAAAATGAATCCTTGATGAACGAAGCACCGAAAGAAGAAAACGTAGAAAGAAATTACCGATATATCCAGTTGTCAAAACAGTTACTGAATCAATCTTTGAAAACGCTATCTTATTCTTCTAATCTCAATCTTGATAGAGAACAAGAATATTTACGTATATTAGCTAACATGTTAAAAGAGTTATATGTGATGGAGTCTGCTTTTTTCCGTACTCAAAAAGCTTTAGAGCGAAATGGTGAGGAAAAAGAACTGATAAAACAGTTAGTAACAGATGTTATTTGTGAAGAAGGCTATCGTCAAATTGAGTCTGATGCAATATCTATTCTTTCAAGTGCAGAGCAAGATGAAAATAAGAGACAAGTCTTATTAGAGGGAATTCGTCATCAATCTATACCTCTTTACACAAACTTATATATGAAAAAACGAGAAATTGCGAAGGCCATTACAAAGCGTTCCCGATATTTCGTTTAATAGGGAGGAAAGCGATATGAAAAAGATTGGTTTCATAGGTTTGGGAAATATGGGTCTTCCAATGTCTAAAAATTTAATCACTGCAAACTTCATTGTGTGTGGAGTAGATTTAAATAAAGAAGCCGAAAATTCATTTCAGCAAGCAGGAGGAATTATTGGCCTTTCTATTCCTCAATTAGTGGAAAGTTGTGAGATGATTTTAACAAGCTTACCTTCGTCTCGTGCAGTAGAAACAGTTTATTTAGGAGAAGACGGACTTATTAATAATAGTCGTCCGGGCATAATCTTAATTGATACAAGTACAGTTGCACCGCAACTTAATATGAAAATTGCGGAAGCAGCTAAGCGTAAAGAAATTGATTTTTTAGCAGCACCAGTTAGCGGTGGAGTTATTGGAGCGATAAATCGAACGCTAACGTTTATGGTTGGGGGTCCGAAAGAAGTATTTGAGAAATCTTTACCAGTAATGGATGTATTGGGAGAAAATATCTTTCATGTGAGTGAAAAAATCGATAGTGGTACGACGGTGAAACTCATAAATAATTTACTCATCGGTTTTTATACAGCGGGTGTTAGTGAAGCGCTTAGTTTAGCCAAACATAGTGACATGGATTTAGAAAAACTGTTTGATATGTTAAATGTTAGCTATGGGCAAAGTCGTATTTATGAACGTAATTATAAAAGTTTTATCGCAACCGAAAATTACGAACCAGGTTTCACTGTCAATCTATTGAAAAAAGACTTAGGGTTTGCGTTAGATTTGGCAAATGAAAATAACCTAGAGTTGCCAGTTAGTAAAATGTTACTAGATCTATATGAAGAAGCAGGGAAAGAGGGATTTGGAGAGAAAGATATGGCTGTTCTGTATAAAAAAGTGAACGAACAAAAAATTTCGACGAACGAGTAGAGGAATACACTTTAAATATTCGGAATAATTAATCTGTTTATTTGAGATTCCTATCATATAAAAAGGAGAGAATAAAATGATTATTACAGATGTAAAAAAAATGAAAAATCATATTAATGGAGAATGGGTAGATTCTACTGGTACAGAGATTGAAACCGTACCGAATCCTGCAACTGGACAAATAATCGCATATGTTCCGCTTTCTACAAAAGCAGATGTAGAAAAGGCGGTAGAGGCAGCAAACAGTGCTTATGAAACATGGTCGCAAGTGCCGGTTCCAAACAGAACAAGACTTTTATATAAATATGTACAACTATTACAAGAAAATAAGGATGAGTTAGCTCAAATTATTACATTAGAGAACGGGAAAACGTTAAAGGATGCAAGCGGCGAAGTGCAACGCGGAATTGAGGCTGTGGAATTAGCTACATCTACACCGAACTTAATGATGGGACAAGCACTTCCAAATATTGCAGGAGGAATTGATGGTTCTATTTGGCGTTATCCGATAGGTGTGGTTGCTGGGATTACACCGTTTAATTTTCCAATGATGATTCCTCTTTGGATGTTTCCACTTGCGATTGCTTGCGGAAATACATTTGTCTTGAAAACATCAGAACGAACGCCTTTACTAGGAGCAAAACTTGTTGAGTTATTTTATGAAGCAGGGTTTCCTAAAGGGGTCTTAAACTTAGTACACGGTGGTAAAGAGGTTGTAAATAGTGTACTTGAGAATGGGGACATTCAAGCTGTTTCTTTTGTCGGTTCTGAACCAGTTGCTAGATATGTATATCAAACGGGTACAGCGAATGGAAAACGAGTTCAAGCGTTGGCGGGTGCGAAAAATCATGCGATTGTTATGCCAGATTGTGATCTTGAAAAAACAGTTCAAGGCGTAGTTGGTGCAGCGTTTGCTAGTAGCGGAGAGCGTTGTATGGCTTGTTCTGTCGTTGCGGTAGTAGACGAAATTGCAGATCAATTCATTGATGTGCTCGTTTCCGAAACACGCAAGTTAAAAGTAGGAGACGGCCGTTATGAAGAAAACTTTGTTGGACCGCTAATTCGCGAAGTTCATAAAGAGCGTGTTATTGGCTATATTAATAGTGGCGTATCCGAAGGTGCTACATTATTAGTAGACGGCCGTAATATAAAAGAAGACGTAGAAGAAGGGTATTATGTTGGCGCGACGATTTTTGACCATGTGCAGCCAGATATGAAAATATGGCAAGATGAAATATTTGCACCTGTGTTAAGTATTGTGAGAGTGAAAGACCTTGAAGAGGGAATTGAGCTTACAAATCAATCTAAATTTGCAAACGGTGCAGTTATTTACACTTCAAGTGGGAAATGTGCTCAAACTTTCCGGGATAAAATTGATGCTGGTATGATTGGTGTGAATGTTAACGTCCCAGCTCCAATGGCATTTTTCGCATTTGCAGGAAATAAAGCTTCTTTCTACGGTGACCTAGGTACAAATGGAAAAGATGGCGTGCAATTTTATACACGTAAAAAAGTAGTGACAGAACGCTGGTTTTAAGAGGAATGTAAAAAAGTGTCCAATATGATGGACACTTTTTTAGTGGGAAAAATCGTTTAACGATGGAAAAAATTATTTACATCTTCGTCTGAAACATCTTCTAAATGCTTATATTTATATTGTGGATTTTGGTCCTTATCAATGACAACAGAGCGTATTCCTTCGAAAAAGTCTTCGTGTCTCAGAAAGTTTTTAGCGAGCATAAGATCCGTCGCAAAGCACTCTTCTAATGGTTTTTCTTTCCCATCAATCAATTGTTTTAACGTTGTTTTTAGGGAGAATGGTGATTTGGATAACATTGTTGCTCTCGTTTGAGTTGCAAAAGGACTCTCATCTTCTTCTAAAGAATGGATAATTTCTTCGACAGTGTGAAAAGAAAAATGTTTATTAATTTCTGTTTGGAATGATGAAAGTTCACTTTCGTTAATAGGAAGTTCTGAATAATCATTAATTAACTCTGTTAATGTTGTATGTATGTCTTTTGTATGCCAATCTATTTGTTCCATGTGATTCAAGAAAGCATTTAAATTCTCACTTGTTAAATAAGAGTCAGCAGCATTGATATGTAGTACATCAGGTGCTGTAATGACAGAAGCAGTTAAGGCTAAGTATCGTCCTATAAAGCCCGGCGCTTTATTTAAGAAATAAGCAGATCCGACATCAGGGAAAAACCCGATATTCATTTCTGGCATAGCCCACTTTGTTCGCTCAGTTACAATTCTATGGCTAGCCCCGTAAGTGAGTCCAATTCCTCCGCCCATAACAAAGCCATCTAAACATGCAACAATTGGTTTAGAAAACTGATAAACGAGCAGATCTAATTGGAATTCATCTTCAAAAAATCGCTCTGCTTTTTGCAGGGAAGAGTCATCTAAACGTGCTTCGTAAAGAGTCTTAATGTCACCGCCAGCACAAAGTCCCTTCGTACCTGCGCCTTTTATAATGACAAGATGAATATGATCATCTATTTCCCATTCTTTCAATTTTTGCGTCATTGGCCCTATCATTTCATAAGAAATGGAGTTTAATGCTTTCGGGCGATTTAACGTAATGGTAGCTACGCCATTTTTGTTAACTGAAAATAGAACTTGATCAGTCATAGTATATATATCCTCCTTTATCCTTCTCTGATTGTTTTCGCAAGTTGTGTCAGTGCAAATAGACGTTTTGTAATAAGACAGAGAAAGTATGTATATAAACTTCTTGTTTTTTTTCTTTAATCCTGCATTATGGCATGTCTTTCTTTGTATTAATATGAAGAGCAATTGAATATACTGTAGAAAATAGACATGATCTTTAAACGAAATGAATTTTTTGGCGAGATATTTTGGAAGGGTTCTATAAAAGAAAAAGGAATATTAAACTTCGAACGTTGAATTGTTATGGTTTGCAAAGGTTGTTACAAAATATATGATTTGTAATTATTTATAATAAAGGCTTTGGTAAGTAGATATATAAATCCAAATGAAAAACCTTTTTCTTTTTAAATGGTCAAGAGCATCTAACCATGAGTAGAAGCGGTCAGTGCCTATTTCTGTCACATGCAATACTCAAGTAAAGAGAGAAAGAATCAGGTTCCCTTTTGCTTGGCATGGCGGTGACTTGTGTGTTGGAAAGTCAAATTGTATTTATATATAATGAACTCTTGATATTTTAGCTTCAATTCTAATTAATTATAGAATGTTATAATGAATGTGTCCTAAGAAAGTAAAGGAAGGGGAGATTGGAATGCCAGGGCCTTTGCTATTATCGGTCATTATTTTGTCTTTTATTATGGTTGGTTTAGCTTTTTATTTCCATCAAGAAGATTCAGAGCAAAATACGATACAAGATAAAGTACGATTGGTATTTCCAATTTTCATTTTAACAATTGCAATTGGCTTTGCATTAACTGAAAATAATTACGTTGCAATTCTTTCATGGCTGTTTATGACGGTGTTATTATTTATTATTTTGTACGCTGTAATGAAAGATTATTTACAAAAATAAAAGTGTCGTAAACGGCACTTTTATTTTAAAGAAATACTTAATTTCACATACCGTAATGAAATGAAAAATTAACAGTAATAAATCCCTTGGGAATTTAAAACAATAAAGGCAACTACTCAGTCATACATCGCAAGTCCCTCAGGGCCATTTGAAAAAATGCTTTTCAGTCAGTTTTTTATAGGGAAGTTATACCTTTCTTATTCATTCACTTGTCAATCAGTAAAGCCCGCTATACTATAAAAATAGAGACATAAAAAAGGGGTGTTTTTGCATGAAGTTTGAAATGCATACAAAGATTACTGTAAATGAAACAGAGAAACGATTACATACAGAAGATAATATATTTCAAATTGTGTTAGAAGGATATCATATATTTGCTTTGGATGAAATAATGCCAGTGTATAAAACAAGACAAGAGCTTGTTGGAAGTGCTGTTGTCAAGAAATTGGAATGGGCAGAAGGAAGAACAACTCTTTTATATCAACTTATTTCACTTCAATCTGTGAATTGATGAAAAAGAAAGGAAGGAAACGATGAAATTTTTTCATACGGCCGATTGGCATTTAGGAAAGCTTGTTCATGGTGTTTATATGACAGAAGATCAGCGCTATGTTTTAGAACAATTTATACAAGCAGTGGAAGAAGAAAAACCAGATGTTGTAATTATTGCAGGAGACTTATATGACCGTGCTATTCCGCCGACAGAGGCGGTTGATTTATTAAATGAAACACTACAAAAAATTGTAATTGAATTACAAACACCAGTATTAGCAATTGCAGGAAATCATGATAGTCCAGATCGTATTCATTTTGGAAGTAGTTTAATGAAGAAACAAGGCCTACACATTGTTGGACAATTTCAGTATCCATATGAGCCAGTTGTTATGAGCGATGAGTATGGAGAAGTACATTTTCATTTAATCCCATATGTTGACCCAAGCATTGTCCGTCATGTCATGAAAAATGATGACATTCGAAGTCATGACGATGCAATGCGTATTTTTATGAATGAGTTATCGGAAAGTATGGATCATGAGGCGCGTCACGTTTTTATCGGACATGCATTTGTCACCTCATCAGGCGAATCAGAAGAAAATACAAGTGATGCGGAAAGACCATTATCTATTGGCGGAGCTGAATATGTAAACAGTCATTATTTTGATGCTTTTCATTACACAGCACTTGGTCATCTGCACCAGGCGCATTACGTACGAAATGAAACTATTCGCTATGCAGGTTCGCCGCTCGCTTATTCTATTTCAGAAGAGCATCATAAAAAAGGATATTACATTGTTGAATTAAACGAATCAGGACAAGTAACACTTGACAAAAGATCGTTAACACCAAAGCGTAAGATGAGAACGGTTGAGGCAAAAATTGATGAATTGCTGCAACATCCTGTTTGCGAAGATTATGTATTTGTAAAATTATTAGATGAAAATCCAGTATTGCAGCCGATGGAAAAGATTCGTTCTGTTTATCCAAATGCAATGCATGTCGAGCGTGTGATACAAAGAAAAGAATTAACAAATGAAAATATTGCAGTTACTTCACGTCATAAAATGGATGATCTTTCCCTTGTGAAAGCTTTTTATAAAGAAATGAAAGGGACGGAGTTATCAGAAGAAAAAGAACGTCTCTTCATAGAAGTATTAAAGACAGTTCATGATCGAGAAGGAGAGAGAGCATGAGACCTATTAAACTTATTATGACAGCGTTTGGTCCATATAAGCAGCAAGAAACGATTGATTTTGAAGAATTAGGCGAACATCGGATTTTTGCGATTTCTGGAAATACAGGTGCAGGAAAAACGACGATTTTTGATGCGATTTGTTATGCGCTGTACGGGGAAGCGAGCGGAGAAGAACGCAATGATACGAGTATGCTTCGTAGTCAATTTGCTGATGATAGCGTCTATACAAGTGTTGAACTATTATTTCAATTAAAAGAAAAAACGTATTGTATCAAGAGGCAACTTGGTCACAAAAAACAAGGGAATAAAACGATTACGGGCCATGCGATTGAATTTTATGAAGTTGTTGGTGACGAACAAATTCCATGTGTGGATCGTTTTCATGTGACGGATGTAAACAATAAAGTGGAAGATTTAATTGGTCTTAGTAAGCATCAATTTAGTCAAATTGTGATGCTTCCACAAGGTGAATTTCGTAAGCTGTTAACATCTGAAACAGAAAATAAAGAGGAAATTTTACGCCGTATTTTTAAGACAGACCGCTATAAATTAATGAGAGAGTTATTAGATCAAAAGCGTAAAGAATGGAAAGATGTTTTGCAAGAGAAGCAAAAAGAACGAGAATTGTATTTTCGTAACGTTTTCAAGCTTCCTGTGCGCGATGGTACACTTCTTGAACTGTTAGTAAATCAGGAACATGTGAATACACATCAAGTAGTCGAAGCACTTCAACAGGAAATGGATTTTTATGAAAAACAAGCGAAGCAATTAGAACAGCAAGAATCCATGCAGCTAAAACAATTAAAAGCGGCAGAAATAGGTTATCATGAAGCGAAAGCTTTGAATGATAGATTACAAGATTTGCAAACGAAACAAAATCGTTACGATTCATTAGTACAGGAACGTTCTTTAATTGAGGTGAAAGAACAGCAATTTACACAAGCCGAGCAAGCACACCGGTTACTACCGTTTGAACAGTGGTATGAGGAAGCGGTGCAAAGCAAAGAGCAAGCTGAGCAATACGTGAAGCAAATGGCTGGAAAACAAGAACAACTTGTATTAGCTTATGAGCGTGCCGAGCGGCAGTACGAGCAAGAAAAAAACAATGAAACTATCCGTGAAGAAACGAAGCGAAACATTCAAATGTTAGAAGATTTAAAAGAAGTAATCGCAACATTTGCTGATAAGAAAATAAAATTAGTGGCGGCAGAAAAACAATTGGAGCAATTTAAGCAGGAGAACAGCAAATTAGAGGAGCAGCAACAATTCACTAGTGCACAAAAACAACAACTTGCCGGTAAGCTAAAACAGATGGAACAAGCACTTGAGCAATATATAACAAAAGCCGAGCAGTTAAGCCGTATGCGTGAAGATGCAAAAGTATTAAAAGATACTTATCAAGTGTGGCAAGAATTGCAAAAATATGAGAAGGAGAGAAAGACTACCTTTGAACAGATGAATGCTGCCCAGCAAGCGTATGAAACGTTGGAGAAATCATGGTTAAGTGAACAAGCAGGGCAATTAGCAGTTCATTTACATGATGGGAAACCTTGTCCGGTTTGTGGCAGTACTGTTCATCCGAATAAAGCGACTGAACAAAAATTGTCTGTTGATGAAGAACAGTTAAATCGTCTTCGTGAACAAAAAGTGCAAGCTGAAAAGCAATTTGTTCAAATAGAAGAAAAATGCAATTTTTATAAAGGGCAATATGAAGAACTATGTAAAGAAGTGCAAAGTCGCGGACATGATGCACTAGAGCTTGGGGATGTGTATCAAACGTTAATCCAGCAAGGAAAACAACTAGCTGCAGAAGTAAATGAGTTAAAAGCGATTGAAGAAGAACGGAAACAACTGTCACCGCAGCTGCAAAACTTAGACGAACAATTAGAGAAATTGCAGGTGGCTAAACGTGATATAGAAGAAAAATTACATCGCTCTGAAATGGAATTAATTCAACTGCGAACAGCGTATGAAAATGACAAAGAAAAAATTCCAGCAGAGATGCAAACATTAGAAGCGTGGCAACAAGCATACGAAACAAAAGCTTCTTTACTTCATCGTTTGCAAGAAGCATGGCAAAGAGCACAAGATGAATTTCAGCGCTCTACGAGTGAGAAAATTCGTGTCGAGGAAGCATATAAAGCAGCGCAGCAACAATTTATCGAAAGAACTGAGAAAAAAGACGAACAATATACACGTTTTATGACAGAACTTGAAGCAAGCGGCTTTGCAAGTCAGCTGGCATATACTGAAGCTAAATTATCTGACGCAGAACGAACGGACTTGCAACAACACATTCAATCATATTACGGTGCGCTCGAAGTATTAACAAAACAAATTGAAGAATTAACAGAGGCACTTCAAGGAAAAGAATGGACAGAATTAACCGAGCTAGAAGAACAGTTGAAAGAACTAGAGATTCAGCTTGATATTTTAAAAGAACAACGTCAACGTACGAAAAGTGCCAATGAATATATTTCCGATCTACATGAAAATATTCGCCGCATTGATGAACAAATTCATGAAGAAGAAACGGCATTCCAAGAGCTCGTTGATTTATATGAAGTAATGAAAGGTGACAACGAAAGTCGCATTTCATTTGAGCGTTACATCTTAATAGAATATTTAGAGCAAATTGTTCAAGTAGCAAATGAACGACTTCGCAAATTATCAAATGGACAGTTTTACTTAAAACGAAGTGAACGCGTCGAAAAACGAAATCGTCAAAGTGGTTTAGGATTAGATGTATATGACGCCTACACAGGACAAACACGTGACGTAAAAACATTATCCGGCGGCGAAAAATTTAACGCATCCCTTTGCTTAGCGCTCGGTATGGCTGACATCATTCAATCATACGAAGGTGGTATTTCAATCGAAACGATGTTCATTGACGAAGGCTTCGGTTCATTAGATGAAGAATCATTAACGAAAGCAGTAGATGCTTTAATTGATCTTCAAAAATCAGGCCGATTTATTGGTGTAATCTCGCATGTACAAGAATTGAAGAGTGCGATGCCGGCGGTGCTGGAAGTAATGAAGCAGAAAGATGGGTGTAGTAAGACGAGGTTTGTGGTGAAATAAGGACCTTGTTGTATGGATATTGTCATATGTGTATGGCATAAATCATATTTTAGGTAGACCGAATTTCTCAGTTATATTAAAAAACACTCTATGTATAGGCTTCTTGTATTTTGAGGGGAAGACTAGATCAAAGTTTAAGTCGGTGAAATTATCACCGACTATTCTTTTTCGTATTCAAAAACTTATTATCTAACGATGGGAAGTGTCGGCAATTATTAAGGCTCCTAAAGATACAGGAAAAGGGCGTCAGTAAATGCATAATTAAATGATTTTTAAATAGCTTTTTATCGAAAATTATTTAAAAAGATTACATATCAAGAATAGAATTCAACATAAAATTCATTTAGGAAAATATAACGCCTGGAATTCGTCCTTCGTAATCCCAAAATAGATTTCATCATAAAATGTTCCATTTGTATACATCATATTTCTTAAGCGACCTTCCTCTACAAACTGAAGTTTTCGATGAAGGTTGATCGAAGCTGTATTAAATGAATAGATTTGAATAGTTGCTTTTTGATATCTAAGCTCGAAGAAGTAATGTTTTAGTATTGTTATAATCATATCTTGCGCAAATCCTTTTCCTCTATGAGAAGGGAATATAGCTATACCGTAATCAAATGTCCCATTTTTAGAATCGCAATTACAAACGTCAATTGTACCAATTATGTTTTTATTGTAATCTTCAGCAATCCAATAAAAATCATCACAGTCAGTAGAAGCCCCCTTTGATATGTTGGCAATCCATTCTTCGATTTGTTCTCTCGTACGTGGGAAAGCAATGGAGTCAAGGTTTTTAAGTATATCATCATCTAAGTCTTCAAATAAATAAATATCTTCTTTTTTAGGTGCTCTTAATCGGACATTTTTACCGCTCCAATATGATATTTTCATTATCTTCATCTCTCTTTCTAGTTACATTGTTAAGTTAAATTATACCATTTTTATCTTTTTTGTTTGGTAAATTATTTATTTTTCGGATTAATGTGATAATATTTTATGAGAAAGTAAACTAGAAAGGATGGGGAAAATGAATAAGAAACCAGAAGCCAATGAATATAATCCGTATTATTCAACGTATATAAATTTATTGCCAGAGGGAGATATCGGACAAATTTTAGAAGAACAAATAAAAGAAACGAACCTCGTATTGAAGGATATTTCTGATAGTGAGGGCCTTTTTCGGTATGCTCCTAATAAGTGGAGTGTAAAAGAAGTACTAGGGCATATTGCGGATACTGAACGGATTATGGCATATCGACTTCTTTCGATAGCGAGAGGCGAGACTGTTGACCTTCCTGGATACAATGATGATATGTATGTTCTTAGAGCGGGATTTGATAAGCAATCCATACAAAATCTTCTTGAGAACTTAACAATTGTTCGTCAATCAACTGTGCATTTAATAAAAAGCTTAGATGCAGAAGCTTGGTTACAAAGAGGGATTGCGAATAATTCTGAAGTAACAGTTCGAGCATTAGCATATATTATTGGTGGTTATGAGCTTCATCATCGTAAAATTATAAAAGAGCGTTATTTGAGATCTTTTACTTATCCATCCAATTGAAATATGAAGGAAAAAAAGAGACTGATTCGTAAAAATGATGAATCAGTCTCTTCTTGTTTCACGGCGTATTAGTGGAATTATAAAAATTATTGTGTCAAAATAAAATTCTTAAAGGTTCGAAGAGTTAATTGTTATATTAAGTGTAATTTGTTATATTAAGTGTATTATATAAATATTCGTAATTAAAACTTGTAAAAGAGGGGATATATTTTGAAAACGAGAAATGTAGTAAATATTTTTATTTTATTTGCTTTATATACGCTGTTAATGATTTATATTGGTTGGAACGGCTGGGTTTGGATACATACGGCTTTTCATATTCAATCTTGGGGATATTATGCGATTGTAGTTGGACTATTATCGTATGCGTATATTCTAGATCGATTGATTACGTTTACTTCACTACTTAGAACAATTGGTTCTTATTGGTTTGCGGTTATTCAATACGCAGTCATATTATTACCAATAGCCGATTTAGCAGTGTTTATTTTAAACTGGTTATCGTTTCCGAAAGAACAATCTATTTTTTGGACTGGAATGATTGTCCTCATTACTTTTGTGTTTATTTTTGTTTATGGAACATTTAATGCGTATAGTCCAGTTGTACGAAAATACGAAATTCATGTACCTAAAAAGGTGAGTAACCGTAAGACACTGCGAATTGCGATGGCTTCGGATATGCATTTTGGTAAGCTGTCTGGCTTGTCTCATCTGAAAAGATTGGTTCATCATGTAAATCATATGAAACCAGATATGATCCTTTTACCTGGAGATATTGTTGACGATCATCCTGAGTATTTTATAAAAAAGGATATGGGAGAAGTGATGAAACAAATGCACGCTCCGCTTGGCGTATACGGGGTTTTAGGGAATCATGAATATTACGGCGGGGCGATTCCTGAGTTTTTGCAAGAAATGGATAAGATTGATGTGAATATTTTATTAGATGAAGTTGTAAAAATAGAAGATTATTTTTATATTGTAGGCAGAAAAGATAAGACGGACCGAGATCGGAAGAGTTTCGAGGAATTAATGAGCACTGTAGATAAGAGACTTCCTGTCATCGCAATGGATCATCAGCCATTTGAGTTAAAGCAAGCCGCGGTAGCGGGTGTTGACGTATTATTGTCTGGACATACACATAGGGGACAAATGGCACCGAATCATATTATTACTAGAAGAATGTATGAATTAGATTGGGGATATGTAAAGAGAGATTCATTTCATGCGATTGTTTCTTCTGGATTTGGTTTTTGGGGACCACCGTTAAGACTTGGTAGCCGGTCAGAAATTATTGAAATAGAACTTACATTTGATTGAGTAGCAAGGGGAAGACACCTTTGCTGCTTTTTTTATTGATTAAGTAAAGCATTCTATAATGGAAGCTTCTGGGTTGATCGCAGCAAATTGGCTATTTTGGATAGGGGTAGTAAGTACTTTAAGTGCTGCTTTATTGTTTAGTATTAGTTTTATTAAAAGATAATGTAACGAGTAAAATGTATTTCCTTTTGTAATATTATTTTTCTTAAAATTTTGATATTTCTATTAAATTATTTTAAAATAAAAGTATGTAGTTTTAATGAAGTTTTAGCGGGAAATAAGGGGGGAATATGTATGTTAATTAAATCGATTATTTGTAGAGTTAGCGACGAAAAAAAGGAATTATTTTCAGCTGCTCAAGAACAATGGAGCGATTTGAAGTCATTGGATGGTTTTTACGGACAAATCGGGGGATGGGATGAATCAGAGGCTTGTATACTTAGTTTATGGGGAAATATGAAGATGTATCAAAGTTTTATGAATGAATCACATGATAAGATTTTTTATGATAACAACCAAGAGAGTACATATACTTCATGTGAAACAGAATTGTATCAATCTTTATTTGACATAACAGATACTTCATTTATAGAAGCACTGGCACATGGTTCTTTTTTGCGCGTAGCAATATGTGATGTAAAACAAGAGAGTGAAAAGCAATTTTTGCATATGCAAGAAACGGTTTGGAATCCAGGTATGGCAAGAGCAGAAGGGATGATGGGGGGCGTTGTTGGAAAGTCACTTTCTTCTAAACGTTACATTGTTTTGTCTGTATGGAAAGATGTAGCAGCTCACAAGCAGTATGTGAAAGAAATGTTTCCACAATTACAACATATAGCAAACCCATCTCAGCAAGTGTTACATATGGAAGGAAAACAAATAACACTTGTTAGTTCTTGGTCTGTATTACCTATTCACTGTGTGTGAAAATCTGGTAATTGATTCGAAGGGGGAGTATGTATGTCTTATCCGAAACATATCGTAAGTGCTGCAACGGTGGTATTAAATGATGAAAATGAAATTTTACTTTTAAAAAGTCCAAAGCGCGGCTGGGAAATTCCTGGTGGTCAAGTCGAAGAGGGAGAAGAGATTCCAATAGGTGCTATTCGAGAGGCGAAAGAAGAGACTGGCATTGATATTGAAATTGTGAAATATTGCGGAGCGTATCAAAATGTCTCAAGGAGTATTTGTACCCATTTATTTTTAGGTAAGCCAATCGGAGGACAGTTCACAACAAGTAGTGAAAGTTTAGAAGTTGGGTATTTTTCAATTGAAGAAGCGTTACAAATGGTAAATTGGAAAAATTTCAAAGAACGTATTTTACGTTGTTTAGATGAAGAGAGTCAGCCGTTTATGGTGACTTTTTAAGATAATCGAGATGGATAAGACAGTAGCTACTAAAGTATATCTACTGTCTTATCCTTTTGTTTTTATCCCGCTATTCGTGGGCAGTAAGATCCCCCACCTCAAGATTGAGAGAGAATCGAAGAAGATAGGTGGAGAATAACTGCCCGTAAAAGCCCGATTGGTTCAACTAATAATCAGTGGGGGATGAAGAAAACCCCCGCTGATTAAAGTTTCACTTTATAAAGTGGAGTAATAGATAGGAGAGGATAAAAAAAACCTTGCAGAGAATATTCTGCAAGGGGCGTACAAATATTTTATCCCAATCGAGGCAATAAACGTTCTCCGCTTTTCATTTCACTTCCACATAAAGGGCATTTTGGGTGTTCTTCAAATGCGAAGTTTTTCCGCATCCACCCTAAACATTCCTCTGACTCACATTCCCAAACAGGGATTTCTTCCGGTGCTACTTCTGCAACGTCATTCTTTTTATTACGATACATGAGACCACTCCTTTTATGTGAAATAAGTGTTTATATAATTAAAAAGGTTGTTAACCGTTCGTGTTAACAACCTTTTTATTGTCTAAATTATAGCTTTACAACGTTTTTAGCTTGAGGTCCGCGGTTGCCATCTTCAACTTCGAAGCTAACTTCTTGACCTTCATCAAGAGATTTGAAACCGTCGCCAGTAATAGCTGAGAAGTGAACGAATACGTCGCTTCCGTCTGCAACTTCGATGAATCCAAAACCTTTTTCGCTGTTAAACCATTTTACTTTACCTGTTAATGTCATGGTAAATGCCTCCTAAAAATAAAAAAATAAATGTAATATGATCCGTCTTATTTCTAAAGGAAAATAAAAATTCACATATTATCAAAAACCCTTAAGGAACGCATATCATCCCTATTGATGCTTGATAATATGTGAAGTGGATTTGACTACATATCGTGTTCTATGCTTTCATTTTACAATGAAATGAGAAATATTGCAAGTGATGGTAACATTTTTGATTTTACTAGTAAATCGCCTCTCGCTTAGAGAGGCGATGAATTAAAAAGAAGCTACAATGTAAAAGCGATGTGCCTTTACTTCAATAAATTCATTTTGTTGAATGTGGTTATGGATATGAAGTAATTGCTCTTCGTATTTTGATACTGAAAAATCGTGAATTTGCCATGGAAGAGCTTTTAAATAATAGATAATGCTTCTGATGTCGTAAAAACGTTGATAGGAGAAGTATTCATGTTGTTTAAGGATTTGAAATCCAGATTGTTTCAGTTGAGAAGAAGCGTACTGCATATCCCAATAACTGTACTCACTTTCAGTATATGCATGAAGAATGTGGTTTAATTCCCAATTATCTAATCCACCGATTTGTTGAGTAATGAAAATGCTGTTTGGTTTTAATAAAAAGAATCCTTCATGGTTATTCCTCCTAAGTCATATTTTATAGATTGAATATGACTTAGGAGGTCCACGACATGTATTACAGTTACTATATGTCTGTTACATAGTGGTACATATACATAACCCTTTTCTAAATAAAATTCTGTATGAATTATTTTATACGAATATCGCTCGCGGATAAATGAAAATTCCGAAAACTTAATCCTTTTAGTTTTTTAGGGGGAGAGAAAATGGTATGAATGATATAGTTGAATTACACGGGAGTTTTATTAAAAAATAAAAAAATAGGTGTAGAGAATTAAAAAAATAGTAATAGTGAAAAATAAAAATGGAAATAAAAAAATCAAATTGAAGTAATGGAATTTAATATGAAAACCCCCGTGAAATCAAGTATTTACAGTGTTTTACTTAAAAATATTATATTTTTATATAAGAATATGCTTATATTCAGCTTTATTATATTATAAATATATTTTTATTAATATAAAACTTTTTTGAAAAATTTATGATAATATGTTGAAAGATAGCACTTATTCTTTACATCACTTCATAAAATTTTTAGCCGAAAAGTACGGGGAATAAGTAGTAATTTGCAAGTGGAGGAACAACATGGGGAAATTTATGGTTTGTGCTAATTACACGTCTGAAAATGAGAAAAGAGAGCGATTATACGATTTGTTTGAAAGAGCATTTCACATTCCAGTACATACATTACAAGACTTTTATAAAAAAGGATTTTGGGATTTAACATACTCTCCGCTTACTTTATTTGAAGAAGAGGTAGCAATTGCAAATGTATCTATGTTTTTAATGCCGATGATGGTAGGAGGAGAGCGGATAAAAGCAGCTGGTATTCAATCTGTAATGACACATCCTAATTATCGCAATAAAGGTTTTATGAAGCAATTGTTTGGGGAAATGTTGAAAAAGATTGATGAGGAGTATAACTATTCATTTTTATTTACAGAAGCACCAGAGTTATATACACCATTCGGTTTTAAAGTAGCAAAAGAATACATATCGACTATACAGTATGAAAAAAGTGAACAAAAGTTATCATCTATTCGGAAATTAGATTTTTTTGATGAAAAAGATGTGCAGCTTATGAAAGATGTATTTGAAAATAAAGAATGTCTTTCACGATCTTTTGCGCCATTACACTATCAATCTTCTTTCTACTTAAATATGTATAATGAAAAATGGAACAAGAAACTTTATTTTTCAGAAGAGCTTGACGCTATACTTGTATATGAAATTGAAGAGGGAATATTGAAGTTATATGGAGTAATAAGTGAATTGATGCCAATTTTAGATGAATTATGTGCGGTAATTCCAGAAACATTCCACACGATTGAGTTCTATTTTTCTCCTGATCAATTAGGGATAGAGAATGCGGATTTAAAATTATATGAATCAAAGAAATGTTTAATGGTAAGAGGAGAACTTCCTGTTGAATTTAATGAGTGTAAGTTTCCAATCCTAGCTGAATTTTGATTTTTTCGGTAAGATATACAGAATATAACGTTAATTCTGAAATAATAGATATTGTATGCGCTATTATTTATGATTTTTATCATTGATATATTAAACCTTTTGAAGATACATAGATTAAATATAAAGTTTGTGTTCTCTAGAACCCTACTTTGCATAAAGAAACACTCATCTTTTTATAATTGATGAGTGTTTTTTGTTATAACAAATTTTTCTTCTATCCAATTTACGATGTTTTCTAACATCGGTAAGCTAACAGAGTGGTTTATGTGCGGATAGGGAGTGAGTGAAAGGTGAGAATTTTCAACTTCTCCAGAAGCTAGTGCTTGTTCATAAAAAGATTGCTGCCCAATTGGAGAAATAATTTGATCTTCCTGTCCGTGAAGTAATAGCATAGGTCTATTTTCATGTGTAGGCTCAAATAATAAATAATTGATGTTATTGGAATTCACGAGTTGTTTCTTATACATGGTAACACCTCTTTAATTGTTTGAAAATTTTAATTTTAACATATTTCCAAAAGAATTCCCCTTCCTCAAGGAATGAGAAGGGTTGAAGCCCAATGAGTAGGGAGGGGATGAATTTTGGTTGGCGTAAGCCAAAGGAATTCCCTCAAATCAGATAGAATATATGTAAAGAATGCTTTTGGTCTCAAGGTTATTGTTTGCTGGTTGGGGCGATGCACCATTAGAAGTGCTAAAACAATACATCAAAATACAATGATAAAACCATTGGGAGGTGATGACAATGTTGTTGAATCAAAAATATGAAATCTTTCCAACAGAAGCACAAAAAGAAGTGTTAGACCGTTGGCTACAATATTGTCGTCAAACCTACAACTCTGCCTTGCTAGATAAAGAACGGAAATATAAGCAAAACAGAGAAAATTACAATCGTTATGATATGCAAAGACAACTTACATTGGATAAGAAGACGTATCCTTTTCTAAAAGAAATGCCTTCTCAGCCTTTGCAAGAAGTTTTTGTGCGTCTGAAAAAAGCGTTTGATCATTTCTTTCGTAAAGATGCAAAGTATCCAAAACAGAAAAAGTATAAAGACTACAATAGTATGACGTTTCCGCAATTTGGATGCAAAAGAAACGGAAAGCATCGTTATGCGATGTCTTTTTCTGATAACGGTAAGTTATATAATAAAAAATTGGGAGAAATAGATGTCCTACTTCATAGACCAATCGAAGGAACAATCAAACAACTGATTCTCAAACGTCAAGGGAAAAGATGGTACGCTATTTTCAGTGTCGAAAGACAAGTGGTACCATCTGATATCGATACCAATCGTGCGATAGGAATTGACGTGGGATTACATAAGTATGCCGTTCTTTCTAATGGTTTAGAATATGAAAATCCTAGATTTCTCCGTGAAAAAGAAAAGCAACTCAAGAAAGCACAGCGAAAACTTTCTAAGAAGAAAAAAGCTTCTGCTAACTTTATAAAACAGGTAGAGCGTGTTCGCAAGCTACATGAAAAGGTAGTGAACCAGCGCAGAGATTTTCTTCATAAGCTCAGTTACAATCTTGCGAAAGAGTATTCCGTTATCATTGTAGAAGATCTGAACATTCGTAACATGGTTAGAAATAGAAAATTATCGAAGTTAAAAGGGAACTCTTAGCGAATAGAGAATAATAGAATTTAATTAGTGGTGAGGAGGTTTTACATGAAAGTGCAATTAAAGCCAGTGACGAGAGAAAATTGGAAAGAGGCTTTGAATTTAAAAGTAAAAGACATTCAAAATCATTTCGTTCCTACCGTAGCAGTATCGCTTGCTAAAGTACATATTAAACCAGATGGTGATAATGTGAATTATCTGCCCTTTGCCATTTATGAAAAAGAGCGGGGAATGATTGGTTTTGTGATGCATGCCTTTGTTGAGAATACGGATGATATGTATTGGATTAATGGCTTTATCATTGAGGAAAAGCATCAAGGTAAAGGATACGGCCGAGCGGCATTACGAGAGATGGTGAACTGGATTATAAATCAATATTCGCAGTGCAAAGAAATTCGTTTAACAGTTTATAAAGAAAATGCTGCTGCTCGTCAATTATATAAAAGTTTTGGCTTTGTAGAAGCAGGCGAATTTGATGAAGAAGAAGATTTATTACGTTTTTTCATTAATAGATAAATTTCAGGGTATCTTTGCCTGTCACGCGCTTGAAGATAGGGACTTTTTTCAGAAATACGTTAAAGCTAATATACCTTTTTTTATTTGCTCTTTCGACTTAATTGACGATATTTAACTTAAAAAGTTTGATATACTGCTGCCTCTTAATAGCGTTAATGAATGTAAGGATTTACCTGTAAAACTTTTTGTTAAAACACATAGATATTTATTCATAAATTTATATCTATGTGTACGAAAAAATATTATAATAACCGAATAAATAGATGCTTTTCTAGGGGGAATTGTTTTTGAAAGAGTTGGTATATTTGGATAAGGATGTTATCCATTCTTTTATTGCACAAATAAATAATGAATTAATAGGTACGAAGAGTATAGAGGTGAAGGAGAATACGCTAAGGCAGCAGTATAGTGCTCTAAGTCAATTTGAAGATTATCTTCTGAAAAATTCTTATTTAGTTAATCTTAATGAGCAGAATGACAGAGAAGAAGTGACCCCAGGTACATATATTAAGTTTACTTCAAATTTTCAACCGATAAATTTTGATGTTGTTCAAAAAATGATAAACGATAAATTTATTAAATTTCTCTTTAATAAACTAGAAGAAGCAAAAAATGTAGAAGTACAAGCTATCCTTGAACAAACATTAACACTCGAACAAAGGACTGTTTTTCTGAATGAACTTGAAAAAACATATGAGAATATGGTGAGTGTGCAAAAGAATAAGATTCATTCAGTTAAAGATATGTTGGTATACATTAAAGAGGCTATTCCATATAGCTCATTTATAAAGATGGATAATTGTTTAATACCAGTTAAGGATTGCTATTTAATAGAGAGCATAGGGGAACTCGCTTTTAAATATGGACCAGGAGACACATCAGTCGAAATCACCCTTATTGGAAAAATAACGAAAAAAATAAATAAAAAAGAAATGAATACCCTCGATTATTCGAATTTGGTAGATAAACAGCCAAGCGAAATTTTACATGAATTTTTAGGATTTCCTACAAATTTGCTAGGGGGATTCGGAGTGGTAGCGGCGAATAATTATATCATTTCGCCAGTTGCTATGTATTTTAAATAAGTCTAAATTTTTCGATTTTCCTTCCTGTGTTATAATTTAGATGTTGTATCTATAAAAAGGTAGGAGGGAGAACATGGGGAGAGAAGTACGCTTTGATGAAGAAGGGGTAATTTTAAAATTAAATGGAGTAACTGGTTTCTTTGCGGTGAAACTATCGTTAAAAATGCCATTTCATACGATTAAAAGTGTGTTTGTAGACTATTTTGATGCTCCGCAATTGATGATGCGCATGCCCGCAACATCAATTCCTGCCCTTAACATTTTTGAAGGAAGTTTTAAATATGCTGATGAATGGTATTTTCTTTCCTATGAAAATAGAGTACCTCTTGTTATGATCGAATTAGAAGGTCATGAAAAATATAAGTATGTTGTTTTTGAAATTGATAATCCTACTAAAATAGCAGCAGATATTCGGAAACGTATGAGAGATTAATATGTGTGTTGGATAAAGGGTGATATATAGATGCAAATTGAAAAACTAACATAACCCTTTTCTTTTTCGGTGGGCGAGAGCAACTGGCCATGCATAGAATCGGTCAGGGCCTATTTCTGCCATATGCGCAGCGAAAACCAAAAAGAGCAAACAAGTGCAGGTTCCTTTTTTCATAGTAGCAATCTATATGTAAAAAAATAAATTGGATTTATATATAAACGTAGTATATGGTTGTCCTTTTAAAAATAAACAGCGTTTTCGTTTTTACAATAAAAATGCCGATTCCATGAAGGAACCGGCATTTTTATTAAATTATTTATCGTAAGCAATCCCAGCACCGTCTCGATCAAGTTTTGGTGAGTACGCGGGGTCGCCTTTTTTAATATTTGAGAAACCTACTGCTTTGGCTTCTTTACAACTTTTAAAGTTGTAGTTAGTTTGAGTGTTTTGTTCTGATTGAGCTTGTGTTTGTTGTGAAGCTTGTTCTTGTTGCTTTTTAGTCTCTTCTTGTTGTTTTGCTCCTTCTTTCTTACGTTGTTCTTCCTCTAGTTTCTTTTTTTCTGCTTTATGTTGTTTTTTCAATTCATCTTGTTTACGTGTTTCTTCTTTAGTAACTGTTGTTTCTTCTTTAGTAACTGTTGTTTCTTTTTTGCTCAATTCGTACTTTTAGTTACTCAAAATCTATTATTTTATGCAAGTTTAACTATATGTAAAAAGGTTATTCATTATGCAATGCTTTATGAATTGCTAACTGTGCTTTAGAAGTATTAGCGAAATTTAACCATTTTTCCTCAAGATGAATGGTAGGAGAATCAATTATCATTTCAACAATATCTAGGTGTGAAAGAGTAGTCATAATTGATGTTTCATCCCTTCATACTTTTGGTTATGGAGATAATAAAATGCTAAATCTTCTAATTCATATTGTATCGTTTTTAAATATAGTTTATGGCAAAGTGGAGCGAATATCTTTAACGTTTCGTTTGCGTATGGTACTTGTTTATGTTTATTTTTTACTTGCAGCGTTCTCATATTATGAAGGCGATCAGTTACTTTTATAATTATTACTCGAATGTCCTTTTGTGCTGCCATAAGTAACTTTCTGAAATTAATTGCTTCATATTCTTCTTTATTTTGTACAGATTTTTTATCCACTTTCGTAAGTCCATCGACTATATAAGAAACTTCTTTTCCAAAGTGTTTTTGTATATCTTCCAATGTATAATTGGTATCCTCTACGACATCATGTAACAATGCTGCAATTAACGTTACACAGTCGGCTTTGCAGTCAAGTAGTATGTCTGTTACTGCAAAGGGATGAAGAATATAAGGTTCTCCAGAGATACGAAATTGTCCTTCGTGTGCTTGTTCAGCAAACGAGATGGCAAATTGAAACTGCTCGAATTCATTTTTAATTAAGTAAGTAGCTTTTTGAATAAGTTGTTCTTTCACAAATTCACCTTCATTTTTCTATTTTTTCGATTAAGGAATAATAGTTCGCCTTTATACAGGAAAAAGCCTTTCTAATAGCATATAATTGTAGGTAGACCTACATCTTATTTTTAGCATCATCTATAAACTTTTTGTATTTGAATCAATTTCATAATTCTCAGCCCTGATATACCAAGGGTTTTGAGAACATAAAAAAGGAGTACCTCCCCAAATTCTTGTATAATGGTAGTTACGACACAAACCAAATCAAGAAAAGAGGTTGACTCCCTATGTCTATTATACGACAAGAAAGTCTGTTTGACATCCAAGATTTATATGATTTAGAACCAACGAGACGATTCGAAGCGATTTTTTCCACACTGACGATCGAACCCGTTTTAGCTGTTGTTTCGAAACGATCGATTTATGGTGCGCCAACAGAATTAAATTACGCCGCGATGATCTATGCCCTCGTTGCTCGTATTGTGGAACGAATCCCGACGATTAAAGATCTTGTGAAACGGTTACGACATGATTTTATGTTTCATCTGGAGTGCGGTTTTCTATTTTCTGATCGCATCCCTTCCGAAGCTTCTTTTTCACGTTTTACCCAGAAATTAAGTGAGTCAAATGTGCTAGAAACTGTTCAAGAAGCCTTGCTTCTTCAAGCGATTCAAGAAGAGTTTATTACAGATGATGTCGTCTCTATTGATGCGACACACTTTGAGTCCAGAGACCAAGCGACTCCGCAAGAAAAGAAACCAAAACCAGAACCCAAAAAGCGTGGTCGTAAAACAAAGGCGGAACAAGAAGCCTTTCAACAAGAAAAAGAAGAGCGAGAAAATCAAAAAAACATCTATGAAAAAACAATAGAAGATCAACTAAATATCAGCTTGGAAACCTTACGGACAGAAATCTCTTTACGCCCAAATTGGGGCATCAAGAAAAATAGTGAAGGGAAAAACACCTTTTGGTTTGGCTTTAAAGCTCATTTAGCTGTGGGAGCTAAGAGTCAATATATCTTACAATCCATCATGTCCTCCGCTAGTTTGAATGATGGGAAAGCCGCGATTCCTTTACTCAAAGGCATCCAAGAGCGGTTTTCTTCGTTGACCATTCGATATGGCGTAATGGATGCGGGTTACGATGATGAAGCGATTTATACACAACTCCATCGAATGAAAGCCAAAGCTATCATTTCCTATAATAAGCGAAACGAAGGAGAACTCCTTGGGTTTGATGAGCACTTCGCTCCTACTTGTGTACGAGAGCACTCGTATCGGTATGACAGCTTCGATGAGAAGTATGAGACGTTGAAATACACGCGTCCAAAGGAATGTCAAACATGTCCGCTTGCCCACGATTCTCTTTGTCAAAAGGTCTATAAAATCAAGATGGAAAGCGATATTCGCAAATACAGTGCCCCAGGGCGTGGTTCAGAAGCATGGAAACAACTCTATAACCAAAGAACCGCGGTAGAACGAGTAAATGCATATCTCAAAGAATTCTTTCAGTTAAAAAATGTCCGATATCGATCTGGAAAACGAGCAAAAGTACATTTCGATCTTGTGACGCTTGTTTATAATGCCTCGAAGTTAGCGGTAGATCGCATTAATCAGAAAATGAAAGGAATGAGTCAAGCCGCGTAGCATTTTCAAAAAAACAGACCTTTAAAATTCTGTCCATCCAACTGGGGAAAAGAAACCATTATGAAATTGATTCATTTAGCAATGAAAGATGTATATAAGGGGAGATTAGGTATGAGACAAGAAGTAGAAAAGTTACTTTATGATCTTGAAGTATTCGGATTAGAACATGATCAAACAAAAGAGACGAGAGAAGAAAGATTGCGTAATGTTTCTAAAGAAATGGGGCAGTTTTTATCTATTTTGGTGAAAATGCGTGAAGCGAAACACATATTAGAAATTGGCACATCGAATGGATTTTCTACGTTATGGCTTGCTAATGCTGCAGAGGAAACAAAGGGAACTGTTACAACAGTTGAACTTTCATCGAAGCGAGTGGCAGAAGCAAATGAAAACTTCCAAAAAGCAAACCTCACAAATAATATTCATATCCATAATCAAGAAGCTGGAGCTTTTTTATCAGAACAGCTAGACAAGTCGTATGATTTTATTTTTTTAGATGCAGAACGAACGCAATATATATGGTGGTGGGAAGACTTAAAACGGATATTAATGCCTAAAGGTGTAATCGTCGTTGATAATGCAACTTCGCATGCAGATGAGTTACAGAATTTCTTTGATTTAATCGAGGAAGCGAAACACTTTGAAACAGTGTTATTGCCTTTTAAAATGGGGGCTTATGTCATGCGGAAAAATAGTTAAAAAGAATATACAGGAAGAATTGTTAACTTATAAACAAAAGAATCCGCCTTAAGAATGGATGTTTCTCAGCCTTAAGTCTGAGGACAATTGAAAATACAATAGGTATACTTATAATATAAAACGGAGAATGATTGTAAAATAGGTCGTTTAAAGATATGGTCACCTAACCATAATTATAAGTGTATGCATATAAAGGAGCGATTTTGTTGACGGAATTGCAAAAAAAAGAAAATTTATCAGTAGAGAACAATATAGAAATAGTCGTAGACTCAGTCATTAAAGACGAGGAATTAGCGGAACTAAATAAAGAAGCAGATTTGTATGTGCAAAAGTTAAATAGTGAGCATAATGCAGACCTTTCAAAAGTATTGGCACAACTAGCTGATTTAGGAGATAAAGAACAACGTGATGCAGGACAGACATTAACGGCATTAAAACGCCCGGTAACGGCGATGATGAACGGGAAAAATGAAGATATTCCGAAAACATTGCTCGATTTACGTAAAGTTGTGTCAGAATTAGATCCGAATTCATTAAATACAACTGGTATGAAACGAATTATGTTTAAAGTATTTAAGAAAAACCCGATGGAGACCTATGTTCATAAATATCAATCCATTGATAAACAAATTGAAGAGATTATTAAGGCGTTATTAGTTGGTCGTGATAATTTACGAGAAGACAGCGTCGGTTTAGAAATGTTAAAAGAACAATCTCATCAAAAGATTCATGCGCTTGATAAACAAGTGTATTTAGGTAAGAAGCTTGCGGATATGCTGGAAGTAGAAAAACAAAATCCAGATCGGCAAAAAGATGTTCCATTAATTAACGATGCATTAGAAAAGATTCTTGTGCGTACGCGTAACATGCAGCAAGCGAAGAGTGTGTTACTACAATCTATTGCCTCTGTTGATATTATTAAGAAAAATAATGAAAAGTTAACAGAAGCGATCCGCAATGCAATTACAATGACGCAAAATGTTGTTACAGTATCAGCAGCTATTCAATTGGCGTTAACGAATCAAAGGAAGACAATTGATGCGGTAAATGCAACTAATGAAGCAATCGAATCGATGATATTAAGTAATTCACAAGCATTAAAGCAAAATACAGAAGAAACGACTAAGTTGTTAGAAAATCCAGCAATCGGCATGGAGAAGCTTCGCGAATCATTCCAAAACGTCTTTGCGGCGATTGAAGCGTCTGAAAAATCTACAGAGCGTATCATTGAATCAAGTAAAATGTTTGTAAAAGAACTAGATTCGTTTAACGATGAAATGAAAAAGAAGCTCATTCAGCGTCCAACTAAATAAGTTGTAATAGAGGAGGTGAAAATATGGGTTTCTTTGAATTTATTTTGCTGCTTATCGGCATAGTCCTTTTGATAGGACTAACAGTAGTGGTTTTACTTGCTTATTTTGGCCGGAAATTTTATGTATCATGGACAAAACCGTATAAACGAGCGACAGATTCAATGGAGCGTTTATCACATAGTACAGTACCATTCTTACAAGAATTCACACAGCATCCGCTATTTTACCGCTGGGTTCGTACGGAAGGAAGCAGTAATCAAAAAGCGTTTACTGTTCTATTTTGCACAGCTAACGGGCGCACAAAAGAACATGTTATTTCAATGTTGCCGAAGGAAAAACAGAAAAAACTCCATTACACCGTAAAAACAACAAAGCAAGTTACAGGTGAAGATATGGAAATGACAACGATGAAAGTAAAAGAATTTTTGAAGCGAGAAATACAACAGCCATCAAGACCAAATGATTTCTCGTTTTACAAGATATACTTTTATGACCGTTATCCCGACGCATTAAAACATATTGAAATGCATAAACGTTCTGTAAATCCATCGTTACAAAGAAGTATTGATGATGTGACCATCTCTGTATTGCAAGCTATTCCGTACTACCAAGAAAATCGTATGTTTGAACAGCAACATAAACTAGAAACTTTCTTAATGAAAGATTTAGTAGACATGTTGTCACTAATCGCACAAATTCCACCAGCGCAGCGTTCAGAGAAAGAAGAAGAACTTACGATCTACCTAAAAGGATTCCAAAAAGAGATGGAAGCAGTAGAACGTAACATTCGTAACGCTGTCGATCACGATCTACAAGTGAAAATGCGTGCGGCTAAAGAGAAATTTAAGAACTAAAGAATCGAGCATTGAAATTTCAATGCTCGATTCTTTAGTTTAGGAGTAAAAATGATGAAAATTTCATGTACCGTAATGATAACAAATATAATTTTAACAACCAAAAAATATCAAACGATTAGCCGACGTTGCAGATGCTTTAAGAAACATTACCAATCAATTCCAGTAGTTGCTGAAATAGAGTAAGAAAAGACTGTTTTTAAAAGAAATAGTTAAATCTATCTCATTTATATGAATTGTAATATAATCTATATACTTGAAAGGTGAGTTCGTATCATAAAATAGATTAAATATAACAAGAATGGGGGCAATATTTATGCAGCAAATAAAAAAAATAGGACATTCATTTTGGTATATGACACCTGTTTCTGAAACAGATAGACCTATCTTAGGAATGGTAGTTGGAAAAGAAAAGACTTTGATGATAGATGCAGGTAATTCAGAAGCACATGTACATTTGTTTTTAGAAATGCTAAACGAACAGAACATCTCAAGTCCTGATTTCGTTGCATTAACACACTGGCATTGGGATCATATTTTTGGATTACCTGTATTAAAAAATGCTTTGTCTATCGCACATAGTGAAACAAAAAAAGAGATGAGTACACTCGTTTCTTATGAATGGACAGACGAGGCCTTGGACACACGAGTAAAAGAAGGTACAGAGATTGAATTTTGTGCTACTTGTATTAAAAAAGAATTCAGTGAACGACCAAGAAATATTCAAATTGTCTTACCGTCATTAACGTTTCAGCAACAACTTGAATTAGACCTTGGTGATGTGACATGTGTGTTAAAGCATGTGGGAGGTGACCATTCACATGACTCCGTTGTTATTTATATTAAAGAAGAAAAGATATTATTTTTAGGAGATTGTATCTATGCAGATATTTTTTCTTCGAAGTGGAACTATACAACGAAACGAACGTTTGAATTAATACAAGAATTAGAGAAGTTTGATGCAAAGACCTATATTCTTTCACACGGGAAAGCAATTGATCGAAATGAGTTTTTGCAAGAGATTCGTTTGTTAAAAACAGTAGATACCTACACGGAAACATATAAAGGCGATGCAGAAAAAATAAAAACAGCGTATAAACAAGAACTTGATAGAGAATTAAACGAAGATGAGTTAGAAACAATAGAGTACTTTGTAAATGGTTATGAAATGGTTAATATGTAACTTCATTCCGAAGAATTAAATACAAAAGAGCCGCTCTTTTAGAGAGAGGCTCTTTTGTATACATGCAAGAAAGTCCATGCTGATGGCGAATGTATCATCTTCGTAAGCAGTATGCAGAAATGACTTAACTTGTATCTTTTTTATCACTACCATTCTTCATTACTTCTAAGAGATTGTGATGATGATGTAATCTATTATTTCTGAGTTAATTTATTCTAATAATTCGAAATGTTCCGATGTAACGGAGCAATATTTGGTATAATTATATGGTAACTATAATTTATAGGAGGGGAAATTCACCTATGAAAAATGAAACTTTACATAGTATGGACGATGTGATAACAATGTTAGACTCTCTATTAAGATCTCCTGAACCATTTTGGAATCAATTTTATTCTGATCGCGATAAAGAAGTTCCTTTCTTTAGCAATGTACCGGATGAAAATTTAGTTTCTTATTTTGATAGAAATATCATTCAGAAGGGAAAGGTGCTGGAATTAGGCTGTGGTCCTGGTCGAAATGCTCTTTATTTAGCAAAAACGGGATGCGAAGTAGATGCAGTTGATTTATCAGAAGAAGGGATAAAATGGGCAGAAGAAAGAGCCACAGAGCAAGATGTATCTGTTCGTTTCATATGTAAGTCCATCTTTGATTTACAAGCTCAGAACCAATATGATTTCGTGTATGATTCGGGTTGTTTACACCATATTCCGCCTCACCGAAGAATCCATTATGTTGAGTTAGTCAAGCAATCATTAAAACCAAACGGATATTTCGGGTTAACATGCTTTGCTGCGGGAGAATTAGACGAAAAAAATGGTTCGGCAATATCAGATTGGGATGTATATCGAGGCTGGAGCTTGCAGGGAGGAATTGCGTATTCAGAAGAAAAACTACGTGAGGTTTTTCAAGATTTTGAGGTTGTTGAACTGCGTAAAATGAATGAAATTAAGCAATCAAATGAAGTATTTGGAGAATCATTTCTTTGGACAGCGCTGTTTAGAAAGAGATTATAGTAATGATGCAAAGAACAATATTACTGTTTTTAAATAGTGATGATTTGTATGAAATTGAAGAAGTAAGAAGAAATCATGATCCTTTATTTGGTTTAATTGTTCCTCACATTACATTAATCTTTCCTTTCGCGAGTGAAGTGTCAAATGAGATTTTAAAAGAACATATAGAAACAAATATAAGTAACATGAATCCTTTTTATATTACCTTAAATCCAATTGTAACCAATGCTGATGAGTACTTATTTTTACTCATAGAAGAAGGAAAAGAAAATATAATCGAGCTACATAATAAGTTGTATACAGATTTTCTTAAATTGAATTTGAAGTACAGCTTCCAATAAAATAAGGAAATGGTTTTTTTATAAGAATCTACATAGGAAGAATTGTAAAGGTGATTTTATGTACCTTTACTTGATTTTGTACATATAGTATAATAATTCCATAATTTAGATTTCAATAAGAATAAAAAAATAAATTAGACGAGGTGCTTTTTGTGAGTGGAGTAGTATCTAAATAGGCGAAAATTTAATGAAGTAAATCTAATGACGATGGGTATTTTTTATATCAATATATACCCCGTATTTGGTCATGGATTTATTTAAGTTACCTATGAAGATACCTACAACACTTTATAAAGCATGTAGCGATGTTTATTATTAAAGATCCAGACCTTTATTTCAAGAAGGTTTGTTTAATAATAGATATTTGATTCTACACATGTCTTGTAAATGTATGTAAAGCTGCGGGGATACCACAGCTTTTTTGTTTTTTTTACGACTTTTGGATGGGAAGAGCTCTTCCGTATGAATGGGAGTTGATCCTCTCTGAGAGAAGGTTCCCTTTATATAAGCTTATTGAAATCTAATTATTAGGTATCTTCATACATGATTCAATTATTAAATCATAGTGAGGAGAACAAAAATGAATATAATGACATTTGAAAAATTGCAGTATAATGAATTAAAGGAAATAGTCAAATCATATTGTGTAAGTGGATTAGGAAAACAATTATTAGATAAACTGCAACCGAGTTCGAATATAAAAGTAGTTAAAAATCGTTTACATGAAACAACCGAAGCAAAAGTAATATTGAATACCGAAAGTCACGTCCCATTAGTTGGAATTTCTAATATAGAAAGCATAATTGGAAAGCTGGATAAAGGAATGATTTTGGAACCAGCCGAATTAGTGAACATATCAGATTTTTTAAGAGGATGCAGAAAAATTAAGGGATTTATGTTAAGTAAAGCATTCTTTGCGCCTGTTTTAAGTTCCTATGCATACTCGATGTCAGAGTTCAAAGATATTGAGGAAGAGATTCATTTTTCGATTAAAGGGAATCGAGTGGATTCTGCGGCGAGTAAAGAGCTCAAGCGAATTCGAAATCATATCGAAACAACAGAGGAAAAGATTGGGGATCGCTTAAATAAATTTCTCAAAAGTAGTGCAAATAAGGAGTATATTCAAGAATTCTTTATTAGTAAAAAAGATGATCAATATACTGTTCCTATTAAGGCCTCTTATAAAAATCAAGTTGCAGGAACAATTGTAGAGATGTCTTCTAAAGGTTCAACAGTATTTATAGAACCTGCTGTTATATCAAAATTAAGCGGGGAGTTAGCAAGTTTAAAAGCGGAAGAGGCGATAGAAGAGTATCAAATATTAGCGACGTTATCAGGAATGATTTTTGAGAATATTAGTGATATAAAAATTAATATTGAACTTATAAGTCAATACGATATGATTTTTGCGAAAGCTAAATTTAGTAAAAGTATAGGTGGTATAGCACCGAAATTAAATAGTCATGGATATATAAAGCTGGTTGCATGTAAACACCCTCTTTTACAAGGTGAGATTGTTCCATTAAATTTTGAGATTGGAAAAGAATATCGCAGTTTAGTCATTACGGGACCAAATGCTGGAGGGAAAACAATTGTCCTGAAAACAATTGGATTATTAACTTTAGCAACGATGTCAGGGTTTCATATTCATGGTGATGAAGAGACTGAAATCGCCCTTTTCGATTCTATTTTTGTAGATATAGGTGACAATCAAAGTATTGAAAATGCTTTAAGTACTTTTTCTTCACATATGAAAAACATTTCAGAAATTATGAGAATAAGTAACAATAATACGTTGCTATTATTTGATGAAATTGGTAGTGGTACAGAACCGAATGAAGGTGCTGCACTTGCGATTGCCATTTTAGAAGAGTTTTATCATATGGGCTGTATAACAGTTGCGACGACTCATTATGGGGAAATTAAACGATTCTCAGAAATTCACAGTGACTTTATGAATGCGGCTATGCAATTTCATAATGAAACATTAGAACCAATGTATAAGTTAATGATTGGGGAATCTGGAGATAGTAACGCACTTTGGATCTCTAGAAAGATGAATGTACGGGAACATATTTTGGTGCGAGCGCAATGTTATATGAATAATAAAGATTATCGCTTAGAGTTAGTAAAAGGAGATAAAATTAAGAAGCCTGAAGCGAGTGTACTGAAAACGAAAGACATTTATGATTATGAAGTTGGGGATAAAGTAAAGTTATTAGATCACAATGATTCGGGTATTGTATACAAGAAAAAAGATAGTTTCAATAATATTGTCGTACTATATAAAGAAGAGTTTATTGAAGTCAATTATAAGCGCGTTACTTTAGAATTGAAAGCAGCCGAATTGTATCCAGAAGGCTATGATTTAAACACTTTATTTGTAAGTTATAAAGAGAGAAAGCTGCAACATGATATAGATCGAGGCTCTAAAAAAGCATTAAAACAAATACAAAAAGAAATGAGAAAAAATAAATAGAATAGAATTCAATTGCCAGTAACCGTTCACTTAAATGCTAGTACGTTTTGAAGTGAACGGTTATTTTATGAGTAAGTCCATTTTGATTTACTAACATACAAATCTCTGCTACGGGGGATACAACATGACTGCTACTCGCTTTCTACCTTTGTTTAAAACCTAACCCGTGCCCCTAAAAAGGCTCTGACCGCTTCAATGCGCGGCCAGTTGCTCTCATCCATCTAAAAAGAAAGAGGTTTTTATATCGTTGTTTCAAGTTACATTATATATACGAAAAATAGGATAAACTTAATCTTCTTTTTCATATTTAGTAAAATAAATGGTACAATCAATATTTGATATGAAAAATAGTGAAAAGAAGTGATCGATTTGAAAGATTTTTTAGAATTAGGAATTAGCACTACGTTAAATGATACATTAAGAGGAAATGGAATTGCCGAATCGACTCCGATTCAAGAAAAAGCAATCCCAGTGGTACTAGCAGGAAAAGATATTATCGGACAAGCAAAAACAGGAACAGGAAAAACATTAGCATTTGTTTTGCCGATATTAGAAAAAATTAATCCACAGTCTAGTCATGTACAGGCGTTAATTGTAGCACCAACGAGAGAATTAGCGCTGCAAATTACAAATGAAATTGAAAAAATGATTGTACATGTAAAGGATATTCATGTGCTTGCTGTTTATGGTGGACAAGATGTTTCACAACAAATGAAGAAATTGCAAGGAAATACACATATTGTTGTCGCGACACCAGGTCGATTATTAGATCATTTACGCCGCGGGACAATTGAATTATCGCATGTAACTATGCTTGTTTTAGATGAAGCGGATCAAATGCTGCATTTCGGTTTTTTACCAGAGGTAGAAGAAATTATTGAACAAACACCTGTTGAAAGACAAACGATGTTGTTTTCTGCTACGATGGCTAAACAAATTCAATCGCTTGCAAAGCGCTATATGAACAAACCTGAAATCATAAAAATTCAAAGTGCAGAGGTTACAGTAAATAATATTCAACAACGCGTTGTTGAAACGACAGACAGGGCAAAACAAGATACACTTCGTCAACTGATGGAACAAGATCAACCATTTTTAGCAGTTATTTTCTGCCGTACGAAACGAAGAGCTACTAATTTGTATGAAGCGCTGAAGGGATACGGATATAACTGTGATGAACTGCACGGTGATTTATCCCAAGCAAAACGCGAGCGTGTTATGAAGCGTTTTCGGGATGCTGAAAGTCAATATTTAATCGCAACAGACGTAGCAGCAAGAGGACTTGATGTAGAAGGTGTTACGCATGTATTTAACTACGACATCCCAGAAGATGTTGAAAGTTATATTCACCGCATCGGTCGGACAGGTCGTGCTGGTGGAAGCGGACTGGCGATTACATTAGTTGCGCCAAAAGATAAAATGTATTTACAGGAAATTGAAAAAGGAATTAACGTATCTTTACAACGACAAGTAGTAGAACTACCTAACAAACAAGAATCTGAGAACAAAGAACAAAGATCGCAAAAGCCAAAAGAAAAGAAACCATTTAAAGAGAAAAAGCAATTTGGTCAGTCTGGACGCCGTGATAGAAAAGAAGGACCGAAAACAGAGAAATCTCGTTTTGGACAACCGAGCAATAAGAAACAAAGCGCAAAACCTGGACAGAAAAAGCGCGGACGATAGAAGTATAGTAATGATTGAACATGAGTCTTTCTAAAAAGAGGACTCATGTTTTTTTGTACTTAAAAACATCAGGGCATACTAACTAGTGAGGTGATTTAATGAAGAGATTTGTCACAATCATTGTTGTCACTTTATTTATGTTTTCAATAACTAACATCGTACATGCTGAAGAAAAGAACAAAGTACAAGATTATTTTGGTGTGAATATAAATGGATATCATCTGTACGTTCTAGATGATTTTGTCGAATTGATAAACCAGGAAAAAGTTACTTCCTTAACAAAAATATTTTTTGAAATTTTACGGAGAGAACAACAATGGGTATTAGAACCGAGAGTGTATGTAAAAGGGGATTTGGGATATGTTCATATTGTAAAACAAAATGGTGTGAATGTTCTTTATCATATTAAAAATATTCATGAAAATTGGACAATTTTACGAGAAGAGAAGAAAGTTATAAATAGAATTCCTGTACCAAAAGAACTGCTAAAGGAAGTTCTGATTGAACGACTTGTAGAGTATATCGGTGATGCTGTAAAAAATTATTATGGTGAAAGCAGGCTATGGTACAGAGGAAATGAAAAGATATTAAGTATTGAAAAAGATGAGGAGAATTTCGAATTTTATGTACTTGTTCAAGTGATTACATTTAAGGGTGCCCACAATCCACCATATGGAGAAGAGACGATGAGATTTCGAGTGAAAGGTGGAGGCGAGGTTCAACTATTGGACTTTAAGCATCGAGATCTTACCGATAGTGAATTATCTAAATTGGAATTAAGAACAATTAAAGAGTAGTACATAATAAGTGTAAAACATTTTATTGTTTGGAGGAGATATTATTATGATTGAACTTGTACTTCTTCGTCACGGTCAAAGTGAATGGAATTTAGAAAATCGCTTTACTGGATGGACCGATGTTGATATGTCTAAAAATGGATTACAGGAAGCGAGAGAAGCGGGACAAATTTTAAAGGCGAATGGTTATACGTTTGACGTCGCATACACTTCTGTAGTGAATAACCCCTCCTTATCCACCTTACGGTCTAATTGAAGAAGGGGCTTCCTGTTTCATAGACCGTTGCATAGTGGGGTGTCCCACTGCGTCTTACACAGTCTCCACAGGCGTAGATTATACTGTTCGGACATAACCCTGCCCTACAGTTTGTAGACCTTAGTTTGTGGCAAGCAATTCTTCTAATCCTTTTTGTAAGATGTTCCGGCTCGCGTTATAGTCTCTATCCAATATCGTTCCACACTTTGTACAAATATGGGTACGAATAGAGAGAGACTTCTTCACG
>NZ_JAMBOP010000022.1 GCF_023715645.1 Bacillus cytotoxicus | reverse complement strand
TATGATGTGAATAAAGGAGTTGCGAAAGCGTATGAAATTCAAACATACCGTGTAGGAGACAATGTAGCATTGGGAGACGCAACCTTAAAAATTAAATCAGTGACATACGGAGAAGCAGAAAAGAAGGGCGACATTCCAAGGACAACTGTTCCGTGTACAGTAACAATGGAAATTACAAATAATTTGGATACACCTCTAGATATAAGAGAAATTGTTACGACGATGCTGATTTACGATAAATATGATCGTTATCAGACGAATCAAGGAACGTTTGATAGAAATATATTGCAGCAATGGCCAGCACATAAAACCGATACATTTACTTTAACATATGATGTAGAGGCAAAACGAAAAGGGAAACCTGGAAAGTTATATATTATGAAAAAGCCGATTTTGAAATTAATTGAAGAACAGTACAAAGAAGGGAAACGCTATGGGATTGTGATCAATTTTTAAGGTAATGGATGGATGAAGAAAATAATACATTGAATGGACCATCAAGAGGAGTATTGATTAATAAACTTCCTAGGATGGTCCATTTTTCTATCTATAAAAATGGTTCATCCTAGGAAGTTTGAGAGAAGAAAAACGTGATTTCGCATATGAATGGCTCACAGAAGATGAACATGTTCGTCGTATCTATCAAGCTCCACAGCACATTGGCTATGCATGTAGGTAAATGATAGGGAAATAGGCGAACAGGTGCTCATTTCTTTTTATGGATTCACTTAGAAATGGTCTCCCTTGACTAACATATTTTCTCTGCTTTTTCATTGGTAGAAATATGAGCAGGGGATGTCGATTGCTGAACTTGTAATTCACGATTTACTATCTGATCTAATCGCTTAATTGCTTGCAGTGCTTTTTTATAAGAGATGGTTCGGTAGTGATGGGCTCCGCCTGGTTCTTCATCGGCTTCGTCTGCCCATTTAATAATATTTTGGAGAGGTGTTCTCTCAAGTGTTTGTTTTAGTAGAAAAGAATCGGTGTGCAAGAGAATAGCAACGGAAATTTCCTTTGCTTGTTTTGGATGTTCTCCTAATCGGATTAACAATTTATGAGCTCGTTCCGCTCCTTTAATGGCGTGTATATCATTCTTTTTATATAATTCATAATCCCATTCCCCGTTGCGATACCATGTATGATGTCCTATATCATGAAGAAAGCCAGCCTTCGTTGCCGCATCGACTGAGGCGTGATGCTTTTTAGCTAAGTGAAACGCATGATAAGCGACGGCAATCGCATGGACCATTCCAGAACGGTTTACATACTTTTGTGTAATATGATGTTGAAAAATTTGTTCAAGTGTAATATGGCGCATAAAGTATTCACTCCTTTTAGTTTATTGATGTATATGATGAAAACGAATAGATAGCCATAAGTATATTTTGAACATTTTACTTCATCATATTGTGTTAGTAAAGTAATTAGTGATGTAATAGGGAAATTTTTATTCTACTTTTACTTGAATATAACCAGCATCGCCTTGCTCCCCAAAAACGCCGATATAATATACGTATGTTCCAGGTTCACTTGGAAGAGGAATTGTATTGGGAGTTGTAATTTCACACTATTAATTTTATTTCGGATAGGAAAAGAGAATCTAGTATTTGCTAGAGAAGACCATGTCGTTAGGGTTGATAGAAGAGATAAAAAACTATGAACCATAATATAGAGCGAGGTATCAAAAATCCTACTGGTACAGAAATCATACCCAATTTTGAAAATATTTTAACAGAATGATCAAAAGTTGTATAAATGTCTATTTCACATAGCCATACCTGGTCATATATATATGGTACCCCTATAAAGAAAGGATTTGAATTTATGGCTCTTTTAACTAACTGTGAAACCTGCACTCCTCCTGCGGGTTCAACACCTATTCTCACTCTGAATGTACCTGGCGGGCTTGCTATTGACCTATTAGGAATTCATATTGAAGCTTGTCCAATCTGTGTTACAGTATTCACTGATGGTGGTACACTAACAGCTCAACAACAAGACATTGTAGATAACCTTCTTCAGACTGTTCGTATTTTTAATCCGGATATTAAAAACTTTCAAAAGTAAATAAACTAATAAGTGTATAGATATATCAATTAGCCTTCGGTTTTCTCCTTAAGGCTTTTTGAAGTGAACCCATAAAGTTAGACGGGTTATTTGATTATGCGTCGGTTAAGGTCTGAACTCGGTATTGTTACTTAGTTCAGGCCTTTTAATTTTGCCTTAATTCGTTTGTGATTGTAGTAATCTATATATTTCACTAGTTCTTTCTTAATTGATCTACACTTTCAAATTCCTTCATAATGCGTTGCACTTTTTTAGGTGTGAGTTCTGGCTAGTAGTTTTGGGAATACTCCACGAATTTAACGTAACTGGATATAAAAAAATCGGATTGCTTATAAAAATGTACAAAACCCCCGAATTGTGGACGAAAAAAAATTCCCATGATTCGAGGTACAGTTCACACATGCATGCTCTCTCTGTTTTAAACCTCGCCCGTGGCAGAAAAAGGCCCTGACCCCTACTATGCACGGCCAGAAGCTTTCGTCTCTCGAAAAAGAAGTTTGGTTTTGATTAACTGATTAGTTCGAAAAAAACGTCCTGTTTTGACTAATCAATTGAATAATTATGTTAAAATTAAATTAAATTTATTTGGAAAGGTTGTGTTTTTTTGGAAAATGAAATAGTTATTCCAAAGAAGAACGGTATAATTAGCTATATTTCTTTGTTTATTGGAATCATTTGCTTTTTCATTGTTTTTGTAACACCGACAAGAATAGCGAATATAGGAAACTTAGTTGGAGATTATATAACATTTTTTCTTACGGGAATAGGTATCGTACTTTCTATAATGGGGATAGTGAAGAAAACAGAGAAAAATGTAGCTCCTATAATATCTTTAATCCTCTCCTCTTCTTTCTTTATATTTTGGATAATCGCGGTTTTCTTATTGGTGACGGGTCAAATTGAATTTGCTCCGTAGCATGCAAATACCTTTAAACTATAGTTCAATAAGGATAGTAAAACAGTTTGTCAAAAAACGCTCAGATGTCTGAATGTTTGAAATTTCTAATAAATAAGTCGGTGCTATGCAAACAAAACATGCCCTACACTTGCTTGCTCCTTCTGTCTTAAACCTCGCCCGTGGCAGAAAAAGGCCCTGACCGCTACTATGCAAGGCCAGAAGCACTCATCCCCCTCTAAAAAAGCGGTTTTTAACTCTTTTTTAACATAAAAGTCACCCGAGGGTGACTTTCTCTTGCTTATTTCTTTACCCCTTGCTCTAGCGTCACTAACATCTCATGCTTTTCATTTTCATCAGCATTTTTCCAAATAACTTCGAATAACACACCAAGCCCGGGAAGCATTTTTTCTTCCCCGCTTTGAATCGCATCGACAATTGTTTCTTGTAATTGGTCTTGTGTATTTCCAGATACGTTTGCTAATACAGCACCGCGTAAATTAAAGTTCATCATGTTCACCTCTTTTTAGGAATGGAAACTGACGTTAGTTTTTGTTCTTTTTTATGTAAATATGTATGAAAAATAGGCTATAATGAGAAGACAAGAAGAGAGGGAAATACATATTATGAAAAACATTGATTCAGTACAAAATCCGCGCGTAAAGCAGTGGAAGAAGCTGCAAACGAAAAAAGAGCGCGATAATAAAGGATTATTTTTTGTAGAGGGATTCCATTTAGTAGAGGAAGCTTTAAAAGCGGGCGTTATAACAGAACTAATCGTCTCAGATCAGACAGATCTTCCGAAAGATTGGACGGTTGCTGATGTGGAAATGTATATTGTGTCTGAAGCGGTTGTAAAAGTGTTACGTGAAACAGAAACGACGCAAGGTGTATTTGCGATTTGTGAGAAACACGAAAAAGAAATTGCTCTTACAAATGGGAAGTTTCTACTATTAGATGGCCTGCAAGACCCAGGGAATTTAGGGACAATTATTCGCACCGCAGATGCAGCTGGACTTGACGCTGTTATTCTTGGAGATGGATGCGTTGATGTATATAACAGTAAAGTATTACGTTCTACGCAAGGTTCTGTATTCCATTTACCGGTTGTAAAAGGAAACTTAGAAGAATGGGTAGACAAGTTAGCTGAAAAGAACGTTCCTGTATACGGGACAGCTCTTGAAAACGGTGTTCCATACGGTGAAGTAGCGCCGACGGGAAGTTTTGCATTGATTGTAGGTAACGAAGGAAATGGCGTTCGCCAAGAGCTTCTTGCGAAATGTGATCAAAACTTATACATTCCGATTTACGGAGGAGCAGAATCATTAAATGTCGCGGTCGCAGCAGGCATTTTAACGTATTATTTACAAACTCCGGTTGCGAATCGCTAAAAAACTTCTTATAATAGGTGGAAGTACGTGTTCAAAAAGGAGGATAAAGAGAGCCGAGTAGTTCGAGGCACGGAAGCCGCGAGGACACGGAGTGTAGCGGGACTACATGAGTACCGGAGTGGCAACGTAACGAAGAAATACGACAGCTATCTTTACCGGACGTTTTGAACATCCAATAAAGTGAAATAGTTTAAAAAACGATGATAGAGAAGAGTAGCTTGCAAAATCGCCATTTAGGGAGAGGATGTCACAGACTGAAAGCATTCTTATGGTAGACGGAAGTGAATTCACCTCTGGAGTTGACGCCAGGACCATTGTTATGTAAAGGCGTTCCGGTTTAACAAGCCGTTATAACGAATTAAGTGGGCAGACTCGTTCTGTCAATTTAGGGTGGTACCGCGAATTTACCTCGTCCCTTCTTAGGGAGCGAGGTTTTTTTATTTTTAACATTAGGAGGGTTCCAAATGGAAGCACGTTTAAAAGAGCTAAAGCAAAAAGCGTTAGAGCTGATTGAAGAAGCGAAAGAGCTAAAGGGCTTAAACGATGTACGCGTTGCGTATTTAGGAAAAAAAGGTCCGATTACAGAAGTACTGCGCGGCATGGGGAAATTATCTCCAGAAGAGCGCCCGCTTATGGGAGCTTTAGTAAATGAAGTGCGCGAAGCAATTCAAACACGTTTAGAAGAAAAAGTGAATCATTTAGAAAAAGCAGTAATTGAAGCGAAATTAGCATCTGAAACAATTGATGTAACATTACCAGGCCGTCCTGTAAATACAGGTTGTCACCATCCGTTAACTACGGTTGTGGAACAAATTGAAGATCTATTCATCGGTATGGGGTATGAAGTTGCGGAAGGCCCTGAAGTAGAAAAAGACTACTACAACTTCGAAGCGTTAAACTTACCGAAAGATCACCCAGCACGAGATATGCAAGATTCTTTCTACATTACAGAAGAAATGCTACTTCGTACACACACATCTTCTGTACAAGCAAGAACGATGGAGAAGAATACAGAAAAAGGCCCAATCAAAATTATTTGCCCAGGTAAAGTATATCGCCGCGATGATGATGATGCGACGCACTCTCACCAGTTCATGCAAATTGAAGGTCTTGTAATTGACAAAAACATTCGTATGAGTGATTTAAAAGGAACATTACAAGCATTCGCGAAGAAGATGTTCGGTGAAGATCGTGAAATTCGCCTTCGTCCAAGTTTCTTCCCATTCACAGAGCCATCTGTTGAGATGGATATTTCTTGTATGATGTGTCACGGCAAAGGTTGCGGCACTTGTAAAGGAACTGGTTGGATCGAAATTTTAGGTGCAGGTATGGTTCATCCAAACGTTCTTGAAATGGCTGGCTATGATTCAAAAGAATATCAAGGCTTCGCATTCGGTATGGGTGCAGAGCGTATTGCGATGTTAAAGTACGGCATTGATGACATTCGTCATTTCTATACAAACGATGTACGTTTCTTACAACAATTTAAACGAGCGTAAGGGAAGGAGAGATAAAGAATGTTCGTATCATATCGTTGGTTACAAGAGTATGTAGATATTAAAGATGTAACAGCACAAGAATTAGCTGATAAAATCACGAAAAGTGGTATTGAAGTAGAAGGCGTTGAAATATTAAATAAAGGCGTAAAAGGTGTTGTCGTTGGTCACGTATTAGAGTGCGAAAAACACCCAGAAGCTGATAAGTTAAGCAAATGCTTAATCGACGTTGGCGAAGAAGAGCCAGTTCAAATCATTTGCGGTGCTCCGAACATTGCGAAAGGATTAAAAGTACCAGTAGCAAAAGTTGGTGCTGTTCTTCCTGGTAACTTCAAAATTAAAAAAGCAAAACTACGCGGCGAAGCTTCTCACGGTATGGTTTGTTCCTTACAAGAGCTTGGCATTGATGGGAAATTAGTTGCAAAAGACTATGCAGAAGGTATTTTCATTTTCCCAAGTGATGTGGAAGTTGGTACAGATGCACTTGAAATCTTAAATTTACATGATGAAGTGCTTGAATTAGGTTTAACACCGAACCGTGCGGACTGCTTAAACATGTTAGGTGTTGCGTACGAAGTAGCAGCAATTTATGGCCGTGAAGTGAAACTTCCAGCAGCAAACTTACAAGAAGCAGCAGAGAAAACATCTGATTACATTTCTGTAAGTGTAGAAGCAACAGAACAAAATCCATTATACATTGCGAAAATGGTGAAAAACGTAAAGGTTGGTCCATCACCAATCTGGATGCAAACGCGCCTAATGGCAGCTGGCATTCGTCCAATTAGCAACGTAGTTGATATTACAAACTATATTTTAATTGAATATGGTCAACCGTTACATGCGTTTGACTATGATAAATTAGGTTCTAAAGAAATCGTTGTTCGTCTTGCTGAGGAAGGCGAGAAAATGACAACGTTAGATGATCAAGAGCGTACATTACAAGCGCATCACCTTGTCATTACAAACGGTACAAAAGCATTAGCGGTTGCTGGTGTTATGGGCGGAGCAGATTCTGAAGTAGATAACGATACAGTAAACGTATTAATCGAATCTGCATATTTCGCAGGTCAAACGGTTCGCCGCACATCAAAAGACTTAGGTCTTCGCAGTGAATCAAGTGCACGTTTTGAAAAAGGTATCGACCCAACTCGTACATTCGAAGCGATTCAACATGCAGCAGCGTTAATGGCAAAATATGCTGACGGCGCGGCGTTAGAAGGCGTTGTAGAAGTAGATAACCTACAACTTGAAAAGCGTACAGTATCTGTTACAGTTGAAAAAATCAACCGTGTGTTAGGTACAGATATCTCTGCAAGTAAAGTGAGCGCAATTTTCACAAACTTAAAGTTCCCATTCACAGAAGTGGAAGGCACATTCCATGTGAACGTACCAGCACGTCGTCCTGATATTACAATTCCAGAGGACTTAGTAGAGGAAGTTGGTCGTCTATACGGATATGATCATATTCCATCTACATTGCCAACTGGTACCGTTACACGTGGTAAATTAACAGCAGCGCAAACAAAACGTCGTAAAGTACGCCGTTATTTAGAAGGTGCTGGTTTATATGAAGCAATTACGTATTCATTAACGAATGCTGAAAAAGCAAAACAATATATGGTGGAGTTAAACGAAAAAACACCTGTAAACCTTGCACTTCCAATGAGTGAAGAGCGCAGTCAACTTCGCTTAAGCTTAGTGCCGCAATTATTAGAAGCAGTAACATATAATAATGCCCGTAAAGTAGATAACGTAGCATTATATGAAGTAGGTTCTGTATTTTTACCGACAGTAGAAGGTGAACTTCCGAAAGAAGAACAACATCTTGCTGGGGTTATGACAGGGATCGCACTTCATCATCAATGGCAAGCTGAGAAGAAAGTTGCTGACTTCTTCGTTATGAAAGGTATATTAGAAGGATTATTTGACGTACTTGGCGTTACGACAAATATCACGTATGCACCAACAAAACGTGAAGGTATGCACCCAGGCCGTACAGCTGATATCCTACTTGACGGTGAAAGCATTGGTTTCATCGGTCAATTGCACCCAGAAGCACAAAAACAATTAGATGTAAAAGAAACGTACGTATTCGAATTATCTCTTGCGAAAGTATTCGCAGCAGATGCAGAAGAAACATACTACACAACAATTCCGCGCTTCCCATCTATGACGCGCGATATGGCAGTTGTTGTAGCGAAAGAAGTAAAAGCTGGCGAAATGAAACAAGTAATTGTTGAAGCAGGCGGAGAACTTCTAAAAGAAGTAACATTATTCGACTTATACGAAGGCGAAAAAATGGAAGAAGGTAAAAAATCACTTGCATTCTCTATGAACTACTTCGCCCCAGAACGTACATTAACAGATGAAGAAGTAACAGAAGCACATAGCCGTGTATTAGCAGCGGTAGAAGAAAAATTTGGTGCGGAGTTGCGTAAATAATTTTTTATATGTGAAAGAGAGGATCATCACTCATGATAAGAGTGATGATCCTCTTTTTTGTAACTACTCAGTCACTCTATGAAAAAGGCAGAAAACCACTTTCTTTTTAGGTTGGCGAGAGCAACTGGCCGCGTGTAGGAGCGGTCAGGGCCTTTTCCTGCCACGCGCAACGTTTTAAAACAAAGAAAGGTAACGAGATGCATTTCCATTTTTATCTTCATGACAGCAATCTAGATACTGAAACATAAAAATAACTTTCCAATGAAATGTATGATTGAGTAGTTACCTTTTTTTATGAAAAGAAAAAATGGATGCAACCAAATACTGGTTTTCAGTATCTAATAGGGTGTAAAGAAAATGAAAACAAGCGTATATTGAAATGAGTTAGCAAGGGGGTTCTTACATGGGGAAGCTAGAGGACTTGGTGAAAAAGGCGAAAAAGGGAGATGGAGAAGCTTTTGTTTCTCTTGTGCAGCGCTATGAAGATGTGCTGTACAAAGTCGCAAGTAGACTGCTGCAGAAAGATGAGGATGTAGCTGATGCAATGCAAGAAACAATCACAGTGGCTTATGAGAAAATACATACACTGAAAAATGAAGAGTACTTTAACACATGGATTTGTAAAATATTAATCAATACATGCAACGCTATATTAAACAAAAGACAAAAGATTACGTTAGTAGATCAGCACATTGAACAAAAACAAAACAAAAATGATTTTTTGAAAATAGAACTAGAAGATGCGTTAAATAGTTTAAATAAGGATTATAAAATAGCGATCATTTTATATTACATTGTTGGGCTTAGTATAAAAGAAATGAGTGTGTTTTTAAAAGAACCAGAAGGAACAATTAAATCAAGACTTTCTAGAGCCAAGTCAATATTACGTAATCAGTATTACAGTGGTGAAGGAGTGAGTGTAAATGAAAAATAGCTTCGAAAAAGAGTTTCAGCAGTTGTTGCATGAAGAAAAAGAGATGCCTAGTATTGTTAGAAAATCTTTAGATCATTCCTATGATGCGATACGTATGAAGACGAAGAGAAAGAAAAAAATGTGATGTGGCGAAAATTTGCAGCAGCGGCTTGTTGTTTTGTGATCGCTGGTAGTATTTTTACAAATGAGCATGTGCGAGCTAACATAAACAAACTGTTTGATTTTAATGATAAAGGAATTGAGAGAGCGGTTGATGAAGGATTCACCCAAAAAAGCAATAGTAAAGCTACTGATAAAGGGATCACAGTAGCACTTGACCGTTATTTTGCTGATACGAATAAAGTAGGATTTAGTTTTCAATTGACCTTTGAGGATACGAACATAATCAAAAAACAAGTAAAAAAAGTGTCTTTTGATTATCGATTAAAAAACGGAGATGGCGAATACATTATGGAGTCTATTCCAGATACAAAGCCGTTGAAAGGGAAAAAGATGTATATGTCTAAAGCGGAAGATAAAAATCCATCTATAGATGGAAAGAACGGAAAAGTGCAATATGATGTAGTATTTGAATCGAATCAAGGGGTGATTCCTAAATTGAAAGATGCGGTGCTAGAAATCGAGAGCGTCAATGTTTTTTACGAGAATGATGAACTGAAAAAAATTGATGGAGTATGGAATTTACCAGTTGCAGATACGAAAAAAGAAGAAGTAATGGTTGAATATAAACAAACTGAAACAAATTCGCACATACAGATCATATCTGCAAAGGCAAATCCAACCTCGCTCAATCTAACATTTTCAGTGGACGAAGTAGTAGTGGATGAAAATACTTTTATAAATATGAAGATGATAGATGAAACAGGAAAAGAATATAAATCAAAAGGGTATAGCATGGGTGTTGAAAATGATAAAACGACTGTACATGTTAATTTCCCGATTACTTCCTATGACAAAGCGAATACATTGAAGATCCAAATGAAGAAGTTTGGAGAAGTAGAGTTAGTTAGAAAATAAAGTGCAATCAAAATCATCTGCACTTGATTTTTTCTTTGTTTTAACCCTTGCATGTGGCAGGAAAAGGCTCTGACCGCTTCTATGCACGGCCAGATTCTCTCGCCCATCAAAAAAGAGGTTTTATGTAGGGTTTTCAATTTGTATTTAGATACAAGACACCTTGCATCTTTCAAAAGAATGTAGTACATTAATTTTAGTTTAACAAACGAAAGACGATGATAAGGAAAAGTAGTATATACTATAATCCAAAGCGAGTCAGGGACGGTGCGAGCCTGATGAGGCGGTATATGTGAAGAACACCTTGGAGTTGCTAACCGAAATTGAACCGAGTGTTTGAGAGTAGACTTAGACGGGAATCCGGCCTGTTACAAACCGGGAAGTATGTATATACATACGAGTTAGAGTTGGTCTTTATGACAAATTGGGTGGTACCGCGAAGTTTAACCTTTCGTCCCTTTATGGATGGAAGGTTTTTTTGTATTTAAATATAAGTAAAGGAGAATTTTATTATGGAAAACACATTAGTAAAAAGTCTATATAGAGAAATTGATAAATATGTAGACCAAAAAGTACAAGTATCAGGGTGGATCCGTAACTTACGTGATTCAAAAGTATTTGGTTTTATCGAATTAAACGACGGTAGCTTCTTTAAAGGCGTTCAAATCGTTTTCGATACAGAATTAGATAACTTTACTGAAATTACGAAGCTTCCATTAAGCTCATCTGTTAAAGTAGAGGGTACGTTAATCGCAACGCCAACTGCAAAGCAGCCGTTTGAAATTAAAGCGGATAAAATCGAAATCGAGGGATTATCAGATTCTGATTACCCATTACAAAAGAAACGTCACACGTTTGAATACTTACGTACAATCGCTCATTTACGTCCAAGAACAAATGCATTCTCAGCAACGTTCCGCGTGCGTTCTATTGCAGCGTTTGCGCTTCATCAGTTCTTCCAAGAGCGCAATTTTGTACACGTTCATACACCAATTATTACAGGTAGTGATACTGAAGGTGCAGGTGAAATGTTCCGCGTAACAACGCATGATATGAACAACCTGCCAAAAGGTGAAGATGGAAAAGTTGATGATGCAAGAGACTTCTTCGGCAAAGAAACAAACTTAACAGTAAGTGGACAATTGAATGCTGAAGCTTATGCATTAGCGTTCCGCGATGTATATACATTCGGTCCAACGTTCCGCGCTGAAAATTCGAATACAACTCGCCATGCTGCTGAATTCTGGATGCTTGAGCCTGAGATTGCATTTGCTGAATTAGAAGATGTAATGAATTTAACAGAAGATATGCTGAAATATGCAATGAAATACGTATTAGAGCATGCACCAGAAGAAATGGAGTTCTTCAACAGCTTTGTTGATAAAACAGTTCTTGAGCGCATGAATAACGTAATCAACTCTGATTTCGGACGCATCACATACACAGAAGCAATTGAAGTGCTTCAAAAATCAGGTGCTGAATTCAAATACCCAGTAGAATGGGGAATTGATTTACAAACAGAGCACGAAAGATATTTATCAGAAGAAATATTCAAACGTCCTGTATTCGTAACAAACTATCCAAAAGAAATTAAAGCATTCTACATGCGCTTAAACGATGACGGCAAAACAGTAGCTGCAACAGACTTACTTGTTCCTGGCATCGGCGAATTAATCGGTGGAAGTCAGCGTGAAGAAAGAATGGATGTTTTAGTAGACAGAATTAAAGAACTAGGCATGAACGAAGAAGACTACTGGTGGTACTTAGAACTTAGAAAATACGGCGGTACAAAACATGCTGGATTCGGTCTAGGTTTCGAACGTTTCTTAATGTACATCACTGGTATGGCAAACATCCGTGACGTAATTCCATTCCCAAGAACACCAGGTTCTGCGGAGTTTTAAGATCGAAAAAAAGGTATATCAACAGCAATTACGCTGATTAATATACCTTTTTATTTTTTTTGAGCAGGGAGAGATGCGGGACAAGGAGAAACATTTAGAAGAGAAAGGAGCTGAATTTGTGAAAAAAAGAATGATATGTTTCTTAGCGATCATGCTAATCAGTTTAAGTGCATGTGGAAAAGAAAAAGAGAAACAAGAAAAAGTAGTTTCGACATCATCACAAGAGGAAACGGTTGTTACGTTTCAGGGAAAAGAGATAAAGGGAATTCAGCTGACATCTACAAAGACAAAAGGAACGAAAGTATTGAAAAACGCGAAAGATATAAAACAACTTGTATCTGCGATGGAGCAAGTTGGCCTAGCGGAAAATGGCGATGAACCGAAAATACTAGCATTAGATGAAGAGGCTAAATCGGCTATTCATTACAATATGTCTATTGATTACAGTGATGGATCAGTTGGAAAATACTTTGTTTGGATAGAAGATGACGGGGATATTGTAATTGGGCATAAAGATACGCCAGAAAAAGAACGTGTTGAATTTTACGATTTAAAAGAAGTCTCCAAAAAAGTTGCAGAGACGTTTAAAGCAGAGTAGTAAAACGAAGGAGCTGACTCATTTTAGTCAGCTCCTTTCACATTTTGGTTAGCAGATCGCTCACTTGTATGTCGAATATCGTCGAGGAGTCTTTAAATCATGTCGAAGCGCCGATATATCGAAAAACTCGCCGATATATTGAGTGAGTCCCTTGTTTAGTCTGTATATATCCTGTCCATACTGAAAAATAACTATTTTTTCAACAATCGAAACGCTTTTTCTGTATTTGCAAAATGTAATTTAACAAACTCAGGTAATCTTTCTTTCCCAAGCTTTTGAATTAATTTCGCTGCGGCGATATCGACTTGTTTTCCAGCACCTTTTGGAAGTGGCATACCTGCTTTTTTGCTTAGTTCATCAAACTGTTTTACGAATGAATAGCGGGCCAAAATGGAAGCTGCTGCAACGGCGATATGTACACTTTCGCCTTTTGTGGCAAAATAGACGTTTTCACGTTGAACGTTTTTTTGTTTGGCTAAATATTTATAATATGTAGCCGGTTGTGTGAACTGATCGATTAAGATGCCTTCTGGTTTCGTTGGTGCGAGTTTCGCTAATAAGTTTGTGATAGCTTTATTATGAAGCATTGCTTTTAGATGTCCTTGATTGTAGCCTTTTTCAAACATTTCGTTATATTTTTCGTTATGCAAAACGAGAGAACTGTAAGGGACAACTGCTAGTAGTTGTTTTGCAATTTCACAAATTTGTGTATCGTTTAAGTCTTTTGAGTCCTTAACGCCGAGTTCTTTTAATAATGGAATTTGCGCCGCATTGACGTACACGGCAACAACTGTCATTGGCCCAAAATAGTCTCCGGTTCCAACTTCGTCTGAACCGAGAATAGACATTGTTGCGATAGAAACTGGTGGTGCATAGGCATGGTTATCTACACTTTTCTTGGCAGAATTTTTTGGCGGCGTAGCATTTGTCTGCCACTGACTTGCTTCTTCAGCCGCACGGCCACCTTGAAACATGACTTTTCCTGATTTATAGGCTGTAATTGTGCAAGATGGAACTTTTGCCATGAAGACACCGCCTTGAGGAACTTTCGGCTGGATTGCTTGTGCGTACTTTGTTTTCATATCCCCTATAACGGCAGAACTTACTTGAATAACAATAGAATTTGACAAAATGGTTGCTCCTTTTTCATTATTTATACTTTTATCATATCGAATTGTTGTTTCTGTTTCCATATGATGTTTTTTCATGGTATGATAATCTTTAGGATTCTGTACGGGATTGGAGGACAGTCAGTTGTCACAACAAAAGGGAAATCGAAGTCGAATTAATGTAGAAATTTACGGTCAACAATATTCAGTTGTTGGCGATGAAAGCACAAGTCATATACGCATTGTCGCGGCGATTGTGGATGATAAAATGCGCGAACTGAATGCTAAGAATCCTTCGCTTGACACAAATCGATTGGCGGTGTTGACAGCAGTCAATGTCGTACATGATTATATAAAATTAAAAGAAGAAAATGAAAAGTTGAAAGAAAGAATGAGTCAAAAAGGAATGGATTAGCATGGTTGATATTATAATTGTTTTATTGCTTGTTATGGGTTTTCTTCTTGGTTTAAGAAGAGGACTAGTACTGCAACTTGTAAAATTAGTAAGCTTTATTATTGCTTATCTTGTAGCATATTGGTATTGCAAAGATTTAGCACCTGCATTGCAAAAGATTATTCCGTATCCATTTAAGCAAGAAGTAAACGTGCCGAATTGGATCGATGCAAATAGCATGGAAACAGTTTTTTACCAAGCCATTGCGTTTATCGCATTATTTATTATTACAAAAATTGCGTTAACGTTAATTGGACAACTTTTAAATATGTTTACAGAAATTCCCGTTTTGAAACAGATCAATGCACTAGGTGGAGCGATTTTAGGCTTTCTAGAAGTGTATATTATATTGTTTGTATTAATTGTAGTGGGGACGATACTTCCAATTGAACAATTACAAACTTCATTGAATCAATCATCAATAAGTAAAGTCATTGTAGAGGATACACCAATTCTTTCTGGAAAAGTTAAGGAATTATGGCAGACAGGCAGCAAAGTATAACTTCTCTTTTTTAGAAAGAGAAGTTTTTTTCTATGATGGAAAGGCGGGAGAAGAATGAAAGTAAATAAAAAACAAGTAATTAAACTACTTGAGACAATTGCGCTTTTCATGGAACTAAAAGGGGAAAATCCTTTTAAAATATCAGCATTTCGCAAGGCGGCAGCAGCATTAGAAAGCGATGATCGCAGCCTTTCAGAAATTGAGGATTTTACGAAAATACCAGGAATCGGAAAAGGAACAGCAGCTGTTATTGCAGAATATATTGAAGTTGGAACATCGGAAGTGCTTACAGAGCTTGAAAAAGAAGTACCGAGCAGCTTATTGCCGCTTTTAAAATTACCAGGTCTTGGTGGGAAAAAGGTTGCGAAGTTATATAAAGAGCTTGGCGTTGTAGATATAGAAACATTAAAGAACGCTTGCGAGGAAAAACAAGTGCAGGCACTTGCTGGGTTCGGTAAGAAGACGGAAGAGAAAATACTTGAGGCAATCGAGCAGGTTGGTTCAAGGCCAGAACGTCTTCCGGTAGCAATGGTACTTCCTATTGCCGGGGAAATAGAGAGGAAATTGTCGAATATACAAGAAATTATTCGCTATTCTCGTGCGGGAAGTTTGCGCCGCGTTCGTGAAACAGTGAAAGATTTGGACTTTATTATTGCGACAACAGAACCAGAAAAGGTACGCGAGCATTTACTGCAGTTTGATAATATGATTGAAGTGATCGCAAGCGGCGATACAAAGGTTTCTGTACGCCTTCAGTATGAATACGATATTTCAATTGATTTCCGTCTTGTGAAGCCGGAAGAGTTTATTACTACATTGCATCACTTTACTGGTTCAAAAGATCACAATGTAAGAATGCGCCAAATTGCTAAAGATAAGGGCGAGAAAATTAGTGAGTACGGCGTTGAAAACCTAGAAACGGGAGAAGTGCAGACATTCGAAACAGAAGAAGCGTTTTTTGCACACTTTGGCCTTCCATTCATTCCGCCAGAAGTACGTGAAGATGGAAAAGAGATTGATTTAACCAAGCAGTATCCGAATTTCGTTCAGTTCTCTCATATTCAAGGTGATTTACATATGCATACAACGTGGAGTGATGGTGCTTTTTCTATTGAAGAAATGGTACAAGCGTGCCATGCTCGAGGGTATAAGTATATGGCGATTACGGATCATTCACAGTACTTAAAGGTCGCGAATGGATTAACGAAAGAGCGCCTTCGTGAACAAGGAAAAGAAATTGAACGTCTGAATGAAAAGTATCCGGATATTACTATTTTACGTGGTATTGAAATGGACATTTTACCAGATGCAACACTTGATTTTGATGATGACGTATTAGCCGAGCTTGATTATGTAATTGGAGCCATTCATTCTAGTTTCTCGCAAGACCGTGAAACAATTATGAAGCGTCTACGCGCCGCAATTGAAAATCATCATGTGACAATGATTGCGCATCCGACAGGCCGCTTAATTGGTCGCCGCGAAGGTTATGATGTTGATACAGATTTATTAATTGAGCTTGCGAAAGAAACAAATACTGTACTTGAATTAAATGCAAATCCAAACCGTTTAGATTTAAGTGCGAATTTGCTAAAGCAAGCGCAAGATGCGGGGGTGAAAATCGCCATTAATACAGATGCTCATACACTTGAAATGTTAGAGGATATGGAAATTGGCGTGGCAGCTGCCCGCAAAGGTTGGATTCAAAAAGATACCGTTATTAACACGTGGGATATTGAACGTTTATTAGATTATATTAAGCGTAATAAGTAACACAAGGGGGACGTGCAACTATGTTAGAACGAACGTTGCGTGTATTAGAATACGAAAAAGTAAAAGAACAATTATTGGAACACATTGCTTCTTCACTTGGACGAGATAAAGTAAAAGGACTTGTACCAAGCATTGATTACGAAGAAGTAGTAGAAATGCAAGAAACAACAGATGAGGCTGCAAAAGTTATCCGTTTAAAAGGACATGTGCCGCTTGGCGGGATTTTTGATATTCGTCCAAATGTAAAGCGTGCAAAAATTGGTAGTATGTTAAGCCCGCATGAACTTTTAGATATTGCAAGTACGATGTATGGCAGCCGCCAGATGAAACGATTTATTGAAGATATGATTGAAAATGGTGTGGAACTGCCAATTTTAGATACGTATGTAGCACGCATTGTATCTTTATATGATTTAGAAAAGAAAATTACAAATTGTATTAGCGACGGCGGAGAAGTAGTGGATAGTGCGAGTGAAAAACTACGTGGTATTCGCCAGCAAATTCGTACAGCGGAAAGTCGCATTCGTGAAAAGCTGGAAAATATGACGCGTTCTTCTAACGCACAGAAGATGTTGTCAGATGCAATTGTAACGATTCGTAACGATCGCTATGTAATTCCAGTTAAACAAGAATACCGCGGTGTATATGGCGGTATCGTTCATGACCAGTCTGCTTCTGGTCAAACGCTATTTATCGAGCCGCAAGTCATTGTGGAATTGAATAACGCACTGCAAGAAGCGCGCGTGAAAGAAAAACAAGAAGTAGAACGTATTTTAATGATGTTAACAGAAGAAGTAGCAGTTGAGGCTGATATCATTTTAGAAAACGTCGATGTTGTGGCAGAGCTTGATTTCATTTTCGCAAAAGCTCTCTATGCAAAACGAATAAAAGCTACGAAACCAATTTTGAACAATGAGCGTTATATGAACTTACGCCAAGCACGTCATCCGCTAATTGATCCGCAAGTTGTTGTGCCAAACGATATTGTGCTTGGAAAAGACTTTACAACAATTGTTATTACTGGACCGAATACAGGTGGTAAAACCGTTACATTAAAAACGGTAGGGATTTGTATTTTAATGGCGCAATCTGGTTTGCACATTCCTGTTTTAGATGAGTCCGAAATTTGTGTGTTTAAAAACGTATTTGCTGATATCGGTGATGAGCAATCGATTGAGCAAAGTTTAAGTACATTCTCATCTCACATGGTAAACATTGTTGATATTTTAGAACAAGCTGACTTTGAAAGCTTAGTATTGTTTGATGAATTAGGAGCAGGAACAGATCCGCAAGAAGGAGCTGCACTTGCGATTTCCATTTTAGATGAAGTGTATAACCGCGGTGCACGCGTTGTGGCAACGACGCATTATCCTGAATTAAAAGCATACGGATATAATCGTGAACAAGTCATTAATGCAAGTGTTGAGTTTGATGTAAACACATTAAGCCCAACATATAAATTGTTAATCGGTGTACCAGGGCGAAGCAACGCTTTTGAAATTTCAAAACGTCTTGGGTTATCTGACCGTGTAATTGACCGTGCTCGTGGCCATATTAGTACAGAATCAAATAAAGTAGAAAATATGATAGTGAAGCTTGAAGAAAGCCAAAAGAACGCTGAGCGTGAATGGAATGAAGCAGAAGAGCTTCGTAAGCAATCTGAAAAACTTCATCGAGAACTGCAGCGTCAAATTATCGATTTTAACGAAGATCGTGATGAAAGACTATTAAAAGCACAAAAAGAAGGCGAAGAGAAAGTCGAATTGGCGAAGAAAGAAGCAGAAGAAATTATTCGTGAACTTCGTCAATTGCGAAAAGCAAAGCTTGCTGATATTAAAGATCATGAGCTAATTGAAGCGAAAAGCCGTTTAGCAGGGGCAGCGCCGGAGCTTGTGAAAAAACAAAAAACAAAAGTGAAAAACACAGCGCCAAAACAAGTATTAAGACCAGGCGACGAAGTAAAAGTATTAACGTTCGGTCAAAAAGGTCAGCTTCTGAAAAAAGTAAGTGACAACGAATGGAACGTCCAGATCGGAATTTTGAAGATGAAAGTGAAAGAGTCCGATATGGAATACATTAATACGCCAAATCCTGTTGAGAAAAAAGCAGTGACAGCAGTAAAAGGAAGAGACTATCACGTTTCATTGGAACTTGATCTTCGCGGTGAACGTTTTGAAGATGCGCTAGCACGTGTAGAAAAGTACTTAGATGATGCACAGCTTGCGAGCTATCCGCGCGTTTCGATTATTCACGGAAAAGGAACCGGGGCACTGCGTCAAGGTGTACAAGATTACTTGAAAAAACATCGCGGCGTGAAAAGCTTCCGTTATGGTGATATGGGCGAAGGCGGCCTTGGCGTGACAGTTGTAGAACTGAAATAGGAAACGAAGCAAAGGGGAAACGGCTATGTTTATGGACAAACTTGCAAAAGTATTGTTAGCTTGTTGCGGAACGTTTTTTATTATTGGGGTTATATATTTGATATTTTTTGCGAAATAAGGGAGAGGACACCACTTTTGGTGTTCTTTTCCATTCTCTGTTTTCTAGGCACGAGTAGAAGATGTTATGTATAATAGAGAATGTTATACAAGAATAGAAGGTGACGCTATGATTACAACGAAAAAACTATTAGAGGAAGCAACTAATTTTATTACAGATTGCTACAACGAACTAGAAAAATCTCATGAAATTCAAGATAGATTATCACAAATTGAATCTGAAATACAAATGACAGGAACGTATGAACATACTTTTGAAGAGCTTGTTCACGGAGCGCGAATGGCGTGGAGAAATAGTAATCGCTGCATCGGTCGTCTGTTTTGGAATAAACTGCATGTTTTAGATGCGCGTGATGTAAATGATGCAGAAGGTCTGTACGAGGCGTTGCTTCATCATATTCAATATGCAACAAACGATGGAAAAATTCTACCTACGATTACTATTTTTAAACAATATCAAAATGAGCAAAATCAAATTCAAATTTATAATCATCAATTGATTCGCTACGCAGGATATGAAACCGAGCATGGCATAATCGGAGATTCTCAATCCCTATCCTTTTCATCATTTTGCCAAAAACTTGGCTGGAGTGGGCAAGGAACACATTTTGATGTGCTGCCGCTCGTATTTTCAATTGATGGAAACGAGCCAGTGTATATGCCAATCCCAGCAGAAGATGTAAAAGAAGTGCCGCTAGAACATCCAGAGTATCCTTTTTCTGCTTTAGAAGCAAAATGGTACGGTGTTCCGATAATCTCTGATATGCGTTTAGAAATTGGCGGTATCTCTTATACAGCTGCTCCTTTTAATGGCTGGTATATGGGAACAGAAATCGGTGCACGCAACTTAGCTGATCAAGATCGTTATAATCTGCTTCCAGCTATTGCGGAGATGATGGGATTAGATACGTCAAGAAACAGTACACTTTGGAAAGATAAAGCATTAATAGAATTAAATGTAGCTGTGTTACACTCTTTCAAAAAACAAGGAGTAACCATTGTAGATCACCATACAGCGGCGCAGCAGTTCAGTCAATTTGAAAAACAAGAAGCAGCATGCGGCCGTTTAGTCACAGGAAACTGGGTATGGTTAATTCCGCCTATATCTCCTGCAGCGACGCACATTTATCATAAGCCTTATCCAAATCAAGTACTTACACCTAATTTTTTTCATAAAAAAGGGTAAGAGCTTGTTGTGGGGATAAAAAAATAATGTGTATAGTTAACAGGGACCGTTTGTTGGCGATACTTATATAAACAGCCCTGTTTTATTTTGTGCTTCTAACATAGAGTGGTTTCATACATAAGAAAAGTTGTTATAAAACTTCTGACTTCGTATAGGGCCTTTCGTAATAGCTAGAAAGCATTGGAATGGAAAGGTAGGATATAGAATGAAAACAGAAGTTGTATTAAAGATTAAGACGAAATACATAAACGAATTAAAAAGTGGCTATCCACTTATTTCGAAAGAAGCGATTATCAATTTACATGATGTAAATACAGAAGGTACAATCGTAAAACTTGTGGATGACAAAAATAAGTTTATTGGTACAGGATATTACGGTAAACAAAATAAGGGATATGGCTGGATTTTAACAAGAAACGAGCAAGAACAAATTAACCAAGCTTTCTTCGAAAAGAAGATTAAATCTGCCTTAAGTAAACGTAAAAATTTCTATGAAGATACAGATACAACCGCATTTCGCGTGTTCAACGGTGAAGGTGATGGAATCGGTGGCTTAATCATTGATTACTATGATGGATATTACGTGATTAGCTGGTACAGTGAAGGCATTTATCAATTTAGTAAAGAGATTATCGAATCCCTGCAGAATGTGGCTACATTTAAAGCGATTTATCAGAAAAAGCGCTTTGATACAAAGGGACAATATATTGAAGAAGACGATTTCGTAACAGGCGAACGCGGAGAATTTCCGATTATCGTCAAAGAGAATGGTGTTAACTTTGCCGTATATTTAAACGACGGAGCAATGGTAGGTGTCTTTTTAGATCAACGTAATGTAAGACAGCAAATTCGTGACAAATATGCAGCTGAAAAGACAGTCTTGAATATGTTCTCCTACACAGGTGCGTTTTCTGTCTTTGCAGCACTTGGCGGAGCAGCAAAAACGACAAGTGTAGACCTTGCGAACCGCAGCTTAAGTAAAACAATTGAGCAATTTAGTGTAAACGGCGTTGATTACGAAGCGCAAGATATTATTGTAGAAGACGTATTTCACTATTTCAAATATGCAGTAAAAAAAGCGCTGAAGTTTGATATGGTCATTCTGGACCCACCAAGCTTTGCGCGTTCAAAAAAATATACATTTAGCGCCGCAAAAGATTATAAAAACCTATTAAAAGAAGCAATTGCCATTACAGAAAATAACGGTATTATTGTAGCTTCTACTAATTGCAGTACTTTCGGTATGAAAAAGTTCAAAGGCTTCATTGATACAGCATTTAAAGAAATGAATGGCAAGTATAAAGTGTTAGAAGAACATTCATTACCAGAGGACTTCCGGACTATTTCGCAGTTTCCAGAAGGTGATTATTTAAAAGTTGTGTTTATTAAGAAAATGAAATAAAAACTTCTTTCTTTTTAGATGGATGAGAGCATCTGGCCATGCGTAGAAGCGGTCAGTGCCTTTTCCTGCCACGTGCACTATTAAAACAAAGGGAGAAAATGAGTGGAAATCACTTTTTGTTTTGCCTAGCAGTGACTTATACGTTGAAAAGTTAAAATGGATTTATAAATTAGTAATAGAAGACATCAAAAAAGGAGCTCAGTTATAAAAGGAGCTCCTTTTCTTATTACACAATGTGCTGTACTCTGCCAACTTGTCCGTCTTGTAAACGTACTTTGATGCCGTGCGGATGAGAAGGTGAGTTTGTCAAAATGTCTTTCACAATCCCTCGTGTTAATTTCCCCGTACGCTGATCTTGCTTTAGAACAATGTCAACTTCGAGACCAGGCGATATATTTGCGCGTTTTTGTCCGTTCATTTATACACCTGTGCGTCTGCGTTGATTGTTCGGTTTCTTCGTTTGTTGATTTTGTAACTTCTTCGTTGCTTGATTTTGATTTTTAGCAGTTGCTCCATTTCCGTTTCCTTGCTTTTTCTTCGCAAGTTGTTCACGCATTACATCTGCTAGGCTTACTTTTTTATTTTCTGACATATGAAATCTCCTTTTATATACATTGAATTGTAAACATTCATAGTGAACTCCATCATATCATTGTTGAGTGTAGAAATGAAGCTTATAGGTAAATAAGAAGTTCTATAGGGATTTAGGGTGGACCTTTAATAGCGTAATAAACAGGGGAGAGCGACGACAGGTTTGGTTGAAGATAGTCCATGAAAAACCTCCCACCATTTTTAAATTTTTTGGCTCTGTTCAACTTGTTTTTTTATTTTCTTCAAATTAATAAGCGTATTCGAAATAAAACTCGAATACGCTTATTTTTTAGAGTAGCAAATCATTATTAATTAGCCCCATCTAGTTGTTGAACGTAATGAGCAAATTCTAAAGGCTTTTGCTCTTTTAAATAATAATCTTCTGCTACCCAATATCTATTTTGGTATTTCTTTAATCGCTCTTCCAAATTCCCTATGTACGTATCACGATGAAGTACACGTTCGTATCTTATCTCTCTAGGGAAATCTAAGAATACTACGTAATCATAAAATGTTTTCCATTCTTCCCTCAAAAGAAAAATCCCTTCAATGATTACGATACTTTTAGGTGATATCTTTATCGTTCTCTGTGTAAATGTATCTTTTTCCTTGTTGTAAAATGGCAAAGATAGATATTTTTCATTTTGATGCAATTTGTTGTATAAGTGTTCTTTTAGATAATTAGTATCCCATTGTAACTGATAGTATTCAAACCATTCATCGTGCCCTGTATTATATCTTTTAGCTCGCTCAACAATATGGTCATCTATATGGATAATGACTACATTATCTAAGACATTTTTTAGTTGGTGTACGAATGTCGTTTTCCCAGCACCACTTAAACCATCTATCGCAAGAATAAAGGGTCTATGTTTATTATGCTTTTTGTACTTTTCTTTTATTTGTTGCTTTAAACAATCCCATTTATCCATTCAAATTATTGTCCTTTCTGCCTTTTTCTTTCATTACAGACTATTATTCTACAAATATTTCCAAAAACCTTGTTATGCTATCGTTTTTCAGCATATATATAAATACAAGTTGACTTTTTAACATCTAAGTCGCTGCTATGCAGAACAAAACATGGCCGCTACTTGCTTTCTATCTTTGTTTTAAACTTTGCACGTGGCAGGAAAAGGAACTGATCGCCTCTATGCATGGCTAGTTGCTCTGGTCTCCTCCCCTAAAAAATTGGTTTTTACGTCATTTTTTCAATTTGTATTTATAAAGATTGCTGTCTTTTTTCATAGAGTGATTGAGTAGTTACATTATTTTTTATATTCACGAAAAAATTCTGAACCTTTTTACGTAAACGAGCGAATATAAGAGTGAAAAATACTTTAAGGGCAAAGATTTATAAAATCTTGAATCTATTGATGGTGGAAAGGTTGGTGAGTTATAAAGGCTGGTATTATGAAAGGGATGGGTAGAAAGGTGACAAAACAGTAGATTGTAATGAATTTGTAAAATGGCACTATATACAGTAGGAAGTTATACACCCCTTAGAAAGAGGTATGGAACGAATCTAGAAAAATAGACTATTTTACGAAAGACAGAGGGGTTTCTAAACGTGGACAAAACAGAATGGCAGGACCAGCTTCATAGAACAGATGAAGAGGTGTTGCATATGGAAACACGCAGTGAATTGCTAGAATTAGTGAAAACACTATCGTATAAGCATCGTGAAGTGATAATTATGCGGTATTTTCATGAATACAGCTTGGATGAGATTGCCTTGCTTGTCGGAATTCCGGTCGGTACAGTGAAATCCCGGTTGCACACGGCACATAGGCAGTTGCGAAAAGAGATGGAAAAGTTACCGATTGGAGAGGGGGAAAAAGTAAATGGATTTTGAAAAACAATTGCGTGAAGAATTTCAAAGAGAAGCCGAGCAGATGCAACCATCCAATCAATTGAAAAAAAGAGTGAGCGATTCGTTTGAAGAATATCGTCAAACGAAGGTGACATCCAAAAGTTTGATCAAGAAACGAGTATTAATAGGTGCTACTGCCGCAGCGTGTATTGGAACTATAACTATATTTAGTACCGCTATGCCGAGCTATGCGAATATGTCTACCTTAACGCCAATCTTTAAGCCCGTATTAGATTATTTTCATATAAAAGAAGAGGCTAAAAAGATTACGAAAGAATCGGCTACCGTTAAGGAGAGTAACGGGGTGAAAGTGACAATTAATAACACCGTGTACGACGGAGTGACATTAATCGTTTCTTACACCGTAGAAGGTAGTAAACCGTTTGATGAGGCGCCGAAAATAGAGACGGATAAGAGTTATATTGTTGTATCAAAGGAGAAGAATTTCGTAGAACAGAAACAAGAATATGGTGAATTTAAAGATAAAGATCATAAAGTATATTCCGGAGCTATGACATTTACTTTCGATAACAGTAGCTTTAACCCAGATTTGCAGGCGAAGGAAGATGGAAATCGAATGAAAGTATCCGATATAGCAAATAATTTTAATCTTTCTCTTAATATAGATAGATTAGGCGGAAGAGAAGGGAAAACTCATGGTAAATGGGATTTTGATTTGCCTGTTCAAAGTGCACCAGCGAAACAAAGTGAGAAGGAAATTATCGTCAATAAAGATCTAAGTGCGTTACGCTCCAATGCAAAATTAGAGAAAGTTGTTGTAACTCCTCTTAGAATTTACCTGCAAGGAAGTGCGGCAGAAGGAAATGGTGGATCCTTTGATTATCTTGTATTGGATGACAAAGGAGAAGTCTTAAAGCAAATGGAGAATCAGGTGAATATTATTGATGATAATGCGATCTCAAAAGCAGCTTTTGAAACCATTAGTCGGGATACGAAATCGATAACAGTCATTCCTTATCTATATAATAAGAAACACTCGGGGTATGACATGAAAAATAAAATTCTAGTTAATAAGGAAGGAGAAACTAAGGTGCCTCTTGGTGGTAACGAGGAAATGACCATAACTAGAATTGAAGAAAAAGGCGAGGAAACATATGTATATTATAAAACAACGAAACCGATCAGTAATGAATGGCCGTTCTTCCTAGTAGACGAAGATGGAAAAAAAGGATTTGGCAAGCGGGAAAAGCGTATCAGTAAAGTCAACGGACAAGAATCTGTAGAGGTCATTAGAACAACATTTGGAGATAAAAAGTTATTTATCGTAAATCCGAATATCGTGTATTACGATCAAGCGTTTACGGTAGATTTTAAATAAAATGAAGTAGAGTGAAAAAACGATAAAAAACCCTCTTTTTTAGGGGGAGCGAGAGCAACTGGCCATGCATAGATGCGGTCAGATCCTTTTTCTGCCACATGCTAGGTTTGAAACAAATAGATCAAGCAAGCAGGAAGCCATTGAAAAAGTCCATGTCATAATAAAAAGGGTCCATCACCTAATATATTCAGGTGATAGGACCATTTTTATTTTCAGCATATTGCTGAAATGCGCGTTATTTTTTTTAGAGCAATCACTTTTTCAGTGTCCTCGGCAAGTATCGGCCATGTTGTATTCTGCACAGAAACGATTTATGTAAATGTCTATATGTAGACTGAAGATTGGTGACAAATGCTCAGATTGATACGTATCCGTTTTCAAATCAATGAGAAATATATTCTATATCCCGTTTACCAAATTCAACCACCATATTACAATATAAGTATAAATTTTCAAGGAAACGGGTGATGGTGTGCAGCATAAAATTTTATTGGTAGAAGACGATTTATCTATTCAAGAAATGGTGAAGGGGTATTTAACGAAAGAGGGATTTGTTGTAGCGGTAGCTTCAGACGGAGAGGAAGGAATGACGAAGTTTTTAGGAGATCAGTTTGATTTAATCATTCTTGATATTATGATGCCTAAAATAGATGGTTTAGAAGTGATGAATATGATTCGGAAAAAGAGTTCTGTACCAATTTTAATTATGTCCGCAAAGGATACGGATTTGGATAAGGCGTTAGGGCTTGGGCTTGGCGCTGATGATTATCTTTGTAAGCCGTTTTCGATGATTGAATTATCCGCACGGGTGAAGGCTGGAATTCGCCGGTCAATTACATATTCCGCTCCGCAGCAAACAAAAGAGGAAATGATTGTGATTGGGAATTTGAAAGTTGATACGGCTAATTTTACTGTTCAGAAAAATAACGAAGCTATTAAACTTACATCGAAAGAGTTTGAGCTTTTAAAGCTATTTGCGACCAATCAAAATCGCGTGTTTACGAAAGCGCAAATTTATAGCTTAATTTGGAATGAAGAATATTACGGTGATGAGAATGTCATTAATGTCCATATGAGAAGATTGCGGGAAAAAATTGAGGACGATCCCTCTCAGCCGCGCTACATTAAGACATTATGGGGAATCGGTTATAAGCTGGAAGTGATATAGAATGGTTATATTTTTAACTGCAATTATTTTTCTATTACTTTGTATTATTTATTTTCAATATCGCACGGGGAAAAGTCGAAGTGCGAATTTACGTTATACATATGAAAAACTGCAGATGATTTTAGAAAAGAAAACGAGTGAAAATTTATTAGTTGTGACAGATGATAAAGAATTGAAGTCATTATTAGTGGCGATTAATTATTTGCTAGATGAAAAGAAAAAAACAATTGCGAAGCATTCGAAATTGGAAATCTCCATGAGAAAGATGCTTTCTAACATTTCGCATGATTTAAAGACGCCGCTTACTGTTATTCTCGGTTATGTGGAAATTTTAAATGTAGATAAGACGATAAATGAAGAAGATCGGAAGGTATTACTAGCAAAAGTTCATACGAAAACGTTAGAAGTGCTAGATCTTATTCATAAATTTTTCGATCTCGCCAAATTAGAATCTGGCGATAAAGATATTGAGATGACACGGGTTTATATGAATGAAATTTGTCAGGAACATATGCTGTCATTTTATGATTTATTAACAACGCAAGGATTTGACGTTCATATCAATATACCGGAAACGCCGATATATGCGCACGGGAATACAGAAGTTATCGGAAGAATTATGAATAACTTAATTTCAAACGCAATTGCCTACGGAGGAGACGGAAAAACATTAGGGATTACACTGCGAAGTGATGAGCAATTTGTGTACGTAGACATATGGGATAAAGGAAAAGGAATCTCTGAATCTCATATCGATAAAGTGTTTGAACGCATGTATACATTAGAAGATTCACGAAATCGTTTGTATCAAGGCAGTGGACTTGGACTGACGATTACGAAGCGTCTTGTAGAAGCATTAGGGGGAGAAATTCATCTTTCTAGTACGCCTTATGAGAAAACAGTATTTACGATTATGTTAAGAAGAATTAATTTTTAGCTTGTAGAAATGGCAATTCTACAAGCTTTTTTTAACTTAAGGAATTTGTAAGGAATAGGTAAGAAAAAAGAGAATTTCATTTCTTATTATATAAATATAGAACGGAAGCGAGAGGGGCATGAAAGATGACGTACGTATTGAAAACGAATCAATTAACGAAAGTGTTTCAGGGGAAAGAAGTTATTTCTAACGTAAATATGCATGTGAAACAAGGTGAAATATATGGATTTTTAGGACCGAACGGTGCTGGTAAAACAACGATTATGAAAATGATCACGAATTTAATAAAACCGACGAGCGGTGAGATTGAGATTTTCGGTGAGAAATTAACGAATACTTCATATGAAGTGCTAAAGCGAATGGGGACAATTATCGAATATCCAATCTTTTATGAAAAACTAACAGCGAAAGAGAATTTGAATTTACACTGCGAATACATGGGGTTCTACGACAAGAAAGCAATTGACCGAGCGTTAGACCTTGTAAACTTACACAATGTTGATGATAAGCAAGTAAAAGATTTTTCACTTGGGATGAAGCAACGACTAGGGATAGCAAGAGCGATTACAACAAAACCAGAGTTGTTAATTTTGGATGAACCGATTAACGGTTTAGATCCAATCGGCATTAAAGAGTTACGTGAATTATTTAAAATACTTTGTAAAGAATATGGAATTACGCTGTTAGTGTCTAGCCACATTTTAGGTGAAATGGAACAAATGGCAGATACAATTGGTGTTATTCAAAATGGGAAGTTAATCAAAGAAGTTTCGATGAAAAGTATTAATGGGCAACAAACGGAGTATATTGAAGTCACTGTTCAAGATGTGAAACAAGCAGCTTATCTGTTAGAAAATAGACTGCACCTGACAAATTATAAAATTATGAGTGAAAATATGATTCGCATTTATGACACGTCAGCAACGCAACAAGCCATTTCGAAAACATTGATTATGAATGATATAGAAATTGAGAGTATCAATAAAAAGAATAGTTCATTGGAAGAGTATTTCTTAAATCTTATGAATGGAGAGGGAATCCATGCTTAATTTAATAAGATTAGAACTTGTCAAATTTAAATTATGGCCAATGATTAGAGGATCTTTTATTGCACTTCTTGTTATGCTTGGGATTGTTACATTAATTATGCTTGATGGGGAATTTAAAGGTTACGATGAGGTTTTCCGATTTATTGATATTGTTGTAAAAGCGACATTTATGATATTTGGGGCCAGTTTAATTTCTAAATTTATTATTCAAGAATTTAAAGAAAAGACAATGACAGTCATGTTTATGTATCCGATTAATCGTAAGAAAATGATGATTGCAAAATTGTTCATTATTATGATCTTTACATTTCTTTCGATTGTTATTTGTGACATTGTAATTTTTGGTTTCATTTATCTATTAAATGCATATTATTCGGTCATGGCAGAGCCGTTAACGATGACAGTTCTTATGCAAAATGCATCTAAATTATTAATGAATGCCATTGCGGCAACTGGAATTAGCTTGATTCCCTTATATTTTGGTATGAAAAAGTATTCAGCACGGACAACGATTGTATCTGCGGTTATTATTATGTCCTTGCTAACATCGAGCTTATCTGGTCATTATTCTTTATCCGATATTATTTTGATTCCAATTACATTAGCTTGTGTAGGATTATTGATTGCCTATATAACTGTAAGAAAAATAGAACAAGTAGATCTGTTTAAATAAAGTGAAACTTTAAGCAGTGGGGGTTTTTTTCATCCTCCATCGATTATTAGCCCTCACCAATCGGGCTTTTACGGGCAGTTTATATCCCGCCTAACTTCTTTGCTTTTGCTGAATTTTGAGGCGGGAGTATTACTGCCCACGAATAGCGGGATAAATTAGGCGAACTAGGAGGAGAGGCTGTTATGCTACACCTCATGAAGCTAGAAATGAAAAAATTTAAAATTGGCTGGTATGTAAAAGGAGCGGTGCTTGCCAACATCATTATTACGGCATTATTTATTTTCATGAACTATATACAGGAAGTGGAACAGGATGTCATTATGACGAATGCTGACGATGCTTTCTTATTGATAGGGGCGATGGTACGGTCGACGTTTATTGTGTTTGCAGCAGTATTACTTGCGCAAATAGTTATTGAGGAATATAAAAGTAAGACAATCATGCTTATGTTCTCTTATCCGGTCAAGCGGAAGAAAATCATTGCGAGTAAATTAGCTATTATAGCTATACTGACATTTATAACAATTTGGCTATCTAATACAGTTGTTACAGGTGCTGTCTTCATTTTATACAGATATTTTTCGTTTATATCATACTCAATCACATTTACAGAATGGATGAAGCAAGCGATTAACATGCTTCCATTTGCAATCGCTGCTGCAGGTATAAGTTTAATTCCATTATATTTCGGGATGCGTAAGCATTCTGTTCCGATCACAATTGTATCATCGTTGTTTATCGTTTCATTCGCTTGTTCTTATAATCCAGGGTTCTCCGTGGTCATGATTATTCCCATTCAGCTAGCCCTTGCAGCTGTTGGAATTGTAATTGCTTACTCAACAATTCGAGATATTGAAAAAAAGGATGCGGTTTAGTTTTACAGACAAGTTAAAAGAGTAACATAAAAATCTTTTTTAGAGAGAGACGAGAGCATCTGGCCGCGTGTAGAAGCGGTCAGTGCCTTTTTTTCATAGGGTGACTGAGTAGTTACCATTAGTTCTTTATTTTCATAAATTCCAACAAATCGTCAAAAACTTCTTGTTGATTCTGCCATAGTTCAGGTAGGTTATCTAATGGGAAAAATTGTAGCTGTAAGCTTTCTTCGTTATCAGTATGTAATGTTCCTTGAAAATCTCGACAAATATAAACTAACTTCACTAAGGCAACTTGATCACCATTAGATAGCGTTCTTTCGTATTTCTTGCCAGAATACACATTAAAGAATTCAAGCTTACCTAATTGTAAACCAGTTTCTTCAAACACTTCTCTCTTTGCTGTATCTTCAACCGTCTCGCCAAATTCCATAAATCCGCCAGGCTGTCCCCATTTTCCATTATCAGATCGTAATTGCAGAAGCACTTCATTCTTTTCATTCAAGACAAAACAACCTGCGACCACCATAATTACTTTTTCATGTCCAACCATATTTCGTAAATAACTTATATAATCCATGCGTTTCAGCTCCAATAATCATTTACATTCATTATAAATGATACCAAAGAAATTTGTTTTGTTCTCATAGAACGAAAACAAGGTTCCTCAAAAAAGAGGAACCTCGTTTTCATTTCATAAGCACATATTACATCTTCGGAGTTTCCATTCCAGCTAGAGCCCACTCTTCTTTTGCCGGTCCGTAAATGCCAGGAACTTTTAATCCTGCTTGGCGCATGAGTACTGTCATTTGTCCGCGGTGGTGGTTTTGATGATTAATGACAGTCATTAAAAAGATTGAATTTGGCATTGGTTTTCCGAAGAAATCATTTATTGTCGTTAAATCTTGATCTGTCCATTGTGTTTGTAATGCCTTAGTAAATGCTTCATTCATTTGACGATAACTGTCCGCGATATATTGCGCGGAAGTTGGGACAGGGTAATCTTTCGTTTCTCCTTCGAATTTTAAACCTGTACGGGATGTAATGACAGGAATAGTCGTTACAATATGCCACGCAATGCGTCCTAACGTCCAGTTGTCTGGTGTAATTTCTTGTGTTAATGATTCATCAGTTAGCATATCTAATACTCTTTGTGTTGAATCTGCTTCGTATTTCCACGCCATTAAAAAACCTTCTACAGTTTGGAACATAGAAAAAACCTCCTATGGTTAGATTCAAATGGTAAATTCGTGAAAGTTTTGTGGTTTCCTTCTAGTATTTAAATTTATGAGAGAATTTGTTATTACACTTGTGTGCTGGAGAATATTTGTAGGGTGGTAATAGGTTCGAAATAGTCGGAATATTATAATTGTAACAAAACAATCCCTATACTATAATGATAATAGGCAACATGAATACACATTCATTTATTTTAGAACGGACGTGCCGGTAAAACGGTGAAGTTATGTTTGTATTAATGTAGAGAAGGGGGAGTTAGAATTGGAAAAACCATGGTTGCAAAATTATCCAAAGGAAATTCCGCACACGATTTCCTTTGATATGAAGCCTCTTCATGTGTATTTGCAGGAAGCTGCTTCACAATACCCAGAAAAGAAAGCGCTTCATTTCTTAGGGAGAGATATTACGTACGCAGAGCTAGATCGTAAAGTTAGACAATTTGCCAATTATCTTCAGAGGCTTGGGTTAGAAAAAGGGGACCGGGTTGCGATTATGCTGCCAAACTGTCCGCAAGGTGTTATCGGTTATTACGGAACACTGTTAGCTGGCGGTGTTGTCGTCCAAACGAATCCGCTTTATACAGAAAGAGAGCTTGAATATCAGCTTCATGATTCAGGTGCGAAATTTATTCTTTGCCTCGATATTGTATTTCCGAAAGTCAGCAATGTGCAGTCCTCAACGAATATTAAGCATGTCATTGTTACACGTATTGCAGATTACTTGCCATTTCCAAAAAATTTGTTGTATCCATTTGTGCAAAAGAAGCAAACGAACCTTGTTGTTCATATAGAAGAAAGTGAGAAGATTCACGTTTGGAAGTCTATTGAGCGTGCAGAGGATACAGCGGTAGATGTGCCGTGTGATCCGGAAGAAGACTTAGCTCTTTTGCAATATACAGGTGGGACGACCGGATTTCCAAAGGGCGTTATGCTTACGCATCAAAATCTCGTGTCCAATACAAGAATGGGAATTCATTGGCTTTATAATTGCCGGGAAGGTGAAGAGGTTATTCTCGGAGTATTGCCGTTCTTTCATGTGTACGGGATGACAGCGGTTATGAATCTGTCAATTATGGAAGCGTATAAAATGGTCCTCATTCCAAAGTTCGATATTAAAATGGTATTAGAGGCGATTAAAAAGCATCGTGTTACGTTGTTTCCTGGAGCACCGACTATTTATATTGCACTATTAAACTATCCTGAGCTTCATAAATATGATGTTTCTTCTATTAGTGCATGTATTAGCGGATCAGCTGCTCTTCCAGTTGAAGTGCAAGAACAGTTTGAGAGTGTGACAGGTGGTAAGCTCGTAGAAGGATACGGTTTAACGGAATCATCTCCCGTTACACATGGTAACTTTTTATGGACAAAACGAGTACCCGGAAGTATTGGTGTGCCGTGGCCAAGTACAGATGCGCGCATTATTTCATTAGAAACAGGTGAACCGTTACCTGTAGGTGAGGTTGGCGAAATTGTTGTGAAAGGTCCGCAAATCATGAAAGGCTACTGGAATAAGCCTGAGGAAACAGCAGCAGTACTGAAAGATGGTTGGCTGTATACGGGTGATGTTGGTAATATGGATGAAAACGGCTTTTTTTATGTGAAGGATCGGAAGAAAGATATGATAGTGGCAAGTGGGTTTAACGTATATCCGCGCGAAGTAGAAGAAGTATTATATGAGCATGAAAAGGTGCAAGAAGTGGTTGTTCTTGGTATACCTGACCCGTATCGCGGTGAAACGGTAAAAGCGTTCGTTGTTGTGAAAGATGGTGTAACATGCTCAGAAGAAGAATTAAATACGTTTGCTCGCAAATATTTAGCAGCATATAAAGTGCCGAAAGTATATGAATTTCGAAAAGAATTACCGAAAACGACTGTTGGAAAGATTTTGCGTCGTGTGCTTATTGAGGAAGAGTCGCAAAAGCAAGATGATGAGCAAACGGGCTAATGCCCTTTCTTTTTTTGAGTGGATAGCATTGACAACATTTGAAATAGTCAGTATTATTGAAATGTGAATGAATCATCATTCAGTCATCTTCTTGAAGGGGATAGTACTGTGAAAAAGAATCGACCTAAATATAATCAAATTATTGATGCAGCGGTGATCGTCATTGCTGAAAATGGATACCACCAAGCACAAGTTTCCAAAATAGCAAAGCAAGCTGGTGTTGCTGATGGAACAATATATTTATATTTCAAAAATAAAGAAGATATATTGATATCCTTATTCCAAGAGAAGATGGGCGAATTTATCGAAACAATTCGTCAAAAAACAGCAGGAATTGAAAGCGCTGTAGAGAAGTTATTTATGTTGGTAGAAACGCACTTCTCTTTACTTTCACAAGATGATTCTCTTGCTATCGTTACGCAACTAGAACTTCGCCAATCCAACCAAGACTTACGCCTAAAAATTAATGAAGTGCTGAAAGGATACTTGCAAGTCATTGATAAAATTTTAGAAACTGGCATCAGGAAAGGCGAATTTCGCACGGATTTAAATGTCCGCGTGGCAAGACAAATGATTTTTGGAACAGTAGATGAAGTTGTTACCAACTGGGTAATGAGTGACCATAAATATGATTTGGTCGCAATTTCGAAAACGGTGCATGAGCTATTAGTAGCAGCTTGTGGTTACCGCAATTAAGAGGGAGGGAGTACATTTGAATTTCCTATCTGTAACGGTGGAGGATTATATTGCAATTGTAAAGATTAATCACCCACCAGCAAATGCGATGTCTTCACAAGTTATTAGTGAAGTTGGTGAACTGCTTGATGCAGTAGAAATGGATGAGAATGTGCGCGTTGTCCTTATTCATGGAGAAGGTCGCTTCTTCTCGGCAGGAGCGGATATTAAAGAGTTCACTGCTGTTGAAGAAGCAAAAGAGGCAACGAAATTATCACAACATGGACAAGTAATCTTTGAACGTGTTGAAAAATTTTCAAAGCCAATTATTGCAGCAATTCATGGTGCAGCGCTTGGCGGCGGATTAGAACTTGCGATGTCTTGTCATATGCGCTTTGTAAGTGAAACGGCAAAAATCGGTTTGCCCGAGCTAACGCTAGGATTGATTCCAGGATTTGCGGGAACGCAGCGCTTACCGCGTTATGTTGGGAAGGCGAAAGCTTGTGAAATGATGCTAACAAGCGATCCGATTTCAGGTGTGGAAGCAGCCGAGATGGGGCTTGCTAACCGAGCATTCCCTGAAGAAATATTGTTAGAAGAAGCGCTGAAAGTAGCAAACAAGATTGCAGGGAAAAGTGCAGCATCTGTCCGTGCTGTATTGGAACTGCTACAAACAACGAAGTCTTCTCATTATTATGAAGGCGTACAACGTGAGGCGCAAATATTTGGTGAAGTGTTCACAAGTGAAGATGGAAGAGAAGGTGTAGCGGCGTTCTTAGAAAAACGTAAACCTTCATTTAGTGGCAAGTAGTTCTCTATTTTTTTAATATAAATTAACAGAATATTAGTATTAACCAAATTTTCCTTTAAAAAACAAGGGGGTAAATAGAATGAACATCTACGTACTCATGAAACGAACATTCGACACAGAAGAAAAAATCGCAATTAAAAACGGTGCAATTTACGATGGCGAAGCGGAATTCATCATCAACCCTTACGATGAATATGCAATTGAAGAAGCAATTCAAGTAAGAGATGCACATGGCGGTGAAATTACAGTCGTTACTGTTGGCGGTGAAGATAGTGAAAAAGAACTTCGCACGGCACTCGCGATGGGCTGCGATAAAGCGGTATTGATCAACATTGAAGATGATGTTGAAAATATTGATCAATATACAACAGCAAAAGTGCTTGTTGAGTACTTAAAAGAGAAGGATGTCGACTTAATTTTAGCTGGTAACGTAGCGATTGACGGTGCATCTGGACAAGTTGGACCACGTGTAGCGGAAGCGCTGAATATCCCATATGTAACAACAATTACAAAGCTTGAAATCGACGGTACAAACGTAAAAATCGAGCGTGATGTAGAAGGGGATACAGAAGTTATTGAAACATCGTTACCTCTTTTAGCAACAGCACAGCAAGGTTTAAATGAACCGCGCTATCCATCGCTTCCAGGTATTATGAAAGCGAAGAAAAAGCCGCTAGAAACTTTAGAATTAGATGACTTAGATTTAGATGAAGATGATGTAGAAGCGAAAACAAAAACAATTGAAATCTATTTACCTCCTAAGAAAGATGCTGGAAAAGTGTTACAAGGCGAACTGCAAGATCAAGTAAAAGAACTTGTATCGCTATTGCATACAGAAGCGAAAGTAGTTTAAAAAATACTAGGATATCCGGGAGGGAAAACATATGGCTCGTAAAGTATTAGTAATGGGAGAAGTTCGTGACGGTTCTTTACGTAACGTTTCATTTGAGGCAGTAGCAGCCGCAAAAACAATTGCAGAAGGCGGAGAAGTTGTCGGTCTTTTACTAGGTGAAAGCGTCGCTTCATTCGCGCAAGAACTCATTTCTTACGGTGCAGATCGCGTTGTGACAGTTGAAAGCGATAAATTAGCTTCATATACATCTGATGGATATGCACAAGCATTCCTAGCGGTGTATGAGGAAGAAAAACCAGAAGGAATTGTGTTTGGCCATACAGCATTAGGAAAAGATTTATCACCAAAACTTGCCGCAAAATTAGAGGCAGGTCTAGTTTCTGACGTAACAGCGTTAGAAGTGGCTGGTGGTAATGTTGTGTTCACACGTCCAATTTATTCTGGTAAAGCATTTGAGAAGAAGATTGTAACAGACGGTGTTGTATTTGCGACAATTCGTCCAAATAATATTGCCCCGCTTGCAAAAGAAGAAGCGCGTACAGGCGATATTTCTTCGATGACAGTCGATGTAAAAGATTTACGTACAATTATTAAAGATGTTGTTCGTAAAACAGCAGAAGGCGTCGACCTTTCTGAAGCAAAAGTAATCATTGCAGGCGGACGCGGTGTGAAAAGTGAAGATGGATTCAAGCCGTTAAAGGAACTTGCAGATGTGCTTGGCGGAGCAGTCGGTGCGTCTCGCGGAGCTTGTGATGCAGAGTACTGCGATTATTCACTGCAAATTGGGCAAACAGGTAAAGTTGTAACGCCAGATCTATATATTGCATGTGGTATTTCTGGTGCAATTCAACATTTAGCTGGTATGTCTAATTCAAAGATTATCGTAGCAATTAACAAAGATCCAGAAGCAAATATTTTTAAAGTAGCTGACTACGGTATCGTTGGCGACTTATTTGAAGTATTACCGCTTCTAACAGAAGAATTTAAAAAGTTAAAAGTACATTCTTAAGTTGTGTATAGTGAGTTCTTAGTAAGTAATTACCCCTATGTTATAAATAAAGAAAAGCGAGAGGTCCCCTGCTTCTCGCTTCTTCGTTTAGAAGAAATTTCTCTAGTATAAAGATTGAGTTATTTGTTAAAATACTTAACGATACATATTATTCGCCACGTATATAAGATGATGATATACTTTGGTTAGAAAGTTCATAAAGGAGGAAATAATATGGCAATTGTAAACGCAACTGACCAAACTTTCGCAGCTGAAGCAAGCGAAGGTGTTGTATTAGTAGATTTTTGGGCACCTTGGTGCGGCCCTTGTAAAATGATTGCTCCTGTATTAGAAGAAATCGATGCAGAATTAGGCGATAAAGTAAAGGTAGTAAAAGTAGATGTGGATGAAAACCAAGAAACAGCTCGTAAATTCGAAGTAATGAGCATCCCAGCTCTTTTCGTATTAAAAGATGGTCAAGTGGTTGATCAAGCATTAGGTTACAAACCAAAAGAAGCGTTAGAAGAATTAGTATCTAAACACTTCTAATCCGAGAAAAAGCTGCCAAGAGGCAGCTTTTTTTTGTGTGAAAAAATGGTAACTAAAAAACCGATAGAAAAGCATTTTTTTAAATGGACTTGAGCGACTGGCCAAGCGTAGAAGCGGTCAGGGCCTTTTCCTGCCACGTGCAACGTTTTAAAATAAAGAAAGGTAGCAAGCGGTGTAGGTCCATTTTTAATTTTATGACAATCTATATGCTGAAAAATGGAAACAACTTTCTATAGGTAATAAGGGGCGTATTTTCGCTGGAATCATAATCCTTACCAAATAAATGTATGACTGAGTAGTTATAAAAAATGTAAATACGCGTATAATGTTTTCAATTTTGTCTGCTTTCCATTACAATAAAAGAACGTATGTTGGGAATATAGTTTGTTGTATTTTTTTAAGAGGAATTAGAATGATAAACATGCAAGGAACGGAGGAATACGAGTGCACGAGCATTTAAAAGAGAAGTTAGCGATTTTACCGGATCAACCGGGCTGTTATTTAATGAAAGATAAGCAAGGAACAGTTATCTATGTCGGAAAGGCCAAGGTGTTAAAAAATCGTGTGCGCTCGTATTTTACTGGTTCACATGATGGAAAAACACTTCGGCTTGTGGGAGAAATTGTTGATTTTGAATATATTGTCACCTCTTCGAATCTGGAAGCTCTTATTTTAGAATTAAATTTAATTAAAAAATATGATCCGAAGTATAATATCCAATTAAAAGATGATAAAACATACCCATTTATTAAAATTACTGCTGAAAAAGAGCCACGTTTGCTTATTACGAGAAATATAAAAAAGGATAAGGGAAAATACTTTGGTCCATATCCGAATTCACAGTCAGCTCATGAAACGAAAAAGCTGTTAGATCGCATGTATCCGCTTCGGAAATGTACAAATATACCGGATAAAGTTTGTTTATATTATCATATGGGACAATGCTTGGCGCCTTGTGTACAAGAAGTGACAGATGAGCAAAATAAAGAAATTGTCGATGGAATTATTAAGTTTTTAAATGGTGGACATAAAGAAATTCGTTCGGAATTGGAAGCGAAAATGTATGAGGCATCAGAAAAGTTAGAGTTTGAACGAGCAAAAGAATTACGAGATCAAATTGCGCATATGGATGCGATTATGGAAAAGCAGAAAATGATTATGAACGACTTAGTCGACCGCGATGTGTTTGGTTATGCGGTTGATAAAGGGTGGATGTGCGTGCAAGTATTTTTCGTTCGAAAAGGAAAGTTAATTGAACGGGATGTTTCGATGTTTCCGATTTATGATGATCCAGAAGAAGGATTTCTAACGTTCATCGGGCAATTTTATGAACAAAGTAATCACGTGAAACCGAAAGAAATTGTCGTACCAAGCAGTATTGATCATGAATTGATTGGGAAATTTTTAGATGTAGAAGCAACGCAGCCAAAACGGGGCCAGAAAAAAGAGCTTGTCGATTTAGCAAGTAAGAATGCGAAAATTGCGCTGCAGGAAAAATTTTATTTAATTGAACGCGACGAAGAACGTTCCATAAAGGCAGTAGAAAACTTAGGAGAACAGCTAAGGATAGAAACACCGCATAGAATTGAGGCATTTGATAACTCTAACATTCAAGGGACAAATCCGGTTTCTGCGATGATTGTCTTTATCGATGGAAAGCCCGCCAAAAAAGAGTATCGAAAATATAAAATTAAAACAGTACAAGGGCCTGATGATTATGAATCGATGCGTGAAGTTGTGCGCCGCCGTTATACACGTGTTTTAAAAGAAAATTTACCCCTTCCAGACTTAATTGTAATTGATGGCGGGAAAGGTCATCTCGCTGCGGTATGCGATGTGTTAGAAAATGAACTCGGCCTTTTTATTCCAACAGCAGGGCTCGTGAAAGATGATAAACATCGTACGTCACATTTAATAATCGGTGAACCGCTGGAACCTGTTTTGTTAGAGCGTAACAGCCAAGAGTTTTACTTACTGCAGCGTATTCAAGATGAAGTGCACCGCTTTGCGATTACATTTCATCGTCAAATTCATGGGAAATCTGTCATTCAATCGGCATTGGATGATATACCAGGCGTCGGGGAAAAACGAAAGAAAACACTTTTAAAACATTTTGGCTCTCTTAAGAAAATGAAAGAGGCATCTGTTTCAGATATTGTAGAAGCTGGAATGCCGCAAAAAATAGCCGAAACCATTCATACGTATTTGACAGGGAAGACATTGTAGATGGCAATGTCTTCTTTTTTTGCTGCAATTCATGAATGTCACAAATCGTATAAGGTGCCTGTTATTCTTATAGAGAAAGTAAAACGGAGTACATATCTAAATGTAATTTGACTTTCCAACACCCAAATCGCCTCTATGCCAAGCAAAAAGTAATCTGCTGCTTTCTTTGAACATCGTATGTGGTAAGAAAGGCCCTGACCGCTTCTACGCATGGCTAGACGCTCAGGGCCTTTAAAAAGAAAAGGGGTTTATGTCAGTTTTTTATTCCGCTATTTATATATCTATAAATGGCGGAATAAAAAAAGCCAACTGGACGTTATGTCTAGTTGACTGATGAATGCGAATTATACTTCAACAGGATCTTTTATATCCCATTGCACAAGAAATGTAACAAAGTTAGAGCGCTTTTTCTGTTCCTCGTAAGATTCAGCAATCACACTGCGCTGCTTTTGAATTTGCTCAGCGATAAAACCAGCTTCTAATTGGTAAGAAGAATGTCTTTTTTGTTGCTCACGTTCTTCAATAAGAGCACCTGTTAGTTTAAAGTGCATTTCACGACGTTTATGTTCAATAATTGTTAAGTCGCCCCAACCAGCTTTTACGAAAAATTGGATTACTTCATCGAGTGTTTCTAACGGGTATTTTCGTGCTAAGTTTCTGCCGGCCCAATATAAAATGGAATCTAACTCTTGCCCTATTAAATCAGGAAGTAATTCTTCACGAAGTAACTCATAGGCAAACGCATTGATTGAAATATTTTGTAAAGATTCGCTCTCAATTTTTTTTGTACTCACAATATTCCCCACTTTCTATACTGCCAATATTATATACCATTTTATATACATAAACACAGCTATTTCTTTGGAAAAAATCTGATGTAGAGCATGAAAAAGAATATGAAAATTATATACAGATTATGTATACGTTTTCTTGACGCTTCGACAAAAATAGGAGTAAAATGAACATGTTATCAAATTATGCTGAAATATTGCGAAAAATCTTTTCAGTTTTTCTTATAACAATAGTGGAAAAATGCTATTGTTATAAAGTAATGCGACAAACACTAGTCAAACATTCAAGGGGGTAATGGGGACATGAAAGGCCGCGAGTATACATTTCGCAAGTGGCACTCGTTAATGGGTGTCATTCCAATTGGCGTCTTTATGACGCAACATTTAGTAATAAACAACTTTGCAACAAGAGGAGCAGAGGCTTTTAATAGTGCTGCTCATGTTATGGAAATGCTTCCGTTCCGGTACGCATTGGAGATTTTTGTAATTTTCTTACCATTGCTGTACCATGCTGTATACGGTTTATATATCGCATTTACAGCTAAGAACAATGCAACATCTTACAGCTATTTCCGTAACTGGATGTTCGTTCTACAACGATTTACTGGTGTGTTTACACTGATATTCCTAGCTTGGCACGTTTGGGAAACTCGTATTCAGGCTGCGCTCGGGCAAACTGTAAACTATGATATGATGGCAAATATTTTAGGCAATCCATTTATGTTTGGCTTCTATTTAGTTGGGATTTTATCAGCTATTTTCCACTTTGCAAATGGATTATGGACATTCTTTATTAGCTGGGGTATCACAGTATCACCACGTTCACAGCGTATTTCTACGTATGTAACATTAGCAGTTTTCTTAGTATTAGCATACGTGGGAGTGAGCGCATTATTTGCGTTCATTAATCCGAATCTAGCAAACTTGTAAGGAGTGGGAGAGCATGAAAGGGAAACTTATCGTAGTTGGCGGTGGATTAGCCGGCTTAATGGCAACGATTAAAGCAGCGGAAGCAGGCGTGAATGTAGAACTATTCTCTTTAGTACCAGTGAAACGTTCTCACTCTGTATGCGCGCAAGGCGGCATTAACGGTGCTGTAAATACAAAAGGTGAAGGGGATTCTCCGTGGATCCACTTTGACGATACAATTTATGGAGGAGACTTCTTAGCGAATCAACCTCCTGTAAAAGCGATGTGTGATGCAGCACCTGGCATCATTCACTTAATGGATCGCATGGGTGTTATGTTTAACCGTACAGAAGAAGGATTACTAGACTTCCGCCGCTTTGGTGGAACGCAGCATCACCGCACAGCGTTCGCTGGTGCAACAACAGGTCAGCAATTATTGTATGCGTTAGATGAGCAAGTACGCCGTCATGAAGTAGCAGGTCTTGTTACGAAATATGAGGGATGGGACTTCTTACGCGCTATTGTAGATGACGAAGGTGTATGCCGCGGAATCGTAGCGCAAGACTTACAATCTATGGAGATTAAAAGTTTTCCAGCTGATGCCGTAATTATGGCAACAGGGGGCCCTGGTATCATTTTTGGAAAATCTACTAACTCTATTATTAATACAGGTACAGCAGCATCTGCTGTATATCAACAAGGTGCATATTATGCAAATGGTGAGTTCATCCAAATTCACCCAACAGCAATTCCAGGCGATGATAAATTACGTCTTATGAGTGAATCTGCACGTGGTGAAGGCGGCCGTGTTTGGACGTATAAAGACGGAAAACCATGGTATTTCTTAGAAGAGAAATATCCTGCATACGGAAACCTTGTACCTCGTGATATTGCAACGCGTGAAATTTTCGATGTTTGCGTAGAGCAAAAACTCGGTATTAACGGTGAAAATATGGTATATCTAGATCTTTCTCATAAAGATCCGAAAGAACTAGATATTAAACTTGGTGGAATTATTGAAATCTATGAAAAGTTTACAGGTGATGATCCTCGTAAACTACCAATGAAAATCTTCCCAGCTGTTCACTACTCAATGGGCGGACTATGGGTTGACTATAAGCAAATGACAAGTATTCCAGGATTGTTTGCAGCCGGTGAGTGTGATTACTCTATGCACGGTGGTAACCGACTAGGTGCTAACTCATTATTATCAGCGATTTACGGTGGTATGGTAGCAGGGCCAAATGCAATTGAATATATGAATGGTCTTTCGAAATCTTCAGATTCTGTTTCATCTGCTGTATATGAGCAAAATGAATTAATCGAAACAGAAAAATTCAACAACATTTTAACGTTAGATGGTAATGAAAATGCATATGTTCTTCATAAAGAGCTTGGGGAATGGATGACAGATAACGTAACAGTAGTTCGTGAAAATAAAAAATTATTAGAAACAGATGCAAAAATCGTAGAGTTAATGGAACGTTATAAACGCATTAACATTAACGATACAGCGAAATGGAGCAACCAAGGTGCATCATTTACGCGTCAACTAGCAAATATGCTTGAATTAGCTCGTGTTATTACAATTGGTGCATATAACCGTAATGAAAGTCGCGGTGCGCACTATAAACCGGAATTCCCAGATCGTGATGATGAGAACTTCTTAAAAACAACAATGGCGAAGTTTGAAGGAGCAGGAAATGCACCAGCATTCCATTACGAAGATGTTGATATTTCATTAATTCAACCACGTAAGCGCGATTATTCTTCAAAACATGACGTAGCTGCTAAGGGAGAAGAGAAGGGGGATAAGCAACATGTCTGAGAAAACAATCCGCCTGATTATTACAAGACAAGACGGTCCAAACTCACAGGAGTATGATCAAGAATTTGAAATTCCATATCGCCCAAATATGAACATTATTTCGGCATTAATGGAAATTCGTCGTAATCCTGTTGATGCAAAAGGCAATCATACAACGCCTATCGCTTGGGATATGAACTGTTTAGAAGAAGTGTGCGGTGCATGTTCGATGGTAATCAACGGAAAGCCACGTCAATCATGTACAGCGCTTATTGATAAACTAGAACAACCAATTCGCTTAAAACCGATGAAAACATTCCCGGTTATTCGTGACTTGCAAGTAGACCGTAGCCGCATGTTTAACGCGTTAAAACGCGTTAAAGCGTGGATTCCAATTGATGGGACGTATGACCTAGGTCCAGGGCCGAGAATGCCAGAGAAGAAGCGTCAGTGGGCGTATGAATTGTCAAAATGCATGACTTGTGGTGTATGTTTAGAGTCATGTCCAAACGTAAACAGCAAATCTGATTTTATCGGTCCAGCGCCGCTTTCACAAGCGCGTTTATTCAATGCACATCCAACTGGTGAAATGCATAAAGCGGATCGTTTACGTGCGATCATGGGTGATGGAGGACTTGCAAACTGCGGTAACTCACAAAACTGTGTACAATCTTGTCCAAAAGGAATTCCATTAACGACATCGATTGCTGCATTAAACCGTGATACAACGATTCAATCTTTTAAAGATTTCTTTGGTAGTGACAATAACTATTAATTTAAATTGCCTCTTCGGTTTGAAGAGGCAATTTTTGTAGGTGTATAAATACACAACATAAGAACCCTTTTCTTTTAGGGTGGTCGAGAGGGTCTGGCCAAGCGTAGAAGCGGTCAGTGCCTATTTGCTGCCACGGACGATGTTTAAACAAGAAGAGGAAGAAAGTAGTAGGTTACTTTTTGTTTGGAAAGGCGGCGATTTGTGTGTCCAAAAGTCAAGTTGGATATATATAAATAAACAATGTGAGCCCCCTTTTTTTAGGTTTAGCGAGAGGGTAGGTCAACCCATCGCGATGGATTTTGATTTTAAATTTCTGAAAAATTAAATAATAAAAACTACTCAGTCATACATTTCATTGGAAGTTATTTTTATCTTCATGACAGCATCTAGATTGCTGTCATGAAGATAAAAATGGCAATGCACCTCGCTATCTTTCTTTGTTTTAAAACGTTGCGCGTGGCAGGAAAAGGCCCTGACAGCTCCAACACGCGGCCAGTTACTCTCGCCAACCTAAAAGAAAGTGGTTTTCTGCCTTTTTTTCATAGAGGGACTGAGTAGTTACAAATAATATTAAATGGTAGTATACGAGAAGGAGTTGGGTGTTTGTGAAGCAGATTCATTATATTGAACACTTCGAAGAGTGGGAGAATGCATTTTCATTCTACATTCCTGTAAAGGTTCGTTTTAGCGAAACGGATATGTTTGGGCATATGAATAATTGTGTTGCGTTTACTTATTTTGAATTAGCTCGTATTGAATTTTTTAAAGAACTTGGTTTTATGCAAGAGTGGGTGCATGAATCGTCAGAAACGATGATTGTAGTAGCGGATTTACAATGTAATTTTTTGAAACAAGTATTTTTTGATGAGAACTTAAAAGTGTATGTAAAAGCAGAAAATGTCGGAAACTCGTCTTTAGATTTACACTATATGGTGAAGAATGAGGCGGGAGAAATTTGTTTAGTGGGACGCGGGGCGATGGTACAGGCTTCTAAAAAAACAGGAAAAGGAGTACCTTGGCCAATGGAATGGAAACAAAGATTAGTAAATTAAAAAAATAAGAGAGCGCATAGCTCTCTTATTTTTTGTCTTCTGCTTCTTCTAATGTCAGGTGATGCGTATATAAATATGCGGCATACGGATTGCCGACAAAACGAAGATGCCATGGCTCATAAGCATATTCTGTAATATTTGTTTTATCTTTCGGATATCGGATAATAAATCCAAATTCGTGAGCATGCTCTGCTACCCATTTTCCTTCAGGTGTTTCGCCGAATACAGGTTCCAATTGGAAATTTGCTGAACTAGAGCTAATATCCATAGCAAGTCCTGTTTGATGCTCGCTTGTTCCTGGAACGGCACTTAACGCATTAGCAGATTCTTTTCCCTGCCGGTCTACATATATGTTGTGTAATGACTGTTGTCGTTTATAAGAGCGAAATCCAGATACAGCTGTAAGTTCAATTCCTTGTTTTTTTGCTATTTCAAACATTGTTTCTAGAGCATCCGCTGCGGGCTTACGAAGCAATGTTTTTTCTTTATCTTTTGGGTTTGAAAACGGAATACTTGGTTTTGTTAAATCACTTGGTGTATAAGAGTCTGGTAGCTTTCTATGTTTGTTGACTAAAACGAGTAACGAATCAGGATTATTAACAAGACTATATTGATCATCTGTCTTGTTAGCTGTCTCACTTGCTTTTGGGAACAGAGGAATCTCCTCTTTTGGATGTTGTTCAATATGTTTTTTTGTTTCAACTGCTTCTGCTTGATTGTTTATCAAGGGTTTGGACAGAAAATTTATTAAAGCAATAACAATGAGAATAGGAATCGAAATTAAGAGAGTTCTTTTTATAATTCTTTTTGTAATCATGTTTAACCGATGTAGTCCTTTCTAAATTGCTCGTACTTGAATATCTTTTTACATTATAAATCTATCTTATATAAAAAGGAACAAAGGAGTGGTGACGTAATGAAAATGAAAAAATTTTGTAAAAAAAGTCGGTTTTTTATGTTGTTTTTTTAATTGATACAATAATAATCTTCCACAATCGCTATTTTTTATGTAATATATATATAAAAGGATATAACAATTAAGTTTCGTTTAAATTTTTAATTGTATCGAAAGATTTAGGAGGGAACAAAGATGGATTTAACAACGATTATTGGGATTATTCTTGGGATAATTGCTGTTGTAGTAGGAATGTTTTTTAAGGGGGCTGCCCTTAGCGCTTTATTAAATCCAGCAGCATTTACAATTATATTTGTTGGGACAATGGCAGCAATTTGTATTGCTTTTCCAATGAATCAACTAAAAAGAATTCCTAAGTTACTCAAAGCTATTTTTGGTAGGAACAAAAAAGAAATGACGTATGAAGAAATGTTAGATCTATTTGTTCATTGGACGTCAGAAAGTAGAAAGTATGGTATTTTATCTTTAGAACAGCAATTGGATAAAGTGGAAGATGAATTTCTGATGAGAGGTTTGAAATTTGTAATTGATGGTGTAGCATCAGAGGATCTTGAGAAAATATTAGAATCAGAAATTGAAGCGATAGAAGAGCGGCATAGAAAAGGGGCTTCCATTTTCTCACAAGCTGGTACATATGCGCCGACGCTTGGGGTTTTAGGGGCTGTTATTGGGCTTGTAGCTGCATTAGGGAATTTATCAGATATTGATAAATTAGGTCATGCGATTTCTGGTGCATTTATTGCAACAATTTTTGGGATTTTCTCTGGTTATGTTTTGTGGCATCCATTTGCCAACAAATTAAAACAAAAGTCTGCACAAGAAATTGAAAAGAAACGTTTAATGGTCGAATGTTTATTAATGCTTCAAACTGGCACTTATCCGTTTGTTATGAAGAATCGTATTTTAGGAGCACTCTCTGAAACTGAGCGTAAAAAGCTAGAACAGGGAGCGGAAAAAGATGAGTAGAAGAAAGAAAAAGGAGAAAAAGCATGAAGAGCATATGGATGAAACTTGGTTAATTCCATATGCAGATATGTTGACTTTGTTATTTGCACTATTTATTGTTTTATTTGCAATGAGCAGCATTGATGCAGCGAAGTTTAAACAAATGGCTGTTTCCTTTAAAGATGAACTTTCAGGTGGAACGGGTAAGCAAGAGTTTTTGAGTGATCAAAAAACAAAAGTTGAAAAAGATTTATCTGAAAAACGTCCTGAGTCTGAAAAAATCAAGCAACAAGCAGAAGCAGAAGTGAAGCAGCAAGAAATGAATGAATTAAAAGAAGTACAAAAAAATATTGATAAATACATTGAAGAAAAGGGACTTCAATCTTCATTTACTACAGGGCTCACAGAACGTGGATTAATGGTAACAATTCGAGATAACGCACTCTTTGATTCTGGACAAGCTACTGTGAAGTTAGAGTCGCTGAATATGGCGCAAGAGATGTCCTCATTATTAGTTGCAGCATCACCTCGAGAAATTACTGTATCAGGACATACGGATAATGTTCCAATCTCGAATGCGCACTTTGCTTCTAACTGGGAGTTAAGTACGCAACGTGCTGTTAATTTTATGCAAGCACTGCTTAAAAATAACCAATTACTTCCGCAAAAATTTAGTGCAATTGGTTACGGGGAATATCGACCTGTTGCATCGAATGATACACCGGAAGGAAAAGCGAAAAATAGACGGGTAGAAGTATTTATTTTGCCTCTTATAAAAGATAAAAAATAAAGGGTGGCATTGTGCCACCCTTTATTTTTTATCTTCAAATGATTTTAAGTTTTCTCTGCGAACTTTATCTTTTTCTGCATCAGTTTTTTTAAAGTCATAGTTATATAAAGAACCTTCCCAGTCACCATACATAGGATTTGGGAAAACGATAAATTTCTCGCCAAATTGTGCTTTTAATTCTTCTACTTTCTTATTGCGATCTGGCGTAGATAATCCATCAAAACCAATGAAGTCTGATAAATTATCACCGAATAATAAGACGATATCATGTGTTGATGAAACGAGTTCACGACGTTTTTCTTTTCCTTTTTCTTTGGGTTCTTGTAGTAAGATATGTTCTTTCGTTGCTTGCGGAGCACTGATGCGTTCTAAATTTTTAATTGTCGCATCTAATTGATTTGTTTTACGATTTGAAATGTAGTAAATATCTACACCCTTTGACTCTGCATATTTTAAGAAGTCAATTGCGCCAGGAAGAGCTTCTGCTTCTGCTTTATTAATCCAGTCATCCCACTTATAAGGGTACCCTTTACCTGTTTTCACGGACATTGCCTGATGTGGACTGTTATCAACAACAGTTTCGTCTAAGTCTAGTACAACAGCTGGTTTCTTGCTTGTCCCCTTAGCGAGAGCTGCATCTAGTTTGAGTGTACCGATGTTGTAGCCTTGATGGTATAATGCTTTCGTTTCGCCAGCTGTTTGGTACCATAAGTCAGCCATTAATTGTTGATCAGTTAGTTGGACTTTTTCTTCTTTTGCTTTTGCTGTTGTTTTTTCTGTTGTCGCGTTGCATGCTACTAAAGATGTAGATAATAATGCAACAGACAATAGTGTTGTTAACTTTTTACTTTTCATAAGTATCCTCCTAAAAAAAAATATATTTTACTTATTAATTATATCACAATAACTTAATGATAAAATTATCAAATGCAATTTTGCATATTGATATACATATATAATTTAGTGTGTGCAATGTTATAATAAAATATGGTAAAAATATACGGATTTTGAATAGTATTAAATGTATAAGACCAACTTTAAGGAGAGAAAAGTATGACATTGCAGATTCAACAATTAACCAAGCGGTTTGGCGAAAATGTCGCAGTGAATCATTTAAATCTTACCTTACCAAAAGGTGAAGTATTAGGACTGCTAGGACGAAACGGTGCAGGAAAAACAACAACCATTAAAATGCTGTTAAGTTTATTAACGCCAAATGAGGGCAGTATTACGTGGAATGGGAAAGAGATTTCAGAGAGTGGTGTAACAATTGGCTATCTTCCTGAAGAGAGAGGTTTATATACAAAAAGTCGAGTCATTGATCAGCTTCGCTATTTTGGGAGATTAGAAGGAATGACAAAAAAGGAAGTAGATGTAGCCATTGATTATTGGTTAGGGAAGTTAGCAATCCCTGAGTATAAGTATAAGGTTGCAGGGGAGTTGTCAAAAGGGAATCAGCAAAAAATTCAATTGATCGCAGCGCTTCTCCATGATCCGGAATTACTCATTTTAGATGAACCATTTAGCGGATTAGATCCTGTAAATGCCGAAATGCTAGCCAATATTATTGAAGAACAAGTTCAAAGAGGGAAAACAATCATTTTATCAAGTCACCGTATGGAACAAGTTGAATCGTTTTGTCAGCATGTGTGTATTTTAAAGCAAGGTGAAGCGGTTGTAGAAGGTCACTTAAGTGATATAAAAAAAGAATATGGATTTCGAAACTTAACAATTGAAGATAATGAAGAAAATGAAAAAGCATTGCAAACATTACAGATCGTATATGAGAAACGTCTTGGTTATCTTTATATGAAAGTTCAGGAAGATACAGAAGCCCTATCAATCTTGCATAAATTACAAGAACAAGGTGTGCATTTACGTCAGTTTAAAATGCTAGAACCGACCTTAAATGAAATCTTTGTAGAAAGGGCGAAATAAGAATGCGTAAATTTTTTCATGTGTTTTCATTTTATTTTAGAGAATCATTTCTTTCTAAAAAATCACTGATTACAAGTGGTATTTTATTTTTAGTAGTATTTGGAGTTTTTGCTTTTAATCACTTTACTTCTGATAAAGACAAAAATAAAGATAAAGATAAGCTGGCAATCGTAATGGACAGTTCTACATATGCTGTGCAAGAAGAGGCGTTAAATAAAATTATTCCATCAGCTCAAATACAAGTGGGAAAGAAAGAACAGTTAGAAACACTTCATAAACAAGTTGAAGAAGGGGAGTTAGATGGCCTCTTTTACGTTACAGAAAAAAATGAAGTTCCTGAAGTAACGTATATGTACAATGGTTTTCCGAGTAAAGAAACGTCTACTATTATTGCGAACTATTTAAAACAGCAATATACGCAAGTGATTCTTTCGAAACATAAGGTGTCGTCTGATGTAGCGCAGCAATTACAAACAGATATTCCGGTGAAAACAGAAGCGATTAAAGATCGTGCTTCCTCATTCGGTATTGCATATGCGTTTATATTTGTACTCTATATGTTTATCATGGCGTTTGGAAATACAATTGCGATGAATATCGCATCAGAAAAATCTTCTCGTGTTATGGAGATTATGCTTTCGAAAGTGAAACCATTGTATATGATGTACGCTAAAATTCTTGCTGTTGTTACAACAGCATTACTACAAATTGCTATCCTTGCATGTGGTTTTCTCGTTCCAGTTTTAATTGGATGGATAGATGTAGATAATGCGTCTTTATTTGGTCTTCCAATTGATTTTGCAAAGTTAGATGCAAAAGTTATTAGTCTGTTTATTGTATTTTTCATTACTGGCTATTTATTATATGCGATGATGTATGCGGCAGCTGGAGCTGTTGTATCAAAAACGGAAGACTTACAATCAGTATCATTTCCAGTCGCAATTTTAATTATCGCAGCGTTTTTCATTAGTATTAAATCATTGTCAGACCCAAATAGTACAATTGTTGTGATTAGTTCATATATCCCTTTCTTTACGCCGATGGTTACATTCTCACGGGTTGTAGCTGGAGAAGCTGGCGCCTTAGAAATTAGCATTACCTTATCGTTATTACTTGCGACAATCTTCCTTTTAAACTTTATTACAAGTCGCATTTACGTAAACGGTGTTATGAATTACTCCGATAAAGTGAAATTTAAAGATCTCACTAAATTTATAAGGCGTCATTAACAGAGGGAAATCCTGATTCTTTTAGAAGTAAATCAGGATTTTTTTCTGTATTTACAATGCTTTTCACTTTATATAACGAAAGAGGTACAAATTTACAATCAAAAATTCAAAAGTAAATAAGGGGAGAATTCAGCCCATTTTCATTCACCCCCTGCACATTTCGTTCATACAATATCATGACTAAATAAACACCAAATTGACACACATACAGCTCTGGCTTAAGCAGGGAGGGTTATACCAATTGAAGGAAAAAGAATATCAATCTAAACCGTTACTCACAAAAAGAGAGAGAGAAGTGTTTGAGTTACTCGTTCAAGATAAAACAACGAAAGAAATTGCAAGTGAACTTTTTATTAGTGAAAAAACTGTGCGTAATCATATTTCAAATGTGATGTGTAGGGATTGCAAGGGAAAAAGAGAACATAAATAATTAGTATGTTCTCTTTTAAATTAATTAAGAAATATGGATTTAAAAGTTAAATGAATTGGCGTAAACTAGTTTATTGTCTAAGTAAAGAAAAACTATACAACCACTATGACCATTTAGGGAACGACCTGTAAGCCATTTTTGAGTTTTGTTGTTAAAGGAAGTATCATACTCAGGTCTCTTACCGTTACAGATGAGTTTAAATGAATGTTGAGAACAGACTTTCATGTGAAAGTGAAATTTACTCTCTGGAATTGTATTCCATTTGATAATTAGATCTTTTTTATTATCAAAATGGACATTATTAATTCTTGTGTATTGATTAAAAAAGAAATGGTATGGGTTTTTTGGAACAGTAATAATGTCGTTATATTTTGAGCGGATTTTTGAAGGTAATAAAAACTTTAATGTATCCGCTTCAGCTTGATTTCTGCAATAAATATGCTTTAGTGCAGATAAATCACACTCATCTTTTACTAATATTTCAGCATGTCGAGCCTTTACAATAGTATCTCTTTCTTCTGGTGTCATCCATTCAAAGTGATAAATATGAGAAAATGGAGCACTTTGCAAATCATCAGGCGAATTGTAAATATCAATATCTCGATGCGAAGCTAAGCTTTCATGTGTAAAATAAGAATTAGGCTTATTAAGGATTTGATCTATATCAAAAACTAGAAAAACAGGAACCGGACAATGGGCATGTAGATATTGATCTATCTGGTTTTTTGAACGGATACCTTCATTGTTATATTGTGTAGGTGTTTTGGGTCTAAAATAGAATCTAACGTATTTTTTTTTGTTTTCATCAGTACAGTTAATTACTTCTGGACTAGCGTTATCGTGAACATCTATCTTTTCTAATTCTTTACTATTTCTACAGTAAAGCTTTCCTGTCTTAAGTATGTTTGCTACATTGTCTATGTTTGAGAAATGATATGCATATTTAGTTAAGTATTTTAAATGTTTCGGCAAAAAATTAGTGTTAGTAGCTATGATATCACTATATTTTATATGTATATCATGAGTTTGCATTTGTTTTCCCCCTAGAAATACCATTATTATATAAATAATACCATTAATATGGATAAGAGTGATATTATTATATTATGTAAAGTGAATGTTATTATGGGACATAAAATATTTTTGATAATGAGGAGAGAAATAATGTTAAAGTTTACAACGGGTAATTTATTTGAATATGGATATAAAATGGATGCTATAGTTAATACTGTTAATTGTGTAGGAGTAATGGGAAAAGGAATAGCATTAGAATTCAAGAAAAGATATCCTGAAAACTTTAATTACTACGAGAAGGTGTGCTCAAATAAAGAATTATTACCTGGAAAAATGCTTATGTTCTTACAAAACTCTAATGGTTATCCACGATATATTGTTAATTTCCCAACTAAAAATCACTGGAGGTATCCTTCTAAGATAGAATATATTAGTGATGGATTAGATGATCTAGTGACTCAAATAAAGAAACATTCTATACAGTCGATTTCTATACCAGCATTGGGCTGTGGAAATGGTGGACTTGACTGGGAAGATGTAAAAAAACTTATAAAAGAAAAGCTGCAACATTTAGATGATGTAGAGATTATTGTATATGAACCAAGTTCTAACAAAATACAGAAAAAAACAACAAAAACAACAAAAACAACAACGACATTTAGAATGACAAGACAAAGAGCGTTGCTATTACTTTTAATGGACCATTATAATTTATCATCGTATAAAGACAAAGTTACATATGAGGAAGTAAATCATTTAGCTTTTATTGCACAGTGTTTAGGAGCAAATCTGAAGTTAGAATTCGCAGAAGACTCAAAAGGACCTTTCGATCAAAAAATAAATAAATTGTTACTTCTTATGGCAAGCAATGAATATCTTTCTATTCAAAAAGGGGATAGCGGAGATAATATTATTTTGGTGAATAACAAACGATTTAAACAAAAAAATAATGTTTTAAAAAATGAAGATACTGCAGGGGTCTATGAAAAAGCTTTAAAGATTTTAAAGGGGTTTGAAACTAAAGAACGTTTAAAAGTATTGACCGTGACATTATGGTTTTATAAAGAAAAAGAGTGTACCCCGGATAACTTATATGAAGAAGTGCAAAAATGGTTTTTAAAGCATGGATATAGTATTTCAGATATAGCAATTAGAGATAGTGTTCAAAGAATAGTTCAATTTTATGAAGTGAAGATGGAAAACATGTCGTTTGATATTTAGATACGTAAATAGATAATTATTTTAGGTGAATTTGATGTGTAGAATTGAAACCTTATTTTCTAATAAATAGGGGTAGTCCCATTAACCAGTATTCATATATTGGTAATGAGGTGATTAGAAATGAATTCAAAAATTTCACCACTTAAACTAGGCAATGAAATATACGGTACGATAAAAATTGAAGAAGCGTTTCTAGAAGCTTTAAAAATGTATTTTATCAAGCAGCAAGACAAAAAAACTCCTAGTTAATCAGGAGTTTTTTTATTTTGCTGAAGAGAATAGCATCATAGTAGAAATGGTTATTAAGTTTTATAAATCCATACATACTTTTCACCTATATAAGAATCCCAATGCTTCCACTGCCAAGGCGGTGGAGGGGAATCTTGATAATATAATTGATAAAAGATATTTAACCATTTGAGTGAATAATGATCGATTTTTAAAGAATGGTATAACGTGCTGGGAATTGGGAAAGCTTGCTGATACCCACCACTACCTTTACTTGAATGATGGTAAATATGAAAATATTCATCTAGAGGTAACTTTTTTAAATCTGCAGTGTAGAAGAGAAATCCATAGTTTTTGGCTACTTCAAAGAAATTGATAAGGGATTTAACGTCTGGATATTGTTTTGTTTTTATTCCGTTATTTAATGTGATAAGTTTCATTTACTTGGTACCTCCTAAAAAAGAAGAAAATTGTATTCTAACAATCAACCCATATGAATTTACGAAAATAAAGAAGTCATTATAATTAATGATTGATTAGCACAATTAATTGATTATAGATTGTTACGTATCGATTACCAATCAAAATTGTATGTTCTGGAGATCCGTAAAAAACATTATTACTTCCATACTTCTTACTCAGGGAATGAACAATTTCTTGCATAGTTTGTTTTAAATCATCTTGATTGTATGAAATACCAGCTTCTTGAAACATGTCTTCAATAGAGTCAATGTAATCATCCCCAATAAAATTGCCACCATCTTCAAATTGGATGTGTATCCAATCTATATAACTTTCAACTACTTGTACCAGTTCTTTTTTCATGTATATTCAGCTCCTTAATTAGAAAAAAGAGAACCTCTTTTTATAAAGGTTCTCCTTTTTTTGTGAATTTATTCATATTTATAAAATTAATTCATAATAATGAATAAAGGGTAGACAAGTTGTTCAAAATGAAAGTAGCAAAACTATTGAGATTGCTGATATATTTCTAAACCTTTCTCGATATGGGACAAAAAGTAATTTGCTAATACTGGATTTTCATCATGAGTTTTTTGTAATACTTGGCATAATCGTTTTAAGCGAAAATCAAGTTCATGGTTTGAGGAATCTGTTTCCTGGGTGAGAGCAGGGAACAGGTTCAGTTCTTCTTGTATTTGCTCTAGAAATGCAAGTGAAACAGTATCAGTTTTCATTGTTTCTAAATTACTGAGGTAGCCAGGTGAAACATGTAATTTTGCTGCAAGGTCATTTAGTGTAATCCCTTTGTGTTTTCGTAATGTTCGGATGGTTTGCCCGAGATGTTGTAACAAGTAAATACCTCCCTTAATTAATTTTTAAAACAAATATTTTATCTTTAAAAATATATGCGGTAGGGAAAGAAAACAGACTTTTTATAAATGACTTTTATGAAAATGAAATAGTGGAAGGAGTGAAGCTTTTGAAAGATACAGAAGCAATCGGGTACATTGTAATGGGAGTAAGTAGGATGGGATATGGATTAGATGTTATATTTCAGGCAATGGATGTAGCTCGATTGGTGTTAAATCAAACATTAAAAGAAGAATTGTGGAATGAGGATGTCTTAGAGGTAGTTGAAAAATTAGGACATGAAATAGTAATAAATGAAGAAGAGTTAAAATCTGAAATGTATTGGAGTTTTGATGTTCACACAGAAAACGAAGCGGGGATTATTTATAAAAAATTCCTGGATCTAAAAAAGAACGAATCAAAATTAACAAGAGAACAATAGTATGATTATGTAAATAGGATTTAGCTTGAAGAGGAGCTAAATCCTATTTTTTATTTTTTAATATTACTTTTGTGTAGTTATATCTGTTATATGACATTCATAAAATTATTAGAGATATGAGGTGAGGTGGAATATGACAAGGTGGATTAATGTTCAAGAAGCGATGAAGATTTTAGAAGAAAACTATATAAAGGTAAGTTATAAAACATTTACGGATTGGCTTCGGAAGTTAGAAATTGCAGCAGTTCCATCAGAGAATCGAAAGGAGGGATGGAGTATTCGCGAAGAAGATTTATTTGAGTTTATCGATAAGAAACGTCCAGGATTACGTCAAATTTTGCAAGAATATCATCATCTTATTCAAGATGTAAATGATGTAAAACAACAAGTACAAGCTTTATTGCATACTAAAGAAGAAGGAGAAGTTGAATACATGGAAGGAAGAAAGAGTAAAACAAGTGAGCATATTAATTATTTATATGAGGTTTTGCAAATGATGAATGAAGAGATAGAAGAACTAAAAATACAGAATCAACTGATGAAAGATACATATGAACAAGCCACAGGAGAATATAATTCATTACAAAAAAGAGTGAAAAAACTTGATGTAATAATTAGAAAAAGAAAACAACCAGATAGCGTAGAAGAGAATATAGTTCAGGATTTGGATCAAAAAGCATTTCAAGGGCTATTAAAAGCAAAATTTAAACAGCTTTTTCCTGAGCGTAAATACCGGTTCACAGAAGAGAAGATGCTGCAAGTGTATCAAGAGTTTTGTAATCTTGTATTTCCAAAAGAAGATAAACATCTGGGGATAATAAAGAAGGATGATAAGTACACTTATCAGCGAACAGGTAAGAGCTCTACTCAAGTGAAACGTCTTTACAATAAAGTAATTGAAGAGCTATTGGAGAAGATGGAAAAGAGAGCCATTTTATAAAAATAGGCTCTCTTTTTTATAATAATTTATTCATTTTTATAAATTAATTTCACTAAAATGAATAAATGGTATTTATTTGGTGAATAATGACCATTACATGATTATTCCTTTTGAAATAATATTAATCCTTGTTCAATGTGAGAAATAAAATAATGAGCTAACTCGGGATTGGTATCATGTAGTGTTTTCAGTATTTCGCACATGCGATCTAGACGGAAATGTAGTTCGTGGTGAGGGGAATTTGTATGATTCAGTGAAGGAAATAAATCAAATTCCTCATTAAGTTTTGCAAGCAAGGTTAAAGAAATGGTATCTGTCTTTTGGGTTTCAAGATTACTTAAATATCCTGGAGAGACTTCTATCTGTTCAGCAAAAGCTTGCAGAGAAATGCCTTTTTGTTTTCGTAAATTGCGAATGGTTTGTCCTAATTGAGTAATCAATATTAATGCCCCCAATTTTATTTATTTTGAAAGGAGATGAATCTAATGACTATACAAAAGAAACTGCAACTTAGATCTATTTCATATATTCATGATCCTGAAGCGGCACAAAAATGGTTTCAATTATATGTTGAACTTTTAGTAGAAGTGATGAAACAAAATAATTCTATGGACAAGCTAGATTAGCATACACTGTAAGCACAACAAAAAGGAAGGACTGGTTGTATTGAAAAAGACAGTCGCCTATTATCGTAGTTCTTCTAAAAAACAAGAACACTCTGTTAGAATGCAGCAATATTATGCAAAGGCATATTGCAGAAATCACTATATGAAACTGGATTACGAATATGAAGATCCATATGTATCAGCTCGAATTGTACATATGAATCAACGTGCAGGTTTGCGAAACTTACTGGAAGCCATTCGAAATGACGAAATTGAACATTTAATTTTGTATAAAAGAGATCGGTTAGCAAGAAATGTAATTGAATATATGGAAATTTACGAACTCCTTCAAGAGAAACAGATAAAAGTTCATTTCACGACTGTTGGAGAACCTGTACTGGAATACACACCTATGAATCGTTATTTAGAAGTTATTATGGCTGGATTTGCGCAACATGAAGGTGAACAAATTAATAAACGGTTTGATGCGATGCGTCAGAGTAAGTTTGATGCAGGAAAAGCAGTGAGTCGGCTTCCGTATGGTTTCGAAAATAATAAAAAGACAAAAGAAATTGAAATGATAAAAGATGAAATTGATATTGTGATGTTTATCTTTAATGAATTTTTGGATGATACATGTACATCTTTGCAACAAATAAAAGATAGTTTGGATGCAAAAGGTTTTAAGAAAAGAAAAGGAATACCTTGGGCACTGCAAGATATTAGACGTACACTGGAAAATTCATTTTATATGGGTGTGTACAGTATTCGGTTGAAAGGAGTTCAACAAGAGCAACAGTTAGAAGGTACAATACCAATTGAGCCGCATCAATGGGCAGCTGCACAAGAAAAACTAAATCAAATATTAAATAAGCGTGGTTCTACAAAAATGAAAAAAGAATTTGTTAAAGAAGATATTCTGTATCGTTTGGAAGGACTCCTGCAATGTTCCTATTGCAAGAAACATTTAGAGGGTGTTGTAAAACGGCGAGGAGATACATTTTTAATAGGGTATCAATGCAAAGAACATCGGTTGTATATTGAAAAGGAATATATTGAACAAAAAGCGTTTGAACAAATGAAATATTTTTTTCTCAATTTGAGAGAAAAGGATTTTGATTGTTTATTTCAACGCTACTATAAAAACAATGTAAAAGAAATGGAACGAATCATACAGGCGCATGCACAACGTTTAGATAAAAAGAAGAAGACGGTACACACAAAAGTACAAAAGTGGTTAACAGAAAAGAAAAATGATAAGTTGCACAAAGAGTTACTTGGTTCTTATCAGCATTTTCAGGACCATAAACATGAAAAGGAAGAATTAGAATTAAAGCTTAATTTATTAAAAAAAGTACCTAATATATTGAAAGATTTAAAAGATAATATTGATGAGAAATTGGTATTAGATTCTTTACCAGATTATAAAGTTGCGGAATTGTTTCAAGATTTGGTTTTTACTGTAGTTGTAGATAAGCACAGCTATGAAATTATTTTTAAACATCCATTTTTACATTATCAAGAGGTGCATACATGTGAAGACAGTCCGTGATGTTCTAGAGAAGGGGAAAAAGGGTGCTTTTTATGCAAGGGTTTCTTCCGATCGTCAAACAATCGATGCCCAAAGACATCATGTATATGAATTTATCAAAAATTATGAATGTGAAATCGTGAAGGAATACGTAGACCATGGAGAATCAGCATTTAAAAAGAAACTAATAAAACGTCCAAAGATAATGGCGTTATTAAGAGATGTGGAACAAAAGAAATATGATTTCGTGATTACGTATGCAGATGATCGTCTGGCGCGGTCTGAATTTGAACATGCACAAGTCCGATTAATTATGAAGGGTGCAGACACAGATGTTATATTAACGAGCACAGCAGAACTCTATACAGAGCGTGATATTATTACCCAATTAATTAGAGAAGGCGGAAATCGTTATGAAGTAGAACGAATTAGTGCTCGTACAAAAGATGCATATAAACAAAGAACTGACTACGGTGAGTGGATGGGAGGACCGGTTCCGTTTGGGTACGAGCAGGACGAAAAGACAAAAAAGTTCTCCATTTTGAAAGACGAGAAAGAAATTGTATTAAAGATATATCAGCTGTATCAAAGTGGGGAAGGATTTGCAGATATTGCAAAAAAATTAAATGAACAAAAGGAAAAAACGAATACTATGGTTTGGAGGAAAGAAAGGGTAAAACAAATTTTGACCAATCCAATCTACGCAGGATATGTTACATTTGGGAGATTAAAATCTGGATCAGGAAATAGTATTGAGGATTTATCAAAGTGGAAGATGGCGCAATGTAAAGACATTCCGCCTATTATGACTCAAGAAGAGTGGTTCGCTACTTTTCATTTGTTTGAGAAAAAAAGAAATAAAGAATTACCTCCTAAACAATTTAAAACAGGATATGTTCTACGCGATTTAATTTATTGTAAAAATTGTGATCATCCTCTTTTACCTAAAAATCAGGAAACCACGGGGGATAACGGCAAGAAATATGGAATGAAAAAATATATGTGTTCAAATAAAACATGTAAGATTTGGTTTCCGACAGATGAATTGCATACATTAGTTTTTGATAGTGTTATGAAAGAGGTTACGGATAAAGTCATTTTAAAATCTCAAACAGAGCTTATGTATGAGATTGAGCGAGGTTTAGAGAAAGACATAAAGCGGGTTCAAAAAGAAATTCAACGCTTGAAACAACAGGTGAATGATTCCCTTGTTTGGATTAAAGATGCGGAAAGAGAAATAGACGTGTTATATAATCGGAAGAAAAGATTAGTGGAAGCTGACCCGGAAATCGATCCATTATTAGATGTAATGCTTGATTACCGTGTGAATTTGTTGCATGAAATTAAGGAATCAGAAGAATTGATTGCAAAAAAAGAAGCAGAAGTGAAACGTATCGAAGAAGTAGATTCAAATCAAAGGATTTTAGAAAAAAATGTATTACAAGCATTCCAAATAGAATTTACTAATATACAAACAGATGTTAAAAAAGTTCGTCAATTTTTAGTCTACTTAATTGATAAAATTATAATTGATCAGAATGGGAAAACAGAATATATTTTAAAAATAAATTTAGAACAATAAAAAGCAACTCAAATATTGAAGTTGCTTTTTATTGTTCTCTAATATCAAAAATATGGACATGTCATATTTAGTATCTAGAAATATGCTAGTTTCAAAGAGTGAGTTTTTCTCGGTGAAAAGGTGAAGGCATTATAACAAGGGAAAAGTTTGTTCGGCAAAGAAGTAGTAATGGTATACCACTACTACTTCTTTACCGAGTGATTTTTTTAAAAAGTAGGACAAGATCCTATGATATATAAGGTTTGTCCTTTTGTTTGTAAATAAAGAAAATTTAGGGTAGTGCTTTCTCGGTGTAAGGGTGAATATGTCTTTTGTCATTCGGCGCCGAGGTGAATTATAAATTGATTAATTTTCAAAGGTTGATAGAAATTATTGTACTTGAGTCAGGAAAGGACATGAAAAATAGAATGTTACATTATTTTTCTCTAAAGAAGTGTTTCTATTTAAATTAGTTATGTAACATGTGTTATTTAACCATTAGGAAATTAAGATTTTAATATTACATGAGTATAAATAAGAAAGCTTACTTGTATAAGTGAGCTTTCTTATTTATTTAAAGAGTGTTATTTGAAAATTTCTTTTATAATTTCAATGCAACATTGACGAGCCCGATTAAAATCGGAACTTTTACCAGTGAACCGATAACTGTTGCGAAGGCTGTCCAGAATGAATATCCGACATTTCCGCTGCAACAGCGATGGCTAGTTCAAAGTTGTTACTGGTAGCTGTAAATGATGAGGACTTTAATTTGATTTTCTGATTTGTGAATATATGTTAAGTGAAAATATGGTAATATTATAATTAGAATTCAACATGATATGTCAGAAAACAGTAATGATGACAAAGTGTTTATAGGACATATTATATTATTTTTTATATGATAATTTACTGGAGGAATAATATGTCAAGTTCTACACCGGTATTTGAATCGAGTTTTATATTTGAAGAATACATCGAAGAGACCCATTTTCGTGGGTTTTCTGTAGGCTATGAAATAGGAGAGTATAGATATGATGCTCTTGTAGAGCTTATATTTTCAGCTTTAGTAGATTTTTCTCTGCCACATAGTGAGCTATCGACATTTACACCAATAAATGCGCAGAGAAAAATGAGAAATGCAGCTAAAGCAGTTTATGCTACTGATAAATACCGTAGTCGTGGAGAATATGGGGAGATCTTACTTCATATTGTTATGAGAGATTATTTTAATACTGTTCCTGCTATTTCTAAAATGTATTATAAGGATGGACCGAATGAAACAGTAAAAGGTTTCGATGCTGTACATATTGTAGATCAAGAAAATGATTTAGAGCTTTGGTTAGGTGAGGTTAAATTCTATCAAAGTATTAGTGGTGCAATTAGAGATGTTGTCCCTGAACTTCAAGCGCACGTGGATAAAGATTACTTACGGAATGAGTTTTTATTTATTTCTAATAAAATAGATGATTCTTGGGAACATGCTGAAAAAATGAAAATGTTGATTGATGGAAGAACCAGCTTGGACAAGATTTTTAAAAAAATTAGAATCCCTGTTTTGTTAACGTATGATAGTAAAGTGGTCAGTTCGTATAAAGAAGTTAGTGAAGAATATCAGATGCAATTAATTGAAGAACTTAATAAGTACCACGATACATTTAGGAGTAATGAATTACCTAAAAATATTGATGTGATTTTAATATTAATTCCTTTTGAACAAAAAAAACGCTTAGTCGAATTGTTGCATAAAAAATTAGAGGTGTGGCAGCAGATATGATTAAAGATATGGATTATAATTATATAAAGACATTAATTGCAAATGAGAAACTTTCTACTGAACAATGCTTTTCTATATTTACTTGGATAAATCGTGTGTTGCAAGATGAAAAATCTGAAAGTGAAGGAAGAGATATTTTACTTCGAATGCTGGACAGGAAGAATGATTTACCTAGTGAAATACATTCGATTTTAACTGATTATATTGAACAAATGGGTTATTTTCCTTATTTACCAATTCATGATTATGACGTTTCGACTAAGACTCTATTACACTATGAATTTTATCGTTCTGAAAATATTCCTGATATTGTAATGCATCGAAAGCAAGCGGAAGTATATGATGCTATTTCAAATCAGCAAAGTGTAATTTTAAGCGCACCGACTAGTTTCGGAAAAAGCTTACTTATTGAAGAAGTTGTTGCATCAAAAATGTACGCAAACATTGTAATTATTTTACCGACATTAGCTTTGATTGATGAAACTAGGTTGAAATTAATAAAATATACAGAGGAATATAAGTTGATTTTTTCTTCAAAACAAGGCTTGGGAAATAAAAATATTTTTATTTTAACCCCGGAAAGACTCTTAGAAATAGAAAGCATTCCTGACATAGACTTTTTTATAATTGATGAATTTTATAAATTAGATAGTTCGAAGAGTGAAGATGAAAGATTGAATGTATTAAATCATGCGTTTTATAGGTTAATTAAGTCTACGAGAAATTTTTATTTACTGGGTCCTAATATATCTTCAATCCCAAATGGATTTGAGAAGGAATATAACTGTGAATTTATTCCTTCTAATTATGCTACTGTAGCTTGCGATGAAATATTTATTCAACGTAAAAATAATCAAGAATTAGAACAACTCGCAGAATTACTTCGCACTCTTCATGAGCCAACAATGATTTATTGTAAATCACCACAAAGCGCTGAAAAAAATGTAAGGGATTTCTTATTGAAAAACAAAGAACACTTGTACAAAAATGATTACCATATTGATGCGATAAATTGGATTGCGAAAAATATTCATCCTGAGTGGCTATTAATCGAGGCGTTATCATATGGGATTGCTTTTCACCATGGGTCTATGCCTAGACATTTGGGCAGATATATTGTAGAGGAGTTTAACAAAGGGACAATAAAATACCTTTTTTGTACAAGTACATTGATCGAGGGAATAAATACAACTGCTAAGAATGTAATTGTTTTTGAGGATAGAAAAGGGACTAATCGGATTTCTTATTTTGATTATCGTAATATTCGTGGAAGAGCTGGTAGGATGACTCAACATTTTCTAGGCAAGGTTTATTCATTTTATAGCCTTCCTGATGCTACAGATGAAAGTGTAGATATTCCTTGGTATACCCAAGATAATGCATCAGACGAAATTTTGATTCAGATTGCAGATGAGGATTTGAAAGATTCTTCTAAAGATAAACTCAAACCTTATACGGAACAAGATGTATTGGATGTTGGAATCATAAAGAAAAATAACAATATCCCTGTGAAGGGGCAAGTAGCGTTAGCGGAATTGATACAAAATAATCTAGAGTCCTATCATGAAAACCTAAATTGGACCAATTATCCTTCCTATAAACAATTGGAAACCTGTTGTATATTAATCTATGATTATCTGCGTTTTAAAAATAGTAAAGATTTTGTTTATAGTGGTAAACAACTTGCTTATTATGTACATAACTATGTAAAAGTCCAATCCAATATGGCTAGATATATTAAATTCTTTTTGGATAATGATGATAAGGTTAAAACTGTGGATCAGGCTGTTCAAAAGGCGACGAAAATAAGTCGAAATTGGTTTGAATTTCGATTGCCTAAATTACTTCTAGGGTTACAACAAATTCAGGAATCTATATTTATGAAAAATGGAAAAACATGTGGCGACTATAAGTTTTATGCTTCGCAAATTGAATCAGCGTTTTGTACACCAGTTTTATCGTCATTACAAGAGTTTGGATTACCTATTTCGCTTTTAAAACAGTTAGAACCTTACTTGCATTTGAAAAAACTCGAAGAGGAAGAAGACTTGGACGAGGTAATTAAGAAAATTAAGAAATTGGATATTGATTCCCTTCCATTAGACGCATTTGAAAGTAAAATATTAAAGGATTTTGTGAGAAATTAATTGATAAGAAACAGCCTATAATTTAAGAGGCTGTTTTTATTTAAAATATCCAAGTTAGATTATATTAACTTCTTCATATGATGTTTGTTACATAAGGGAGTTAATATAATCTTTTAGATAATTGAAATAGCCCTCGATATTTCGAGGGCTATTTCATTGGTATCTGTTTGAAGGAATACATGTAATTAAACAGATTTTATATTTGAAAATTTCTTTTGAAGTTTTAATGCAACATTAACAAGTGCGATTAAAACCGGAACCTCTACTAACGGTCCAATAACAGCGGCAAAAGCTGCGCCCGAATGAATCCCGAATACCCCAACAGCAACAGCGATAGCTAATTCAAAATTGTTACTTGCTGCTGTGAAAGATAAGGAAGTTGCAACTGGATAACTTGTTCCAAGCTTCTTAGATAAGAAAAATGAAACAAAGAACATGAAGATAAAATAGATAAGTAATGGAATTGCAATTCGTACAACATCCATTGGTAGCTGAACAATCATCTCTCCTTTAATAGAAAACATCACAATGATTGTAAAAAGTAATGCAATTAACGTTAATGGACTAATACGAGGAACGATTGTTGACTCATACCATTCGCGTCCTTTGATTTTTACAAAAATAAGTCGTGTTAACATTCCGGCAACAAAGGGAATTCCTAAGTAAATACCAACACTTTTTGCAATTTCTCCCATTGAAATATCTACAACAAAGCTTTCCATACCTAACCATTTCGGTAATACTGTGACGAATACATATGTGTATACAGAGTACAGTAAAATTTGAAAAATAGAGTTAAAGGCAACAAGACCTGCAGTGTATTCACGGTCACCTTGTGCGAGATCATTCCAAACAATAACCATGGCAATGCAACGTGCTAAACCAATCATGATTAAACCAACCATATATTCTGGATAGTCTTGTAAGAATGTAATTGCTAATACGAACATTAAAATTGGTCCGATGACCCAGTTTTGAAATAAAGATAATAATAGCACTTTCCAGTCTTTAAATACGCGCCACATTTCCTCGTAGCGAACTTTTGCTAGTGGTGGATACATCATGATAATGAGTCCAATGGCAATGGGAATAGACGTTGTTCCTACTTGTAAAGAATTTAGGTGATTAACAAAATTTGGTGATACATAGCCAATTAACACACCTAATGCCATAGCTAGGAAAATCCACAACGTTAAATAACGATCTAGAAAAGATAAGTTCTTACTGACTTTCCCCACTTTATTCTCCTCCTTGAAACATATTGTTGTTCGCTTATATAAGTATACGATTATATAAGCGTTTGATTATATGTTTTTCAAGTGTTTTGCATGAATAGGTATTTTTTAGTTGAACATATAAGTGAATGCTTATATACTTATGATGAAGAAAAGGAGGTTGAGATATGCAAAAAACAATATTAGAAATTGAAAAGGTATCAAGTATCCTGAAATTACTAGGAGATAAAACGCGATTAGCGATGATGCGAATGGTATATGAAAAAGAATATTGTGTTTGTAACTTTGTAGATATATTCAAAATGAGTCAACCTTCTATTAGTCAGCATGTACGCAAGCTAAAAGATGCAGGGCTTGTAAAGGAAGAAAGACGTGGACAATGGATTTATTACTCCATGAATATAGAAAGTGAATACTATGAATTGGTTCAAGATATGATTCGTTATGTAGACCTACCTCAAGGTGCAACTACTTGTGATGATAACTGCTGTGACTAACTGAGATATTAGGAGATGAACAAACATGACAAAGAAAACAATCTATTTCTTATGTACAGGTAACTCTTGCCGTAGCCAAATTGCTGAAGGATTTGGAAAAACATATTTAGGAGATACATGGAATGTGTACTCTGCCGGAATTGAAGCACATGGCGTAAACACGAATGCAGTTAAAGCAATGAACGAAGTGAATATTGATATTACAGGTCAAACTTCAGATATAATCGACCTCGACATTTTAAATAAAGCAGACCTTGTTGTGACATTATGTGGACATGCGCGAGATGTATGCCCAACAATTCCTCCGCATGTGAAACATGAACATTGGGGGTTTGATGATCCAGCAGGACAAGATTGGTCAGTGTTTCAACGTGTGCGTGATGAAATTGGTACACGCATTAAGAAATTTGGAGAAACAGGTGAGTAATCAAAAACATAGCCGAGAACTAGTTCTCGGCTTCTTGTATATAGGGGGAAGAAAAAATGAAAAAAATTGAAATTTATGATCCAGCAATGTGCTGTTCAACTGGGGTTTGTGGACCAAGTGTAGATCCAGAATTAATTCGTGTTTCTGTTGCTATCAATAATTTGAAAAATAAGGGTTTTGATATTAAACGCTATAACTTAGCAAGTGAACCAGATGCGTTTGTATCGACTGAAATTATTAATAAATTATTAATGGAAAAAGGTCCTGAAGTGCTTCCTGTTACTCTTGTTGATGGTGAAGTGGTAAAAGAAAAAGAATACTTATCAAATGATGAATTTGTTGTATTAACAGGACTAACAGAAGAAGAGTTAAGTCAAAAACCTCGTGTACGTTTAGGTTTAAACGTGAAAAAGTAAAGAGAAAGAAGGAATAAACATGACTCGTTTATATACTCCGCAGACAATGGGATTTACACCATTTCTGTTTTTTACTGGAAAAGGCGGTGTGGGGAAAACGTCAACTGCATGTGCAACGGCAGTTACATTAGCCGATAAAGGGAAGCGTGTTTTACTTGTAAGTACAGATCCAGCTTCGAACTTACAAGATGTGTTTAATATGGAACTAACGAATCATCCTGTAGAAATTCCACATGTAAATAATTTATTCGTAGCGAATTTAGACCCTGAAACAGCAGCGAGTGAGTATAAAGACCGAGTTGTGGGTCCTTTTCGTGGGAAACTTCCAGAAGCTGTTATTAATCAAATGGAAGAACAACTATCAGGAGCATGTACGGTTGAAATTGCAGCATTTGATGAGTTTTCATCTTTACTAACAAATAAAGAACTAACAAAACAATACGATCATATTATTTTTGATACAGCACCAACAGGACATACGTTACGTCTTCTTCAACTTCCAACGGCATGGAACGGTTTCTTAGAAGAAAGTACACATGGTGCTTCTTGTCTTGGTCCACTGGCTGGATTAGGTGAGAAGAAAAGGCTGTATGAAGAAACGGTTGTCACACTGTCTAGTGGGGAACAAACAACATTGGTATTAGTAACACGTCCAGACATATCTCCATTACAAGAAGCAGCAAGGGCTTCAAAAGAACTTGGGGAAATTGGGGTGCAGAACCAAGTCCTACTTATCAATGGGATGATGCAAAATCATGTGAAAGAGGATGAAGTATCCCAAGCTTTTTATGAGAGACAAACAAAGGCATTAGAACAAACACCAAATGAATTAAAACAAATTCCAACTTATGCTGTTCCTTTAGCATCATTTAATATCACTGGTATTGAAAATCTTCGCAAATTATTCATGGATAATGCTACATCTAATGTAGATACATTAGATGCGAAAGATATAAAAACAACACCTTTAAAAGAGTTGATTGAGAATATACACCAAACGGGACAACGTGTGATTTTCACGATGGGAAAAGGCGGTGTGGGAAAAACAACGGTCGCATCTACGATTGCGGTTGGTTTAGTAGAAAAGGGACACAAGGTTCATTTAACGACTACTGATCCAGCGGCTCACTTAGATCATGTTATGCACCATGACTCCTTACACGGAAACTTATCTGTAAGTCGTATTGATCCGAAAGTCGAAGTGGAAAATTACCGAGAAGAGATTCTAAATCAATCAAGCGAGTTGTTAGATGAAGAAGGATTAGCATATTTAGAAGAGGATTTACGATCTCCTTGTACAGAAGAAATTGCAATCTTTCGTGCGTTTGCCAATATTGTAGAAAAGGCAAGTAATGAAATTGTTGTTATCGACACAGCACCAACAGGACATACATTATTACTTCTTGATGCGGCACATTCATATCATAAGGAAATCGAGCGTTCGGCTGGTGAAGTACCAGTGTCAGTACAGCAATTGTTACCACGTCTTCGTAATCCGAAAGAAACAGGAGTTGTGATTGTCACATTAGCAGAAGCTACACCTGTATTTGAAGCAAGTCGCCTGCAAGAGGATTTAAAACGTGCAAGCATTACACCAACTTGGTGGGTCATTAATCAAAGCCTATATGCAACGCATACCCAAGATCCTATTTTACACGGTAGAGCGATGTCTGAAATAGAATGGATGCGTGAGGTTGAAAAAAGATCAAATGGAAGATATGTAGTGATTCCTTGGAAGCCACAAGATATTGTTGGCTATGAAAATTTAAAACACTTAACAGTGTAAAATTACAAAGAAAGAGGAGAAAATCATATGATAATTACAGATGGGGCAAAAGCATATATTGAAGAAGTTATGAAAGAACATGGTATATCAACATTACGCTTTTCATTTGAAGGTGCAGGATGTTGCGGACCAAGCTGGGGAATGTCGCTAGCTGTGGCAGAAGAAGAAGATGTTGTACAAACAATTAATGGGTTAGAAATCGCGATTGATACAAAGGTTTTAGATACAGTAAATAAACTTACTCTTGATTTCGAAGGCAAAGGTGAAGAAGCAGGTTTGGTCTTCCACGGCGGAGAAAGCTGCTGTTAAAGATAGAAAAAAAGTCTCCTTAAACTGAAGTGCACCCCAATTGTTAGACACATAATTAACAATTGGAGGTGCACTTTTTTATGGCTAAATTTTCTTCAAAAGATAAAATACGAGCAGTAAGACGATATTTAGAAGGTACTGAAGGTGGAAAAACCATTGCTGATTCTATAGGAGTTCATCCTAGAGAACTTTATCAGTGGATTAAACGGTTTGAATTTTTAGGGGAAAAGGCGTTTGAAAGACGCTATACAACTTACTCTCTCGAGTATAAACTAGATGTAATTCATTATATGAATGAAAATGGGACATCTCTGAGAGAAACAGCTGCTTTTTTTAATATTCCTTCTTACGAAACACTACGAAAATGGAAAATAACTTATGAAACAGAAGGATTAGATGCCCTAAAATCAAAGAAAAAGGGGCGTCTAACCATGACCAATGAAAAAGCTAAGCTACAACAATTAAAACAAAACGAAGTACCTCTTGAAGGTTCTATAGAAGCGCTACAAGCAGAGAATGAACGTCTGCGTATGGAAAATGATTATTTAAAAAAGTTGAATGCCTTAGTTCAAAAAAAGAAAACATCACAGACCAAGACAAAGCGCAAGTGATTTATGAATTAAGGCATAAATACAAGGTCGTTGACCTTGTGAAAGTCGCTAATATCGCTCGTAGTACGTACTATTACTGGATGAAACAAGCGAAACGTCCAGATAAATATAAGAAAGTCAAAAAATTAATTAAAGAGATCTTTAGTGAGAATTTTGGGAGGTATGGTTATCGTCGTATTACATTGGAATTACGTAATCGAGGTCATGTATTAAATCATAAAACCGTGCGACGTTTAATGAATGTCCTGGGATTAAAATGTCTTGTTCGATTAAAAAAATACCGTTCATATAAAGGGACTGTCGGGAAATTCGCTCCTAATATTTTAAAACGTAACTTTCACGCATCAAAACCAAATGAAAAATGGGTAACAGATGTGACAGAGTTCCACTTACATGGTAAAAAACTATATCTATCACCCATTTTAGACTTATATAACGGAGAAATTATAGCTTACACTATAGAACATAGACCTACGTATTCCCTTGTCTCTAAAATGTTAAATAAGGCGTTTCAGCGTTTGAATGATAAGGAAACCCCTATTTTACACTCGGATCAAGGCTGGCATTATCAAATGCGAAAATATCATCAGTCGCTAAAAAAACATAACGTTATCCAAAGTATGTCCCGTAAGGGAAATTGCTTAGATAATGCAGTCATGGAAAATTTCTTTGGCTTATTAAAGTCTGAATTACTTTATCTTAAAGAGTTTGAAAGTATGGAACAATTTAAGCAAGAACTAGAGACTTATATTCATTACTACAATCACAAAAGAATTAAAACAAAACTAAAAGGATTGTCCCCTGTGCAATACAGAGTTCAATTCTTAGTAGCTGCTTAAGATATTTGTCTAACTTTTTGGGTCCAGTTCAAAACGAGGAGGCTTTTTCGTATGATGCAAACCAGGAAGGAAGGTCTTATATGCAACAAAGTATGGAGTATATTTGGATGGAGTTTAGTGATCGTTTACTATATTTTATTCAAGGGAAAATTTCTAATACGAGTGATGCAGAGGACATCTTGCAAAATGTATTTATCAAAATTCAAAAGAATATCGGTCAATTGAAAGATGATACAAAATTAAAATCATGGTTATTTCAAATTGCAAATCATACCATTATTGATTATTATCGTCGCCCACAGACAGACTATAATATGGATTACGAACTCAAGCAATTTGTAACAGAAGGTGATGAGGAGAACGCAAATCAAGATATCGCTTCTTACTTACAAGATTTTATTGTACTTGTGCCAGAAAAGTATCGACAGGTCATGGTTATGTATGAATTTCAAGGCTTAAAACATAAAGAAATTGCAGAGCAATTAAATATTTCTGTATCAGCATCTAAATCAAGACTACAACGAGGTAGACAAAAGTTAAAAGCTTTATTAGAAGATTGCTGTCGTTTTGAAATTGATAAGTATGGGAACATTGTTGACTACGAAAAAAAAGAAACATGTTGTGAATCGTAATTTTTTTTGAAAAAGTTGCGACCAAATACATTTTCATTCGTCTTACTAAGTGAAAACAAAAAGGAATGAGGTAAGAATGATGAAAGAACTTGAAAAAGATCAAATTCGAAATACAGTTCGTGAAAATTATAAAACAGTTGCATTAAAAGTGAATAAGGGAAGTAGCTGTTGTGCACCAAGTTGTTGTTCACCAGAAGAAAATTTGGATGTGCAACTTACAGAGTTGTCAACAAAGTTAGGATATTCGGAAGAAGAATTATCGTTTGTTCCACAAGGCGCAAATATGGGATTAGGTTGTGGAAACCCGCAAGCAATTGCAAATCTAAAAGAAGGTGAAGTTGTATTAGACCTTGGAAGTGGTGGAGGATTTGATTGTTTCTTAGCCTCTAGAAAGATAGGGGAAACAGGTTTAGCGATTGGTGTAGATATGACACCAGAAATGGTAAGTAAGGCACGTGCTAACGCTGAAAAACATAATTATAAAAATGTTGAATTCCGTCTTGGTGAAATTGAACACCTTCCTGTTTCAAATGATTCAGTGGATGTAATCATTTCAAATTGTGTAATTAATTTATCGCCTGATAAACAACAAGTATTTAATGAGGCGTTTCGTGTTTTACATTCAGGTGGACGTTTAGCGATTTCTGATATTGTACTCACAGCAGAGCTACCAGAAGATATTCAAAAAGATTTACGTTTTTATTCGGGTTGTATTTCAGGAGCATCCTATATTGATCATTTGAAGGATTATTTGGAAAAAACAGGTTTTGAATCTATTCGGATTGAATCAAAAGATGAATCAAAAGAGTTTATCAAAGATTGGGCTCCTGGTACAAGTGTAGATGAATACATTGTATCAGCAGTTATAGAAGCTATAAAACCGTAAAGAATCAAATCAGTCTATCCATCATAATGGGTAGGCTGATTTTATAAGAAAAAGAGGATGGGAAAATGTTAATGCGAAATGCATAAGCACGAGATATTGAACAAATCACTGCAATTTATAATCAGTGTAGATTTTTGAAATATCTTCTTTTTAAAATTTCTTTAAAAGTATACTAATTTTGTCATAAGGATAAATTTGAATTCTGTGTGAAAAATATTACAAACGGGAATAATCTATGCTATAGTGATGGGGAATAATTATAAAGCGAATAACTACATTGTTTGTGTGGTTATTTAAAAAGCTGCTATCCATATGGATGGCAGCTTTCGTCGTTTTATAGGGATTTCGATTTTGATTCTTTTTCTCAATAAAAAATGACAAGGGAGCGAATAAAAATGAACTCAGAAGGAAAAACATTATCGACAGATAACAACATTTCTCATTCAACTTGGGGTCAAATGTGGGAAAAACACCATGAACTGATCCTTGCCATTATATCTGGTATTTTTATTTTAGCTGGTTGGATCTTAACAAAATACGAAGTATCAACAGCTGGGATTATCTTTTATATTCTCGCATATCTCACTGGGGGTTACGTAAAAGCCAAAGAAGGTATTACAGATACGATTAAGGAAAAAGAGTTAAACGTTGAGATGCTTATGCTTTTTGCCGCTATTGGTGCCGCTATTATTGGTTACTGGGCAGAAGGCGCAATTTTAATATTTATTTTTGCATTAAGTGGTGCAATGGAGACTTATACACTAAGTAAAAGTCATAAAGAAATTTCAGCATTGTTAGATTTACAGCCGGAAGAAGCTTTACGTATTTCAAATGGAACGGAAGAACGTATTCCAGTAGATCAATTACAAATCGATGACATTATTTTAATTAAACCAGGTGAACGTTTATCTGCTGATGGTATTGTTCACGCTGGTGAAACAAATATTGATGAGGCTGCGATTACAGGAGAACCTATCCCGAATAGCAAAACAATAGGTGATGAAGTATTTGCTGGAACTGTGAATTTACGCGGTGCGATTGAAGTCAAAATTACGAAGCGAAGCGATCAAACACTGTTCCAAAAAATTATCCGTCTTGTACAAAGTGCTCAAAGTGAAAAATCACCATCACAGCTTTTTATTGAAAAATTTGAAGGCACATATGTAAAAGGCGTGCTGATAGTTGTTGTTCTTATGATGTTTGTTCCACACTTTTTATTAAATTGGAGTTGGAATGAAACATTTTATAGAGCTATGATTTTACTCGTTGTTGCATCTCCTTGTGCACTTGTAGCATCAATTACACCAGCTACACTAGCTGCTATTTCTAACGGAGCGCGACATGGTATTTTATTTAAAGGTGGCATTCATTTAGAGCGACTTGCTTCCGTAAAAGCAATTGCTTTTGATAAAACAGGCACATTAACACAAGGAAAGCCTTCTGTAACAGATGTATATGTGAGAGATGGCATGGCAGAAAAAGAGGTATTGTATATTACAGCTTCCATTGAAAACCATTCAACACATCCGCTGGCAGAAGCAATTGTTAAACATGCCAAACACGCATACGATATTGAATTAGCAAAACCGGAAAATGTTGAAGATGTAACTGGATTCGGATTAAAAGGGATACTTGGGAATAAAGCTTATAAAATCGGAAAGGCTGATTTTATCGGCGAAGAAGCTGACTTGTTCTACGGAGGTATTGCTACTACCCTCAAACAAGAAGGAAAAACAGTTGTGTATATTAGCGACGAAGAAGGGGTTCTTGGGCTAATCGCATTAAAAGATACATTACGCCAAGAAACAATTACCGCAATTCGCGATTTACAAAACCTTGGTGTAGAAGTAATTATGATTACTGGTGATAATGAACAAACAGCAAAAGCAATTGCCTCCGAAAGTAACATAAAAGAATTCTATGGATCATGTTTACCAGAAACAAAGGTAGAAACAGTAAAGCAATTAAAAGAAAAATATGGTGTAGTTGCTATGGTTGGTGACGGAATTAACGATGCTCCAGCACTTGCTACTGCAAGTATCGGTGTTGCTATGGGTGGAGGAACAGATGTTGCTTTAGAAACAGCTGATATTGTTCTGATGAAAAACGAACTCTCTCGTCTTTCTCAAGCAATTCGTTTATCAAAACGAATGAATCGTATTGTAAAACAAAATGTTATCTTTTCACTACTAGTAATTGCAATGTTAATTTGCTCGAATTTCTTACAATTTTTAGCCCTTCCATTTGGCGTTATCGGTCATGAGGGAAGCACAATTCTTGTTATTTTAAATGGATTGCGATTATTAAAAGAAAATAAATAAAATGTTTATTATAGATTTGCGATAAAAATCAGATTTAAAAATAAAAATTTTGTTTTGGAAAACAATCGATCGATTTTGTTGGTTGAATTTTAGCCAAGAGAGTCTTTCATATAAGAGAATTAAAAAAAGATATATAGCGATGAAAAAAGGTGTGAAAAATACTGGGGAAAATTTAACTTTATTTACTATGCGATTACCCACCACTTAGATGTTAATGCGTCTTGAAGTAAGGGGTTCGAAAGATAAAATAACTTTCTCTTTTATACCTGGGTCTTCCACAGGGCTACCCCCCTGTCACCAGGATTAAATTCGCGGTGTCCCTACGGCAGGGCGATTATCGCCCTGCACGCGCTTGAGGAAGGAGAATTCTTTCGGATAAATCGTTTAATGAATATGAGAATTTTTTAAGTTTTCTTTAAGGATAATTTAATATTGTAACTGTACAATTAAGATAAGTTAAATCTAATGAACATTTTAAGTTAGGAGTTTTTTTATGCCAAAACAATGGATTAAAAATCCAAAAGAGAGGAAATTAATTTATGTTGCAATCATAGCAGCTTTCGTTATTCTTGCATGTGGATTTTGGACAATTGAACACAGGGATTCATTAACAACAAATATATCAACAAATGTAAACCATCAATATGAGCACCACGTAAAAAGTCCTTTGAAATCTTATGCTAAAAATAAAGCTTCTTTAGGTCGAATTGGTATTTTTGCTGCATTTGCCATGTTTCCTCTTTATTTTTTATTAAGACTCAAAAAAATAAAATTAGACAAAGTGATTAAAGCATTCATTTCAAAAATTTTGAAGTGGGTGAAGTTATTTCATGTTCCTATTGCAGTTCTTGCATTCGCATTAATTACTGTCCACTCATTCATTATGGTATTTTATGAATGGAAAACAGATGCAGTGTCTATATCAGGTATTATTTCGTATATTTTATTTCTTGCATTAGGAACATTAGGATTTCTACGATACAAACGAAAAGATAAAAATTGGCATTATTATCTTTCATTTGCTTTTGTGTGTTCAATGCTGATTCATACGTTTCTCTAAATTGAACCCCCACTTAGACGCAAACGCGTCTAAGTGGTTTTTTTTGGACTGAAAGCTTATGGAAAGTTTAATACCTATCGGTACATGCTTGTTTTTCCTCAAAGAAATCACCAGTTTAAAAAGTTATGATTTTCTGGATAGGTGAGAGTGATACAGGATTTTGTAGGTGGAAAACATATCCTGGTAATTCAAATCAGTTCATATTTATCTAGTTAATACTCTTTAAGGGAATCCAATCTCTTTTTGATAATTCATATTTTATTCAATTTCAAAAAATGTACTCTGTATCAAAACATTCAACATCATTATAGTTCCTCTTACATTCATGTCTCTTTTTATCTCTTGAGAAACTTGGCAACAGAACCGAGATTGATTCATCTACATGAACTATTTAATGCTATTGAACATAATAAATTCTTTTACAATGATACATACTATCCTTATATAAATTGTTATAACACGAACATGCAATCCCAAAAGGAGGAGCTACTTGTGTCTGAACATATAGAGATTATTTTGAGAACACTGTTATCTTTTTCGATTTTATTTATCGGAGCTAAAATATTAGGAAAGCAAATTATCGCGGAAATGAATACCTTTGATTTTATTGGTGCTATCTCTATCGGAAGTATTATTGCAAATTTGGCATTTAATTTAAATGTAAAAACTCATCATGCAGTCATCGCTTTTCTTATTTTAGTATTTATCATTCTAATGGTTAGTTATATATCCATGAAAAGTCGGATAGGCAGAAAAATATTTGCTGGAAATCCGACAGTCATTATTGAAAATGGAAAAATTTTAGAAAATAATATGCGGAAAATGCGCTATTCTCTAGATTATTTAAACCAACAATTAAGAGAGAATGGTATTTTCAACATTGAAGAAGTTCTTTATGTCGTAGTTGAAACAAATGGTAAGATATCTGTTTTGAAAAAACCTGAATATCGTAATGTTACAAAACAAGATTTAAATATACCGATAAAAAAAGAGTCTAAACTCCCCATCGAACTAATTATGGATGGAGAAATTATGACAGAAAACCTAAGGCAAAACAATCAGACAGAGTTAGGGTTACAATGTGAACTAAAAAAACGTAATCTTCGCTACAAAGATGTTACGTATGCTGTACTTGCTGCAAATGGAAATATCTACATTGATACATATAAAGATAACATTACTTCTCCAATGGACCAAGAATAGGCTATTTCTTCTAAAAACACAGGTGAACATATCGTTGTAATTCTTCCGCAAATGAAACGTAGACAAAAGGATGTGGCATCTAAAGAACATAAGAAGCAAATTACCTATAAAGAATGCAGTAAGCGACTTAGTGCAATTAACTTTTATATTACGAATATCCCTCCGGAATACCTACCAAAGGAACAAGTATATGATTTTTACTCCTTTGTACTTATTGTTGTATGTCTTGTTGTATATTGTTTATTTTATATAAAACCATGGAATTTTTATATTATTTTGTATCAGGGATAGTACCACATACCCATCAAGCTAAGATTTTGAAATATCCCCAAAACGAAAAAACGTTATTCTCTCTGTAGAAATATGTAGGAAGAATAGCGTTTTTTTGACTTCTTCTGTTCAATGTGCCTGCTATATTTATGCATGAAGTTTGAGTCATTTCCAATGTTCAAAAGAAAGATTTGATTTTTATCCGTTTGCTTCTACTGCTCCACGGTTCTTCCTTTGCCCCAACTCTTGATCTAATAACAATAAAGCAGCTGGATTATCCTTTGCTATTTTTAACCGTTCTACAATGGTTAAGGTTTGATTTTCCTCTTCAATTTGTTCCCTTAAAAAATCTAGAATAATAATCAAGGTTTGAGAATCTACTTGAGTAATATAATCATAAGCTCGCCGGTATGCGTTTGTTACAAAACGTTCATGTTCTAACGCCTTTTCAAAAGTTTCTAATGGTGTTCCAAAATCTGTAGGTTGTGCTGGTATTGCAAGTATTTGTACGATTCCATCTTTTCCTGCTAGGTAATCAATAAGTTTTAACATATGTGTTCGCTCTTCGTCCGACTGAAGCTTTAACCAATGTGCCATACCAGTATAGTTTTTACGATTAGCATCGGCAGACATGGCTAAATAGATGGAAGACGATAAATTTTCGAGTTGAATTAAATCATTAAGAAGCTTTTGAACTTGTTCCTTAATCATTTGAATCACACCTTTTAGTTATTTGTCACAAAGTATCTTATGAAACTATTTTTTATACGGTTAATAACTAACTGTATTCCTATTGCCATGACTGTAGCCTTCTTCGACAGCCAATGCATCTGTTTTAGTAACATGAACGGTACTAAATGGATGATTTGGAGGAGCATATATCGAGTAAAGCTTTAACGGAACATTACCTGTATTAGTTAGATTATGCCATGTTCCGGCAGGTATCATTATTGCAAAATCATCATAAACGTTTCTTTTAAAATTTAAATTATCTTTACTCTTGCCCATTTGAACAATCCCCTGACCTTGTTCAATACGTAAAAATTGATCAACACCAGGATGTATTTCCAAACCGATATCTTCGCCAACATTGAGACTCATTAAGGTAACCTGTAAATGTGTTCCTGTCCATAAAGCTGTACGATACGTATTGTTTTGCTTTGTTGCCTCATTGATATTAACAACAAATGGTTCTGATCCATAATCTTTTAACAAAATACTTTCATCACCATTGGAAAAACTAAAAGAATCAAATCTTTTTGCATACTCTATCTCATTAGGAGAAGTCCAGTAAACAGACTGTCTTCCATAGTTGTACATTGGTACATTAACATAATAAGGATATTGATATCGATACATAAAAGGAGCATAGTACATTTTTCTCAATCCTTCACAATTTTATAAAATTATCCTATGCACTGGTTAAGTAAATGTACTTAGATTCTATTCTTTATGCTAAAGCAGAAAAACAAGCGCCTACTCAGGCGCTTGTTTTCATACTGTTGAAAAACAATCTAGTCAATGGACAAAAAATGAAAATTCCGATAAAATCTCCTCGTGAATGAAATGAAGCGAGGGGATTTTTTATGTATGTTACGTATTCTATGAAACAAGTTGAAGA
>NZ_JAMBOP010000021.1 GCF_023715645.1 Bacillus cytotoxicus | reverse complement strand
GCATCGTGTGGAAGTTATCCATATGGATGGAGACAGTTATCGTATGAAGAATAGGCAAAGCTTATTTTAAGCAGAATTGTAAAATGAAACTTAGCAGAAAGTGTAAAATTCGTCTTGACGGTTACAGCTTATAGCGTGATTTGGTTTCATTGCTACACAGACCCCATAATAAAAAAGGGGAAGTCTGTAGTTTTATAGATTTCTCCTTTTTATATGCAATTTATTATTAAAAAACTGCGCAAATTATCTCCTAAAGTTACAAGAAATGTAAAATTACACCACTAATCCTTAATCACAATTAATTTAAGGATTAGTGGTGTAATAAAGATATTGATACATGTCATCAATTTTTTATAATCTTTTACTACTTTTCCCTTGGTTCACAAGAACGCTGGTACCAGGACTATTAAGATGTATCTTTTTCACACCTTTTCAGCAGATTCTTATTATTATGAGATAACCATACTTTTATTTGTTACAGATAATTCAATAACTTTATCAACAAAAGTATTAAATAAAGGATGTCCTGTAAGTGGACTAGATGTAAACTCTGGGTGAAATTGTGTTGCCACGAACCAAGGGTGTTCTTTTAATTCGATAATTTCTACTAAACGGTCATCTGGGCTTGTACCAGAGAAGATGAATCCTGCATTTTCCAGGTCTTGACGGAATTGGTTATTGAACTCATAACGATGACGATGACGTTCATATACAACCGGTTCGTTATACGCTTTGTAAGCATTTGTTTCTGGTGTAAGCTTACATGGGTATAAACCAAGACGAAGTGTACCACCTAAATCTTCAACATCTTTTTGCTCTGGTAATAAATCGATAATTGCGTAAGGTGTGTCAGGATTAATTTCAGAAGAGTTCGCACCTTCTAATCCTAATACGTTACGTGCAAATTCGATTGATGCAAGTTGCATTCCTAAGCAAATTCCTAAGAATGGAACTTTGTTTTCACGTGCATATTGAGTTGCAGCGATTTTACCTTCAACGCCGCGGTCCCCGAAACCACCTGGTACAAGGATACCATCTACATCGCCAACTAATTCTTTCACGTTTTCTACTGTCACATGCTCAGCATTTACCCATTTTACTTCTACATCAGTATCAAATTTATAACCTGCATGACGAAGTGCCTCTACAACAGAAATGTATGCATCTTGAAGCTCTACATATTTACCAACAAGAGCGATTTTTGTTTTCTTAGAGAGGTTGCGTACTTTCTCAACTAATGCATTCCATTCTGTCATATCTGCAGCTGGATTGTCTAATTTTAAATGATCGCAAACGATTTGGTCCACGTTTTGCTCTTGAAGAGATAACGGAACTGCATATAATGTATCTGCATCGCGCGCTTCAATTACTGCTTTTGTATCAATGTCGCAGAATAATGCAAGCTTATCTTTCATATCTTGAGAAACAGGAAGCTCTGTACGAACAACGATAATATTTGGTTGAATACCTAAGCTGCGAAGTTCTTTAACGCTATGCTGTGTTGGTTTTGTTTTCATTTCGCCAGCGGCTTTTAAATAAGGGATTAACGTACAATGAATGTACATTACATTGTCACGGCCAATATCGCTCTTAATTTGGCGAATTGCTTCCAGGAACGGTAAAGACTCAATATCACCAACAGTTCCGCCGATTTCTGTAATAACAACGTCCGCATTAGTTTCGCGGCCTGAACGATATACGCGTTCTTTAATTTCGTTTGTAATGTGAGGAATAACTTGAACAGTTCCTCCTAAATATTCACCACGGCGCTCTTTTTGAAGCACAGAAGAGTAAATTTTACCTGTTGTTACGTTGCTGTATTTATTTAGGTTGATGTCGATGAAACGTTCATAGTGACCAAGGTCTAAATCTGTTTCTGCACCATCCTCTGTTACGAATACCTCACCGTGTTGGTATGGACTCATTGTTCCTGGGTCTACGTTAATATATGGATCAAACTTTTGAATTGTTACGTTTAAACCACGATTTTTTAATAGTCTTCCAAGGGATGCTGCTGTGATTCCCTTTCCTAGAGACGATACTACACCGCCTGTTACAAAAATATATTTTGGCATTTGTCTTCCTCCGTTATATAGATAAATAAATGGTTTTTATTTCAAAAAAGAAGAACTCTATTATGAATTCTTCTTCTTATTACTTTTATATAATTTATTTACACAAATAGTTCATTTTCATATTTGCTATCTATATAAACAACATTATTTTCAATTCGCAGTTTATCTTCAATGAATAATTTCACTGCTCTTGCCAAAGCCTTTTTTTCAACATTAATAATAGCTTCTTTTAAATCAAACTCAGAATAATGTGGTTTTACTTCCACAGCGGCTTGAGTGATAATAGGACCTTGATCTACCTCATTATTAATAAAATGTACTGTTGCTCCAGTAATCCTTACACCTTTTTGAATAGCTTTCAATTGAGCTTTATCTCCAACAAATGCTGGAAGAAGTGAAGGATGCGTATTAATTGTTTTAGTACCATATTTGGTAATAAAATCACTACTAAATATTCTGCGGTAGCCTCCTAAAACTATTAAATCAACATTATGTTTATCAAGCAATGTTGATATCTCTCTTTCATGTTCTGGTCTATCTGAAAAATTTCTATGATCTATACAATAAGCAGCGCAATCTTTTGGAATATTTAATTGATTTAAATTAATTTCAGGATTGTTTGTAATAACTAAAGTAAGTTGAGACGGAATTGATAAATGATTTAAACACTCCTGAACTGTTGAAAGTAAAGAACCGCGACCAGAAAAAAGAAATGCTACTCTTTTCATAAACTATCTCTCCAATCTTTTATTCATAATAAAATCTTTTTGAATTTGATTAAATTCTTGCTCAGGAAAATCTCCATTGATCATGATAAATTTCCCATTAATCATAACGTGAATTGGTTCATTCTTAAAAATAGTATCTATGAATAGTAAGGAAGGCTCTTGAGAACCTATAAATATATTTTTTTTATTGAAAAAACATAAATCCGCAAGCATTCCTTCTTCTATAGTTCCTAAATTGTTTATACCTAAAGCTAAGGCACTTTTTTGGGTAAGGGAATCTACTATATCAGTCGTTGCTACTTTTTTGTCTAAACACGAATCTCCGTGAAAATAAAGTGAAAATGCTGCTTCATAAGGTATTGAGTTAAAAGGGTTAACCATTGCAGCATCAGTTCCTAACCCAATATTATTATGTAGTAAATCTTTAAATGGGAAACGACCTGCTCCTGTAAAACTATTACTTACGGGACAATGTATGAAATTCAATTGTCGTTCTAACAAAATATTAACGTCTTGTTCAGAAAGCGTAGCAGCGTGAACTAATAAAGTAGAAGAATCTAATAAATTTAGTCTATTTAAAAGCTGAATTCCAGATTCCCCATAGTGATTTATACATTGTTCCACTTGGCTATTCCCTTCACAAATATGCATTACAAATTTTTTATTTTGTTTAGTTGCAAGTTTATGAAGCTCCTGCATTAATTTTGGGGTTGCTGTAAGTTCTGATGCTGTAGCCGGGTGAACTTGTATTAATTCCGATTCATATTTAGTTGAACAGTCTAAATATCGTTGGATAATTTTTTCAAGTGAAGATTCTTCTGGATTTGCCTCTTTTCCAATCCAATGATCATTTTGAGAAAAATGAATCACTGTTCGGATTCCCGTTCTTTTTGCTTGCTCAGCATCTATTTCAGCTCTACTTGTAAACATTCCTAAAGTGGTTACGCCTTGTTTAATAGATTTCAAGATAGAATATAAAGATGCTAAACTTTGCAATTCAGGCGTTTCAAGATGGTTGTTTTTGTGTACCTTGTCGAGAATTTCACTAATACTACAAAAAGCTTCCATACCCCCGTATATTTCCTTACTAGGATGTAGATGGGCATTTATTAAGCCTGGAAATACAACTAAATTTTGAGCATCAATACCATTTTCGTCCATCAATGAATTTGGAGGGAGTATTTTTTCAATATGATTCCCGGAAATTATAATGTCGGCTTCGCAGAATTTATGTTCTTTCGAATAATATATAGTATTCTTTAAGACAACACGACTTGATTTTGTATTTGATCCAAAATTAGAGTACATTGCAATTCACCACCTACTAAATATTTTTCATTAATATGTAGACTTTTCATTCCTAATTCTTTAGCTGGGTTAATATCATTTGTTAGTGAGTCACCAATAAATAAAACTTCATGCGGCTTCGCTTTCAAATTCTTTAATAAATTATTAAAAAATTCTAGATTCGGTTTGCATGCTGGATAGTTGCTTCCAAATTGAAAATAAGAAAAAAAGTGTTTAATGTTGTGATAATTCATTTTTCCTATTTGGATTTTTTCCATGCCATTACTGCATACTGCTAGTGAGAATCCCATATTTACTAATTCTTTGAGTAATGTGTTTGCACCTAAGTATGGAATACATTGTTTAATGTATTCATGGCTATATCGTGATACTAAATCCGCTAAATCTTTTTTCATTCCATAAAAATCACATAACAACTTAAATCTATTAAACAGAGTTTCCTCAATGTTCTGTATCCCTTTTTCAAAATGTTCCCAAGATATTTTATTATATTTGGTAAATGTACGATGAAATTCACCGAAGGATATGATTAAATCCTTAAAATCTGTATTATATATTTCTTTTAAACTTTCTTTTTCTCCACGCTTATGATCAAAAATAGTTTCATCTAAGTCAAATACAATATACTTCATATTTTTTCTCACTCATTTCTTTCTTTTTACAGTAGGTAAAACCAATCCTGAAATAACTAAAATAGCAGCTAATAATTTTACATTTGTTATTTGTTCATTAAAAACCAAATATGAAAATAACATGGTGAAAATAGGGATAGAATTTGAGAATAAAGATGCAATGATGATATTGGTTTTTTCCATCCCATAGTTATAAGCGCTATTAGCAATTATTCCTGTAAAAATAATGGCAAATGATAGATATAACAGATGCTCAGAACTTAAAGATTTATAAGGAGCTAATCCCCCCAAAAAACTTGCTGGCATAACGAGTAACATACTGCCGTATATAAAACACCATGTAGTATAATGTGTGGGCTTCATAGATGTCATAACTTGTTTTCCTAAAGTAATATAAATAACAAAGGAAAAAACTGCACATGCCATTATAAGGTATCCCTGCAGCGCCCCTTTATTAAAATGGTTAATATCAAAATCCCCATTTGTAACCAGCAATATAACTCCTGAAATAGATAGTAATGTAGCGAATATATTAATTGCTTGCAATTTATTTTTTAACCAAATATAGTCTACAATATTACTAACCAAAGGAACCAAGGCAATTATTAAAGAAGCATCAATAGGTGAAATTTTTGTCATTCCATAATTAACAAGAACATTAAACAAAAATATCCCAAAAAAACTAGCATAAAAAGTCTTTATTAATATTGCCTTAGAGTACTGAAATAATCCTTTTTTAAAAATTAAGACTAGTACTATAGTTGCTCCGAAAGTTGAGTAAAACGCTAAGACATAAGGAGTAAAAACACCTAATAAAATTTTTGTTGCAACAAAGTTGTACCCCCATATCACTACAGATACTAATAGAGAAAATAAAGGCACTACAAAATTCTTATTCATGAATAATTTTCCTTATTTATTAAATAACCTAAAGCACTTCTTAAAGCACCATCAAATTCATCGACACGGTTGAAAATTCCATTTGTGATAACCCCATTTGTACCTATGAGAGAGAGTTCTTTAGTTTTATCAGGTGAATACATCTCTAGAACTAAGTCGCTTAATTTTTTTTCAGAATTAATTGCTTGTGCTAATTTATCTGGAAGTCTTACTTTTGCACTACATCCTATTGCCTCATGACCATTTTCCTTATCATAAATAACTACAATTCCATATACAAATGTTCCATAATTAAAACTTTGAATTAACCCTTCCATAGATACTATGTAATCAAAATCACTAACATTTGCATTTTCAATTCTTTTCCGACAACCAATTATGGCCTCTCCATCATTAGTCGGTGTTTCTGAAACACCTGAATCTACTGAAATAGGAATGATTTCAATGTTTTCATCAAAAACATGAGCAAACACATCAGAAACCGCTTTCATTTTTGCTTGATTAGTAGAAGTTAATACAACTTTCATTTGTCTAATTTCGCCTCTTTCTTAATCCATTTTATAATCTCCGAGTTTTCAGTTCCAATGTATATATCGTTTAAAACATTTTTAACATTATCAATTCTAGGCATTTCAATATTATTACTACTCAAACCTTCACTAACTTCAAGAGCCTTGCTTTGGGTTTTATCATAAATTTGAGTAAATGATGTTTTCATAACTGTATTTCCAAGCTTCAAGTTTGTATATTTTTGTTCTACTAGATCTTGAAAGACTAACTCATGAATAAAAGAGAAAAACCCCATATCATATGGTAAACCAGTTATAACATCAGTACTTCTTGACATAACTTCACAATGCAAATAATTATTTTTAATAAAAAACTGCATTGCAACAGTGCATGGAAAATCTTTGGTATCACTTTTATGATAATTTTGGTTAATATTAATTATTGCTCGTCTACTATCTGGATTATCTAATAATCTTTTAATAGCCCACCCATATTGATTTTCAGTTCCAGATACTTTTTCATGAAAAACATAATAACCATAGTTAGAATTGATTTTACCGTCTTCATCTACAAGAGTCATCCAAAATTTTGATGCTTGTGCTAACCCATCAGATGCCTTTAAACTCCCATTGAAATAAGCTAATAATTCTCTACATAGGTACTTTATTGCACCTGTTCTTAAACAGTGAAGTCTATTTCTGGGGTTAGTTAAAATATAATTTACCCCATAGGATTGCAATGCTTTACCAGCACGCACCTGAATTCTCTCACCATGTTCAAAGATGTGGTGGATAGATTGTTTCACTAATTCATCTACATTTTCCCCGTAAATATTTATATATGATAAACATTGTTCACCTGTAATAATATTCATATCTTTCTCCACAGTACTTGAAATGGACATTGCTCAATATACCCCCTTGAGAATTATAAGTTTAAATATTATGATGTCGAAACAATACTTTACACATATATGCGCAAATAAAAAATATATTTTTAACCGGTAAAAAAATTATACCTTTTTGGATAAAAAATACAATAATTTTTCAAATCCTGGAATTTGATTATCTAAAAAATGGGAAGTATAATTTTATTGAAGTTATAAAAAGGGGGTTTTTATATGGAAATTCAATTTTCAAAAAGATACTCTGCTGCTGAAATTTTTCATACGGAGAGTAAAGAATATTGTGTTGTATTTGTTCATGGATTCTCTGAATCTAAAACCTGTTGGGACGATATAGTACGCCATATTCAAAAGCATTCAAATGTTGTTACCTATGATTGTTTAGGACATGGAAATAATTCAGATTTATGGGAAGAGACTTCTTTTAATGCATACGTAACCCAATTAAAAGAATTAATAACTTTTTTAAAACAAGAAGAGAAATTTAACAAAATTATACTAGTAGGACATAGTCAAGGTGCAGCTATTGCTACTCAGTATACCCTGCAGCATTTTGATAATATTGATAAATTAATATTAATCTCTCCTTTTACCTATATTGCCGAACCATTAAAGGCTACTTGGACAAATTTCCTTGAATTAGTAAAAAGAGGGGATGAGGAACTATTTTGGGATATAAATAGTAGCTTGTTATTAGGACCAAAGTCCGAAAAATGGTCACATTTAAGAGGAGATTCTATTCAACATCGTTTAGATTTTTTCTCAAAAAAACAACTTGTTTTTTTAATTAAGGCTTTATTGAATGTAAATGTCGTGGGGGATATATCAACTTTACATAATAAATTAGCATGTTTAATTCATGGTGAATATGATACCATGTTCCCGAATTATTATAGTAAAGAAATTTTAAAATCGGTTCCTCAAGCAAAATATATTCAAGTAAGTAATGCAAATCATTTATTAGTAGAATTAGAGCCTTATGTTAGTCAAACTATTATACAAGTTATTTCTGAAATTGCATAAGTAGAGTAGAAAACTGAAACAGATTTCTTTGGAGATGGCTTCGCCATCTCTTTTCTGTTCCAGCTTCCCCCTCATCAAACCGTACGTGAGGTTTTCCCTCATACGGCTTTCCGATGCTCTTCTTTCTTTGGCTTTCAGTTCTTGTTCTAGCTTCCCACTTTCACGAGTATGTATGTTGTTTTCTCTATCAAGTCCCTAATACGACTATGTTTCTTTCGAATATTTCTTTTCTTGTTCCAGAAGAGATTCAGTCGTTCCAAAACGTACCAATCTATTTTACCAAGCCACTTCCGTCCAATTGGTGATAGGTTATAATAGTTCTTGAATCCTTGTAAGACTCGATTTAAGCCTTTCACCATATCCTCCAATTGTAAATACAGTTTATTTCTCGGCTTTGTATACTCCTTGATACGTTCTCTCATTTTCTTCATGGCTTTCTCACTTGGTACATGTGCCATGATATACATTTCCTTCCCGCCTTTCACACATTTAGGGAATTTCTGATGATGAAAACCAAGAAAGTCAAATCCCTCTATTCCGTCCCACGTATTCACTAATTTCGACTTCTCTTTATGGATTGTAAGTTCTAACCTACTCATAATGGATTGTAAAACTCGAATACTTTCTAGTGCTTGTTGTTTTGTTTGGCATACGATGACAAAATCATCGGCATATCGAATTAGCTCTCCTAAATGTTTACACTTCGTTTCCCAAATGGTGTCCATAATACCACGACATTTAAGCACATTCGGATTCTAGACTCTACAACATTTCAGCTTCCAGATAAGTTTTCTTCACATTATCAAGGTTCAGGTGGAAGTAGCCATACGGCAGGAGTTAAAATTCAATTGGAGTATGACCTATTGAGTGGAAAGTTCCTGCACGTTTATGTAGGGGTAGCATCAGGATTTTGCGGATTTACAACGTTAAGGTGAAAACCCTTGTCTCAATAGGGTTTACTCTATTGGAACTTAATCGATTTTACATCAAATAGTGCTTACAAATGTCTCATATGACTTGTCTCGAAATCCTTATCGTAGTTAAGCTCTTCATTTTTAACACTATAAACAGCTTAACGTTGTAAATCCGCATTTTCAGGACGCTACCCCTATAGCTGCATAAATTTTTCTTTTTACTTGTTTTGGGTAAGTACACTTATCTTAGGTTGATGGGCATGTAAGGTGACCCCTATTGGGTAAATCAGCGTTAATAGATTAACTTTTGATCAAATATTTTATAAACCAGCAAATCTACTATCATCCATATTCTTCTTCATATATTTGCACCAGAACCCAAGATACTAAAACAAAAAAATTTTTCAATTATTAACAAAAAATTCAGTCAATATTTTTTTATTCCTATAAATGTATATTTACCTTAAATTTAGTTTCAAATATACATAAATTTTATTGTTTTTGTATATTTATTCTTTTTTGACTATTAACAATTTAATGCCTTTTCAATTAAATGGTTTACCTCTGCTGTATAAGAAATATATACTTTAAAGTGTAGGGGGTAATACCTTATAAAAATATAAAGGAGGGTTTTTTATGAAAAAGATGAAAAAGTTGACGAACATTGCTTTAGCTGGAGCTATCGGTTTAGGAGGATTAGGAGTGTTTGCACCAACAGATGCAAGTGCGGCTGAGATCTCTCCTTCTACAACAAATGTTCCTACTAACCTATCTACTGAATTACCTATTAATTTTGTAGAGTCTAAGTTACCAAAAGCAGCGAAAGCTAGTGCAAATTTAGATGTAAGTATAGATGTATTAGGTATCGCTAACATGATTAGGAATTCCATCAATACTCAAACTAACCGTTCAGGATTTGTAAAAGGCGTAATGGAATCAACATTTTATTCTGCAGGTCAACGCTATAATGTTATGGTTTTTAATTTAAACCAAAACTATGATGATCGTTTTAACGGTGTTAAATTCTTCGGAACAACAGTATATGATGGAATCACTTTTGGAATTTGGGTATTTGAAGATGGGGAATTTACGAATCAAGGTGATGGTGGATGGATTAACTGGGCATTTAGAGGTTGGTTCGATCGTAATGGTAACCATGTTAAATTTCATCGTCCATAAAAATAAACCACAAAATCAGCCAATTTTGCGGTTTACTAAATAAAACGTATTATTAAACTTAGGAGAGTATACTCTAAACTTAACTCCTAGTAAAAACAGTATAGATGATATTTATTAAAAAGAAAAGTACTCCGAGGAGTGCTTTTCTTTTTTGGATAAGGTGATCCCATATAGGGTAGCTTTTGTTTCATCCTGATTAGATTACCCTTGTAAGAATCGTTGTATTTCTGTTTCTGACAATCCAGTCATTTTAGCAATATCCTGTACAGATACACCATTCTTATGCATACCACGAACCAATTGTATCTTTCCTTGTTGTATGCCCTCTTGTAGTCCTTGTTCACGCCCTTTATTGAGTGCATGAGCAATTCCAGCAGCCTCATCCATTAATGCTTTTTCCCTTGCCTCATATTCTTTACGGAACGAAGTGTCTTGACTCATACGTTCCCACTTATTCATTGCTTTTTGTAAAATTGGATCTTGATTCATCGCAATCTCCTCCAATGTTTGAGTTAAGTATTCATCTTCATTTGCAGGTAGGTACTATAGGGGGTGCAGCCAACGCACTAACATAAAACCCACGCTAAGGATTACTTACACCGTAAAAATACTGTACGTTTTTGTTACAACACTTTGTTTGAAGTGTATCACTAAGAAATTTATTGATTCTCGCGTAACAAATTTAATTTGTATCAAAACTTTAGATACCCTGTTTATTACGAGATACTCCAGGTTATTTATTGTCTTTTTGTAGCATAGAAACCCTTAGCGTATAAAAATCAAGGTTTTAACTTCCAAAAAATGTATTAATGTGGGTTTTATGTCATTTGGTCGGCGGTACCCCATCGCTATCAAGCTAAGAAAAGTAAATACCCAAAAATAAAAATTTTATCCTTCCATACGAATCCAGACATTTTTTTTAAGGAACCATGAAATTTTTAACTTGCTGATAACGTGGAGAGACCTCTAATCTAAGAGAATTGAAAAAAGACGCATTTAGATAGATGCGTCTTTTGGTGATGTCTCTTTTGTGAAATCATATAAAGCAATTACGCCTAAAATAACAAGTACGTCTCTAGGAGCATCTATCAAAATAGTTTGCCAAATTCCCGGTATTACCCATTTAATATCTGCTGCTGTTTCAAGATATGCCTGAAAATAACTGATTGAAAAATCAATTATACATAAAAATACAAATAATGTTAGACAAAATCGAATTAACTTCTTATTTTTAAACATGTAACACCTCTCAAAATTCGTTGGATATTCTTAATTTTTGGTTTTTAATATATATACATATATAATTAAATTAATGTTTATATATGATTTTATTATACAAAAAATCCAAATAAATACAATATGAATATTTATATATTCTATTGACGGTATTCCACGATGATTAAGAAATTCATGCAAATAACAAAGCCCTACATGGGGTACAGCCACATCGCTATCAAGCTAAGAGATACAAATACCTCCAAAACGAGAAAATTGACATCTCCTTGTGAAAATGTACAATTTTTTTGTTTTGGGGTGTTATAAAATTCTTAAGTTGATGGACATGTGGCGGTACCCCTAGAATGCAATAAATCCTAATGAAATGTAATAGAATCCAATAGTTCTATTACAAGCATGAAGCAAATCCGCTTTCGAATTTCAGTTAATGACTTAGGCCATCTTCACTTTCACACTCTAGTATTTATGCATATGATATTAAAAATACTCGAAAGGACAAGTGAGATCGTGGATAAAAAACAAGATTGCAAGTGTAGAGAACAAGATTGCGAGTGTACAGAGATTATTAGTGTTAGGGACATGAGAGAAGTCTTATATAATTTTAGAAATTCACCTAGTGACATTCAAACTGTTAATAGAAGCAATGCTGTGTTGAATTTTTCGAATGTTTCCTGTGGAAGTGTTACAGCAAATCTTCCTAATGATGGTGGACAATTGGATTTGGCAATATGTTTTATTTTTTCCTATAGGCCATTAACAAATTCGTCAACATGTGTTCCGTCAACATGCGTTCCGCCAACATGCAATAATTGTCGTTGTCTTGTAGACACCTGTGTAATATCCATACGCAAACGGTTGAAATTACACAAAAAAAATAAACAATTATTAAATGTTCATTCAGTTGGATTACAATCGATAAACCGAGTAAAGGTGATTGATGTCCGGGATGGTATAGCTGTATTAAAAGAACCTGGTGTAGAAAATGTAATTTTTGTATCAATATCGTTAATTGAAAGTTTAGAACCCACAGTTTAGTAAGTACATCACTCGAAGACAAGGCTCTCCCCAGTAAGCCATAGTTTTGTATAAAGAAACATAGGAGAAAAAACCAGGAACAATAATAATAAGTTATTGTGTATCATGTAAGGACGGGTTTGCTTTTACTTCCGATATCGAGAATTATGTAAATGAGCCGTCCATATGGACAGCCCCATTTGTATTTTTTGTTTAGCTTGTTTTTTTCCAAAATGCTGACGATACCGCTTAAAGGAAGTGCCCAAACACATACACTATATCTTTTCCCTGATCACTTTGAAAAAAAGTTAAATTAAAAGAATAAACCTTGATCGAAATTAACTGAGTTACAACTTATTTCTATAATTAATCTATTAAAAAATTGTTTACTTTTAATAGATTAATTATATAATAATTTTGAAAGCACTTACATTTATAGGGGGTTTGTGATGAGAAAAGTAAAAAAAGATAGAAAAACGCGCTCAATCATGCAAGCGATTGCACTGTCGACACTTGTTTTAGGAACATCCTTACTGTATACGCCAGGTTCATCTTCGGCCTATGCTGCTGCTAATGATAATAATGTTGAGTGGAATGGTTTATTTCACGACCAAGGTCCTGTTTATGATAACGCACCAGAGCCGACATCCGCTCAAAGTGTGACGCTGAAATTCCGGACGTTTAAAGGAGATACTACCGGTGTCAATATAAAGTATTATGATACTGCTGATGAGTCGTTCCATGTCATTCCGATGAAGTGGGTGTCGGGTGATTCTACGGGAACGTTTGATTATTGGCAAGGGACAATTCCGGCTAGTTCTTCGCGGAAATATTATCGTTTCCAAATTACTGATGGTTCATCTTCAGTTTGGTATAATGCGAACGGTCCTTCTACATCTGAAACGTCATCAGGCGATTTTTATATTATCCCGAATTTTAAAACGCCAGATTGGATGAAAAATGGTGTAATGTATCAGATTTTCCCTGATCGCTTTTATAACGGTGATTCGTCAAATGATGTGCAAACGAATGCATATACTTATGATAGCGCATCGACTGAGAAAAAGGCTTGGGGGAGCAGTGTCTATGCTGATCCTGGTCATACGAACAACCTTGTGTTCTTCGGCGGGGATTTGGCAGGAGTTAATCAGAAGCTCGGTTATATTAAACAAACGCTTGGAGCAAACATTATTTACTTAAATCCAATTTTTAAATCTCCTTCTAACCATAAGTATGATACACAAGATTATAGGGCTGTTGATTCTGCATTTGGGACAAACGAAACTTTGCAAACGTTATCATCAAATATTCATAGTACAGCAAACGGGGACAAAGGCTATTTAGTATTAGATGGTGTCTTTAACCATACCGGAGACACTCATCCATGGTTTGATAAGTACAATCAATCTTCCTCTTTAGGAGCTTTTGAGTCGCAATCGAGCCAATGGTCTAGCTATTATACATTCCAGTCTTGGCCGAATACATATGCTAGCTTTTTAGGATTCAACAGTTTGCCTAAGCTAGATTATGGAGCGAGCGGTTCACCGGTAAGAAATCAAATCTATAATAATAGTGATTCTGTAGCAAAAACGTATTTAAAAGCCCCATATAACATCGATGGCTGGCGATTAGATGCACCTCAATATACAGATGCTGGCGGAGGAAATGGCGGTAATGTTGTGAATCACCAAATTTGGTCTGAATTCCGAAGTGCCGTGAAGTCTGTAAACGAGAATGCAGCAGTATTTGGTGAATACTGGGGAAATGCAAGTCCTTGGACAGGTCAAGGGAACCAATGGGATAGTGCAACAAACTTTGACGGATTTACACAACCAGTTTCCGAGTGGATTACAGGAAAAGATTACAATAGCAATGCAAATTCCGTATCTACTTCCGGGTTTGATAGCTGGTTAAGAGGGACGCGTGCTAATTATCCGGCAAACGTTCAGCAAGCGATGAGCAATCATTTATCTAATCATGATATTTCACGTTTTGGCGAACGGGCTGGCGGTGATATTTGGAAAACGTATTTAGCACTTATTTTTCAAATGACTTATGTTGGTACGCCAACAATTTATTATGGAGATGAATATGGCATGATGGGCGGCGCGGATCCTGATAATCGCCGGACGTTTGATTGGTCACAAGGTACGACTTCCAATCGTGCTGTAGCTTTAACGCAAAAACTCATCAGCATTCGTAATCAATACCCGGCATTACGAACAGGTTCGTTCATGACGCTACAAACTGATGATGCTAATAAACTCTATTCTTATGGCCGTTTTGACACAACAAACAGAATTGCGGTTGTACTGAACAATGATTCTGTTAGTCATAACGTAACTGTCCCTGTTTGGCAACTCAGCATGCAAAACGGCAGTGTTGTTACAGATAAATTGACTGGTAAAACGTACACAGTACAAAACGGCAGCGTTACTCTTACAGTCGATGGACATTACGGTGCGATTTTAGTGCAGTAAGTTGTATAACTAACTGAAGTTAAACAAGCGAAGGTTTCCAAGAGGGAGCTTTCGCTATTTTTATGTGAAATTCATATAGAGAAAAATTCGGATATATATGCAATTTTACATATATATCTGAATTTATCTATATACTTAAAACTTAATGTTAATATATTTAGGTAGATAGTAAACAATAAGGAGGAATTCGGACATGTTCATTAAAAGAAAACTACCTATACTTGCGTTCTTATTATTTTTATTTAGTTTAATTGGAACTGTGTTTCCTACAAATTCTGCTTATGCAGCTGAGGGCAATCGTATACTTGATATTTATGGGGATCCGGTCAAGACATCTAAAGATTATATAATGGTACGGAAAATTTGGGATGGTAAGCCAAGGCATTCTGCTTTCGCAGGTGTAGGTCAGAAAAAACTTGGGGTAACTTATGAGAAGTTTGCGGGTTGGCATTATGTAATTCAGTATAAAGATAAATCTTATTATGGTACTGCTGAGATTCATAAGGATACAAAAGGGAATGAGTATTATGGGACACCTATCAATTTTGAGGCGCCAGATGGGGTGGAAGGTGATGGATATATAAGACATAATACGCCAGTTACCATGTCAATGTGGATTGGGGGAACTGCTGAAACAGGAGGAATTAAAAAATATGTTAATGCAGGAAATCGCGGCTGGATTTATTTTAGCGACCAATCAAAAAGCACGTTAACAGTTCAGGAGCAAAATGCAAAGGAAATCAATTTAATAACGGGTAAAACGGATTATCTTAGAGATAAAATGGGTAGACCTTGTGATTGGTCAAGTGCAGATCCACAAAATTCTAGCTATGGAGTTACATCATATTTCGAGTTAGAGACTTCAGAGCAACCATTTTCAAATCAAGATAAACTATGGGGAAGTTCTGCGCCGCCATATCAATCTGGTTATGAATTAGTACCTTTATCATAAAGTGAAACTTTAATCAGTGGGGGGTTCTTTATCCACCACTGATTATCAGCCCTCACCAATCGGGCTTTTACGGGCAGTCCCCCACCTATCTTCTTCGATTTTCTCTCAATCTTGAGGAGGGGGGTCTTACTGCCCACGAATAGCGGGATAAACGATATGCAACAAACGAAAAGCGAAGGATAATGAATTCTTCGCTTTTTTATAATGAAGTTCTAGGTGGAGGGCTTACTGCTCACGAATAGCGGAATAAAAATGGACATACACCCATGCTACCTTTCTTTGTTTTAAAACTTTGCACGTGGCAGGCTTATCACCAGAAAACAATGAAAGTGCAGGTGGAAAAAGCTTCAGAACGATATAAGAAAACCCTCGTTGATGGAAGTTTCATTTCATCACTTTAATAGAATGAAGCAATTGTGAACACTTTAAAAATATTGTTGCATAGAATTGACAACGGAATTTTTATTTACTATAATTGGCTGTAATTTAATATATCAAATACGTTGAAAGAGCCCAGTAGCAGTTTGTCACTGTTATCGAGAAAGCTAGGGGTTGATGGAACCTAGCACAAACAAACTTGTGAATTACACTCTGGAGTATCTTAGGTAATGCTAAGCGGAATAGCAATCGATACTATTGCTAAGAGTGGTACGAATAGTAATACATACTATTTGTGCAATCTGGGTGGTAACACGGTTAAACATCGTCCCTATGTCTAGTGTAGACATAGGGACTTTTTTATTTTTCAATCTAAGGCAAGTAAAACTTACACATTAAAGGAGCTGGAGAGACATGAACATCATTGATGAATTAGAATGGCGCGACGCGATTAACCAACAAACAGATGCTGAAGGATTACGTAAACTAGTAGAAGAGAAAGAAATTTCCTTGTACTGTGGTGTGGATCCAACTGGTGACAGTATGCATATTGGACATTTAATTCCATTTATGATGATGAAACGTTTCCAATTAGCTGGGCATCATCCAGTTATTTTAATTGGAGGGGCAACAGGAACAATTGGGGATCCAAGTGGACGTCAAACAGAAAGACAACTTCAAACATTAGAACAAGTACAGCATAATGTTGAAGCATTAACAGCACAAATGAAAAAACTATTTGACTTTGGTGGAAATAGCGAAGTGAAAATGGTTAACAACTACGATTGGACACATAAAGTAAACATTATTGATTTTTTACGCGATTACGGTAAAAACTTTAGTGTAAATAGCATGTTAGCTAAAGATATTGTAGCAAGTCGTTTAGATACAGGGATTTCGTTTACAGAATTCGCATACCAAATTCTACAATCGATGGATTTCCATCATTTATACAAAGAAGAAGGTGTACAACTACAAATTGGTGGTAGTGACCAATGGGGAAATATTACAAGTGGTTTAGACTTAATTCGTAAAAAAGAAGGACCAGATGCAAAAGTCTTTGGATTAACAATTCCATTACTATTAAAATCAGATGGTACGAAGTTTGGTAAGACAGCAGGAGGCGCGATTTGGTTAGACCCTAATAAAACAACACCATTTGAATTCTACCAATTTTGGTTAAACACAGATGATCGCGATGTACTCAGATACTTGAAATTCTTCACATTCTTAACGAAAGATAGAATTGATGAATTGGCAGTTAAGGTGCAAACAGAACCTCATAAACGTGAAGCACAAAAAGTATTAGCAGAAGAAATGACTAAATTTGTTCATAGTGAGGATGCACTTTCACAAGCAATAAAAATTACAGCAGCATTATTTAGCGGGGATATTAAATCGTTAACAGCGGATGAAATTGAACAAGGTTTCAAAGAGATGCCGACTTTCCACGCTGCAAAGGAAACAAAAAATATTGTTGAGTGGTTAGTAGACTTAGGAATTGAACCTTCTAGACGCCAAGCAAGGGAAGATATTAATAATGGGGCTATTTTGATGAATGGAGACAAAGTAACGGATGTAAATACAGATGTTACAGTAGAAAATTCATTCGATGGAAGATTTATTATTATCCGTAAAGGTAAAAAGAATTACAGCTTGGTGAAATTAGGAGAATAAGGCTCTGTAAATATATAAATGTAAATTGAAAAACTGATATAAAAACCCCTGTGTTTTTAGGGAGGCGAGAGCACCTGGCCATACGTGGTCAGGGCTTTTTCCTACCACATGCAAAAGTAAAAACAAAGGGAGAAAGCGAGGAGATTAATTATGCTGACGTCATGGGAACGAGCTTTGGAATTAGCATACTTTAATCACCGTGTAATAACAGAAGTTAATAAAGAGCAGCAAGTAAATTGGTTATTAGTAGATTTGGGCTTAAACAATATAAACGAAGAACAGATTAATGGGATGCTGGATAAGATGTTAATTGGATTCAATCGGTTGTTTAAGTATAAATCTGTACAACAAGCTCATTTAGGTTGTTTTAGGATGTTAGATATTTTTAAAAAAGGTGATACGTATTATCCCAGAATTCACATTTTACTTCCGATGATAAAAAGCTATTTTCAGGGGAGATACTATATCAAGTATGATAATTGGGTCTCTTTATGGAGCAGAGCATTGAGGATAGAAACTGATTTGTATGTAAATGTGAAAGTAGTGAACGGAAAAGAAGATGGGTGTGAAATTTTTTCAGAAAAATTGTTAAAATTCCGTGAACAAAGAAATGAAGTCCCTCTTCGGAAAAGTAAAATGATTACATCCAGACGATTAATTGGATATAGCAAATTGTTAAAAAATGTAACAGATCGATTAATAGCTGGAAATAAGGATTATTTAGCAGTGGATAAATTTTGTATAAATGATCCGATTGCAAGTCATGCGTTTGTAAATATGTTAGACTGGCATCCTGGCTTAAGAGAAGATGAAAAAAATCCTTTTTTAAAATAATAATTAAGTATAGGTTGTCCGCCTTTTTAAAAGAAGAGTGAAGAAAGTTCACTCTTCTTTTTTATGTTTCTGTGTATAAAAATACATGTTTCTTTATAATTATTTTATATATTTTTATAAATAAAAGGCTTAACGCTTTAATAGATGAAAGCATTAAATCTTTAATGCTTTAAATAAAAAGTTTTTAAAAAAACCTAATAAACACTGTCATATCAATGTTTATTAGGTTGTTGACAAAACAAAAACGCAGGAGTAAACTGACGTCATAAGTTAGCTTGTGTACGAATTCGCAAGTTAAAACTTATGTTTTATTAATGTATTTTTAAAAGAATAGATGGTTGTTTTTTGAATATTATCCGTTTGGTGTTATGGGATGTATTCTACGAAATTATATCATTGTTTGAAGAAAGGAATGATTTTATAGAAATTGCAAATTTCGTATTAGATATTTTGTTTTAATACCCTAGTTTTTAAGGTTTGTATTTTTAATAGTACAGTTCTTTTGAAAATTAGCGTATTAGTTCAGTTTATTTACTCTGTAACAATTAAATAACAGAAAGAAGGACATAGTTATGGCCAAGTCAAAAAAGTTAACGCTTTTTGGGTTAATTGGGATTACGATGGCATTCTTTGGTACTGTACGTAGTGTGCCGACGCTTGCTATTACAGGATGGACGCAAATCTTCTATATGTTAATTGCTGCAATTGTATTTGCGCTCCCAATTGCGCTCATGTCAGCTGAACTTTCAACAGGATTTCCTGAAGAGGGTGGACCGCAAGTTTGGGTTAAAAATGCATTAGGTGAAAAATGGGGATTTGTTACCTCATGGTTATTATGGGTTCAAATGTTCTTCGGAATGGTAATGGTTTCATCAACTGTTGGTGTTCTACTAGGTTATGTTATTAACAAACCAGAATTATCTTCAAATAACTACTTTATTTTTGCTATCATCTTGATTTCATACTGGGGTGTAACTTTATTAAACCTTAAGTTTGATATGATCAAAATTGCTGGTAACTGGGGTGCTGTTATTGGTGTATATATTCCATTTGTTATTCTAGTTGTTCTAGGTGTTATCTATATGATTAAAAATGGAATTCAGCCAAACAGTTACTTAGGACATTTTAAAGCAAGTGATTTAATACCTAACTTTAAAGACTTAGGTAGCATAACGTATTTATCAGGGATTATCTTTATTTTTGCAGGGGTAGAGATCTCATCTGTACATGCAAATAACATTGAAAATCCGAAACGTAACTATCCGATTGCTGTTATCGCTTCTGTTATTTTGTTAGTATTCTTTAATATTATTGCTGGTTTAACAGTTTCTAACGCAGTGCCACGCGGCCATGTAGAATTAGCTAATATTACACAACCATACTTAATCTTCTGTGAAGATTTAGGAATTCCATCTATCTTTGTTAACATTATTTCTTTAATGATTTTAATTGGTGTTTTAGTACAGTTAAGTGCATGGGTACTTGGACCAAGTAAATCTATGATTAAAGTAGCAGAGGAAGGGAATCTACCGAAGTTCTTCCAAAAGAGAACAGACAAAGGCATTCCTATCACATTTGTGATGATTCAAGCAATTGTTATTTCGTTAGTATCTTTCTTATATGTAGTAGTTCCTGATATTAGTAGTGCATTCTTAATTATTACAATTACAACAACGATTCTATATTGTATCGTATATGCTTTAATTGCTATTTCAGCAATTCGCTTACGCTATAACATGCCTAACATTAATAGACCATTTAGATTAGGCAGCAAAGGAAATGGATTAATGTGGTTTGTATCTATTGTCTCAATGGCAGGTGTTGTACTTACGATTATTGTAAGTTTGATTCCACCATCCATTTTAAAACCAAGTCAGTATAGTGGTTACGTAATTTATCAAGTGGTTGCTACAGTAGTTATGATTGGAATTGCTCTCATCATTAACAAATGTAAGAAACCAGAATGGAAAAAAGAAAATAACGAAGCAGAACAATTAAAACAAGCTAATTAAAAATATTAATTCCGTATATTTATATAATTTGATTAGGAATCGGAGGAAATGAAAATGAAATATGAAATGCCAGATGTTAATTTAAAAGCATTATTCTTAGGAGATAAAGGAGAAAATGTAGATTTATTTAAAGAATTATTATTAAAACTGGTAGATGAGCATGTTGGTTGGAGACAAAATTATATGCCACAAGATTTACCTATTATCACACCTCAAGATAGAAGTTCTAAAAGTTTCCAAGAAACTACAGATCATATTCGCAGTGTGTTCAATGTATTATCTTCTAAACTACGTACGAACTCTTTACCTTGGCATACTGCTGGACGCTTCTGGGGACATATGAACTCTGAAACATTAATGCCTTCTATCATTGCTTATACAGCTGCAATGTTATGGAATGGTAATAACGTAGCATATGAATCTTCACCTGGTACTTCTCAAATGGAAGAAGAAGTTGGACATGAATTTGCTGCACTTATGAGTTATAAAAAAGGTGAAAGCTGGGGGCATATTTGCGCAGATGGTTCCATCGCTAACTTAGAGGGACTATGGTATGCACGTAATATGAAATCTTTACCATTAGCGATTAAAGAAGTAGCTCCTGAATATGTTGCAGGTAAGTCTGAATGGGAATTACTTAATATGTCTACAGAAGAAATTCTAGCGATTTTAGAGCAAATTCCAGAAAGAATGGATGAAATTAAATCTCATTCTGCACGTAGTGGTAAAAATCTACAAAAATTAGGGAAATGGTTAATCCCACAAACAAAACACTATTCTTGGTTAAAAGCTGCTGATATTATCGGTGTAGGTCTTGATTGTGTAGAGCAAATCGATGTTGATGACAACTACCGTATGGACATTAATAAATTAGAAGAAAAAATTCGTGAACTAGCAGCTGAGCAAATTCCTGTTCTTGGTGTTGTTGGGGTTATTGGTACAACAGAAGAAGGACAAGTAGATCGTATTGATAAAATGGTAGAACTTCGTGAAAAATTAGCAGAAGAAGGCATCTATTTCTACATTCACGTAGACGCTGCTTACGGCGGTTATGCTCGCTCTATTTTCCTAGATGAAAATAACCAATTTATTGAATGGGATCAATTAGAAGAAGTATATGCAAAACACAACATCTTTAGTGAAAAATGTGCATGGTTAACAAAAGAAGTTTATCATTCATTTAAAGCAATGAACCAAGCAGAAACGATTACAATTGACCCACATAAAATGGGATATATTCCTTACTCTGCGGGCGGTATTGTTATTAAAGATACTAGAATGCGCGATGTAATTTCTTACTTTGCAACTTACGTATTCGAAAAAGGTGCAGATATTCCAGCATTATTAGGTGCATATATGTTAGAAGGTTCTAAAGCAGGTGCAACTGCAGCAGCAGTTTGGACAGCTCATCAAGTGTTACCTCTAAATGTAACTGGTTATGGTAAATTAATTGGCGCAAGTATTGAAGGAGCTTATCGTTTCTATGACTTCTTAACTGAAAAAGAATTTAAAGTTGGTGATAAAACAATTCGTGTGTATCCATTAACAAAGCCTGACTTTAATATGGTTGACTACGTATTTAATGAAGAAGGTAATACAGACCTAGAAAAAATGAACAAATTGAATCATGATTTCTTCGATCAAGCTTCTTACGTTAAAGGTGGATTATATAATAATGAGTTTATTACATCTCATACTGACTTCGCTATTCCTGACTATGGTAACAGCCCACTTCCATTTGTGAAGAGTCTTGGATTTAGTGAAGGAGAATGGGATCGTGAAGGTAAAGTAACAGTACTACGTGCTTGCGCATTATCTCCATATGCTCATGATAAAGATGTATTTGAAGAATATGCTGTTAAGATGGAAAAAGCAATCCAAGCTAAACTTGAAACAATCTACAATGTAGTGAAATAAGTTTAGTAGAAAATCATTTTTATAGAATGAATGCATAACGCTAAAAATCCGTTATGCATTCATCTTTATATATAATTGATCTTATTTTTCTAAGCGTGATCTATAAGATTGATTGAGGAGTGAAAACATGACGGTAAAAAAAGTATTAACGATAGCAGGTTCTGATTCGAGTGGAGGAGCAGGATTGCAGGCGGATCTGAAAACATTTGAAGAGTATGGTACGTTTGGTTTAACTGCCATTACGACAATTGTGACAATGGATCCTGATAATAACTGGCATCATCATGTTCATCCGGTTGACAAGGAACTTGTACAAGCGCAATTAAAAACAATTTTTTCTGGTGGAAAATTAGATGCGATGAAAACAGGAATGCTTGGATCAATAGATATGATCGAGCTTGTAAGTGATGTAATTGAAACATATGAGATGCAAAATGTTGTCATTGATCCGGTTATGGTTTGTAAAGGGGAAAATGAACCGCTGCATCCTGAAAACGGACTTGCAATTCGTGATCTTCTTTTACCAAAGGCAACAATTGTAACGCCAAACTTATTCGAAGCAGGTCAGTTATCTGGATTACAAAATGTAACAACAGTAAACGATATGAAAGAAGCGGCAAAGAGAATTATCGATTTTGGTGCTAAAAATGTTGTAATAAAAGGCGGAAAAGCTCTAGCGGATCATAAGGCAATCGATTTACTTTATGATGGAACAGAATTTGTACTTTATGAAGTGGAAAAAATTCATACGAACTGTAACCATGGTGCTGGGTGTACTTTTGCTGCTGCAATTACAGCTGGACTAGCTAAAGGACTTTCAGTAAAAGAGGCTGTAGCTAAGGCGAAGGACTTTACGACAGAGGGGATTAAATTAGGGTTTGATTTCAATAAATTTGTTGGTCCCGTTTGGCACGGTGCATATAATAAAGCTGATTTGCGTTAACTGCCCGTAAAAGCCCGATTGGTGAGGGCTAATAATCAGTGGGGGATGAAGAAAACCCCCACTGATTAAAGTTTCACTTTATATTTTTAGGTAAATAAAAGAGGGCATAAACATCTATTGGTATGATTTGTAAGTAATATATATACTCATCCAAAACATTGTTATGCCCTTTTATGGTTTAAGTATGAATGAGCAGAATGGCTCTATGGCCTATGTGGAATTTTATTTCCATTGATTTCTGTTAGATATAGTGTTTAGATATCAAATGTGCAATTATTCGCAAATACTGATAACAAATGGATTGGTTGATAGAATCCGATAACAATTCAACTGATAAGGAGTTTATTCAAATGAAAAGAGATGTGACACTTAAAGAAAGTATTTTTCTTTTAGTCGTTTTATTAGCGATTATAGGAATTTGTATTATAGGTTTAAGTTTACCTCCTCAAGTGCCTATTTTAATCGCTATAGGAATTGTTGTGTTATTTGCAAAAATGAAAGGGGTTTCTTGGGATACAATTCATAAAGGGATTCAAAATGGAATTTTACCAGGGTTAATTCCTATCATTATATTTATGCTAATTGGGATTTTAATTAGTGTTTGGATTGCAGCAGGAACAATTCCGACTATCATGATTTACGGATTTAAAATTTTATCCGCAAAATTCTTTTTACCTTCTGTTTTTGTCATATGTGCACTTGTAGGGATCATGGTGGGAAGCTCCTTTACAACCATTTCAACTGTGGGCATTGCATTTTTAGGAATGGGACAAATGATGGGTTTGGACCCAGCGATGATTGCAGGTGCCATTATATCAGGCGCTTTTCTAGGAAATAACATTTCTCCGTTATCTGATACAGCGAACTTAGCAGCTGCTATTGCAGAAGTGGATTTATTTGAACATATTCGCAGTATGATGCGGACAATTATTCCAGCTTTTATTATAACTCTTATCTTTTTCTTATTTGTGGGACACGGTGCAGCAGTATCAGGAGGAAATAAAATCGATGAGCTGGTTCATACACTTCATTCATCTTTTACCATTTCAGTTTTCACATTAATTCCAGTATTAGTATTATTTTTATGTGCAAGAAAAAAAGTGCCAGCTATTCCGACGCTATTACTTAGTATAACCATTACGATTGTGGTTTGTTATATTTACCATCCGCATACTAGCTTTGGTCAAATTGCTGCTTTTATGCAAGATGGCTTTGTTTCAAAAACAGGTGTAAAGAGTGTAGATGTGTTACTTACTCGCGGAGGAATGCAAAGCATGATGTGGTCTGTTTCTCTTATTCTTCTTGCTTTAGCACTAGGCGGATTATTAGTAGAAGTAAAAATTATTGAAAAGCTAATTTCTAAGATTTCAGGTATGGTAAGTACGAAAGGAAACTTAATGCTTATGACTGCATTAAGCTCAATTGGTATCAATGTTCTTCTAGGTGAGCAGTATTTATCAGTTATTTTACCAGGTGAAGCATTTAAATCACAATTTGAGGCAATTCATTTAGATCCGAAAAATCTTTCAGGAATTTTAGCGAATGCCGGAGCTGCTGTGAATCCATTGATTCCATGGGGAGTGAGTGGTGTATTTATTACTGGTACACTCGGTGTATCTACACTGCAATATTTACCGTTCGCTATATTTTGTTTAGTGGTTCCTGTTATTCATATTATTTTAGGATTCGTTGGAAATGGAAAACAACCATTAAAAGAGCATAAAAAAGTTAGTTAATATATAGTGTTTTATGTAAATAAAAAAGCTGGCGAATGCCGGTTTTTTTATTTGTAGCAGATACACAATTTAGACGAAATTTTGCCACGAATATGTAATATGGAGAAATGTTTTGGAAATAAAAAATAGTGATATAATATTTTATACTCTTTAAAGTGTTAATAAAATTTGAATGTAAATAAAATACTTTCTTGTAAATGTTTTTCTAATATATTTTAAGGATGTGAATATTATAGAAGAACGGAATAGTATTGTATACCTGTGATAAAGTGAAACTTTAATCAGTGGGGGTTTTCTTCATCCCCCACTGATTATTAGTTGAACCAATCGGGCTTTTACGGGCAGTTTATCTCCCACCTAACTTCTTTGCTTTCACTGAATTTTGAGGTGGGAGTATTATTGCCCGTTAATGCGGGATAAATTTCACGATTTACTTAAAACTTATAAGAAGGATTCCATATTAGAGTATGCGCATTCAATATATACAAGTTAAAAAAGGGGGAGACGGGAGCGTCTGGCCAAGAATAGAAACAGTCAGGGCCTTTTCCTACCACATGTAAGGTTTGAAACCCGGACAGCATCGACTTATATGTCGAAAAATCAAACTAGATATATATAGAAGAAAATAAGAAATAGAAGACGTTGTATCGTATGAAACAAGAAGTAGGGCTCTTGTGGCGTGGCGGCTACTTTAATGAAAGTGGAGGTAAGCGTATGCTCATAGATAAATTACGTGGAAAAGATTTAGATGAATTTTTTGAAGCAATCTCAACATTGGAAACGGTAGATGAGTACTATAGTTTTTTTGACGACTTATGCACAGTGAATGAAATGAAGACGATATTCCAAAGATTTAAAGTAGCTAAAATGTTATATAACAACAACACTTATCATGAAATCGAAGAAGAAACAGGTGCTAGTACAGCAACCATTTCTCGCGTGAAGAGATCTTTACACTATGGAAACGATATGTATGATGTTGTTTTTGGTCGTATGAAAGAAAAGTAACTTTTAATACCTGATCTGCTTAGTAGAGCTTCAGGAGAAATATATAGCGTGAATACTTAATAAAGTGATGCAATTGGAGAAAATGAAAAGTTACAATCATCATATATGAAATGAAGACAGTAGAAGTATTATACGTAGCGTGAAATTAAAATATTAAAATAAACAAGGGTGTCCTTTTTAATGGGACATCCTTGTTTATGTTGTTTTTGTAACAAATCAGCTATAAAAAATATGGAGGGAAATAAAAACGAATGAACAAGGTATGGATGCATATACTCTGTTCATTCGTTTTGCTTTCTCTGTAAAAGAAAATATACACGTGTATAAAAATTTGTTATGAAAAGGGTATAATTTTTTAGAAAAAGTGCAAATTTAATTGACTGATTGTTGATAATGTTTCGTTTTTAAAAACCGGCACAATATTTGCTAATAAACAATGAGGACACTTTTAAAATGACAAGCGTCTCATATGAGAATACAAATAACGGAGGGATAAGAAATGAATATTAGTAAAACGTACACAACAATTGACGCACACGTAGCAGGGGAACCGTTGCGTATTATTACAGGAGGGGTACCAGCGATAAAAGGAAAAACACAATTAGAAAGACGAGCATATTGTATGGAGCACTTGGACCATCTTCGCGAAGTTCTTATGTATGAACCAAGAGGACATCATGGTATGTATGGTTGTATTATTACGCCGCCGGCAAGTCCCCATGCTGATTTTGGGGTATTGTTTATGCATAACGAAGGCTGGAGTACAATGTGCGGCCATGGAATTGTTGCTGTAATCACGGTAGGCATTGAAACAGGTATGTTCGAAGTGACAGGTGAAAAGCAAAAATTCATTATTGATAGCCCGGCAGGAGAAGTTATCGCGTATGCAAAATATAATGGGAATCAAGTAGAATCCGTGTCATTTGAAAATGTTCCTTCATTTGTTTACAAGAAAGATGTTCCTGTAAAAATTGATGGCTATGAATTTCAAATAGATATCGCTTTTGGAGGAGCGTTCTATGCTGTTGTCGACAGTAAAGAATTTGGTTTGAAAGTGGATTTTAAAGATTTGCCCGCTATTCAAACGTGGGGCGGGAAAATTAAACACTACATTGAAAGTCAAATGGAGGTAAAACATCCTCTCGAAGAAGGGTTAAAGGGAATATACGGCGTTATCTTTTCAGATGAATCAAAAGGAAAAGATGCTACGTTACGAAACGTGACCATTTTTGCTGATGGGCAAGTAGATCGTTCTCCTTGCGGCACGGGCACTTCAGCTAGACTTGCCACTCTTGTTGAAAATGATGTTCTACAAGAAGGGGGAAGTTTCGTTCATGAATGCATTACTGACGGACAATTTGTCGGAGAAGTGTTATCATCGACAAAAGTAGGCGAATATGAGGCGATTATTCCAAAGGTTACTGGTCGGGCGTTTATTACAGGATTCCATCAATTTTTAATAGACCCAAGAGATCCGTTAAAACAAGGGTTTTTACTGGCTTAATGTTTGTATAAAGATGGTAACTACTTAGTCACTCTATGAAAAAGGGCATAAAAACCACTTTCTTTTTAGGTTAGCGAGAGCATCTGGCTGCGTGTTGGAGCGGTCAGGGCCTATTCCTGCCACGCCAGGCGTTTTAAAACAAAGAAAGGTAGCGAGGTGTATTGCCATTTGTATCTTCATGATAGCAATCTAGATGCTGGGAAATGAAAATAACTTTCTATAGGTAATGGGGCGCATTTTCGCTGGAATCATACTCCTTACCAAACTTCTAAATGAAATGTATGACTGAGTAGTTACTAAAGATGAAGGAAAGGGGGGGCAAAATATGTTAGTCATAAATGCAGTCGAACAAAAAAGATTAGTAGATATGAATGAAGTAATTGACTGCGTGGCAATTGCCCTGCAAGAGTTTTCTGCAGAACGAACGATTACTCCGATTCGCTACTCTTTGCCATTTGCGAATTCGCAAAATACCGCATTAATGATGCCTTCGGTAGCTGAAGAACTTGGGGTACTTGGATTAAAAGTAGTAACGGTAGCTCCGAATAATCCGAAAGTAGGAAAGAAAACAATCAATGGGGTTGTGATGCTCTCTGATTTTCAAACAGGAGAACCGCTCGCCCTTTTAGAAGGATCGTATTTAACGATGATTCGAACGGGTGCCTTATCGGGCGTTGCAACGAAATACTTAGCTCGTCAAAATGCGAAAAACTTATGCATCATCGGTACAGGGGAACAAGCGAAAGGGCTTGTTCAGGCTATGCTCGCTGTGCGGGATATTGAAAAAATTATGCTCTATAATCGTACAGAACAAAAAGCGACCGAATTTGCTGCGTATATAAAAGAGAAATGTAATATCCCTGTCTACATATACGCAGATGCGAATGAAGCAGTACGCGAGGCGGATATTGTTGTCACGACAACGAACTCTTCAACACCAGTTTTTTCAGACACATTAAAATCTGGTGTTCACGTAAATGCGGTTGGCTCATTCAAACCGGCGATGCAAGAATTGCCAACACACGTCATTTCTTCAGCTGATAAAGTAGTGGTAGAATCAAAAGAAGCGGCACTAGAAGAAACCGGTGATCTGCAAATTCCCATGCAAGAAGGAGTTTTCAAAGAAAGCGATATTCATGCAGAACTTGGCCAAATTATAAGCGGTGAACGAACTGGCCGGGAAAGCGATCAAGAAAATACCGTATTTAAATCGGTCGGACTTGCTGTTGTGGATATTGTAGTAGCTAAGTATTTTTATGAGAAAGCTGTTGAAAATGGGATGGGAACGACGGTTCAGTTGTGAGGTGTAGATGAATAAGTAGAAATTTAAAAAATGACATAAAAACTCCTTTCTTTTTAGGTGGGCGAGAGCATCTGGCCATACATAAAAAGAAAGGGGTTTTTCTTGCCACATGCGAGGGCGGAGCCTCTTCCGCTTTTCTACAGAAGATTGGCGTGAGATAAAAGGTCCCCTCACTGATGGAAGTTTCAGTTTATAAATAATATGTGATAGGAATAGAAAAAGCTGCATTTGAAATTATTATAATATATGAAATTAAATGTAAGGGTTTTCAAAAAATGTTGTTGAAATAATGTCAAATTCATATTATTGGAAAACAATATATTTATAATATAATAATCAGCAAGATACATTCACTTCATTAATTAATGAGGTGAATGTATAGAAAGCTTTATATAATGGTGAGCTTTATGACATACAAATTTGATATAAAGGGATGATTTGTTTGAGTACAGAATTAAAGACAAACAACGTAAAAACAAAAACAAAAGGAGCAGATCTTGTTGTTGATTGTTTAATTCAGCAAGGTGTTACACATGTTTTTGGTATTCCAGGTGCAAAAATCGACTCTGTATTTGATGTATTACAGGAGCGTGGACCGGAGTTAATCGTTTGTCGTCATGAACAAAATGCAGCATTTATGGCAGCTGCCGTTGGAAGATTAACAGGAAAACCAGGTGTATGTCTTGTAACTTCAGGGCCTGGAGCATCAAATTTGGCGACAGGTCTTGTTACTGCGAATGCAGAGAGTGATCCTGTTGTTGCTTTAGCAGGTGCAGTATCGCGTAAAGATCGGTTAAAACGTACGCATCAATCTATGGATAATGCTGCACTATTCGAACCAATCACAAAATATAGCGTAGAAGTAGAACACCCTGATAGTGTGCCAGAAGCAATTACAAATGCATTTCGTAGTGCAACTTCTACAAATCCAGGAGCTACATTTATTAGCCTTCCGCAAGATGTTATCACTGCTGAAACAACTGTTACAGCTATCGGCGCGCTTGCTAAGCCGCAGCTTGGTATCGCTCCCGCATATCAAATTGAAACTGTTGTAGAAAAAATAAAAGCAGCAAAATTACCGGTTATCTTACTTGGTATGAGAGCGAGCACAGATGCAGTCACACGAGCTGTTCGTAAGTTAATTACCGATACACAGTTGCCAGTTGTAGAAACATATCAAGCAGCCGGTGCAATTTCACGCAAGTTAGAAGATCAATTCTTTGGGCGTGTTGGGCTGTTCCGAAATCAACCAGGAGATATTTTATTAGAAGAAGCCGATCTTGTTTTATCGATTGGTTATGATCCGATTGAATACGATCCGAAATACTGGAATAAACAAGGTGATAGAACCATTATCCACCTTGATGACCATCAAGCAGATATCGACCATGATTATCAACCGAATTGTGAATTGGTTGGCGATATTGCGTTAACGGTAGACAGCATCGCCGATCGATTACCGAAGCTCATATTATCAACAAAATCAGAGGCTATTTTAGATCGTTTGCGCGTAAAACTATCAAAACAAGTAGAAATAGAAAATCGTGATTCGCAAGGCCTTGTCCATCCATTACAAGTGATTCGTACACTTCGTTCTTTAATTGATGATGAAACAACTGTTACATGTGATGTCGGTTCGCATTATATTTGGATGGCAAGATGCTTCCGCTCTTATGAACCACGTCGGTTACTATTTAGCAACGGTATGCAAACATTAGGTGTGGCACTTCCTTGGGCTATTGCAGCAACATTAGTAGAGCCTGGCAAAAAAGCCGTGTCTGTTTCTGGAGATGGTGGTTTCTTATTCTCCGCAATGGAATTAGAAACAGCAGTGCGCTTGCAATCGCCAATTGTTCATCTTGTTTGGAGAGATGGTACATATAATATGGTTGCGTTCCAGCAAATGATGAAATATGGTAGAACATCAGGTACAGAGTTCGGTGATGTTGACATTGTGAAACATGCAGAAAGTTTCGGCGCAATTGGTCTTCGAGTAAATGCACCTGAAGAGTTAGAAGAGGTATTGAAAGAAGCAATGAAAGCCGAGGGACCAGTCATTGTCGATATTCCAATCGATTACCGTGACAATATTAAGTTAGGTGAAAAACTATTACCAAACCAATTAAACTAATGATAAAGGAGGAGAATACACATGAGCGTTGCACAATTATTAGAAACTGATGAACAAAAAACAAAAACGAATAATGAAGTGTACCAAGCATCGACTATGATTGCTTTATTAGATGGTATATATGATGGAATCGTTAACTTTGACCAATTAAAAAAACATGGAGACTTCGGCATCGGCACGTTCAATCAATTAGATGGTGAAATGATTGCTTTTGACGGAGAGTTTTATCATTTGCGCTCCGACGGTTCAGCAGAAATCGTAAATAATGAAGAAACAACACCGTTTGCTACCGTAACGTTTTTTGAAAAAGAAATGAGTTATACAATCGATCACGCAATGAACCGGGAAGAAGTAGAAGCGTTACTACAGGAATTAATGCCAAGCAAAAATTTATTTTATGCGATTCGTATGGACGGGACATTCCGTGAAGTAAGAACAAGAACAGTTCCACGCCAAGAAAAGCCGTATCCACCAATTGTAGAAGTGACAAAATCACAGCCGATTTTTTCGTTCGCTCATACAACCGGTACAATGACAGGATTTTGGACACCAGATTATGCGCAAGGCATTGGTGTAGCTGGTTTCCATTTGCATTACATTGATGATGAACGAAGCGGGGGCGGACACGTTTTTGACTTCGTTGTCGAAAACTGTACCATTCAAATATGCCAAAAGGCTCACTTACATTTAGCGCTTCCAGAAACAGCTGATTTCATGGCAGCTGACTTATCAAGAGAAAACCTAGAAAGCGATATTGCAACTGCAGAAGGTGCAGAGTAAAAAAGAAGGAAGCAGGTTCAGCCTGCTTCTTCTTTTTTAGACATGTTGATCTGCTTGATCCAGCAAATTTGCCAGTATCATGCCGTTTTCTTGATCTGCATCGTACTGTACAATATCGTCATACTCAAATAGTTCGAAGTCTTCACCAAATTCCTGTTCCATGAAGTTGATAAATTCTTTAATATTTTCTCCTATTTTTTGATTACGGCGAAACTCCATCATGATCGCTCTGAATCGGTGGGGCGGAACTTCGCATGTAATATGGTACGATTTGCTGATGCCGAAAGAATCTTTTGCATCGTATAGGATGTATGTATACAACAGAGAATCAGCTCCTTTTTTATATACTGTGAATATTGTTCCATAGTTGAACAATATTCATCCATCGTATAATTTTCCTTGTGAAAAAACATTCCGAAGTGTGAATATAAAATATGCAATTTTGCATATTTGCGTATTAGAGAATGGTATGTAGAATATGATTTTATTATTTTACAAACATTTTTAAGTGAATCGTTTAAAGTGTTTAATTTATATAATCCCACTTTGGTTTTTCAACATATGCAAAGTAGGTAATTCTTTTTATACGAGGAAGAAATCAGTTCTTTTAGGTTGTTTTTTCAATTTGTAATTATATAAAAATAATTTATTTTCAGTGAGTTTGTTTTGGAAGATAAAAATATATCGAAATAACTTTTAGTGCGTATTTTTAAAAATTAAATAATATATGTACAGTGTTTAATTTAGAATTCCTATACTAGATTAGATGTTTACATTCAAAAAACATAATGTTTTAATATAAATGACAACCATATATATCCATCTTAATTTTTTGACATACAAGTCGCTGTTATTCAGAATACAACATGACCGCGCAGCCAGATTCTCCCCTCTTAAAATAAAGCGGTTTTTACGTGTATGAAATAAGAGAGGGGTGCTATAGGTAAGCGGAATGTTTATCGTATTAATACTATGAATGAATATGTATGTTTTATATGAACGTTAAAACGAATTTAAATGAAAGGACTGATTTATATGAACAGAAGAAAGAATCATGGATTACAAAAACCAATGAAAGTATTTATGGCATCTGCTGTTATGACAACGACATTATTTACATCTATGACTGTAAATAGTTTGAACATTCATGCTGAAACTAAGCAAACCCAGGCGCAATCTGAAGCGAGGACGTTTGAACTTCCAAGTACAGGACATTATATAGGTGAAGCAAAAAGAGAAAGAAGAAGCGAGCAACGAAACTATACGCCAACAGGAATCTATGTAAAACCGAATGAACAAGTCACAATTGAAGTATCGGGACTATCGGGATTAGACATGCTTAACGCAACTATTGGGACAAATGAATATGATAAAGAAGGGGGAAAAGCATTTCGTCTTTCTCCGGGTTCTAATACCATCTCCTCTCCAAACGGTGGTTTATTAGGGTTTGATAACTCTGCAGAGAAAGGAACAGTTAAGGCGAAAGTAACACAAGGCGGGAGCCCTGTGCCATTCTTTGAATTAGGGAAGCATACGAAAGAAGACTGGATTGCTATGATGGACAAGTATCCAGATGCGCATGCCGTTCAATTAAAGTCAAAGAAAGCAGTACTTACTGTTACTCAGGAAAGTGCCAAGAAATATATTGTGGATCAAGATCCTGTTCCGCTATTAAAAAAATATGATGACATGATTCTAGCGCAAGATAAAATATCGGGACTATCTGAAACAAGTTCTAATCCGTTACATCGTTCAACTCGCCGCCTTTGGGCTTTTGCAGAGAACCCTAACAACCCACCGGGCATGTACATGTATGCAGGTCGGGATGGAGTCATATTTACTACTGCTTATGACGCAATTAAAAGTGCTTTAAATGTAAATGAATTTGGATGGGGACAAATGCATGAAGCGGGACACACAAGGCAACAATACCCTTGGACGTGGGCTTCGAATGGAATGACTGAAGTCACTGTTAATATATATTCTTTAGCTGCACAAAAACAATTATTCCCGAATCAACCAACACGTTTAGAAAAAGAGGGGGATTACGATAGAGCCTTTCAATACTTAAAACAAACAGATAAAGAGTATAAAAATATTGATGACTTGTTTGTGAAACTTGTTATGTTTTGGCAACTTCATTTAGCATATGGGGAAGATTTTTATCCGAATCTTCACAAACTATATCGAGAGTTACCAAAGGATAAACTTCCAGAAACTGATGAAGATGAAATACAAGCATTTATTTACAATACATCGAAGGTAGCGAAACAAAATGTACTTCCATTCTTTGATCAATGGGGACTAAAAGCATCACAAGAAACGAGAAAAAAAGTAGAAGCTTTGAACTATCCAACATTAACTGCCCCTATATGGGAAGCAACGGATGCGAAGCCGGTTAAACCAACTGCAGCGTATGGTCCAAGAAAATAGTAGTCGGCATCATCAGAAGGAGGCTATCTTTTATAGATGGCCTCTTTTTTTGTGTCAGGATTTGTCGAAGAGTCTTTATTCTATGGCGAAGCGCCGATATATTGGTGTAAGTGGTCGATATCGTGTTATTGGTTTATGTGAACATGTCTCGTGTCGAAATAAAGACAATGCAAATGAACTGAATTTGAAATAATTGTAACTACTCAGTCATACATTTCATTTAGAAGTTGGGTAAGGAGTATGATTCCAGCGAAAATACGCCCCTTATTACCTATAGAAAGTTATGTTCATTTTTCAGTATATAGATTGCTGTCATGAAGATAAAAATGGTACCTCTCTTTGTTTTAAAACTTTGCGCGTGGCAGGAAAAGGCCCTGACCGCTCCTATACATGGCCAGTCTCTCTCGTCCATCTAAAAAGAAAGGGGTTTTTATGTCGTTTTTTTCATAAAGTGACTGAGTAGCTGTAAATAATTCTTGAATATTCAGTTAATTTGTATTATTATTAGCTTATTATCGGATGACAGTGATTAGCCTCCCTGCAAGCCCGAATATTGCGTGTTGAATTGAATAGTGAATAATTGGCTTCTTTCCACTTGAACTTCCTTAGCAGGAAGACGAGCCATCGGGATAGAGACAGTAAAATTCGATGTAATTCTTTACATTGTTTTTCTGGCTCTTTTTATTTTTTCTATGAATGGGGTTTTTGGAAAGCGTTATCAATACGTATAGGTTGGTGATCTTTTTGACTAAAGAAAAAAATGAACTGCAAAAAGACTTGAAAACCAGGCATATAACAATGATTTCAATTGGAGGGGTTATCGGAGCAGGATTATTTGTAGGGAGCGGGACAATTATTCAATCAACAGGCCCGGCAGCAATTTTGTCTTATATTATTGGTGCGTTAATGGTTGTACTTGTAATGCGGATGTTAGGGGAGATGGCTGCGGTAAACCCTGATAGCGGTTCTTTTGCAACGTATGCTCATAAGGCGATTGGACCTTGGGCAGGGTACACAATTGGCTGGTTATATTGGTTTAACTGGGTCATTATTATCGCAATTGAAGCGGTATTGTTAGGGGCGATGGTCAACAATTGGTTCCCTTCGATACCGGCATGGATTGCTAGTCTTTTCATGATTATATTGATGACGATTACGAATATTTATTCAGTAAAGCTGTACGGAGAGTTTGAGTATTGGTTAGCGTTTATTAAAGTAGCGGCGATTCTTATCTTTTTAGGGTTAGGAATTGCGATGATTTTTGGACTTGTTCCTGGTGTGGACAGGCCTAGTTTTTCGGCGGTCGCTGAAAATGGCGGTTTTTTTCCGAAAGGGATTATGCCAGTATTGCTGAGTGTTGTGTTTATTTCCTTCTCTTTATCGGGAAGTGAAGTAGCGGCGATTGCGGCGGGGGAATCGGAAAATCCAGAGAAAAATGTGATCAAAGCAATTAATAGTGTTGTTTGGCGTCTTATGCTGTTTTTCGTAGGATCTGTCACGATCTTAGTTATTTTTATGCCGTGGAACGATGCAGCGTTATTGAAGCTTCCTTATGCAAATTTATTCCGGATGGCAGGAGTCCCTGCGGCTGCGGAAATTATGAACGGGGTTGTGTTTCTGTCCTTGTTGTCTGTTTTAAATTCAGGGTTATATACAAGTTCGCGCATGTTATTTTCCCTTTCGAAAAAGGGGGATGCTCCGCTTATTTTTTCAAAATTAAACAGTCGAGGTGCACCAATTTGGGCGATTGTGGCAAGTGTGTTCTTTGCATTCATTTGCGCGATGCTGAAAGTTATATCTCCTGATAAATTATTTGCCTTTCTAGCAAATAGCTCAGGCGGCGTTACGATGCTGATGTATATGTTTGTTGCGGTGTCTCACATTCGTTTAAGACGAAAAGCGGAAAGAGAAGACCCAGGGAAATTAAAAGTGAAAATGTGGTTATTTCCTTATCTCACATACGCAACGCTTCTGATGATTGTGACGATATTTGTTTCGCAAGCATTTATCGCGGATATGCGCAAGCAATTTTATTTAACGATTTTAGCGGCAGCTGTGGTGATCGCATCCTATTTTCTAAGAGTTAGAAATAGACCAGCAGCCGTCAAGGATGATCAGGCAGGATTTCCAATTTTAAAAGGTTCGGAGATTGGTTTAGAGAAGGACTAAATCGAAAGGTATATAAATACAACTTGAAACAACGACATTTTTGTAACTACTCAGTCACTCTATGAAAAACCGACAGAAAAGCATTTTTTTAAATGGTCGAGAAGGACTGGCTATGCATAGTAGCGGTCAGGGCCTTTTCCTGCCACGCGCAAAGTTTTAAAACAAAGAGAGGTAGCGAGGTGTAGGTCCATTTTTATCTTCATGACAGCAATCTATATGCTGGAAAATGAAAATAACTTTCTATAGGTAATAAGGGGCGTATTTTCGCTGGAATCATACTCCTTACCAAACTTCTAAATGAAATGTATGACTGAGTAGTTACACATTTTTAGGTAAGGAAGAAAGCTAGTAGCGATTCCATAGCAGAGATTCGTATGTTAGTAGATCAAAATGAATGTATATAAAAATGAAAAAGGGGTATGTTCGAATGTTAAAAGATAATATTGTCACTACAAAATCAGCTATTTTACACGAGAGAAGAAAAAATGCGGTGCCTGCGGGTCCGTATAATATTACGAATTTATATGTGCAATCGGCAAAAGGAGCCGTTATTACGGATATAGATGGCAATGAATTAATTGATTTTGCAGGCGGGATTGGGATGCAAAATGTCGGGCATTGTCATCCGAAGGTCGTAAAAGCGATTCAAGAGCAAGTGGAATCTTCCATTCATACTTGTTTTCATGTAGCACCGTATGAAAGTTATGTTGCATTGGCTGAAAGGTTGAATGAATTAACGCCAGGCGATTTTCAGAAAAAAACACTGTTTGCCAATAGCGGAGCGGAAGCGGTTGAAAATGCTGTGAAAATTGCTCGAAAAGCGACAGGGCGCAGCGCCATCGTTTCGTTTGAGCGTGCTTATCACGGACGGACACTAATGACGATGTCTCTTACAAGTAAAGTAAACCCGTATAAACATGGATTTGGTCCGTTTTCGCCAGATGTATACAAGTTGCCGTATCCGTATTACTACCGCGCGGAAGACGGAATGACAACAGAGGAAGTGGATGGGCAGACTTTAGCATATTTCGAACGTTTTATGTTAGAGGAAGTGGCAAGTGATAACATTGCCGCAATTATTTTGGAACCTCTTCAAGGGGAAGGTGGCTTTATTGTCCCAAGTGCTGCGTTTATGCAAGGAGTAAGAAATCTTTGTGATAAATATGGAATTGTCATGATTGCTGATGAAATTCAAACGGGCTTTGCTCGTACAGGAAACTTGTTCGCAATGGATCATTTCGGGGTAGCTCCTGATTTAATGACATTTTCAAAATCCATCGCTGCCGGTATGCCGCTTAGTGCAGTGACAGGAAAAGCGGAATTAATGGATGCACCTGGCCCAGGACAACTTGGCGGCACGTTTTCAGGGAGCCCGGTTGCTTGTGCTGCAGCTCTAGCTGTTTTAGACGTCATTGAAGAAGAAAACTTAGTAAAACGTGCCAAGGAAATTGGCGACCGTATGATGGAAGTGTTCAATAGCTGGAAAGATAAATATGAATTAATTGGCGATGTAAGAGGTCTTGGAGCGATGACGGCTATGGAACTTGTTAAGGATCGAGATACGAAAGAGCCGGCAACAGAAGAAGTAAAAGCGATTATGCAGGAAACACACAATAAGGGTTTAATTACAATAAGTGCGGGTATTTACAGCAGTGTACTTCGTTTCTTACCACCGCTTGTTATTACAGATGAACAGCTTGAAGAAGGACTCACGATTCTTGAAGCGGCAATTGCTAGGGTATCTAAATAGGGGGTAGGAGAATGAAGTTTTTCAATTATATAAACGGGCAGTGGAAAGAACCATCTACTCAGCAATATTCCAAAAACTATAATCCGCATAATGGAGAAGTGTTAGGAGAATTTCCATTAAGCTCAGCAGAAGATACACAAGCAGCTATCGCTTCTGCGAAAGAAGCCTTTCACAATTGGCAAAGGTTATCGTTTCAAGAGCGGGCTAGTTATTTATGGAAAGCAGCAGCGATTTTAAAAGAGCGAGTGACGGAAATCGGTCATGACTTGACGAGTGAAGAAGGAAAAACACTCGCTGAAGGGATCGGAGAGACGAAGCGGGCCATTAGCATTCTCGAATATTATGCAGGGGAAGCGAATCAGCCGGTGGGAGAAATCATTCCGTCGGCTAATCCGAAAACGATGCTTTACAGTAAACGAGTAGCAGTGGGGCCAGTAGGATTGATTACGCCGTGGAATTTTCCAATTGCCATCCCAGCATGGAAAATGGCGCCTGCACTCATTTACGGTAATACTGTTGTCATCAAGCCTGCAGAAGTGACGCCAAAATCCGTATACCACCTTGTCAATGCGTTTCACGAGGCGGGTATTCCTGCCGGCGTTATCAACTGTGTCTTTGGAAAAGGTTCAGTAGTTGGAACAGAATTAACAGAAAACCCGGATATAAAAGCAATCTCCTTTACTGGTTCGAATAACGTTGGAAAAACAATTCAGCAAACGGCGATTGCAAGTGGGAAAAAAGTGCAATTAGAAATGGGCGGGAAAAACCCACTCGTTGTCTTAAAGGATGCTGATATTCCAAAAGCAGTCGAGATTGCAATCAAAGGTGCATTTATGTCAACAGGACAAAAATGTACCGCGACAAGTAGAATTATCGTGGAAGAGGAAATATATGAGGAATTTCGCAATCAACTTGTGCAGCGTACAGAATCTCTTACAGTTGGTAATCCGTTAGAACAAGACACATTTATGGGCCCGTGTGTATCAGAAAACCAGCAGAAATCCGTGTTCTCGATGATTGAAGCAGGTAAGAACGAGGCTTCACTGCTTTGCGGAGGCAACGTACCAACAGAAGATGAGTTACAACAAGGATGTTATGTAATGCCGACTATTTTTGAATACGTACCTCACGATGCACGTATTGCGAAAGAAGAAATTTTCGGTCCTGTCATTTGTTTATTTAAAGTAAAAAATTACAAAGAAGCAATTCACTTAGCGAACGATACAGAATATGGACTGAGCGCATCGATCTGTACAAATAACTTAAGCCTTGCCCAGCAATTTATTGATGATATGGAAGTTGGAATGGTTCACGTCAATTCAGAAACAGCAGGAGCAGAACCGCAAGTTCCGTTTGGCGGTATGAAGCATTCCAGTGCTGGACCGCGTGAACAAGGGAAAGCAGCTGCAGAATTTTATACAAGAATGAAGACAGTATATGTAGATCAAGTATGATAACAACATAATAATGGGGGATGAACATGCGAAAAGGAACTTTTTTCATGGCAGGACATGCGAGACTTCCGAAAGGGATGGCTGTACGCAGCGTCTATGAAACACTAACAATTACAATAGAAGCAGATCACAAATATCATGTAATTATCGAATCGTCATGTACCCTTGCGACAGGACACGGACGAGACTTTATTTCGCAAATTTTACGAGGATATAGTTTGCGAGATGGCATCGAAGACATTATCGAAGAAATTTCCTATCATTATCAAGGAAAAGCACAAAATGCGATTATTAGCGCGTTAAAAGATTTGTACCGCCAATATACAAGTTATGTAAACGGTGAAACACTGCAGGAGGAGTATGAGGAAACAGCTCCGGTAAAATAATGAACTGCCCGTAAAGGCCCGATTGGTTCAACTAATAATCAGTGGGGGATGAAGAAGACCCCCACTGAATAAAGTTTCACTTTATTGCACCTCCATGTCGGAAGAGCGTTCGTAAACGAGAGCCAGTTGTATTCCAGCTTATTTGCTGAGCGGAATATAACTGGCTCTTTTATTTAAGGGGGAGAAAAATGGCAAAATCGAGTGAAGAAAAGCGTGTAGTGAAGCGAAGGGAAATAAGTCTGTAAAGTGACTTTTTAGATTGATTTTTTCCTTGTTATCAAGCTATTTACTTTAAGTTCCTTTGACCAATTTTGAAAATGTTATTGACTATTCAGTTGAACTGTATTACGTTATTATTAAGTTGAACTAACTAGTCGAACTGAATAAAGGATGAGTATATGAAACATAAATTATTACCATTGTCTGAAACCATGCATTATATTTTGTTAGCTCTACGTGAGCCACTCCATGGCTATGCCGTAATGCAGAAGATAGAAAAGATAAGTAATGGTACTGTTATTTTAGCAGCTGGTACATTATACGGTGCGATTGAAAATTTGAATAATCATGGTTGGATTGAACCTGTTGGAGAGTCAGGGCGGAGAAAAGTTTATATGATAACTGCGGAAGGAAGCACCATTTTGAAAATAGAACAAAACAGGTTATTGCATATTTTATCCCTGTACGAAGGAAGTGAATCGAATGAAGAAATTTAAGATGTTTTTTGATATCGAAAAAGAGGAGCAATGGCTGAACGAGCAATTACAAAAAGGTTATCGTTGTACAAATATTAGTGGATTAGGAATATACACTTTCGAAAAAACCGACAAGAGATATGTAATGCGACTGGATTATCAAGATTATTTATCAAAGAAAAAGTTTAAAGATTACAAAGGGATATATGAAGACTTCGGTTGGAGTTACATAAATGACTCCTGGCTTGGTGGAATTCGATATTGGCAAAAAGAAGATGATGGTCAAAATGAAATCTTCTCGGATCGCCAATCAAAGAGTAATTATTATAAAAGATTGATGGGTTGTTCATCTGGTCTCGGTATACTGTTATTGCCTTGTTTTCATATGTTTTACAAGAATTCAGGTTTATATTTAACTGAAGGTCTTTGGAGTATGAAAGGTGCATTGTTTTGGAAAGCATTTTTATTTGAAACTCCATTTGTTCTTTTGAGATCGCTTCCTATCCTTATGATTGTTTTCTTTGGTATCAGTTTCTATAAAGTTTATCGAAAGTATTCAATATTAAAAGAAAAATAATGCGAGGCTTTAATTGAGTAAGATTCACGAAAATTATCAAACTTTTTTATATGGAAATGTGGATTAATGTAAGACATATAAGGTGTACCACCACATGTACATCAAGCTAACAAATAGAAATACCCTAAAATGACTTTCTAGTTTGAAATAATTTATAAAATTACCTTAATTTAATGTTTGTTCATGTTACTATAATATTAAATGGGAGAATTATTGATGAAGAAAAAAACAGATAAAGTATTTTTTTATTTAGATTTTATATGTCTTATAATATCAATTGGTCTTGTATTTGCTAGCTCAATTTATTTTACTTCGTGGGTTTATCCAATAATATTTATTATGTTTACTGTAAGAATGTTTTATAACGTATTAAATTATGTTAAAGCTAAGCCTACAAAATAGTCTTAATAATTTATTTCTCCCCAAATTTAAGTAGTAATGTGGCGGTATCTTAAATATGTAACTTTAGAAGAAAATTTACGCAGTTTTTTAACGATAATTTGCATAGAGGGATAATTTTATTAAAACTTTATTGTCATTTTAACAAACAAAACACATTGACATTCAGAAAATTTTGAATTAATATTTAATTATAAAGTGATAAGATCCATACGAGAAATTAGCCTTCTCTACATCCGATCTTCACTTGCTGATTTGCACATAGTTGAATAAAAAAACTGTCTATTATTATTGTACTTTAAGAGATTAAAGACATTCGTAATTTGAAGCCAGTTGTACGTTTCTACAATGTATATATTGTGGATTCGTATGACTGGCTTTTTCGTTTTTCTAAACTAAGGAGGAAGATATCGATGATTACGGAACAAGACATGAAAATGAAATTCGCGAAGAAATATGATGAGTATGAAATTATGCCTCATCCAGAACATAAACGCTTGTATCATATTGTATTAAATCGACATTTGTTGCGCCAATTTTTCCAAGAGGTCAAAGAATATTCTGAGCAATTATTGCAATATATTCCTTATTCTCGCTATATTCTTGCGGATCAAATGAGAAAGTTCTTCGGTTCATCTTTTATGGAGAATGTTCGCGGGATTATTCATGACCGCGAAACGGGCGGATTTACAATTGGTGTACAGGGTGAAACAACAGCGGCAGAAGACTATGTGAAATTTGCAACGGCATTAACACATTTAATTGGTACGCCTAACTTTGATGCTATGACAGGAACGTATTATGCGAGATTTAATGTGAAAGATACAGACAGCAGCGATTCTTATTTGCGCCAAGCGTATCGTTTATTTACACTTCATACAGACGGAACATTTGTTGACGAACCGACAGATTGGCTGCTTATGATGAAAATAGAGGAACAAAATGCAGTGGGCGGCGAATCGCGTTTACTTCATTTAGATGACTGGGAAGAGCTTGATAAATTTAGAAATCATTCACTAGCATCTGTTAAAATTACGTACAAGGCACCGCCAAGTAAAAATGCACAAGAAATCATCCACCGTGAAACGTTTTTTGACGTAAATAATGCGCCGTGTATTTGTTTTATTGATCAATTTGCTTACCCAGATAACATTGAACAAGCAAACTATTTGAAGGAACTATCACACTCTGTTGAAAACTCTCCGGCAACGCATGCATTAAAATTACCAGTCGGCGATTTAGTTCTATTAAATAACCTATTTTGGATGCACGGGCGCGCTCCTTTTGAGAAAAATAAGGATTTATATCGAGAGCTCATGCGCCAACGCGGCTGCTTTTCTAAATCATAATCTTTGCGGCGGGTCTTGAAATAAGGCCTGCCTTTCGTGATATATATTGACATTTTAGATGGACGAGAGTGTCCAAGTCGAGCTGCATTTATATACATAGATATTTTTGAGGGAGGAAACAACATGTACGATTTTATTATTATCGGCGGAGGAATTGTTGGGCTTTCCACAGGGATGGCCTTAACGAAAAAATTCCCTCATGCCAAAATCGCAATTATTGAAAAAGAAAACGAACTGGCCCATCATCAAACAGGGCATAATAGCGGTGTTATCCATTCCGGCATTTACTATAAACCAGGCAGTTTCAAAGCAAAGTTTGCAAAAGAAGGCAATGCCGCAATGGTACAGTTTTGTAAAGAAAACGGAATCGCCTATGACATGTGCGGAAAGGTCATTGTCGCAACAGAAAAAGAAGAGATTCCGTTTCTGCAAAATCTCTATGAAAGAGGCTTGCAAAACAGCTTAAACATTGAAAAAATTAGTCCAGAAGAATTATCCGAAATCGAGCCGCACGTCAAAGGACTAGGTGCAATTCGCGTTCCTTCCTGCGGCATTGCCGATTACAAAGGAGTTAGCTATACATTTGCCCGTATCATCGAGAAAAATGGCGGAGAAATACACCTAGGAACAAAAGCAGAACAAATTTATGAAAAAAAGGACGTCGTCACAATCGAAACAAACCAAGGCGTATTCGTAACGAAATTTCTCATTAACTGCGCCGGCTTACATAGCGACCGAATCGCCAAAAAAGCAGGCATACTAACAGACATGAAAATCGTCCCGTTCCGCGGCGAATATTACGAACTCATCCCAGAACGACGCCATCTCGTGAAACACTTAATCTACCCAGTCCCAAATCCGGACTTTCCGTTCTTAGGTGTGCATTTTACAAGAATGATAAACGGAGACGTACACGCAGGGCCAAACGCCGTCTTAAGCTTCAAACGAGAAGGCTACACAAAAAAAGACTTCGATTTAAAAGACTTCATGGAAACTATGACCTACACTGGCTTCTGGAAAATGGCCATGCCTAACATGAAAGAAGGCATGAAAGAAATGATTCGCTCATTCAGCAAACAATCATTTCTCAAAAGCTTACAGCGTTTAATACCAGAGCTCACAGAGAAAGATATTGTCCCAACTCATGCGGGGGTAAGAGCGCAGGCGATTCTCTCCAACGGAAACATGGTCGATGACTTCTGCATCATTCCAGGCATCAATTCTATGCATATTTGTAACGCCCCCTCCCCAGCTGCGACGGCGAGTTTAATAATCGGCGAGGCGATCGCGGAGAAAGTTCCGGACAGAGTGAGTCCGGCGGGAATGTTTCGTGTGAAAGCTTAGTTAGGTGGAGGCTATTCTTGAGGGATAGCCTTTTTTTGTGTGGCGGAATTTGTCGAGGGGTCTTTATCCTGTGTCGAAGCGCCGATATATTTGAAAAAGCGCCGATAAATGGACCATTTGCGCCGATATATTGGTGAAAGTGGTCGATATCGCTCTGCATTAAAGCATCTATGATACAATACAAGCAACGATAAATTAGGGAAGTGGTAATATGAATATGTTGCAGTTTATTCAAACATATATCGTTAAAAGTGCTGAAACAATTGATGACTTATATATACGTCAAGAAAATAACATGACAATTCTCCCGATTATGAAACAAACCCCTCGTAACATTATAAAAACAGCAGAAATTTTCATCAGTGAAGCAGGAGTGCTAGACGCTCCTAAGGAAGTTGCCAAAGTATTTTATACTCCTAACGTAAAGAAAAAAGAGAGCGAGATCTCTAAATGGTTGGCTCCGCGTGATTTAGTGGATTGTATAGAGCGCGGCCTTCTTATAAAAGAAGTACGTTTTAAAAAAGACGGAAAAACCGTTGATTATACGGTGTATAGAATGGGATACGGGTTATTTCTATACATGGAGGAGCAGCGTGAAGTAGAGAAGGGGAAAGAGCAAGAGGAACTGCAGGAATGGATTGAGAAAAAATCTTTACTGCCAGATTATACGCATGTATATACAGAGAAATTATTGCGTGTATTAGATGAAATAGAAGGGAAAATAGAGCGAGATCTGCCGGTGTTGGAAGATAAGCGGTGGTCACATACGAAGGTATTACTATTTTTAGAGTTTTTACTTGCTTTGTATCAAATTAGTTTTGAGAAGCGCGCATTTGATTGGAAGGAAATCGGGGCGATGTATTATCAAAGTATTGGTGGCTCGAAAAAGTTTGATGCGCATAAAAAAGAATTTCTCGATCTGTTGGAGCAATTATTGGATGCGCCGCCCCATTGTTTTGGGTTAGTAAGCTTAGGTACGGTTACGCCGATTTTCTTTTGCGGAGATTTGCGGGAAGGAGATACTCATTACTTATGTGATACGGTGCGAGCGGTAACGGATTTGGCTGTGTTTCGTTATGAGTATAGGGCAAATGCGAAGGTGCTGTGGCTTGTTGAGAACCGGGCTGTACTTACAAGAATGGCAGCGGAGGAGAATTTTTTGAGCGAGACAGGTAGTCTTGTAATCGGTGTGGATGGACAACTGCGCAGCGGGCATAAAAAATTGATTCAAAGTGTGCTGACACATTCAGAATCGATTACGAAAATTATGATTTGGACAGATTATGACCGAGCTGGGAAAGTGATTTGTGATATGTTGTTTGAAGTAGTAGAGCCGTATGGACGCTGTATAAAATGGATTTCTCCAGAATCTACGGTATTAAGCAAACAGGAATATGAAGAAACTGTTTACTTACGAGAGAGCGAACAAGAAGAGCAGCTAGGGGGTACAGCGATTTGGAAGGCGTGGATCAATCATTAATTTCTATTTTAGAAGCGGATGCATCGCATATTTCTCTTCGTAATGCGATGAAAGATTTGAATAAACTGGCCGGTGTTATCTCAGAGCTAGGACAAGGAGAATATTTTAATGACCCGGTGAAAACACATCAGTTTTTGCTGCTGTTAAATATTTTAAATGAAGAGGCGCTAGGACTTACTTCATCTATAGAAGATGTGCGTACGTTAAAGTTTCGCTATCGTAATATGTATGGTCACGATCCAGATATTGGTTTAGAACATTTTATGAATGTGTTAGATAAATATGGCTGGATTTCCAAAGGGAAAAACAAGATTACGATGATGGATGTTGGGAAACGGATGATCGATGTGCTCATTCGATTGGCGAATGATTCGTTAGCCTATTATATGCAGGATGATGTAACGCGCTCGTTGTATCAAGCGAATCGAGATGCTGATTTAAGCGAAGCGTATGATGATAAGGGTGTATCTGGCGGGAATAAGCTTGCGAGTATGATTAAGAATGTCGAGGAAGCTGTAGATAAATTAAGGGAACGCGAACTGGAGTATTTGGCAGATCGCTATGCATTGCCGCAAGTCCAAATTATTCATAGTTTAATAAATGAATTGAATGCCCGTTTTGAAGAACGCTTCCAAAAGTTTCAAACATTTGAAGAGAGTCTTGTCATAGAGCCGCTTATTAAAAGAGGGACAAGCGTTATTTTTGAAGGTTCACAAGTGAGCCTTGGGACAATTAAGAAAATCTTACATTTTACACATATTCAAGAATCACCGATTGGGGTGGAGATTCGGCATGATTTACTTCGCCGTTTTATCGAAAATTCTTTTACAAAGCAAGATATAGAGCAGCCGGATGCTCATGAAGTATTGAGTTTTATGGAACAAGATCGGCGCCAAGGTGAGCGCCTTGATGGTTTGTGGATGCCGGTGAAGTTTGCCTCGCCTATCTCTTATGCAGCAATTTCTGGCGCTACCGAGTATTTAGAGGACTATCAGCCGTACACAGATGATATAGAGGAAATGCCGGAAGAGGCGTATGAAGATGTGGAAGAGTTGTCAGAAGAGGAATTGAGTAAGCTTCTAGAAGAGCAGCAATGGACTATGACGAAGGAACAGATTCATACGGAAAGGCTGGAGTCGTTTTTACTTGAAACGGAAGAAGCGGATATGGAAGAGATTGTACTAGAAGCAGGGTCGGATCAATGGGGAGATGCGGTCAATGCATTAATTGCACTGTCGGCATTAACAGCGAATCATAAAGCTGAGATTCTTGATAATCAACAGGTAAACGAACGAAATGTACAAAAAGAATGGGAGTGGGTGAGTGAGGATGATAAACGAAAACGAGTTCGAAGCCGAAAAGGGAATCAATCCACTAACAAAGTTGAGTGAGCTCCGCGACGTATTGTCACGTGATGAAGAGTATACGTTTATGCAATTGTTGTTTTCCTCTTCAGCTCGTATGCGGGCTGATAATTTTGGATTACGACGAAAAGAAGTAATGCGAATGCTTGGATTAGATCATGATGATGCCGAGGGATTCCAATCATTTATAAAACGGATAAACGGTGCGTTAAGTGGTTATTTTCAATGCATATACGACGAGCGCCGCGATCAAGTAATCGTAATGATGCGTGTACCAGCGAGACAGGCGCGCGAAGTGTTATCTTCAGAAAGCCTGGGCCTTCTTATGTTCATTTTCTATCATCAAGAAGTGTTGCAAAATGAATTTACGCTATTTCATCAGCTGCTTAGTGCCCTCGGACATGAGACGCTGCAAGCGCGGAGAAAAGTGCTGACGAACTTAGAGCCACTTTTGAAAATAGGAGCAATTACAAAGTATGAATCGCCTTCCCAAGAAGAGGCGTATGCATTAACGGCTATTGGCAGTAGAATGTTTTCCGATTCATTTTTACACCGGGCGGCAGAATTTAGTCAGTCGCAGCAACTCCATATGGACGATGTTTTAAAATTTTTCAAGCGCTATAACGTGGGAGGGGAGGAAACATTATGATTCCATACCGCATTTCTTTTACTGGTATACGAGATTATAAACCTACAAATATTGATTTGTCTGGTAAACAGGAGCACATTTTAATAGCTGGTGCAAACGGTGCTGGAAAATCAACACTCACATTTTGCTGGGGAGCAGTTATGGCCTCTAGTAAAGTAAATATAGAAGGACTTCGTTCGAAAAACCTTCCAGATAACCAAGTATGGCGTGCGAAAATTGAATTGATATTTGAAAATAACGGATTTGTGGATGCCGCAAAGTTTGTTAGATTCATGCTTGTGCTAGAGCAGACGCCGGGTCATCCGCTAAAGAAAGAGTATTATATTGCAGAAGGAGATCGTGTAGATGAGTGGGATCATGAAACGCGTTTTTCATCTGCGGACAAGCATTTTAACTTTAGAGAGTATAAAAGGGTGCTGCTTCAAAAGTATAAAGTGGATCCGGATGCCTTTTATTTAATTTGGTACCAGCAAGACGTAAATCAGTTTGCGGTGATGAAACCGGAGGAACGCTTTCGTATTTTTAGTGAAATGACAGGGATTGAGAACATTCAAAAGTCGTGGGAAACGTTTAAGGATCAAGAGCGCGAAGCCGAGGCGGCTATGCGAACGGCTCGCAATAATCAAATGCAGTATAAGTTTGACCTTGAGATATGGGAAAAGGAAAAGAACCGCTACGAAAGCCAGCAAGTACGCATAAAGGAAGGGCTCGTTCAATATAAAACCGCATTGTGTACGCTAGAAGAATATTATGAAGCAGAGCGTATGAAATATAAGAACGAATTAGAAGAAGTAAGTAGGGCGCTTGAGGAAAAATATGAGGAGACTGCGCAGGCAGAAGAAAGTATTTCTGTATTGGAAACAGAGTTGGTGCAGCAACAAAACCATTTTCAAGAGGCAGAGAAAGACCTTGAGCTGTTAGAAGAAAACATAGCGCAGCATAAGGAAAAAAGTAAAACTGCGCAAAGAGAATTAACAGGCATTAAAGAAGATATAAAAGACGTAACAGAACGTGTAAAAGGTATTTCAATTAGTGAAACACAAGTGTACGAAGAAAAAACAACGAAAGAGCAACAGCTTCAAGAAGCAGAGCGAGAGAAAGCGCAGACAGAACAGGCGATTAAGAATGAGAGCGACAAGTGTAATAAGCTAATAGACCAAATTGCGGAATTGAAAATTCAAGTGAAAGCAGATGAAAAAGCAGTAACGGATGCGAAAAGTTACATCGAACAATATACATCAAGCTTTGCTGTCGAAAAGCAACAACAAGAAACAGAAATGCTTCTTCGGCAAACAAAGGATGATGCTGCATTATTAACACAGGAACTTCGGAAAAAAAGAGAAGAGAAAAAGCAAATCGAGTTGAACCGTTATGTAAGCCCAAGGCAAGAAGAAGGACTGCGATATTTTAAGAGATTAGGCATACAAGCTTATCCGTTACGTGATTTGATTGAATTGGAGGAAAATGCTGTCCTTCGAAGTGAAGATCTTTTAAATACGATTAAATATGCCATTTTCGTAGAAGCGAAAGAGTTTACGCCGCCAAACGATTTGTATTACGTTCCTCTTCCGCTCATCATTCCAACAGAGAGTGTAATCTCATTACCCAAATATCAGCTGAAAATAAAGGAGAATGACCAGTTCGTTTCTGTGGCGATGAAGGCTTTATGGTGGGTAAAACAATTTTTTACAGGAGAGCAGCCATCTATTTGGCAAGGCGTTTTGCGTGATGTAAGAGGATTGCGCGGCGCTCAGGAGAAGGCAGAGTATATTTTAAGTGAGAAAGCAATGCTCCAGCGCCTGAAGGAAACAGAAAACTGGATTGAAGTTCATGAGAATAAGCTTTCACAATATAATCTCGGCATTGAAAAACTAACTGACAAGGAAAACGGGCTGCGTGATATCGTCTATAAAGTAAGAGACGCAGAAGCAGTTTTGCAGCAAACAGGTGACCGTGCCTTTCGGATTGAATCATTAGAGCGTAAACGTGAAGAAAAGCAAAAGTTCGAGGAGCAAATACAAGAACTGCGCCGCATAGACCAAGCGCTGCATACACATATTGAAAGGCTGAAAGAGCGTATTGAAGTATTAAAGGGATATGTAGCAATTTACGAAGAACTGCATAAAGAACAAGAAAAAATTGCGCGCATGCAAGAACTCGAACAACTGCAAATGACGTTATCTCATCAAATGAAAGCATTAGAAAGTCAAAAGGATGAGGTAGAAGATACGTGTAATCAGTTGGAAGACAAATGTAATAAGTTAAATCGAGATATAAAAAATGAAAAGCAGGATTTAGAAACATTACATTCATACGTTCAGCAGTTAGAAAAGAAAAAACAGCGTACACAAGATTCTTTTATAACAGAAGAAGAAAAACTAGTTACAACGCAAAGACAAAGTAAAGATGCTGATGACACGTATCGAAAACTATTAGAACAAATAGGATGGCAAAAGAAAACAGAAAACTGGTCTGAAAAAATGGCTATTTCTCAACGTCAAGAAGCCAAAATAATGCTAGAGGGTGCCTTACAAGAAAAGGTAAACCCACTCGCTCCGGAAAACTATGCCAAAATGAAAGAAGAATACGAAAAAAGCAACGAAGAAGTGCATAACAGCGGACAAATTCTCACTGACATTCGCGAAAATATGAAAACCATGAAAGAACGTCTCGAAACAACCATTCAAATGAACGTCCATAAAATTCATAAAAAATTTGAACAATACATGGAAAAGTTCCACTTTGAGGGCAAAGTAGAATGGGATATGGACACGAATAAACACGGTGAAATGCGCTACTATTTATATATAAAAGCACGCAAAAAAGGACACCGCGGCAAAATGGAAGATATAAGCGCCAAAGGCCGAGGCGGTAAAGTCGGCAGCGGTGTATCCGGAGGAGAAGAATCACTATCCTCCTTATTATTCGCACTAGCATTACTCCAAACAATCGAAGCATCGCCTGGCTATATCATTCTCGACGAATACGATAGCGCATTAGATGATAACCGTAAAGAAAAAGTATTTACCCTATTTGAAGAAGAACTAGAACGAAAAATGCTTATCGTATCACCAAAAAGTCACGATTCAAAGTACTTACAACACTTTTCAAAATCATTGACAGTTATGCATGAGGCAAGTGTGCCAGTTAGTAGAATTGTACAGATTCAAAGAAAGAGAGGCTCCCAAGTGTAGGAGGCCTCTTTTTTATTACTCACTCATTTTTGTCCCAAAATATGTTCTATGTCTTTGACACTCAATTTACTTGCTTTCGCAATCATTTCCAGTGAAACTCCAATTTCATGCATTCCTCGAATCATTTGGATCTTTCCTTGTTGAATTCCTTCTTCTCTTCCTTTATTACGTGCATGAGCAAACTTCGCAGCCTCATCCATTAAGGCTTTCTCCCTTGCTTCATACTCTTTGCGGAAAGAAGAATCTTGACTCATACGTTCCCACTTATCCATTGCTTTTTGTAAAATAGGATCTTGGTTCATAGCGATATCCTCCAATGTTTGTGTTAAGTGTTTATCTTCATTCGCTGGTAATAATAACAGCCAACGAACAAAGGAATCTTTCCACGGATTAATTTTTTCCTCTCGCCATTGCTGCATCAATTTCGGGATTTCTACAACATGAATTTCTATATCCTCACTAAATACTTTCTGTCTTTGTGTATTCCATAGTTTTCCTGTTGTGTGAAAATCTTCATACTCTTGGAAAAGTACAAAGTTTAACAGGTTTATTGTAATGGTTTGATGAAGTGAACTATACGGCATACCTTTTTGTAATTGTGAAGTGTACAGTTTTCCCCAATAATATAAACTACGTTTAATCATATCATGCGTATTATTCAGCTGTATCTCTACATTAATTTTTAATCCTGTATCTAACGTAGCAGATACATCTAGAATTGATAACTTATCATCCTCGTATTCACGATGTAAATGGGGATCTTCTAATTGAAGTGATAAAATAGGAGCCTCTAAAGAGTTTGCTAGCAGGGCATTTAAAAAAGCGATTAAAATATCTTCACTACCACTTGTGCCAAATAACTGTTTAAACGCAAAATCAATTCGTAAATTTACTAATTGATTGGACATGGATTTTCTCTCCCTGTTTATACCTATTTTCTATATTGTACAAGAAATGAAAAGAAATGCGCAAATAGTGAAAATGATTTTAGTGTATGGGGAAACCGGGATATTGTTAGTTTCTAAACCGATTAACTATCGTTTTGTTGATTGAGGGTGTAGATTAAGAAATCTATCAATCAGTGATTATTTATGATGGAAAAGTGTTTATAATGATTCATATAAGCTATAAAAAAAGAAAGAAGGTGCTTCAAAATGCTAATAAACAAAATAGTATTAGACCTCATTGATGAGATAAAAAAAGCTGATATTTGGAAAGTTATGCCGCCTAACGAAAAAGAACGTTTGGCGGAAATCATAGAATTTGTTGGGGGAGAAAAGGAAAGGGCAGTAAGAGAACGAAAACCTGTACAACCTGCTATTTATCAATTTAAGATTACATTAAAAGGCATTCGTCCACCAATTTGGAGAAGATTTCTTATTGATAATCAAGTAACCTTTGAAGATTTGCATATTATTATTCAGATTGTAATGGGATGGGAAAACTATCATTTATATAATTTTGATACGAAAGATGCACGCGTTGAAATAGTAGACGATTCATTTGAGATTTTTCCATCTTCAAAGGAAGTATATGATGCGGAAGAAACACAAATAGGAGAACTGCTAACAGAAGAAAAGCAAAAATGTCTGTATACATATGACTTCGGCGATGACTGGGAACATGAGCTAGTACTAGAAAAAGTATTGTCAATTGATGAGGAAATTATGGTTCCAACATGCCTAAAAGGAAAGCGAGCATGTCCACCTGAAGATTGCGGCGGTATTTACGGGTATAGCGAAATTCAAGCATCTCTAAAAGGTGAAGGAGAGCTGGATGAAGAGATGAAAGACTGGCTAGGCGAATTTGACCCAGAGGAATTTGACTTGGAGTTGATTAATGGTATTTTGGAGAAGTTTTCTTATGGGGAATAATGTATAAATTAAAATTGAAAAATGCCCTGAAAATCCTTTTATTTTAGGTAGGCAAAAGCATCTGGCTATGTATAGAAGCGATCAGGGGCTTTTCCTATCACATGTAAAGTTTAAAACAAAGGGAGAAATCAAGTAGCAGTCATATTTTGGTCTGCATGGCAGCGACTTATATATTGAAAAATTAAAATGAATTTATATATAGTGAAACTTTTAGGGAGAAGTGAATAAATGACTCGAAAATTATCATTACAAGATTTGTGTAAGGAATTAGAAAAAGAAGAATTGATTGAATTAGTGAAGCACTTGGCACATCATTATGTGGATATAGATATGGCTGTAATGGAATGGTACGCGCTGCAGAAAGGAATCGAAAAAAAAGATCCTTTATCAAACAAGCTTCTTTGGGAATATTGGGAAAGGGCAGAAGATATTATTAGCGATTTCAATAAATATGGCGGTGGACCTGAACACCTTGAGTATGAGGCCTATGAATATTTGGAGAAAATAACAGACTTATTATCTCAATTTTCTATCCCTGCTGATAAGAAACGATTACTAATCAATAAATTATTTACGCAATATGCCCTTGGAAACTCTGGATTTGAGGATGTGCTAATAGATAAGATCTATGAATTATGTGAGTCGGATTCGGACTGGGAATATGTGATTACGTTATTTCAAAAGGAACCTAGTACCTGGAATCAAAAGTGCATTATGCGCATTTATAAAGACCAATTACAAGATGGGGAAGCGTATTTGCAAATGCGGTTACAATCTTTAGAATATGGGATGGATTATTGGGATTTAGCAGCATATTACATATCACAGGGGCAAATAGATAAAGCGATCGAAGTTGCTGAAGCAGGAATAGAGAACGGACAAGGTAGAAAAACAGAATTATTTGCATTTCTATTTGATTACTATGTAGAACAAGATGAAATAACTCAAATACAGGCCGTAGTAGATATGGCTTTCCAAAAGCAATCAGACATTGGCTTAATATGTGATCGTACTTTTAGATACTTTAAACGGAAGAATAAGTATGAAGAGTTAAAGAATATTTTAGTAAGGGCATTTCGAACAGATTATCACAATAAAAACCATTATGAGGACTTCAATTCCATGAAAGAGCAACTCTCAGCTGAAGATTGGGCAGAAGTGCAAGAAGAGATGCTAGGAATTGTTCAAAAAGAAAATATGAGGGATTACTTGGAAATTTGCTATGACATGGAAAGGTATGATGAAATATTAGAAACCATCCTTGAACCGAGTCGATATACATATACAGATTGGGACAGCTTAGCGGACAAGCTTGTAGATCAATATCCAAGAGAAATTATTGAGTATTATTGGAACAAAGGCTGTTCATTTATACCGAATGGGAATCGTAAGAGTTACCGAGAATCTATCACATACTTTAAAAAGGTAAGAAACATTTACGACAACAAATTAAATGAATATGAGGTATGGCAAAGTCGCTTAGAAGCACTGGAAATACAGTATAGAAATAGGCGAGCGTTTTTAGATGAGATGAGCGTGTTTGGATAAGTGGAGGAGGCTGCTCGAAAAGTGAAACTTTTTGGCAGCCTTTTTTGTGTGACGAAACTTGTCGGGGCAAAAGCTTTTTATAAAGCGGATGAAACGTGGGTTGTTACGAATAGCAAATTCACACCAGCAGCACGCAAATTGGCTAGCGCAAATCGCGTAGTATTAATAGATCGCGAGAGATTAATTCAATTAAGCGTAAGGGTCAATAAAAGAAAAGTTAAAGCAACAGTGTAAAAATAAGATTTTAGTAAAAAGCACTCTCATGAGTGTTTTTTTGCTTTGGTATGAAATATTAGAAACATGATTGTGATTGACTTTCCCCTTACGGTAAGCTGTATAAAAGAATAGAACAAAGTATTTCATCCGAAAAAAATAGGAAGAATGGAGGTGGCCTCGTGCTATCAATTGGAGAATTCTCAAAGATATGCGGAGTATCGACAAAAACGCTTCGATATTATGATGAAATTGGATGAATTCATCCCGAGGAGATTAATTCTGAAAATGGTTATAGATATTATTCTATTGAACAACTAAAACAGATGCTGTTTATCAACCGCTTGAAGTCTTATCATTTTTCTCTCGAAGAAATCAAAGCCATTTTAGAATTGGAAGAAGATCAGTCAGAGGAGAAACTGTTTGCCACTCTTAATTGCAAAAGAAAGGAAATACAGGAAAAACTAAATGCTTTTTCATATACCCTAAATCAAATGGGCAATGACATTCTCAATTTAGAGAAGGGCATACCAATTATGTCCTACCTTGATAATATTGAAGTACAGCTTGTGGAAACAAAGCCAATGAACATCCTTTCTATGCGTCAGATGATGAGTAGTGATGACTATGCTGCAGGATATGGAAAGTATTTTATTAGGCTATATGAAAAAATCGCTACTGAAAAACTCACCTTACTTGGTATGCCAATGACGATTTACTACAGCCCGGAATACAACCCTGCCGGCAATGACACTGAGTTTGCCATCCCGGTAAAAGAGACTGTAAAAGGAACGAGAGAGTTATCCGGAGGCCTTTGTGCGAAGTCAGTTTTAAACGGATCCTATCCAGAATTGACATCGGTATATGCTAACTTGATGAAATGGGTTGAAAACGAGGGATATGAATTGACACAACCACCATATGAAGTATACGTAACCGACCCCAATCAAGCCACCGCTCCTGAGGATACGGTGACACAGGTGTACTTTCCTGTAAAGAAAAAATAGCGACTTCTAAATAAAAAACATCTTATCGGAGGTATCGATCATGCAAACTAGAAACCCGAAAACATTGAGAATGGACGCTGAAAAGCTTTCAGAACTTGAAACGACCATAAAATCCGATTACAGCAACATAAATGGCATTGTTGTTGTGAGAAACGGATATATTGCTCATGAAAGTTATTACAATGGTTATGGCCCACATGATACGCATCATGTGGCATCTGTAACGAAAAGCATCATTTCTGCCCTCATTGGGATTGCCATAGATGCAGGATATATAAAAAATGTAGACCAGAAAGTACTAGATTTTTTCCCCGAATATGTTCCTAATACTGCGAAGAAGCAGGAAATCACCATACGTCATCTGCTCACCATGACAGCACCATACCCATTTGAGGACTGGCATGAACCATTAGACAAATTGTGCCAACAACCAGACTGGATAACATATACCCTTGATATGCTAGGCGAAAACGGAGAACTTGGCACTTTTAAATATTCCACCGCAGGAGCGCATCTACTTTCCGCCATCATTACCCGTAGTACAGGAAAAAGCGCCCGTGAATTTGCCAACGAACGCCTATTTAAACCAATCGGCATGAAAGGAATCCCGGATCATGAAATGAACTCATTTGGATTTGAGGACTTATTCGGGAAAAATGTGAAAGGGTGGGTGAAAGATCCAAACGGTAACTCCATTGGCGGATGGGGACTTACGCTAACCCCTCGTGATATGGCGCGATTTGGTCTTCTGTATTTGAACCGTGGTATGTGGAACAACGATCAGATTGTTTCTAAGACGTGGATTGATGAGGCAACAATGATGAACCCGAATCATTACGGTTATTTGTGGTGGGTGCACGAAGAAGATGGGATTTTTGCGTACTTAGCACGGGGTGATGGGGGCAATGTTATTTGTTGTGTTCCGGGAAAGGATCTTGTTGTGGCGATTGCGTCGGGATTTATTATGGATGCTCGGGATAGGTGGGGGTTGATTGCGGAATGTATTATTCCAGAGGTGATAGATTAAACGTATAATTAAATGGTTGTTATTTTAGAATAGACAATTGAACAAAGTCTAATCTCTAAGAATGTAACCCCGAATTATGGATACCTTGAAAAAGTCCATGATTCGGGGTTTTTATGTGCATGATATTTATATGGAGAAAAGAGGTATAAGTGATATAGGGAGAATAAGGTTAAATTTTGTAAAAAAGTATTATTATATGAATTCAATCTATGTATAATTATATACGGATTATTAAATTATAAGATGTTGTTTAACTGAAGAGTGGTATATCGAACATCATCCTTTCATATAGCTAAACTGTTCTACAGTATATAAGGAATATTTAAACAAAAAGGAGGAATTCAAAGAGTTATGGCAATATTTATGTTCATAATGTTTTTGTTTATATTTTTAGTCATAAAGGCAATAAGGTACCTTTCAGCAAACCAATCTAACATAAAAGGACGTGCTGGTGAGAAAGAGGTCCAGAAATATTTATCTAAACTAGATTCGAATAAATATTTGATCATGCATGATATAACTTTAAGAGCAGAAAAGGGACAAACGACGCAAATTGATCATATTGTTATAGCGCAATCAGGTATTTTCGTCATAGAAACAAAGAATTATAAAGGCTGGATATTTGGAAACGAATGGGACCCAAAATGGACGCAAGTTAATTTTAAAAGGAAAGACAAGTTCCATAATCCCATTTGGCAAAACTATGGTCATATTAAAGCAATACAACATGTATTGAATAATGAGGAAATTCCTTACATTTCCCTAATCACATTTAGTAATTCAAGTGACTTGAAAAAGATTAACATTACCTCATCACATGTACATATTTCCTATTTTTCTGAAGTAACAACCTATATTCGTAAGCATGCAGAGCAAATTCTTTCACCAAGTCAAATGAAAAAAATCTATCAAACGCTTCAACAAGCTAATATCACTGACAAAAATATAAAAAAGCAACACATAAAAAATATTCAGATGAACAAACAAGAAGCAAAACGAAAAGTTCAGAAGCACATTTGTCCTAGGTGTAATGGAAGATTGGTACAACGGAAAGGTTCAAAAGGGACTTTTTTAGGTTGTAGTAATTTTCCTTCTTGTCGGTATACGGCGGAGTTGTCTGTTGGTATGAAGAAAGCGGATTAAAAAGTTCCTTTCTTTTAAATATAATCGATTAAGAGCATCTTCCATAGGATTTAGCGGCATAAAAATGGTTTCGGTATTGTATCGAAGCCATTTTTTAATATCTAGGATTCGAGGAACAAATCAAAAAGAACAATTTTGTTACTTTTTAATTTTTAGTATATGAAGTTATCCTGGTTTAAGTATAGACTAGCTATAGTGTTGAACTGCTAAGGTTAAAATTTTATGGTAAGAAGGATGCAGAGTATTTTGCTGTGATATTTATATAACGATATTTTGAGGATAAAATTATTAGAATCGAGAGGGAAGAAAGTCAATGAAGTTAACAAAGCAACAGGTAAAACAATGTATTTTAAATGAATTGGAACTATGCAACTTTAGTCTTAATGAATTTTGCGTGGATTTTTCTGTTTGAGGTTTGTGTTTTGAACCTAGTATATTTATTTATCCTACAGAAACAGGTTTGTCATTTGGGTACTATGGAGTTATCTGGGAGGAACCCCATATGCCGACTATTACAAAGTTTACACACCACGCGTTATTAAGGGAGCTTTTCGATGATTTGGATGATAATTTAAAACGGAAGGAAATTATAGAAAGCGTTTTTAGGGTTATTGAATTTAGAAAAGCACAATATCAAAAGTGTAAATTTTGTGGTGAAAAGGTTCCTCCTGAACATCGTTTTGAAGAATACGTTTGTCATGGGTGTGCTAGTAGGGAGTTTGGTGTAGTGTATTAATATTTTGTAGGATTGTAGATAAAATGAGGATAGTACATTCTCTTATTTGTTTAATATTTATTATTCTATTTATTTACTGGTATCACTAGTGTCGTGGGGTGGATTTCGAATTTTCTGTTTTCTCCAATTAGAAGAAAAACAAAGACACTTTAACGGAGGTAGTGAACATCCATTTTTTTTTACTATAATCTTTGGCTTGTGCAACAGAGACATAAAAAGCTTTATGGAACGCTCTTTCCTTGGATTTTACGTTGCCAAGTGTGTGCAGGTTTCCATAATGATGCTTAAAAAAACGACTGATTTGCAAATAGGTGCGTTTACTTTTCGAAGACAGCTGAGCTAACACATTTAAACAATACACAATCATCGCAATATATACTTGATTGTGCACAGCTTGTTCGCTCTGACCGTAAAACTTCTTGATGTTCAAATGTTGTTTTATCCATTTGAAAAACAATTCAATGGCCCAGTGTGACTTATACAACTCGGCGATTTCGTCCGCGCTCGAATCAAATCGATTCGTCAGTAAATGCAGTTCATTGTCTTTTGAATCGAGTACCTTGATTAAGCGAAATACGTTTTCAGAGCGATTTTGCGCCGTGCCAATCATGACCATCTTGTCTGAGATAACAGATGAATTTGCGGGTAAAGAAAATTCATCAATCACACGTGTCATTGCATTTTTGCGTAGACGTGAGACAAAAAAAGTAGCTGTCATCCGTCATTCGATCGAATTGCTCATAATCCAAGTAGCCACGATCAAACACATACATGCATTCTTTGTCATCTATGAAAAATTCTAGCTGACCACGATCATGTTCCTTGGCATTCGTGAGGACAGCTTGATCGGGATACGAATAGCCTTCTTCCATAAAGACAAGCCGTATGTGAAGCTTCACTCTTGATTTTGTTTGACGAAATTCCGCCCATTGATGCTTTTTCAAATTCAATGGTAATGTACTCGAATCTATAATTTTCAATGGTGTTGTTGTTTTTCGTGTAATCTTATCCATGTGGTGTCCTTTATTTTGGATTTGGATCGGTTACTACCACCAAACCATTATAAAGGATTTTTTTATGGAGAATTAAGATGAAAGAAAATTCAGATTAATGTTTTAGGTTGAATTATTTTAATGCGACGCTAGTGTGAGGATATAAATGATTTCAATATTAAGGGGTAGCGATTTCAATACTACCTCTTAATATTGTACCTAGAAATTTAGGTGAGTTCAGCTATGTTATTTACTAGCTTATTTTGTAGACTAGTTTCATTTGCATATACATAAGTACTTAAAGCAAATTCGACATCTAGTTCAAAAGCGAGTATCTTTCCAAAACCTGTGTTTTTATCTTCTAATTCTTTTACCGCAGCAAAACCGAAATGTCTAATTGTTTCTACACAGGTAGAAGGAAATAGAAATATGTTATGGATATCTTGGAAGGTAGTGTTGTTTTCTGCAAATCCATTATTTTTAAATGATTGCGCATAGAATAGCTGTTTAACAATATCTTTCCATCCTGGTAATTTATCCAATCCCTCTTTAATTCTATAGTATTTTGCGTCTAATACATATAGTTCTTGATTTTTTTTGAAAAGTATATCAGGAATTTGTTTTGTTTCATATTCTTTATTATCTACTACCCAGTATGGATTAGGTACGAGCTTATGAAGAGATTTATCATCTTCGAATATCTGAGCACACATTAGTTCCCAAATGTTATGGAAATATTGTGTAACATATATTGAAAGTGTATTTGAGTCTTCTTGGCTGATTTTTTTTAAGTAGCTGATTAACTCTTTAAAAAGTTTAATTTCTCTTTCTACAAAAGTTTGACTAAGTGCATTTGTTAATATATAAATCATATGTTCTGTGTTAAATAATTCTTCAATGTTGTTTGGATAGAATTTAAAATCAAACAACCATCCAAATTGTAAGGAAATACGATGAAGAACATATTCATGAATATAAGAAATCTCATGTTCAGAAAAAAATTGAGTTCGGCTAGTTATCAAATCTAAGTATAAGGGGACGTTTCCTTGTATGTAAGGTTGAGTTTGTTTTATTGTCTTCCCCCAATTTATGCGCCCTTTACCGTTAATTTCTTGTTTTCTCTTTTGGAATTTAATGATTCCAAAGTTTTGGTAATCTTCGACAAGCCGAGCTATGCTGGAGAAGGATTCCGCTATTACGTCATTACCGTCACCAAGAAAATGATTTTCAAGCGTTGATTTCTCATATTTAATTAAAGTTTGTAATAATAATTTAGCCTTTTCTTTATTAATATCAATATCTGTTGATAGTTGAAAACCTTTAGGAAACACTATAAATAGGTTCTCTTTATAAGTACTAAAACCAACAAATTTAAATCTTATTTGGTCTTTAAGTTTTTCGCATAGACCTAGTTCATAGAATTTTTTTGGAACAGGTGTATCTATGGTATTCCATTCATATTCTATAAAAAATTTAGGCTCATTCATTTGCATCAGCCGTTGGTTCTGTAGCTAGGTTAAAGATGTCTCTTTTGAAAACATCTTCGTTATTTAAGAACCCTGCTAATAGTTGTGAAAATATAAGGTATTTATCCTGTCTAAACATTTGATCTCTTTGGTGTCTCAGTACATCGTCCCAAAGATACATTAGTAATTTTGATGCAAATACTTCTCTATCTTCGATTTCTTCTTTTTTCATAAAGTAAGGACCAATATGCTTATCCTCATTTATTTTTAATGTAGCTAGTTTCAAATTTATTGGTTCAATAAACTTTTTCCAAGTAAATTCTGTATTAGCATAGATAAGTTCTGTCTTACAAATATCATCGTTTTCTTTAAAATCAATAGGAATATATTTAAATTTCCATCTCCGTTTAAAAGCAGAATCCATTAAATAGACCCCTTGGTCTGCGCTATTCATAGTGGCAACAATATTTAAGTTACAAGGAATTTTAATATTATCTAGCTCTAAATTGGTATCTTCATTTAAATATGTAAGCAAGTCATCATTTTCGATGCCATATTCGCTAAATCCCTCGGCATTTCGATCTAACAATTGGAATAGGTCACCAAAAACGGCAGCTGTGTTCGCCCTGTTAATCTCTTCAATTATTAAAGTTTTAGAGGCATGTCCTAAGCTTTGGTATGCTTCCTTCAAAATCTTTGCGAAAGGACCAGGAGAGAATTTATAAGTTACTTTATCATCCTCATTTTTTGGTTTCAGACAGCCTACAAAATCTTGATAAGTGTATTCTGGATGAAAAGTAACACGCAGGCAATCCTCACCGTATTCTTCTTTTAAGTGGTGGCTTTTCCCAGTTCCTGGTGCACCGTATACAATTAGGTTTAGTCCTGGGGTTCCAAAATTTTCTGGAGTTAATGTTTCCCTATCAACTAGACTGGAGGGATTGGAAGAAGGTCTAAACCCAGAATATTGAACGAATATTTTAGGGGAAATGTCTTCGAAACTAGAATAATCGCTTTTTCTTATAAGCAAAGTATCATATTGGAAAGTTTGTTTATGCTTAAGGAAAATTAGGACATCATCTGCTAAAAATAAACGCCTAAATTCTGTGAATTCTGGAGAATCTGTTGAGATAGACCCTAACTCTGATTGTTTTCCATTTCGACTAATGTAGTGAGTAGTAAAACAGTTTATATCTGTTGAAGCTTGTCCTGTTAGATACTCTAAATTCTCTTTGAATAACTTAATATTTACTTTAAAACCGTATCTTCTTTTGAATGGTTCAGATGAATACCCTTCATCAACGTTAATCATTTTTACATAGTTGTCGATATAAGGGAAAAAATTAATCTCTGCATTATTGCTTAATGCAATATGATATTGTGATCCCGTTCTATTAGGATCACTAAGAGTGTTAGAGGCTGCTAACTGCTTTATAAAAATGCCTTCGTATGTATCACTGGATAAACTAAGTCTAGGAAGTAAGCCTGGAACTTTACTCCCTATTAAATGTTCTAAGTGTTGTAATGCCTCATTAAATGGAATACTCATATTCTCCTCCAACTATATTGAATTATATAAAGTTACTATAAATAAAATATCATAATAACCTACATTTTGGGGTAAATTTCTATATGATTTTTATACTTTTATAAATTTACACCCTGATGTAAATGTGTTAATATTGGAACGTATTTTCGATTTTTAGGGGAGTAATCAATTTGAGTGATAAATCTGTAGGAAGACCGAAAGGGAAAAAGAAAACTGCAAAGATAGAAGTAACGATTGAACCTCAATTAAAAGAAGAATTTATGAATATGCTTCATAAAAATAATGAGTATGCATCAATTGTGATTAGAGATTGGATAATTGATTATATTCATAGGAGAGGTGAAATCAAGTGAATGTTGTATCTTTATTTAGTGGTTGTGGCGGATTAGATTTAGGCTTTATACAAGCGGGATTTAATGTGATTTGGGCCAATGATTTTGATAAATTTGCTGTTCAATCATATGAACATAATATTGGAAAACATATTGTTCATGGCGATTTAAATGATATAGAGGTAACTGAGATACCTAGTCATGATGTACTAATCGGTGGTTTTCCATGCCAACCATTTAGCATGATGGGACAACAACAAGGATTTAATGATACAAGAGGAACCTTATTTTTTAATATTGAACAAATTATTTTACATCATAGACCAAAAATAGTGGTTTTAGAAAATGTTAGAACTTTAACAACACATGATAATGGAAGAACCTATGCGGTGATAACAGAAAAGTTACGAACTGCTGGTTATAACATTCACGCTCAAGTATTAAATAGTGCTAATTATGGTGTCCCTCAAACCCGTAATCGTATTTTTATTGTAGGTTTTAGGGAAGATTTAAATGTACAATTTGAGTTTCCTCAACCGATTCCTTTAGTTAAAACATTACAAGATGTCTTAGAGGAAAATGTACCAAGTAAGTATTATTTATCTCATAAAATATTGCCAACTATACTTGCTGAAGGGACCAAGACTTATAGAGCGAAAGCCGAAATCGATTTAAGTGTTGCTCGCCCCTTGTGTGCAACTATGGCAAAGATGCATAGAGCTAGTCAAGATAATTATGTGACACAGCCTAGTCAATTGGCAGAAGAGGCTGGGAAAACTGCAGTTAGAAGACTTACTCCGAGGGAATGTGCTCGCTTGCAAGGGTTCCAAGAAAATCCAGATTATGAAATAGTGGTTTCTGATAGTCAAGCTTATAAACAGTTTGGAAATGCTGTAACTGTTAATGTAGCATATCACCTCGCAATGCAAATATTAAACACAATTAATGGACAAGTTGGTGATATTAATGAATTGCAAATTCATGGAAATTACCAGTAATAAATTAAAAAAAGCTTTTATTACTGAATTAAAAGAATTAATCGGTGTTTTGGAAAAAACAAAATCAAGTGCAGGTAACTTGAGTGAAAAAGAAATTATTAATATCCTGTTAGAATTAGGGATTATTGAAAATGGTAGTGAATTTAAAGCGTTGTTAGCTTTTGTTGAAGATAACTTGAATGTTAGTTCTGATGTATTCGTTTCGTTGATAAGCAAAATTAATCATAGTAAAGATCAGCCATGTTTGGTACACAAATATTGTGTGCATTGTCGATTAAATTTGATGCAAAAAGAAGAAATAGCAAACAAACCTACACTAGTTGATTTATTTTGTGGTGCAGGAGGAATGTCTTTAGGTTTTAAGCAATTAGGATTTAAAATTGCATTTGCAAATGATATTGAACCAGCTTGTATAGAGACGTATTCCTTTAATCATCCAGAAATTCCAAACGAGTTTATTTATGAGGATGATATCAATAATATTATTGATGAGATACAAAGTAAATTGAGGTTTAAAGACATAGATGTAGTAATAGGGGGACCACCTTGTCAAGGTTTTAGTACCGCGAACCGTCAACGAATAATTGATGACCCACGGAATAAATTATATAAAAGCTTTGTGAAAGTTGTAGGAAACGTACAGCCAAAGTTTTTCGTAATGGAAAATGTAACTGGAATGCTTTCAGTAGCAGCACAAGTTGTAGAGGATTTTGCTTCTATTGGTTATGATGTCCATTATGAAATACTGAATTCTGCTGACTTTGGAGTTCCTCAAAACAGAAAAAGATTAATTTTTATTGGGAATAGAATAGGGATTAACAATGCTTCTATTTTTGACGAGATTAATCTTGAAAATAATTTTTCATCAAAAAGATTTGTTCTTGAAGATGCAATTAGAGATCTTCCTAAACTAGAAGCTTTACGAATTAAAAATGCAACGGATTTAGATACAGAAGAAAGTGGTATGAAAGTTGCTGTACACCCTAATTATCAAAAAAATGAATACTTATCTTTGATTAATGATGAAGACAGCAATATAATTTTTAATCATAAAGCCCGTTATAATAATGATAGGGATATTGAAATCTTTGGCCGTATGCATCAAGGAGATAAGTCTGATGATCCTAAAATAGCGGATATTATGCCTTATAAAAATAGGAATCATATCTTTAAAGATAAGTATTTTAAATTGGTGTATAAGGAACTGTGTAAAACAATCACAGCACATATGAAATTTGATTGTAATATGTATGTTCATCCGACTCAAGCTAGGGGATTAACACCTAGGGAAGCAGCTAGAATTCAATCTTTTCCAGACGATTATTTTTTAAAAGGTTCTTTTACAAAAACTTATATGCAGATTGGTAATTCAGTTCCACCGCTTATGAGTAGGGGAATTGCCAATGCTTTATTAAAATATATACATGAAAATTAATATAAATTTTGTAACTACCCAGTTACTTTATGAAAAACCGACAGAAAAGCATTTTTTAAAATGGTCGAGAGGGACTGGCGATGCATAGGAGCGGTCAGGGCCTTTTCCGTGCGCCCGGCATGGGTGTATTCTCTAGGGTGAAAGTCCCGAGCCTCGAAGGCAGTAGTAGGGGTTAGCTTAAGACAAGGGTGTCCATGGTGACGTGGAATCTGAAGGAAGTCGGCGGCAAAACTCTGCCCCAAGGAACACGAACTTCATACAAGGCTAGGTATCATTGAATGAGTCTGCGGAACAAGACAAAGTTCTTACTGCCAAAGGTGATACAGAGTAAATGAAGTGGGGACATGGAGTGAAAGAGTACATTCTTACCCGGGGAGGTCTGATGAACAAGCTAAGTACACTTAGTAACCCATTCAGCGATGAGTGGTTGAATCATCAGAAGCCATAGTACTTGAATACTCGAGAATTCAAGGAAGGGCTGAACAAATGAAGAAGAACAAGAACTAGACTATCACTATATATGATGAAGCAGACAATTCTATAAAGGAACTTACTTGAAGGAGGAAGTGGTGAATACACGGGGGACTTCTTGAGGGCTGAGTATGTAGGGGTATAAATAGAACAACTTGTTCACGTAGAAAGGAACGCAACAATGTTGATGAATCAGATTCTAGAACGAGACAACTTAATACAAGCATTAAAGCGAGTAGAGAGAAACAAGGGAAGTCATGGTGTAGACAAAATGACAGTCCAAAACCTGCGACCGTATGTCCTAGACCATTGGCATCAATTGAAAGAATCCCTGGTGAATGGAACCTACGAACCAGAACCCGTTCGTCGTGTCGAAATCCCGAAACCAAACGGTGGTGTTCGGTTATTAGGTATTCCAACTGTTCGAGACCGATTTATTCAACAGGCAATCGCCCAAGTGCTCACGCGTATATATGACCCTGGCTTTTCAGATAATAGTTATGGATTTCGTCCAAATAAGCAAGGTCATCAAGCTGTACGAAAAGCAAAATTGTATATCCAAGACGGATATACATGGGTAGTTGATATAGACTTAGAGAAATTCTTCGATAAAGTCAACCATGATAAACTCATGGGGATTCTAGAGCGAAGGATAAAAGACAGAATACTACTCAAGCTCATTCGGAAATTCCTTCAATCAGGCATTATGATTGGTGGTATGTTTCAACGAAGCGTGGAAGGAACCCCACAAGGTGGTCCTTTAAGTCCACTCCTATCTAATATTATGTTAGATGAACTAGACAAAGAATTGGAGGATAGGAACCTTCATTTCGTAAGGTACGCAGACGACTGTAATATCTTTGTGCGTTCAAGGAAAGCTGCGAGACGTGTTATGGAAGGCATTACTATGTTTATTGAAGGGAAATTAAAACTGAAAGTAAACAAGGAAAAGTCCATGTATGACCGCCCGTGGAACCGTAAATTCCTAGGATTCACATTTACTAGGAACGGTAAAAATCCTAAAATTCGTCTAGCAAAACAAACATTAAAACGCGTGAAAGCGAAAATAAGAGAATTAACTTCACGAAAGCGGAGTATCTCAATGGGAGATAGGATCAAGAAACTAAACCAATACTTGACTGGATGGCTAGGATATTTTGCGCTAATTGATACGAGGAGTATCATCCAACAATTAGACTCGTGGATTCGGAGGAGACTTCGACAATGCGTGTGGAAAATGTGGAAACTGCCTAGGACGAGGACAAAGAACCTGAAAAAGCTAGGTGCTTCGTCACAGAAGGCGTATGAATGGGGGAACTCGCGCAAGGGGTATTGGCGAGTGAGTAACAGTCCGATAGTAAGCAAAACTCTTGACAACTCCTATTGGAGTCGTCAAGGGCTCAGAAGTCTATATTTACGTTACGAATATCTGCGTCAGACTTGATTTGAACCGCCGTATACGGAACCGTATGTACGGTGGTGTGAGAGGTCGGGGGTTAATCACCCCCTCCTACTCGATTGCCACGTGCAAGGCTTGAAAACAAAAGTAGACAATAAGTGCAGGCTCCTGTTGTGTTTGTATGACAGCAGTCTATATGCCAAAAAATGAATTTATAAGTAATAGAAAGACACATCTTCACTAAAATCATACCCTTTTCTAAATTTCTAAAAGGTATAGCTGAGTAGTTACTAAATTTTATAAGTATAATATGAAAAAAAGCAGCAATTCAATTTGCTGCTTTTTTACTATATTAAAATGTTAAAATGAGATTAGTATTATGTATGAAATAATGAAGTATTTTTAAAAGATAGAAAGAGAGGTACATAATAATGGACATGATAAACGTGATGAACGATTTTTCTTCTCCAAAATATGATGAGCATCGAATGGTAGTCGAAAAGTTGCGTAATAAAGGGCGCGACTGGGATTTTATTAAATATTACGGCAAGCAGGATGAAGAAGGGCTACAAAATAAACTCGAACAATTACAAGAAGATGATATGATTCCTGAAGATTTGAATGCACCAATTTGGTTAGCGATTGTAGAGTTTTTGCGTGAAGCAGCAGAGCGTGAACAAATGATTGAAGAGAAAATTTACAATAATCGTATTTTAAGTCGTCGTCAAGATAATGATTTGACGATCCCAGGTGGCGCGGCGAGTAGTTGGCAATTATATAAGAACAAGCTAATCCAACAAGGCTGGACTGATGAATCGGTAAAAGATATTGAAAATACAACAATCAGTATTTTAAGAAAGCTACGAGTAGAGACTGAGAATCCGATCAAAGGTTTAACTATTGGTCATGTGCAGTCTGGTAAAACAGCAAGTATGGCTGGATTAATGGCAATGGCTGCTGATTGGGAGTTTAATTTATTTATTGTTTTATCCGGAACAATCGAAAATTTGCGTAAACAAACAGAACATCGTTTAATGAGTGATTTAAAAACGTCAGGTAATCTTTCTTGGGAACGTTTAAGTCAGCTTTCATTAAAGCCAGGTTCTTCGCATAAAGTCAGCAGCCTTTTATTAAATAAGGGGTCACGTGAGCGTTACTTAAATGTATGTTTGAAAAATAAAACACGTTTAAATGATTTAATCCTTTGGTTAAAAGAAGATGGCAAAAAGCTTTCGCAAATGCGTATTTTAATCATTGATGATGAATCGGACCAAGGCGGAATCAATACAAATGATGTAAATGATTCATTGGCAGAACGTACAGCATTGAATAAAGCAATTGTAGAGCTAGTGAATATTCAAGCAAATGATGGTTCGAAACCGTTAAGTATGAATTACATCAGTTACACAGCTACACCTTATGCTAACTTTTTAAATGAGGCTTCGGAAGAGTCCCTATATCCACGTGATTTTGTTGCGGTACTAAATCCAGCGAAAGAATATTTTGGTGCAAAACAAATTTTTGGATTAGAGAGTGATGAATATTATCGTGGGTTACCAATGGTCCGTGAAATTACAAATAATGAACGTGATTTAGTCAAGAGTATCCATAAAGAAGAGGAATTTTATTTACCGAAATCATTTGAAGATGCACTTCATTGGTTTTTATTAGCGACTTCGATTATGCGTTATCGTAAATATAAAAAGCCGATTAGTATGCTTGTACATACGGGTCAAAAGCAAATACATCATCAAATTTTTGCGGATTTAATTAACAGTTATTTTCATAGTACATCGAAAGTGGAAATTATTAAATCGTGTCGTGTACTATATGAACAAGAACAGAAAAAGTTTACAAAAGAAGATTTCGAAATGGAATTTGAAGTGTACCCAAATAAAGATAATGTGAAAGGCTATCCGCCATTTGAAAAAATTGAGGAAGAGTTAAAGCGTTTAATCCGTAATCATCCTTCTCATATAAATGTGTTAGAAGATACAAAACGATTGGAATATCATGACGGTCTTCATTTATGTATCGATAACTGTGCAAATAATGGGATCACGGAAGATTTAGAGCATGTCCGTTTAGCTTATCCAGATATGAAATCACCGAATTATCCAGCACCAGCGCCAGCATTTATTGTTATTGGCGGTAGTACGTTATCACGCGGTTTAACAATTGAAGGATTAGTAAGTACATATTTCCTTCGTACGACTTCTCAGGTAGATACATTATTGCAAATGGGGCGTTTCTTTGGTTATCGTAAAGGCTATGAAATGTTACCACGTATTTGGTTAACAACGGATACAGAGGCGAAGTTTAGATTTATGGCGACACTTGAGGAAGAACTGCGTGAGGATATTGAAACATATATTTTAGAAGGTATGGATGCCAACGAGTACGGACCAAAAATTAAAAACTCACCAAAACTATCATGGCTACGTATCACAGCAAAAAATCGTATGCAAAGTGCAGAAGAAATTGATTTAGACTTCTCTGGGACATCGAGTCAAACAATTTTATTTGATGATGATGCAGCCATTCAAAGACAAAACATCGAAGTAACAGAGCACTTTTTAAATCGTCTAGACACGCCAAACGAAACGCGTAATAGTCGTGGTCTTTATTGGGAAGATGTGCCGTTCCAACAAATTATGGATGACTTTTTCCGTAAATTCAAGTTTAATGAACAGAGCGAATTCTACAATATGGAACCCTTCTTTGAATGGTATCAAAAGAAAGAAGCGGAAGCCGGCTTTACAAATTGGAACGTCGTGTTATCTGGTAGCGGTAAGTTAGATGATGACTCACATAAAAAACAATGGACAGTCGGTGGTCGTGGTGTAGGGCTAATTACACGTAGTCGTCGTGGTTCTGCAACTGGCGCAAAAATTAATATTGGTGTGTTACGTGCACCATCGGATTTATATGCAGATATGACGAAAGAGATATATGAATCGATTCAAGAGGAATTCAAGTTAACGCAAGCTGGGAAAGCAGAGCGAGCACGTATCGAAGATCAATTAGAAGAAATTGATCAAAAACAACCAAAGAAAAGTGTTGTTAATGAACTGCGTAAAGCTGCTGGGCTTGGTTTAACGCCGCAGCTGCTTTTATATCGTATTGACCAAGAGTCGAAATTTGAAAAAGGGAAAAGTTCAAATACAAAAGAAGCTAATAGACGTTATAACTTAAATGCTTCAGAAGATCTAATTGGTGTTAGTTTATTTGTGCCAGGATATCGTTCGGGTAAAAATTTGGCGACAAAATTGTCGATTTGTATTGAAAACCTAATGGGTGAGTCTGAAATGGAAGAAGGAAAAGAGTAATGCAAATCGAGATTGCAGAATTTGGAAAGATGTCCCAATCGGGTAATTCATTATTAAAACTTATTCAAAATAACGATTTGCCGATTTTAGATTTACTTGTACGTGAAGCTGTGCAAAATAGTTTAGATGCGGGTATTCTTGTAGAAGGGCACGATTCTGTGTATGTGGACGTTGGGATCAAGGATGTTAATGTTCCAAGCTTTGCTAAGCATTTAGATGGAATTACAGATCGATTAAACGAAAAGTTTGGAGCCTCTCCACAAAAAGCGATTTATATTGAAGATGCCAACACAACTGGATTAACGGGTTCATTAGACTTTAAACATTCGCCAAACGGAAATATTTTCAAACTGATTTATGGGATTAGTATGGCGCAAGAAACACCAGGTGCTGGTGGGTCTTGGGGATTAGGGAAGACTGTCTATTTCCGTGTAGGCATTGGTTTGGTTGTTTACTATTCACGTATTTTAAATGACGATGGTCAGTACGAGCATCGTTTAGCTGTGACATTAGTAGAAAACGAGAAATTACTAGATACAATTATTCCAAATTCTGAAAGGAAAGTCTCGAGCGGAATTGCTTGGTGGGGTCAACGTGCAGCACCAGATAGTTATGATACAATCCCAATTACAGATGAAGCGACGATTCGTGATATTTTACAATCATTCTCTATTAAACCATTCGAAGGGGAACGTACAGGGACGAAAATTATTATTCCGTTTATTGATGAGCGGCAGTTACTTATTAAACATGAGATTCATCCGGATGAAAATAAACCATGGGAATCCAATGCAGTTGATTACATTCGTGTAGCGATGCAACGTTGGTATGCACCGCGATTAGCTAACAAAAAATATACTTATGGCAAATATCTAGATGGACATGTCAATGGAGAGAGACTGGAAAAGGATGATTTCTTACCATTATTCCTTGAACTACAAATGATGTACAACGCAGCTGTACTCGGTGGTAAATCAAATCGTTATTTTGTCAATGATATTCAAATTCGTAATTATTTTGAACATAATAAAGTAAATAATGCGGGGCGAGTAGCATATAAAAAGTTCACGAAGAAGGAGCTAGATATGCTAGCACCACTGAATGGTCCGAGTCCGTTTACATGTGTGAATGAAAAAAATCCGATGGGTGAGCAAAATGCACCATTGATGGCTTATACACGAAGACCAGGAATGATTGTCAATTACGAGACGGATGGCGAATGGTGTAAAGGACTTGGTGCAACGGAGGATCATGAATATTTGATTGCTATTTTTGTGCCAAATTCCAATATGAAATTACTTAATCCAGATGATGATATCATTGACTTAGAGGCGTATTTAAGAAAAAGCGAGATGGCGGATCATACGTCTTGGACGGATATTATTATCAAAAGTAAGCCATTTGATATTGTAGAGAAAATTCGTTCACAAGTGCGCCGAAAGATGAAAGCTTCCTATGAAACAAAGGAAGAATTGAAAGAAAAGCAAGGGGTGAATATATTAGCACGTAATGTCGGAAAGTTGCTATTGCCACCGACTGGATTTGGTCGGCGTGCGTCGAGTCGTAATCGAGCTGGAGGTCAAAGAAACCCTATAAATAAAGGGGGGCGCGGCAATAGTTTTACGATTGCATTACAAAAATATTTAGATACTGGTGCTTTAGAAGTTCACTTTCAATTGAAATTAGCGAAAAATGTCGCTGTTTTTACAATAGAGTTATTTGTTGCTTCCGAAGGGGGGAAAATCTCAGCAGCAGATTGGGAATCAGAAGATAGTGTAGGGACACCATTCCCAGCGCAAATTACGCTTATTTCTTTCCCAGATACGGTTGGACTATTGGGGCGATCCGAGGCTCAAAAAAGTGATAGCAAAGTGTTGCATGCTGTACGTATTGAGAAAAAAGATGTGCCTGTAGAATGTTCAGGCATTTTAGTATTCACTTGTACTGACCCTCATGTACAAGTCGAAATGTTGATGAAGCCAGAAGGAAGTGTAGACAATGGCTAATAAGGTTAGCATGAATCGTCTTTATGATGAGGCTATGGAAGAGTTGTTGAATGTATCGACAGATTTGCAGTTCTTTTATAGAGATGAAGATAGTTCAAAGAAAGTTCTCAATCAAACTGAAGACTATGAGTATAAAACATTATTGAGTAATGATGACGATAGCTGGGATTATGTAGAAAAAGGTTTTGGGCTCTCAGGCAATGTAATATTAGGTAATCCTTCTAGTTTATTTGGTCCTACGCAATTGGCCAATGCTGATGCAGAGTTAGGGATTGCATTGCAATGGTTGTCAAAGCAATCTTCTCAGCGCGGTGTGATCCCGAGTGCAACGATTACAAGTATAACGCCAAATGATGTGATTATTCCTATTGATTATTATTTCTTAAAGGATAAATTATTTGATGAAGTACATATTTCGCTTATTGTTTATTTGAAAAAGGCGAGCTGTAATAGTATGCGAGGACAAGCACAACTACCGGGTACAATTTTAGGTAAGTTAGTAGAATGGGTTGTCATTTTAGATGGGGCTGGCTCGACATTCCCGATTGTTGTTGTAAATGAACCGGATAAACCTTTATGGTATGTCGATTTCAATTATTCGGAGCCGTTAGTCGAGCCGTTTGATAAAGAATATATCGCGATTTATTTAAATAAAGCACATGTTGCATTCGCATCGATTCAAAACCCGAAAACGAAGCTTGATCAAGCATTATATGTAGAGTTTTTAGCAGGAGCCTTGCAACTTATTTTGCAAAACTTGATGGAATGTCCGGATTGGCAAGATATTCAGGGTGGGAGAAACTGCGAAGAAGGTTCTATCGGGCAAGTCATGCATTATTTTAAAACAACATTAAATTGGGATTTCGATACGCCAGAAAAACTAGCGATGTCTCTACGCAAAGATTTAGAAACACGAGTAAAGAAAGGTGAAATGTAGTGTGGGAAAATGTAGTCTATACAAAAGCTCAAGCAAAATTTAAATTTCAACAAATTGAAACCGAATCAGAAAACTGTGCACCACACCAAGTCAAAGCACCTTTTGATAAGTTGCGTGAAATCATAATGAACGAAAAGAAAATGTTTTTAATGGATGAAATGAAGAAAATTAATTCTTATGCATTTGATTTACATATGGGATTGCTATTGTATAGCGTGCTAAAAGAAGACTACGGATTTAACGAGAGACTGGCAGCTCAAGATGAGATGTGGCGTTATTTATCATTGGAAGTATTTCCTGACTTAGTATACGAACGTTTTGGGATGAATGATCAACGTTTTTATAAAGGAACACGCCGTATTTGGTTGAAAAGTATTTGGTGGTATATTCATCTTTCCTGGCAAGGAACAGAGGAAGAAACATTCGATACATTAAAAGGAAATTCGGCAGATGAAATCCTTCAGCTACTCGACCGTTCAGGTAGTGGTGGTTATCGTGTGGAATTAACACGCGAAATGATGCGTCAGTATAAAGTACATGCTAGTAGCAAAGTGCCACAATTATTTCGTCGTGTTTTAAAATTAAATACGGCAAGGTTAAATATGATTGAGCCAAGTTTAGTAGAAGGTGGCATAGAAACATACGTAACAGGTTTGTATAAGTATTTTTTAAATGACTTTAGCAAAATTGGAGAAAAGAGTCTAGTATATGGAAACCATACAAAAAATTAGAGAGGGCTTCGCTTATTTTCGAACATCTGCAAAACGTTCCATTACATTAAAAGAGAAGTATTATTGGATTGTGAAAATTGATGGTATGCAAGGTGTTGCCATTGAAATCCCAGCAGATAAACATATAAATGAGCAGTTCGCCAGCATTTCTTATTATACGAAGGAATATGTACTTGGTGGTGAAGAACGCCATTTATTAATGCTTGTATCTGATCATCCGAGGTTATACGATGATTTTGCGATAATTTGTGCTGGCTTTTTAGAGAAGGTACTTGATGCAGAATCGTATCAAGAGATTCAACAGAGCCCGATTTCTTGGTGGCATGCGATGAAAGAACTGATGGGCAATGCCAATATTGAAAAAGCAGCTTATAGCGTAATAGCTGAAATGCTAAGTTACTATTATTTGTTGAAACAAGAAAAAGGTGTTTCTTGGGTAGGGCCATTTGGTGGTTCCGTTGATTTTAATTGTAATGATGGTTGCTATGAGGTGAAATCGACTGTAGCACGTTATGGTTCACAAATTACAATTAATAGTCAATATCAGTTAAAAGCAACATATTTGTTATTTTATCGTTTTGAGCCTGCTGTGTATGGTATTTCGATTCAAGATATGGTTACAAAATTAGTAGAATTGAACGTAGAAGAATCAGAAATCGAACGTGCACTTGAAAAACTAAAATACCCAATTGGCAGTGAAGTTCGTACAAAATCATACCGCCTGCTCGAAGTAATGAAATATGAAGTCAATGAAAGCTTTCCAAAAATCGTACCAGAAAGTTTTATTGATGGACAATTGCCTAAACATATTAGTGAACTCATATATAAATTAGATTTAGATGGTTTGAATGGGCAAGTTATTGACTTAAAGGAATTCTAATAGAAAGAGTCGATGTTTTTATAATAAACATCGACTCTTTTATTATGACTATATCTGAAAGCGATGCTTTTGGAGTTTCATCAAAATTTCGCACAAGCACATCTTCGTAGAGAAATTTAGATTTCGTGATACCAAAAAGGTTCTTGTAAATAGAATTAAGTTTAACAAAATGACAATATATGAAAGCAAATTTAACCATCGTTAATGGAAATTTTATACTGTATTTACATTTCGTTAATTTCAAAGTGCTAAAATTTCATATGTAATAGAGGAACAAATTATAGTAAAGGAGAGAAGAAAATGAAGCAGTTGGCGAAGTGTAAAATATCTGTATCAGAAGGACAGGAGTTAATATTGCATATTGCAGAAGTGAAGTGTGGTAATAATACATATTATTTCGAAATTAATAAAGCGGTTGATTACATTTCCATATATTTTATCGATGGTGTAAAACGTAGATACTCAATTGCTAGTGTAGAGGAAATGCTCACGATGATACCTAACGAGATAGAACGGAAGCGATATCGGAATATTATAGGTGATGCGAGTTGGTTATTGCTAGATGGAATACATGATTTTCGTGGTATGACGAAAGAAGAGCAAGCAGCGTTTCTTTATTTGAAAGAAAACGTATTAAATGACATGGCAATGGGGTTAGAGGAAGTAGACGTATAAGTGTAAAGTAAAACCGTCTGCAAGGGCGGTTTTATTTTTATGAATAATAGGAATATAGGATTTTTTCTATTTTTCACCAAAAGTACCATTTCATTTAGTTAGTGCTATATATAAGAACCTCCTCCGTGAATATCAATGGATTTCATTATGATCTCGAATGTGTTCGAACCAGCGACCTCCACCCTGTCAACATAGAGGTTGTAATCCTCTGTTCCTCCAACTTATACCCCTTATAATCATTAATCTTAAGCCTTTTTAACTCATATACGTATTGATTTTTTGATCGATAATATATACAAGTATTCTCCTTTTAGGCTTTTAATAATATATGTATGAGCATGAAAAGCACAGCTTGTCTTACCTACGAAGAACGTGAATTTTACTGTATCTATTACACGCTCACTTCAAGAAAAATAGCAAATTCTGTGTGGTATAATAAAATCAAAATAGAAGTATTGGAGGAATCACAATGCCAACCTACAACAAACTAGTAAGAGACCGCATTCCAGAAATCATCGAAAACAACGGAAAAACACTCACAACAAGAATCCTAAATGAAAAAGAATACATAGAAGAAGTATGTAAAAAAACACAGGAAGAATTAGCCGAATATCTAGAAGCAGAAACTCCAGAACATAAAGTAGAAGAATTAGCTGATTTACTGGAACTTGTAAATGCACTAGCACAGTATGAAGGTGTGACATTAGAAGATATCGAGAAGGTACGTAAGCAAAAAGCAGAAAAACGCGGCGGGTTTCAAGAGCGCATCTTTTTAATTGAGGTAAATGATGACTAATGTTCAACTTATTACGAGCAATTTATTACATAAGTTAGAGAGATATATAGATGAGGCGAAAGCAGTCTATATTTTAACTTCATTTGTAATGAAGTCTGGTGTGAATGTTTTGGCGGAGCCATTACGAAAGGCAGCAGAGCAGGGCGTTGATATTAAGATTTGTACAGGTGATTACTTGTATATTACACAGCCTGATGCACTCGAGAAGTTATATGAAATTCACCCAAGTATTGAAATTCGTTTGTGGAAAAGTGCAGGGAAGTCCTTTCATCCGAAGGCGTATTTGTTTGAGCATGAGATAGATGGTGTAATGATTGTTGGGTCTTCGAATATGTCAAAGTCGGCATTAACAAGTGGTGTGGAATGGAGCTTACTTGTAAGAGAAAGTGTAGATGAGGATACATTTTCAGAAGCCATTGATCAGTTTTTACATGTTCATACGCATGAATCAACAATTGCGGTGAATGTAGAAACAATTAAACAGTACAGACAAGAGTATGAGGAGTTTCATCAAAAGCATCCAGATTTAGTTCGAACATGGACGAAGCAAGAAGAGATTGAGATGACGATTCCTTCTGCGGGTGAAGATTATAAGATGAATGCAGGAGCGAGTGTGGAACAAGATCCTGTAGCTCCATATGAAACAGCAATTGCACCTCGCTTTGCACAAGTTCCTGCGTTAGCGCAATTAGAAAATACGCTTGAAGAAGGTTATAACAAGGCGATGGTTGTAATGGCAACGGGTCTTGGGAAAACGTATTTAGCTGCTTTTTTCGCGCAGCGGTTTAAGCGGGTTTTATTTATTGCACATTTAGAAGAAATTTTGAATCAAGCGGAAAAATCTTTTCAACGTGTGATCCACGATAAGACAACAGGAATTTATAATGGGAGGAAAAAAGAAGGAGAACGAGACGTTATTTTTGCATCTATTCAAACGTTAAGCAGGAAGCGTCATTTAGAAAACTTTTCTCCTGATGATTTTGATTTGATTATTGTCGATGAATTCCATCACGCCGCAGCAAATAGTTATCAAAAGGTGTTAGATTATTTTACTCCTAACTTTTTATTAGGAATAACGGCTACACCGGATCGTAATGATTTCCGTGATATTTATTCGATTTGTGATGGGAACGTTGCGTATCGGATTGATTTTATGGAAGCGATTCAGCGTGGTTGGTTGTCTCCATTTCATTATTACGGCGTGTACGATGACACAGATTATTCAGATGTGCGCTGGCTTGGTAATAAATATGATAGTGAAGAGTTAGCAGGAGTGCAGCTAAAAGAAGAGTTAGCCGACAATATTTTAGAAGCATGGAAGAAATATAAGAAAACGAGAACGATTGTATTCTGTTCTAGCATTCGTCAGGCTGATTTCTTATCATCATATTTTAATCGTAATGACTATCAGACAATTTCTCTTCATTCTGGAACGAAAGATGTATCAAGAGAAGAGGCAATTGCTTTACTAGATAACGGGGAACTTGATGCAATCTTTACGGTTGATTTATTTAATGAAGGTGTTGATATTCCTTCTGTAGATACGCTTTTATTTGTTCGTCCGACAGAATCATTAACAATCTTCACACAGCAAATTGGTCGTGGATTACGATTGCATGAGAAAAAAGAGTACTGTGTTGTTATTGATTTAATCGCTAATTACCGAAATGCGGATGTAAAAATGCAGATGCTTCGTGTTGATGGAGGTATGACTAAGGGCGGCGGTCCAGAAAACATATTTCCAGATGGTTGTGTAGTAGAGTTTGAGTTAGAAGCAAAACAGCTATTAGATGAGCTGCTGAAGAAAAGAATGCCGCGAAAAGAGAAATTGCTGCATAGCTACCAAACTGTAAAACTGGAATTAGGACGCAGACCAGCTTACCTAGAGTTACACAAGCTTGGTACAGAAGAGAGTAAAGAGTACCGTCAAGAGTTTAAATCATATGTAGGGTTTTTAGCTTGGAACGATGAGCTAACAGAGCTAGAAAAAGAAGTTTTTATGCGATATGAATCATGGCTACAAGAAGTAGAAAAAACAGGGATGGCAAAAAGTTATAAGATGTTGTTGCTGTCGGCGATGTTACAACGAGGAGTAGAGAAGTGGCATCACCCAATTTCACCACAAGAAGTAGCACTGTTTTTCCACCACTTCTTAATGGAAAAAGAATATCGTAAGCGTATTGATTTTAGCGATAAGCAAGCGCAGCGTATGTGGGAATATGATGAAGAAAAGGTGAGTAAGTTAATTGCGACAATGCCGATGACGAAATGGAGCGGTAGTTCAAAGGGATTATTATCATTTGATGAAACTTCTTTTTCTTTAAACATGGATATTAGAAAAGAAGATGAGGATCTTTTATTTAGATGGACAAAGGAAATTTGTGATTACCGTCTTCATACATATTTTGAAAGAAAAACTGCAATGGTGAATTGAAACGGCTCCAAAATCGCAAGGCATGAGTTCGGTACAGTACCGAGCTTATGCCTTTTAGTTTAGAGAAGTCTTAAACATTTTCAGTATAGTAGTAGAGCTAATTTTTCGGTATCTCGAACGATGAGTATACACACCTAAAACAGCTATCATTCTACAACAATTCCATCACATTCTTTAGAATTCACAAAAGAAAAGTTAAAAACAGAAATATAACGAAGAATAGGGTAGCGACAGAGGTTATTAAGTTAATTTAATCAAACTTTATTCCAAGGCTACATCGGTTGGCAAGTATGGTGTCCCTTATTACACTACCTCTAAAGATGGATAGAATTTTAATACTTTTAGTGGACTTAATATTGTTCCCGCACTGATATATTTAATATTAGAGTACAGAAAGTAGGGGGGAACTATATGATTGAGGGATTGTATGAAGCGCACTTACCAGTTAGTAATTTGCAAAATTCAATTGAATTTTACCGAAAATTAGGATTGGAACTTGCTTGGTGTGATGAAGATACTGCTTTCTTTTGGATTGAAAAAGGGAAAAGTTGGCTTGGTTTATGGGAAGGAAATGAGTATGAAACTCGATACCATCCTTCTTTACGACATATTGCTTTTCGAGTTTCATATGAAGATTTAAAAGAGTCCTTAAAGTGGCTAGAGTCTATTCAAGTTGAAGCGATCCCATTTGGTAATGGAAAATCTATTGAGCCATTTATTCGTCCACACCAAGGGAATGCTTCAGTGTACTTCAATGATCCAGATGGTAACAGTTTAGAATTAATATGTTATGTTGAAGTTCCTGATGAATTAAAACATATTACAGATAAGTTGTCCTTTATAGATTGGGAGGAACTAGTTCATCATACGTTTAAATGAGAGGTTATGAGATGAGTTTATTTCACTAAATGGGGTCACAACATATCACTATCAGGCCAATATTTTGGATTATCCCCAAAATGAAAATTTTATCTCTCTATAGTTGTCTCCGAAAGTTCAGTTCATTTTTTTATTTTAGGGAACAAAGGATTTCTTAACTTGATAGGCATGGGGCGGGACCCCATATATAATTATTTTATTTGAAAGTCCCTTTTAAATTTTCTTCAAATCTTTTCATAGGTTGATATACAAAGACGTGTAGTGATAAACCTATAACTGCAGTAATGTTTAAAATAATGCTTATAATTATTAAAGACCATTCTATAACTGGAGAAAAGTCTCCGTTCATACTTAATGTAGAAGAACTTACACCTAGCATTAAAATAACTATTAGTAAAGGTAAGTTTTTAATCAATTTAAATCCTCCTATAAACATAATATTACTATATTATTATATCATGTAATACGGTATGTATTTAATTGTAAATTTAATTTTGTTAATGGAATTCTATGGGATTCAACTTATTTTTTCGTTTTGAGGAACAATAAATTTCTTAAGATGATAGGCATGGGGCGGGACCCCATATATATATATAACTGACTAGTTTCTTCATCTTCTGTGCTTACTCTCTCAAAATCTTGTCCATACTGTTTCCAAGGACAAGAAAAAGGAGCGGATCATGAATGAAACGTTTAACGATTACAAATACACA
>NZ_JAMBOP010000020.1 GCF_023715645.1 Bacillus cytotoxicus | reverse complement strand
CCACAGTCTAATTGTAAATAAAAACCAAATGGATAGGTCCACCTTTATTGGGATGTTTCCTTTTTTGGTTTTGAACCGAAGGGGTTAATAATTTGAATTTTCAATCGGTTTTTACGCAACACTAGTGTAAACTAGTAAATAAAGTATAAACATTGTGAGGGATGCTAGATGATTACACATTTTTCAGATATAGAATTACAAACATTATCTATTGAAGGTGTTAAACAAATATATGCTGATATACTCCAATTTCCTATTGTAAATCAAACAGAAACGTATATTCAATTTCAAATTACGCCTTTTACAACGATTAGCTTTAAAGAAAGATTAGAACCAATTGTGCCAAATCATTTTGCTTTCCAAGTGCCATACTCTTTGTTTGATGAAATAGCATTGTGGCTCATGCGATCAGGTGTTCAAATTTTAAAAGATAAACAAGGAGAAAAGGTTACCCATCATTCTAATGTAAGTAAAGCTGTATATTTCAAAGATGGTGATGGAAATATTCTTGAGATTATTTCACACGAATATGTAAAAGAAGATGTTTTACAAAGAAGTGACCCTATGCAAGTTATGTATGTTCGAGAAGTGGGGTTTCCGGTTCCGTCTGTTCCTATGTTTCGAGAATGGCTGAAACATACATTCCAAATGAAGACGATGCATGACCAAGATATATTCAATTTTGTAATTGGAGGAACTGCACATGCGGTTGTTGTGAAAGAAGGAAGGCCGTGGATTCCTATTGATATGAGAGCATTAATGCCGAAAATGAGCATTACTTTTGGAACGCCAGATCTAGAGTTTATCCAAAGCGTAAATAAAAAAGAAGACACATTACAATCTATACAACATTCTTATTCTATTACGCTGAAATATACACCTGAGTTTTTACCCACTATTCCGAAACAACTGCATTTACCGTTATCTTTGTAAATTAAGGAGGAACTTGAAGTGAAGAAGAGGATTTTCATATCATTTTTAAAATTTGTATTAAGATAAATTCTTTAGAAAATGGAGGATACATAAATGATTCAAGTCTTAGTAATGGGCGGTACACAGTTTGTTAGTGAAGCATTAGCAAAATTTTTAATTTCTAAAGGATATGAAGTAGATATTTTTACTAGAGGCACACGAGAAATTACATATGAAGGAGTACGTACACATCATATTGGAGATCGTAATGTTTCATCAGATATACAGAAAAATATTTCAGATAAACAGTATGACTATATTTTTGATATTACGGCTTATCATACGAATCATGTAAAAACATTGCTTGATAATGTAGATCGAAGTAAATTAAAGCGGTATGTATTCTGTAGTTCAGGAGCAGTATATGCCCCTTCTAGTCAAGTGTTATTTGAGAATTTTGAGCGAGCAGAAAATTATAATTGGGGACAATATGGACTTGATAAAAAAGAAGCGGAAGATTATTTATTTTCCTTACATAAACAAGAAGGATTTCCAATTACAATTTTTAGACCTTCGTATATTTATGGTGAAGGGAATAATTTGTATAGAGAAGCATATATATTCGATCGCTTAACGAAAAAACTTCCTATTCCTATTCCAAAATATGTGGGGCCAGTGCAATTTATACACATTGATGATGTCGTTCGAGTGATGGAAAGTGTAATAGGTTCAGAACAATCTAATGGACAAGCTTATAATTTGTCGTATCCAGAAGATATAAAATGGAAGACACTTATTGATACAGCAAGCAAAATAGTAGGAATAGAAGCGCATACTGTAGAAGTAGATGAAACAGTATTAAATTCTGGCATTTCAACACGAAATTATTTTCCGTTTCGTAATGTTACGTACACAATGGATATAGAAAAATTACAATATCATTTATACGTGCCACAAATAAATTTGCATACTGGTCTACAGAAAGCATATTGTTTTTATCGAAGTGAAAATGTTCAGTTAAGTGATGCTACTATGAATAAAGTTGATGAGGTACTTCGTATTTTTTCATTACAGGGCTGAAGGTTACATATAATGTAGTTATGTAAACTAAACTTAGTTCATAATACAAAATTAGTAACTACTCAGTCATACATTTCATTTAGAAGTTTGGCAAGGAGTGAAAATGCGCCCCCTTACCTATAGAAAGTTATTTTCATTTTCCGGCATATAGATTGCTGTCATGAAGATAAAAATGGACCTACACCTCGCTACCTCTCTTTGTTTTAAAACTTTGCGCGTGACAGGAAAAGGCCCTGACCGCTCCTATGCATGGCCAGTCCCTCTCGACCATTTAAAAAAATGCTTTTCTGTCGGTTTTTCATAGAGTGACTGAGTAGTTACCAAAATTACATGCAAGAAAGGATGTAACCGAATGATTAAAATGTTAACTGCAGTAGATGCTGAAAATTATTGGGATTTACGCTTAGAAGCATTGCAAAAAAATCCAGAAGCGTATGTTACTACATATGAAGAAGCAATAAAAAGGGAAGAACCCATTCAAGAAGTAATCAAAAATTTACAGGGGGAGCATAGCTTTACATTTGGTGCTTTTGATGAGAATAATAAGTTAGTAGGGATTATAACATTATTAACAGACTCAAGAGCAGCAATACGTCATAAGGGGCATATTGTTGGAATGTATGTAAGTGCTCAGAGTAGAGGAAGAGGGTATGCACGTAACCTAATAAATGAAGTCGCGAAAAAAGCAATCGAGTTTAATATAGAACAAATTAGCTTATCAGTTGTTTCAGATAATATGGCAGCAAAAAAATTATATCAATCAATTGGATTTGAATCGTATGGAGTAGAAAAAAAGGCATTGAAAATAGATGACGTGTATCGGGATGAAGAGTATATGGTTTTATTTTTATAGAAGTAAAAATGCGTTTTATTGACTTGTGTATATATCGAATTTTCCGATATTGAAGTTGCTGTAGTGCGGAATACAACATGAACACTACTTGCTTTCTCTTTTTATTTTCAGGTATTTTATGTGGCAGAAATAGGAACTGCCCGCGTCTATGCATGGCCAGATGCTCTCGTCCTCCCCAAAAAAAGAAAGAGTTTTTTATGGTAACTACTCAGTCATACATTTCATTGGAAAGTTATTTTCATGTTTCAGCATCTAGATTGCTGTCATGAAGATAAAAAAGGGCAATGAACCTCGCTACCTTTCTTTGTTTTAAAACGTTGCGCGTGGCAGGAAAAGGCCCTGATCGCTCCTAGTATGGCCAGTTGCTCTCGCCAACCTAAAAAGAAAGTGGTTTTCTGCCTTTTTTTATAGAGTGACTGTGTAGTTACTTTTTATGTATTTTTTTGCTTATTATAGTTAGTAATTTTGTAATATTAAAAATTAAAAGAATGGTAGATATCCAAGCAACCTCTATCTCTATTGCATATTTTAAAATAGAAATAGAGGAGGTGATTAAGAATGGTTCGTATTATTGATTATCAAGCAACGGAGCCAATTCGTAAAATTGATGAAACAATAGCTTTTGTCATTCCGCAATCTCCACAAAGAGTTAATTTAGCAACCCTAAATGTTTGTATCCCCAAAAAAAATGCACGAGAAAATCATGTAGAATTGAATTTTACTGTTGGTATAAAAGGGATTCTCGATATTGCTCAAGTAGTATTTAGAATTTTTCGCAATGATCAAGAAATCTTTGTAACTCAACAAGGGATAGAATCTACTGACTCAGAACAATTTTATATTGTAACATTTCAAGCGATAGATCAGGATGTAAAAGCTGGTTCTCAAAATTATCGTGTAACTGCTGAAAATATTACTAATAATACAACAACAGAAGTTGTCGGGCCAATTTCTTTTAGTGCTTTAGCTATAGCAAAAGAACATGATTGTCACAAATAGTATATTTTGAGTACAAGATGAGAACAACTGCATATTATTTAGGAAGGGAGGGTTTTTCTCTCTTCTTTTTTTTGGTTAAAAATTAAGAAAAATATGATAATATATAAATGGTAGATTAAAGAAACTTTAGTAGAGAAATAGGGGATTTGTTATGAATATGAACGATTTAATTGCTAAAACAAAAATGCCAAACACAATTCATACGATTGCAAGTGATTTACGAAAATTAGGTGTTATAGAAGGAATGAACGTTATTGTACACTCGTCTCTTAGTTCGATTGGTTGGATAAGTGGAGGGGCTTTGGCTGTAGTTGAAGCTTTAATGGAAGTAGTTACAGAAGAAGGAACAATAATTATGCCGACTCAAACGAGTGATCTATCTGATCCGAAAAATTGGAAAAATCCACCTGTACCAGAAAGTTGGTGGGAAATTATTCGTGACAATGTACCACCATTTCATCCGGAAACAACACCAACGCGAAGTATGGGGCAAGTAGTAGAATGTTTTCGGACATATCCGAATACAAAAAGAAGTAATCATCCGTTACATAGCTTTGCAGCGTGGGGGAAGCATGCAAAACAAATTATTGATGGTCACATCCTTACTCCTAGTTTTGGAGAACAGTCACCTTTGGAGAAAATATATGATCTAAATGGATATATATTATTAATCGGAGTGGATCATGATTCGAATACATCGCTTCATTTATCTGAAGTTCGTTCGCAATATCGAGAAAAAGTTCAAATTGGAGCACCGATTATTGAAAATGGTGTTCGCATATGGAAAGAATATGAGGAATTTGACTATGATTCTGATGATTTTGAGTCCTTAGGAACAGTCTTTGATGAAACTGGATCCGTTATATTTGGGAAGATAGGGAACGCATCATGTAAATTAATGAAGCAACGAGAAGTCGTTGATTTTGGAACTGAATGGTTTTTAACACAAAAGCAAACAAAGTAAATATTTAATTAAAGGATGGAGAACATGAAGGGAAAAAAGGTACTTATAACAAGTGGCGGCTGTTTAGAAAAATGGGATGAAGTACGCGGACATACGAATTTATCGACAGGAAGAATGGGGAAACTTCTTGCTGAAGAAGTGTTAAAGAGCGAGGCTTCTGTTATATATTTGCATGGTTACTTTGCAGAAAAGCCTGAAGCGACTCATAATCTTTCTTCTCATTCGTTTGAAGGAATTATCGATTTACAAGAGAAAATGAAACAAATTATTACAAGTGAAAAAGTAGATATTGTCATTATGGCGGCAGCTGGGTCGGATTGGATCGTTGATAAAATTGTTGATCAAGAAGGAAATGTAATGGATCAATTCGGAAAGTTGTCAAGCGATATGCCGCCAGTTATTCATTTTAAGAAAGCTCCCAAAATACTATCTCAAATTAAACAATGGGATCCAGCTGTTGTGGTAGTTGGATTTAAGTTAGAGAGCGGTATAAGTCAAGAAGAATTAATAGCGAGAGCGCAAATCCGAATGGACGGTGCACAAGCAGATTTCATAGTTGCAAATGCTTCTAACGCACTATATACCTCTGAAACAAATCACTATATTATTTCTAATGATGGTGAAGTTCAAGTATGTCTAGATAAAGAAAATACAGCTAGAAGTCTTATCAGTAAACTTGCGATGATTGATTCTGAAAAAGAACAAGTTGTTATTCATTAATGAGTGTTAAGAAAGAATACATATTGTAGGGTGAGAAGATGGAAAATTTATTGAAGAAAGCAATTCAATTACGCAATGAGAATAAATTCGCTCAATCAAGAGAGATATTATTAAGTTTAACAAACTTTACTCAAAATCCAGAAATCTTATATCAATGCGCATGTACACACGATGCCATGGGAATGGAAACGGAAGCCGTTCCTTATTACGAGAAAGCTATTGAACTCGGATTAGAAGGGGAAAGTTTGCGAGGTGCTTATATTGGTTTAGGTAGTACATATCGGTGTATTGGAGAATACGAGAAAGCTATTGCTACATTAGAAGCAGGAATGAAACGTTATCCAGATGATGACGCCATGAAAGTATTTTTATCTTTAGCAAAGTACAATGTACAATCTCATGAAGATGCGATGAAACTGTTGTTAGATGTAGTAGTGAAGACGGAAGGTGTAAAGAACTACGAAAGAGCAATTACGTTTTACAAAGATCATTTAAATGAAATTTTTAAATAAAAAGGAATGATTACGTGAATCATACAATATCGAAGAAACGATGGATGATCTGGCTTGCTATTACGAGTTTGATTATCCTTTCGAATATCCTTCTTTATGCACTACCAATCATGTCGCCTTTACCGAACCGAGTAGCACTTGGTTCTTTGTTTGATTTTATACTCACGATTCCAATTGTTACTTACATACTGATTATAAGAAAGCGATATTCACTAAAATACATCTTTCCTGTTATACTTGCAGGTTACGTGGCTGCGAGATTTATTATTCCAAATCCGTATTTTGAAGCTTATTCGTTTATCACATATTTAGTGGTAGCCGGGGAAATTGCATTTCTTTGTTTAGAACTTTATCTTCTTTACAAAATAGCAAAGAAACTACCTGCGATTGTTCGTGCTTATAAGATATATAAGCACGCATATCCATCTTTTTCATATGCCATCGAAAAGGCAGTGTACCATTCTGTTTCCGAAAATGTTGCTGTAAATGTATTGTTATCTGAGTGTAAGCTGTTATACTACGCGTTATTCTCTTGGGGAAAAAAAGCACCTACAGGTTCAGGTATGTTTACATATCACAAAAAAACAGGTTCTATCGCATTTTATATTATGATCATACATGGAACTTTACTTGAATCAATCGGTTTTCATTATTTTCTTCATCAATGGAATCCGGTTGTAGCGTGGGTGCTGCTAATCTTAAATATTTACGCAGTATTATTTTTCTTAGCAGAAATACAAGCAATTCGCTTATGTCCATATGTTGTAACTGATAAAGAACTTATTTTACAAGCTGGATTGACGAAACAGCTTAGCGTTCCTTTTTGTAATATTGAAAGCATACATTATATTAAAGAGGCGTTACCTTCTAAGATTGAACAAAAACAAATTTTTGATGCGACGATAAACGAGTTTATGAAAGAACCAGCGAAACTCGAAATCATATTGAAAAAGCCAATGAAGGCAACTATGTTATATGGATTTCAAAAAATAGTAATAAAAGTTCATATCAATGTGGATGATGAAAGAACGTTTTATGATACCGTTATGAATAAAATTCAATAGAGAAGTAGTCACTGATCGTTTGACTACTTTCTATTTTCTTAGCATGTCATATTTGTTATTTCTCAACTAAATAAAATAACCGGCAAGTACAAAGCTTGCCGGTTTTCATCGTAATAAAATGAAAATTATGATAAAATGAAAGGGTAACTCATGGTCAGAGTGGTTGTTTTATTATCACTTCTCTAAGTGTTGGGAGGTGATAAATTGAGCGAACTTTCGTTGCTTTTGCAAGGCGGGCTTTTTCTCGTTGCATTGCTAACGTTTGTCGTGTTATTAATTGACAAGCTCAAAAAATAACAACCCACTCTACGCCAATAGAAGGTGGGTTGTCTAATTCATGAGAAACAAATAGGATAATGAATAATCCACTCTGCTGAGTTATATGGGACTAGTGTGTTGCCGCACGCTAGTCATTTTTTTATTTATATGCTAATTTCATTTGTTTATGTGATTGTATCGTTCTTTTCATTATTATAGCACAATCTTGTTTATGTAAAAAAGGAGAGCGTATGTTCTTCTTTTTGAAACCACATTGATTATTTTTAAGACTGAATTCCTTTTGTTGGCTTAAATAATCCATTCATATATTCTTTTAAACTTTTTTTATAAAATACTTGGTTGGTTGCATCATTTACACCGACGATTGGTGACGAAAGATCGTACCTTTTTTTAGACAGATGAACAACGACATCAAACACATCAAAGAGACGAATAAAGCAAAATAATCCATCTTTGTCGCTCAATAAAATGAAATAATGGTTTTCACAATCGGTATTTAATGTGTTCCACAATGAACTTTTGTTTAAATCTCGTACAATATTTCTATCTTTTAATTCAATGAAATCTATGTTTGATAAAATATTAGAAATTACAACTGCGTCGGGATCATTTATATAACCATCTATATTTTGCGTCGCAAATAAATAAGCCATTTTCAATAAGCTCATCTTATATTTGCGGTTATCCAGAAGTAATTCACGTTGAATAGAACTCGCCACTTTCGTTACTCGCTCTTCTTTCCATATTTCATCATGAAGTGATATATCGTTTCTCTTACATAGTTTCATTATGAGAGAATTTGAGAATTGGAACTCATCAATATCCGTTTCTTCATTTGTATATTTTTCTTCATCATATATGTCTAGAAGAAGAGGAGAGTCCATTTGATGTTTCAACTGTTCTATTTTATAATGTATTAATTTATGGCTAATTAATAAACGATCTATACTTGCTACTACGTTTTCATGGCAGGTTTCACACACTGTGTTCATATAGTAATATCCACATAACACTTCTGGAATTACATATTGTTCTATACATTGTTTTTCATTTCTACATATACTGCATATTGGCATAGTTATCACCTTTTAGTTACAAATTTTTATCTTTTTATTTGCGGGCAATAATTCCCCATTTCACGGCTTTGAGAAATACAAAGGTGATAAGTAGGGAATAACTGCATGTAAAAGTTCGTTTCGTTCAACTTATAATCAGTAGAAAATAAAAGCATAACTGATAAAAGTTGTACCTTATATGTTTTTATTGTAGTTTATTTATGAATGTTTTGGAATAAAGAACGAGGAAATAACATATAAATTTTTGCTTTGATTTGTTACAATGATAGAATAAATTTAAAAGGAGGCACTTTTTTTGAAATCAAAAGTTCATTTATGGACATTAGAAGTATTGATGGTTGTAGCGATTATTTTTATCTGTACAAAAATTTCGTTTTTATTTCAACCAATCGGTATTTTTATTTCCACTTTATTTTTTCCTATTTTAATTGCTGCATTTTTGTATTTTATGTTCAATCCCGTGTTGCTTTTTTTAGAGAATAAAAAGGTACCGCGCAATTTATCCATTTTATTACTATATGTCTTTATTATCGCAGTAATAGCTGTTGCAGTCGGGGTTGTAGTTCCAACTGTCTCTCATCAGTTGATGGAGTTAGTAACAAATATGCCGACTTATATTAAAGTAGGGAAAGAATACATAACAGATTTATCGAATCATAAGCTATTTCAATGGCTTACAACGCAAGATTATGTTTCGTTAGAGACAATAGAAAAGAATGCTCTTACGTATTTGAAAGAAATACCAAATACACTTACAGCGAGTGCAACTGCCTTATTTGGAATTATTACGAACGTTGCATTAGTTGTTTTCACAGTTCCATTTATTTTGTTTTATATGTTTAAAGACGGTCATAAATTCCCTGGATCAGCAGTTCGTTTTCTGCCAGAATCGTACCGTCAAGAAGGGCTGCGATTATTTAAAGAAACGAATGAAACGCTTGCGGCGTACATTCAAGGCCAAGCACTTGTTTGTTTATTTGTCGGAGCTTTCACGTTTGTTGGATATTTAATCATTGGGCTACCTTATGCTTTTATTTTTGGAATTGTGGCAGCATTTACGAATATTATTCCAAATTTAGGACCGTTTATTGGAGCGGCACCAGCGGTTATTGTTGGATTATTTGTATCGCCAATGCAGGCGGTATGGGTTATTGTTGTGGTAACGATTGTTCAGCAATTTGAGAGTAATATTTTATCACCGCGAATTATGAGTGAGAAACTAAACATTCATCCTTTAACGATTATCATTTTAATTCTTGGCGTTGGAAATTTCGCTGGAATTATTGGAATGATTTTAGCTGTACCAACGTATGCTGTGATGAAAACAATCATTTCAAACTTAGTAAGACTTTTTAAATTGAAAAGAAATAAGAAATAATAAGAAGGAGCTGTCCCATAAGTCGAATTTTTGACTATGAGACACTCCTTTTTTGTTTTAGAAACGTTGATATATCAATGTTTTTCCTTTTACATTTTAGAGGAGCTTACCCTCTTGAGACAGTCCCTTCTTTCGTTTTAAGTATAAATGTAATACGAATAATTATAATATACGTATAGTTTTTTGAATTTTGGTCCTTTTTAATACTTAAAAATTTGTATTGAAAATTACTAACTATAGCAGTATCCTATACATATTCAAACATTTGAAGATGTATAGAGTATTTGTGAAGTCTTTAAAAGTAAGTAAGCAATGGAGGCGTTTGAATGGGAAACGAAATGCAACAGTTTAAGGCTGACTTTTTTAAAGCCTTATCACATCCTTTACGGATCCGAATTCTTGAATTGTTATCAGAGGGTGAAAAAAGTGTAAATGAACTTCAAAGTATTCTTAATAAAGAAGGTTCTGCCGTTTCACAACAATTAAGTGTACTTCGTGCAAAGAACATTGTTGTTGGTACAAAAGATGGGAAACGAGTTTTATATTCCCTTCGAGATCCAATGATTATGAATTTACTGGAAGTTGCACGCGCGATTTTTAACAACCATTTAATTGATACAATTTCAATGTTAGAAGAAGATGATAAAACCATTGTTAAGGAGGGGGTAGAGTATCGAAGTTAAGAAAGAAGGTATTGTTCACCATGGAATTGAGATACTTCGCTCAGTAGGAACTCATCATGTTTGTGATGTTTGAATGAAAAGTGGGAATTCTTGACTGGTATTTACAAGATGAAATTGAATATCAAAAGAGAAATACGGCATGTACAGCTTGGTTATGTGGGATATAATGTTTTTAATTTGATTAAAAACAGCAAGATTTATCATATCTTGGGAGAAGACCTCCTAGCTCAAGCGCAAACGGTAGGTGGGGGTAGTTCAATAATAATAGAAAAGAAGGGTTTACAATGAAAGGGTTATTTACAGGAAGATTTGAAGGATACTCATTAGGGCACTTTCAAAAGGATCTTCTTTCAGGAACGATTGTCGGAGTTGTTGCGATTCCACTTGCGATGTCTTTTGCTATAGCTTCTGGGGTTAAACCAGAGTATGGGATTTATACAACATGTATTGCTGGAATTCTTACCGCGCTATTTGGCGGTTCAAGGTATCAAATTGGAGGGCCGACAGGTGCTTTTGTTCCGATTCTTTTAAGCATTGTAATTACCTATGGATATGAAAATTTATTACTAGCAGGTTTATTAGCCGGAATTCTTTTATGTCTAATGGGTATTTTTAAATTGGGATCTTTAATTAAGTTTATCCCGCGTCCTGTAACAGTTGGTTTTACATCAGGTATTGCTGTTACTATTTTTACGGGACAAATTGCTAGCTTTTTAGGCTTAATAGGTATAAAAAAGCATGAGGCATATATAGCGAATGTAAAAGAAATTTTTATTCATATTGATACTATCAATTTTTACAGCATTATAACAGCTCTCATTTGCCTTATTGTTATACTTGTAACACCAAAGCTTTTCCCAAAAGTACCTGGCTCATTAGTTGGTATTGTGGTTTCGACATTAATTGCAATGGTATTTTTCTCCGGTCATTTACCTACTATTGGTACAGCATACGGTACGATACCTAATACACTTCCGCATTTTCATATGCCAGAAATTACATTGGAACGTATAAAACAGTTAATGGGTCCAGCATTTGTTATTGCGATGCTCGGTGGTATTGAATCGTTACTATCCGCTGTCGTAGCAGATGGGATGACAAATAGTAAGCATAACAGTAACAAAGAACTTATTGGCCAAGGAATTGCTAATATTGTCACACCGTTATTTGGAGGTATTCCAGCAACTGGAGCGATTGCTCGAACAGCAACTAATATTAAGAGCGGAGCTACTTCGCCGATCTCGGGTGTTATTCATGGAATCTTTGTTTTATTAATACTTTTATTGTTAGCTCCGTATGCTTCGCATATCCCGCTTGCTTGTATGGCTCCAATTCTAATGGTAGTAGCTTGGAATATGAGTGAGCAAAAACATTTTGCCCACATTCTTAAAATGAAGAGTGGAGATTCTCTCGTATTAGTTGTTACATTTTTGTTTACTGTATTTACGAGTTTAACAACGGCTGTAGAAATCGGTCTTATTTTAGCTATTATTTTATTTACAAAACGTATGAGCAACATGCTAGTCATATCTAAGGTGCTACCAGATCACTCAAGAAAGAATGAAAAATTGTTACCACATGTGGTGAATAAAACACATGATTGCCCACAAATTAGCATTTATACAATAGAAGGCCCATTATTCTTTGGTGCTGCTCAAACATTTGAACAAAACATTTTAGCAACCATTCATTATAAACCTAAAATTTTGATTTTACGAATGGGAAAAGTTCCGTTTATTGATACGACAGGGGAGTCTTATTTTAGAAGTATTGTTCAGTCGTTTAAACAACAAGGCGGTATCCTTCTAGTCTCAGGAATTCAACCTGAATTAAAAACAACTCTAGTTAGAAATGGATTGTATGCTGAGGTTGAGGAAAAGAACTTCTTTGAACATACAGGAGATGCGATTAATTACGCCTTATCACATTTGGATACGAAAAAATGTATAGTTTGTAAACATTTGGCATTCCGTGAATGTAGCCAACTTTCTCATCAATCCCCAAAAGTCAATGCTGTAAAAGATAAAGTAAATGCATTAGATTTTTAAAAAACAATAAATCAAAGTTAACAACAAGGTTGCATTTATATTTTTATATAGCAACCTTGTTGTTGTTTGCATGTCAAAATTTAATCGATAAAAAGTGCAGTTTACTGATTATATAAAAATGATTCTACTCATCTTATTCCAAAAACAGGTTTTTTATGTTTTATAAACTGTTTTGCTGTATGTTACAAGCTTGACAGAGATCACTTTCAACAATCCCACTTTTGTTATGCGGAGTCTGCCTCTACAATCCAAATCATAATTTTCCGCTTAGATAAACTCATTCTAAACATCTCCTTTCAGTATTATTTTGTATTCAATATACATGCATTTTGATTTACCAACATACAGATCTCAGCTTGGGGGGATACTTGCTATCTCCCTTTGTTTTAAATCTTGCATGAGGCAGAAATAGGCCCTGACCGCTGCTACATATGGCCAGATGCTCCCGTCCATCTAAAAAAAAGAAACGGGTTTTAATATCGTTATTTCAAGTTGTAAATATTACAGGTGGTTATAAAACGATATTTGACGATCTTTTACTTCGTCAATGATTTGTTGAACACGTTGTTCATGTTCAAGTTCTTCTTCAGATAGACGAGCTTTTTGAATCGTAATCGTTAAAAAGAATACATGAAATGTCATATGTTTTTACTCCTTTCAAATATATAAAATTGTGAGAATGTGAAAATCGCGCAAAAAAGCCACAGGAAGACAGAGTGCTCCTGTGGCATGGCATGAAAAAGCCACAGGGATGCATTTGACCTCCTGTGGCAGAATAATTTAAATCATAGTAATCACGATTTTCAATTCTCCATACGGGTGGTCGAACATTTATTTGATTGTAAAACAGGTGCTACATATACAGTTGCTTTTATCATATCATTCGACCTCCTTTGGGAATTTTTTCTTACTTAAGTAAGTATATACAGTTAGGAAACACTTGTAAACCCTGAATTTTAAAAATAGGATAAATTTTTTGAATTTTAATAAAAATACACAGTATTATAAGGTATTTCAAAAAGAAGAGCGAATAATTAATGAGGAGAGGGAGAAAGTGAAATTGCTCATTCTCGAAGGAATACTGTTTTTAGGAAGAGCGGTTGTTGAAGAAGCATTTTGAAGTAATTATGGAGTTAATCTATTTATTTTTAACAGTTGGATGGGGGTACAATTATTGTCATGAGTTTTCAAACTGATTATCTTATAAAAACCGCAATTAGCACAGCGCTATTTCCATTTACAGCGGCAAATCTGTACGTAAGACAAAAGAATGCAACGAAAGAGCCTGGAAGTATAGTGAATGTCGACGGTCGCAAAGTTCATGCTATTATTTCCGGTGAAGAGAATGGAAATCCTACTGTTATTTTAGATGCAGGATTAAGTGGTAATTGTTTAGCTTGGTGTTTCTATGGAAAATAAAGAGACATGAAGCTTTCTGTTTTTTCGTAGATCTTGTAGTGTAAATCAGAAATGGAAAAAATATAAATAAAGGGAATACACTTATAAAAGGAGGTGTGCGGGATGAAGGTCTGGAAAGATGATATGTATAGAATACTTGGCGTATGGTCTTTACTTGCTGCTTATATCGTTTTAACAATGTCGATGCGTTATTCATGGTTAACGGTGTATCAAAGCTTAGCGGTATTAGGAGTGCCTATCATTGCAATTGTATGGTATTTTGCGCTAAGAAATGTAATGGGTGCAAATGAAATGTTTATTAGAGGAATGCGCGTCACGATCTATCTTGCTTATGCATGGTCATGTTGGATGCTTCGCAATATTTACGGTTTTGAAAATGAAAATATTTGGCTCTCGGTTAGCTGGCTACTTCCGGCACTATATCTTTATTTCACTAATAAAAGGCCGGAGTGGTACGTGCTTGGCGGCGGAACAGTGCTTTACTTTTTATCAAATTTAGATGAAATGACATGGTTTGTCGTTTCACACAAATGGGAATCAATTATGATAACGATTGCCTCAGTTATATGGTATCGCTTGGAACGGAAAATGCCGGGACGCTATTTATTTTATACAGCTAGCCTACTAGGGTTATGGATGGTATATCTTGCGTGTTTATTTGAGGGAGGAGAGCCTAACTACTGGGTCAAAGTTGTGTGTGCAATCTTCATGACAGTCACATACATAATTATATTCAAGAAAATACAAGAAGGACATTTATATAAAATAACAACTGGTGCAATCTTAATCTCTTGGTCGTTGTATGCATTAATAGACATAACGAATTTATTTGTAAATTTAACAATGAATCTCTCTTATATATTGATAGGGCTTGTTGGCTTGTTTGTTGTTATTTCGCAAGTATTTTTCACTTGGCAAGAAAAAAAGAATCAAACGAATATACACCCTCGGAAAATAGGGGAGTACGTGTTATATGTTTTAGTAAGCTCAATCGGAAGTGTTCTTTTTCTTGCGAGTCTTTACTTTATTTTATGGGAAACAGTAAGAGAAGGTAGTGTAATCATGATTGTAAGTGCTATGTTAAGTGTGCTTGCAATTTTTGGACATAAAAAAATAACCGCAAAGTTTTTACGAATTTTTTTATTTGTTTTCGGTATCATGGCGGGTATTACAACACTTGTAACAAGTCACCATTACATATGGGGATTGTTGTATGCAAGTTGTATTTTTGGGTATTGGCTATTCACAAAATATAAGGCAGAGCAATATAGTCTATGGTGGTTATTAGAAGGAGTCATTGCAAGTGAATGTATGAGAGCAGCGGAATATACAATGAGTATGAGTTATCTCGTATTCATTCATATCGGATTTTTCATATTTGCAATTGTACGGAAAAATAAATGTTTATTACGAAATAGCATTGGATTCGGAATGATTTATGTATTTTTCTATTTGTTAGCGAAATACGAAGGTGCGGATCCTTGGTTTATAATAAGTGCACACAGTGGATATATATTACTCCTTGTACTGGGCATGTTGTATGTTAGAGATACTGTAATTAAGCGGATTGGCATTGTTATTTATTTGTTTACGAATTTTATTATGTATGAGACAAATTACATTGGGAACTATGGGTTGAGCTGGATGTTGTTTCTGGCGGGGATTGTATTGCTATTAACAAATAAGCGGGAAAAACAAGAGAACATTATAAAATATAACGGAACATACAAGAAAAAACACGTATGGCTAGTAGGGATACTTTCCGCTTTCGTGTTACTAGGTACTGTTGGGCAACAAGAATGGAACTATTATAACAGTAAAATTGTATTGCTAGAATTAGAAAATCTAATTAAAGAAATGGGAGATAGGAAGAAAGTGTGGTTTTCTTTCAAAATAGAAGCGGAAGCAAACGAGATGATGTTGAGTCGTGAAACGAAAAAAGAACCAAAAGTACCTGTGTTTATAAAATTAAAGAGAGATCAAGACAAGAATTATCATATAGATCAAATAAAGCTCGGCGACAATCCGAAAGAAAAAGGAATCTGGATAAAGGGATATATGAATTATGGATATGTTACGATCGGCAGTACACGTGAAGTTCCTGTTACCCTTGTAAAAGGAGAAGGAAAGTATGCAAAAATCGAAATTGCGAAGAACGGAAATAGTAGAGTAATCGAAATTCAATGACATTAATGTTGGAATTGAATACACTAAATAAAAATCGATTCCTAATAGGGAATCGATTTTTATTTGAAATCTTAATGAAATTGGCGTTTACGGTACCTATTTTCATTGAACTAAGAAAGCTGTATATGTTAAAATGAAAAAATGACCATTAGAAAATATTTTTTATTATATAATTATCCATCTTAATTTTATCAAAAAACAACTGTGTTTGTCAAACTTTTGGTCAAATTATTTTTTCGACAAGGAGTGACAATATGGAAAAGTATGAACAAGAGTGGAAGAGAGAACAACATCGAATAGAGGAAGTTGTTAAGAAAATTAATGAGCGTATTGTGAATCTTCAACAATATGTAAGTAGTGGGAAACAAGAGGTAGTTCATATTCGGAAAAATTTTTGGAACGATGTAACAACTAACTTTGATAATGCTGAAGAGGCCATTGAAACAGCGGCAAGTATAAAGCAACAAGCAGAGTTATTAGCGGAAAGAGAACGCAGTCATTATCATGCAGATAAGCAACTCACGATGTTAAAACGATTAGAGCAAACGCCGTATTTTGGGAGAATTGATTTTTTAGAAGAAAGTGAAAGAAGTGCTGATCAAATTTATCTTGGCATTCATTCTTTTTTTGACGAGAGTACAGACCAATTTCTCGTTTATGATTGGAGAGCACCAATTTCTAGCCTGTATTATGATTATTCGTTGGGATCAGCCATGTATAAAGTGCAAAATGAAATGATTGCAGGAGAAATAACTTTAAAGAGACAATTTATTATTCGTAACGGTCAAATGGAAAGTATGTTTGACACTGGAGTAACAATTGGTGATGCATTATTACAAGAAGTGTTAGGGAAGAATGCGAATACACAAATGAAAAGTATCGTTGCTACGATTCAAAAAGAACAAAATCTAATCATTCGTAATGAAACGAGTCGTTTACTCATTGTGCAAGGAGCAGCAGGAAGCGGAAAAACATCGGCTGCATTGCAACGAGTTGCTTATTTACTATACCGATATCGAGATACATTACATGCAGATCAAATCATTCTTTTTTCTCCTAATTCAATGTTTAATAGTTATATCTCAACGGTTCTTCCTGAATTAGGAGAAGAGAATATGAAACAAACGACATTTCAAGATTATTTAGAGGAACATATAGAGAAAACATTTCATGTTGAAGATCCGTTTACACAAATGGAATATGTGCTTGCAGGGAAAGAAGACTCAACATATTTAGTACGCATGCAAAGTATTCAATTTAAAGCAAGTGCTTCTTTTTTGAAAGTTGTAGATAACTATGTGACGTATTTGAGACAAGATGGAATGATTTTTAAAGATGTGAGATTTCGCGGGAATGTATTCATATCGAAAGAGGAAATTCGAGAAGAATTTTATTCTTTTCCTCAATCTATGCGGATTCCAAATCGAATGAAATTAATTTCTGAGTGGTTACTAAAAGAATTAAAGAATAGAGAGCGGCTAGAACGAAAAGAACTTTGGGTAGAAGAAGAAATACAGTTATTAGATAAAGGAACGTACGCTAAAATTCATAAAAAACTACAACAAGAGAAACAATATGACACGAATACATTTGATGATTTTGAACGTGAACAACAAATGTTAGCTGCGATGATTGTGAAAAAACATTTTAAGTCACTTCGTAAAAGAGTGAAAGGGCTCCAATTCATTAATGCACCTGCAATTTATGTACAGTTGTTTGCAAATTCTTTGTTTGCAGAGAGATTTACGAGCAAGAATGAATTACCGCTAAATTGGAAAGAAATATGCCAAGAAACTGTAGAACGCGTACAGAACTTTCAGATGGCTTATGAGGATGCGACGCCTTATTTATATATAAAAGATCAGCTGGAGGAATTACAACGAAATACATCTGCAAGGCATATATTTATTGATGAAGCGCAAGATTATTCTGTTTTTCAGTTTACCTTTTTGAAGCGATTATTTCCGCATAGTAAAATGACAGTACTTGGTGATTTTAATCAAACGATACATGCTCATGCGACTGAGAATGGATTTTCAGAGCTATATACCTTATATGGAGAGGAAAAAAGTAAAAAGATTGAACTTACACGCAGTTATCGTTCAACGAAACAAATTATTGAATTCACACGGCAACTTATTTCAGAAGGTAACTGTATAGAACCTTTTGAGCGTGAGGGGAGAAAACCTGTTTTAACAGCAGTAGAAACAGATGAGGAATTACATCAAAGAATTGTAAATCGGATTCAATATTTGAAAAAAAATAATCATAAAACGATAGCGATTATTTGTAAAACTGCCGAGGAAAGCAAAACGGCATATGACATACTACAGCAATATATACAAATACATCTTATCGAAAAAGAAACCACTTCTTTTGATTCAGGAGTACTTATTGTACCTTCATATTTGGCGAAGGGTGTAGAGTTTGACGCTGTTATTATTTATAATTCTTCAAACCAACAATATAAGAAAGAAAGCGAACGTAAGCTTTTCTATACAGCTTGTACACGTGCTATGCACGAGTTATATATTTATTATAAAAAGGAATTAAGCTCTTTTTTATTAGCGGTCAATGTAAATACTTATACTCAGGATAAATAAACGAAATAGAGGTCAGGCTTCATAGCCTGACCTCTGTTTCGTTTGCATTTTTATATGGTGGCAGGGCAGTTACATTGTATTTTGTTGGATTAAATTTCCGTACATCACACATAATAATGCGTAAGAAATTTTAATAATTTAGGATGGTTAAAATGTGGAAAACGATTGTTTCTTACCTTCCGGAGTGGAAAGTTTTTGGGCAAGCTTTTATTGTATTGTTCATTCCGTATATGATTTCAAAAATTTTCAGATGGCTTCATACATTAGAGGGAAAGTAAAGGGATGAATGATCAACTGTATTCATAATTGGGTCAACCACAGAAAAATAACTTTATTGATATCCTTTCAGTCTGATATACATTTGCTGCAATGCTAACGAAAATCTTTTGATAATTGCTGAAGTTAATATGGTATAAGGCTGTCGTTTATATTGGATGCACACTAAGCTTTTTAAGAGAAAGAGTGATAAGAATGAGAGAGCAGGAAGTTAGCTCTATTCAAGAAGTAACAGAGGAGTTTACCGGCGATTTCACTTTGGATTTAGAACTTGTAAAGCAAGAAATTACTTTTAACTCAGATGTACATTTTCGAGAGTTTAACATGGGACGTTCAGGTATTAAAGCGGCAATCATTTTTGTGGAAGGGTTGTCAGATAAAGAACTTATCGACACGCATATTATGAAATCATTAATGGTTGATTTTAGTGGAGAATACATGAATGACCCATCTTACAGGAAAGGGACAGTTTCAAAAGAGTTTATTAAAGAGCAAATCCTTTCCATTAGTGAAGTAAAAGAAGTTCATGATATAGATGATTTGATGTCAAAAGTATTGACAGGTTCAACGGCACTTTTGATTGATGGCTCACCAGATGTATTGATTCTTAGTACGACGAAAGGGAGAACTCGGAACGTTGAAGAACCTATTTCAGAGGTATCAGTCAGAGGTCCACGAATAGGATTCACAGAAATTTTAAGTGATAATACTGCTCTTTTACGGCGTCATGGTGAAAATGCAGGATTGTCATTAGTAAAATTCCAAGTAGGAAAGCGGGCAAAAAAAGAACTCGTTGTCGCTTATATGAAAGATATTGCTGATTCTGAATTAATAGAAGAAGTTAAGATGAGAATTCAGAAAATTGATATTGATAATGTACCGGAATCGGGATATGTAGAGCAACTCATCGAAGACAATTACTTCAGTCTTTTTGCACAAGTACAGAGTACGGAGCGTCCTGATCGGGTCATTGCAGCGTTGATGGAAGGACGAGTTGCAATTTTATTAGACGGGACACCGTTTGCATTAATCGCTCCAGTTACATTTAGCATGATGATGCAATCGCCCGAAGATTATTATGAACGTTGGATTCCGGGCACTCTCATCCGTATATTGCGTTTTGGAGCAGCTATCATTTCTCTTTTTACACCTGCCTTGTATATTTCCTTTATCTCGTTTCATCCTGGATTGATTCCAACTAAGTTAGCTATTTCTATCATCGGAGGAAAGATGGGTGTTCCTTTTCCTGCGATTATTGAAGCATTGCTTATGGAAGTAGCTATTGAAATTTTACGAGAAGCCGGCCTGCGTTTGCCAAAACCGATTGGCTCGGCAATGGGCATCGTTGGCGGGCTAATCATTGGGCAGGCTGCGGTAGAAGCTGGGATTGTTAGCCCTATTATGGTTATCGTAGTAGCCGCAACGGCCATTTCTTCATTTGCGCTCTCGCCTTATAGTACAGCAATTCCACTTCGCATCCTTCGTTTTGTGGGTATGTTTTGCGCTGCCTTGTTTGGATTGTATGGACTCATTCTATTTTTTCTCTTCTTATGCAGTCATTTGGTGAAGCTAAAGAGTTTTGGCGTTCCCTATGTTAGTCCAGCTGTCCCATATCGACCAAGTGATTGGAAAGACTTTATCGTTCGCGCTCCATTTCAGATGATGAAACGTCGTCCAGAGATGCTACATCCGAAAGATCCAATACGAAAAGGATAGCTTACTTTGAAAAGGAAGTGACTAGTGATGATTATCAATCCTAAAGATCGAATTGAGACTTCACAAGCAGCTGTCATTTTAATTAATTATATACTTGCAGCAGGTATTCTCACTTTACCTAGAACAGCTGCAGAGCAAGTGAAAACACCAGATGTTTGGATAACTGTTATTTTAGGAGGGTTGATAGCGATGGTTACGGGGGTAATCATCGTCAAATTAAGTCAACAATTTCCCGAAAAAACATTTTATCAATACAGTCAAGATATTGTTGGGAAATGGGTAGGTGGGTTACTTAGTCTATTTATTATCGTTCACTTTTTTACTCTTGCCTCATATGAAGTGAGGATATTGGAAGAAGTAACAAGTTTCTTTTTACTTGAAGGAACACCCGGCTGGGCTATTATTATGACATTTATGTGGGTGAGTCTCTATTTGATGATTGGTGGTATAAATCCAATGGCTCGTATGTTTGGAATTATATTCCCAATCACAGTCTTTATCTTTTTGCTAACTGCTTTTATGAGTATTGGAATATTTGAGATAGATAATCTCCGTCCGGTATTAGGGTTAGGTTTTATGCCAGTACTTAAAGGGATAAAAACAACAACTCTCGCATATTCGGGAGCCGAAATCATGTTGATCCTATTGATGTTTATGAAACAACCGAACAAAGCTGTAAAAGTTATTTTAGTTGGAACCGCTATCCCTTTGGTTTTTTATGTAATTACTGTAGTAATGGTTATTGGAGCGTTTTCTGTCGATGGAGTAGTCACAAGAACATGGCCAACATTTGATCTCATGAGAAGCTTTGAAATTCCTGGTTTAATATTTGAACGATTTGAATCTTTATTACTCGTGATATGGATTATGCAAATCTTTTCGACTTATTCAATTTGTTACTATGCGGCTGCTTTGGGATTGGCGCAACTTTTTAAAAAGAACATCCATTTATTTTTGTATGGATTACTTCCAGTCGTTTACATTATTGCTTTTACACCCAAAAATATTAACGACTTATTCAAACTTGGGGATATGATTGGTAATTCGGCTTTGTATTTATTCGGAATATTGCCGATTCTTCTCCTCATAATTATAAAATGGAGGAAGAGAAAGTATGAAGCAAAGTCTTAACCATATACGATTCCTTCTCGTTTTACCATCAGTTCTTTTCCTTTTTTCTCTAACAGGTTGCTGGAGTAGTCATGAAATTGAAGAACTGGGTTTCGAGGTAGGTCTGGCATTTGATAAAGGGAAGGAGTCAACTGTTGAGAAAGCGCTAGAAGAAAAGGGTGGGGGGTATTCAAAAAAGAATATTATTACAACAACCTACCAATTCGTTAAACCACAATCATCTGGTGGAGGTGGGAAGGGCGGGGCATCGCAAGGAAAGGCTTATACGAATGTTTCTGAAACCGGAGATTCTCTCCATCAAATGATTCGTGAGGTTTCTTTAAGAAGGGATCGTCCTGTAATCTTTCACCACACGAAAGTAATGGTTATTAGTGCGGATCTTGCGCGTACGTATAGTTTGAAAAAGTTACTTGATCTTTATCTTCGTGATAATGAGATTCGACCAAGCTGCCTCATGTTAATTAGTAAAGAACGAGCTAGTAAGACGTTAGAAATGAATGAAAAAGGAGAAATTCCGGCGCTTCGTTTGTATGGAATTGCAGATAATCAATATAGAACCTCAAGGATTTTAGCCCCTGTTCCGCTTGCAAAATTACCAGGTAAAATGCAATCAGACTCCAGTTTTCTGCTGCAAAATGTACTTTCATCAGATGGAGAAGTGAAATTTTCGGGAGCTGCTATTATAAAAGGAAAGACAAAAAAATTACATGGTTTTTTGTCTGAAAAAGAATTGGAAGGCTTAACATGGATAAGCGGGAAGGGGAAAGGCGGTTTAGTGAAAGGCCGCGATAAAGATACAGGGCAAATCATTATGTATGAGGTTGTATCTATGAAAAGTACGATTACTCCTCACGTTAAAGGAAACAAAATTTCTTTTGATGTAAATATCGAATCAGAGGGACGGATATCTGAAAACTGGATTGCTTCAGGAACGCCTTTTAAAAATAAATTTCTAACAAAAGCAGAAAAAGCAGCTGAACAAGAAGTGAGTCGATTAGTGGACCATACATTTAAAAAAATTCAAAAAGAATATGAAGTCGACGTGGCTGGCTTCGGAAACAGATTAAGAATTAAATATCCGAAAGTATGGGAAAAGGTTAAAAAAGATTGGGATAAAACATTTAGTAAAGTTCCAATCAAATATAGTGTGAAAATAAACATTAAGGGTTATGGCGCGGAAGGATCTTAATAGAAGAAAAAGAACAGTGAGTGTAAATATCACTGTTCTCATTTGTAAATCTAAATTGGACCTCATTGCATATAAACCAATAATTTCTCGACATATAGGTCGCTGCTATGCTTACTTTCTCTCTTTGTTTTAAACCTTGCATGTGGCAGAAAAAGGCACTGACCGCTTCTATGCATGGCCAGATGCTCTTACTCGCCTAAAAAGAAAGAGGGTTTTTATGTCTTTTTTTATTTGTATTTAATTTTCGATTAAAGTCCCCTCATTACAAAAAATCCCACTATTTTTAATGTTGTTAACTACTTGTTTTAGTTTTTCTTCATTTTGAACAAGGGCAATGCGAACAAAGCCTTCTCCATGCGGGCCAAATGCATGACCTGGTGTAACAACGACATTGGCACGATCAATTAATGCATATGCAAATTCTAAAGAAGTATAGCCATTTGGAATTTCTGCCCATACAAACATGCTACCGGCCGGCTTTTCAACATGCCAACCCAATTCTGCTAATCCATCAATAATTATATCTCTTCGCTTTTGATAAATCGTCCGGTTCACTGCGCAATAGGTAGCACCCTCTTTTAGAGCAACCGTTGCTGCTTTTTGAATGGGAAGAAAGACGCCATAATCTGTATTTGATTTAAATTGGCTTAGCGCTCCGACGATTTCTGCATTGCCAATTATATAGCCAATGCGACTGCCTGCTAAGCTGTAGCTTTTCGATAAAGAGTTGATCTCTACACCAACATCTTTTGCTCCGGGAACGGATAGAAAACTAATCGGTTTTTGATTATCATAATAAAATTCAGAATAAGCAAAGTCATGCACGACAATTATATTGTATTTTTTTGCAAAAGCAACCACATCGGCAAAGAATGATTCCGTAGCCATTGCCGGTACAGGATTACCAGGGAAGTTTAAAATCATCATTTTTGCTTTTTGAGCAACTTCTTTTGGAATCGTATGTAAATCAGGAAGAAAATGAGTTTCTTTTTTTAACGGCATTAAATAAGGTCTTGCTCCTGCCATTGCAAGACCTGTCGCATATGCTGTGTAACCTGGGTCTGGAACAAGAATAATATCATCTGGATTAGCGAAAACCATCGGTAAATGAACAAGTCCGTCTTGTGATCCCATTAATAATAAGATTTCATTAGCGGCATTTAAAGTAACATGGTGATTCATCTCATAATATTCTGTTACAGCTTCGTGAAATTCTTGTGTACCTGTTAATGTATATCCATAATTAGTCTTTTCATTTGCTGCATTTACAAGTGTATTTATGACAATATCAGCTGGTGGCATATCCGGGTTTCCGATACTTAAGTCAATAATTTCATGACCTTCTGCGATTTTCTTTTTTTTATATGCTGCTAGTTCACTAAAAATTGATGATTGAAATGCTTCCATGCGATTTGCTAGCGTATAATTCATGAATAACACCTCCTAGAATACTATTGTTATAATTAAGACTTATCTTGATATTCGTATTGTTTTATTTTTTCTGAAAACACACACAAGTTTATTTTACCATTTTTAATGGGAATTTTAAAATAGTGATGACAATAAAATTTCCTTTACCGTATTTTTATAATAAAAATACATATATATATATAGCAGCGGTTTTCAAGAAAAAACAGTTCCAAGTAAGATAATTTGAAACATGATCCCTTCAAATATATGAATATGCGTCCATGGTAGCTTCAATTTTTGATTTAGAGATTATTGATCTAACGAAGGCAGGTTTTTTCAAGAAGGATATTATCAAGGGATAGGGAATATAAATAAATTATTTATTTAGCAGGGAGGGGATTTAATTGTCAATTCAAAAAGATATAGATAGTTACATTATTCGTACTGGGAAAATAGAAGATGCCGAAGCAATTTTAGACATACAGAAATCAATTGTTTCCGAAGGTGAATTTCTAATTTCGGAATCGGAAAAGTTTACTAAAACGTCATCTCAACAAAAAGAATGGGTACAGAGCATATTAGAGAGTGAAAATGAAACATTAATTGTAGCTGAAAAAGATGGTGAAGTTGTTGGATGGATCGTATTTGAAATTACTAAAAATAGAAAACGATTGTCTCATACAGGTTCTTTTGGAATATTGATTAGAAAAGGTTACAGAGAACTGGGAATTGGAAGGAACAAAAAGTATGAAAAGTTCTGACACAATAACACCAGAATCTATATTTGATGAATCTTCCCCAGCGCTACAGCTTATTAAACTGTATAAACGATTCGGTGAGTTTATTGCAGTTGATCATATTGACTTAACGGTACCAAGGGGCTCATTTTATGGAGTGGTTGGACCGAACGGAGCAGGTAAGACTACTTCGCTGTCAATGGCTGTAGGATTACTAAGACCGGATGGAGGGGATGTTAAAATTTTTGGTGTCGATGTCTGGAGAAATCCAACACATGCTAAAATGTTGGTTGGTGTATTGCCAGACGGGCTATCTATGCCAGAAAGACTTACTGGACGCGAACTATTAACATATATAGGGCTATTGCGAGGGATGGATGCTAAGAAAGTCGCTCATCGTACAGAGGAACTACTCACAGTACTTGAATTGAACAATGCTGAAAAAACGCTAGTTATCAATTACTCTACTGGAATGCGTAAAAAAATCGGACTAGCTCTTGCACTTCTTCATGCTCCAAAGTTGCTTGTTCTCGACGAACCGTTTGAGGCTGTAGACCCGATTTCTGCAACTACTATTAAAAAGATTTTACAGAGATTCGTTGCTTCGGGCGGTTCTGTAGTATTCTCTAGTCACGTTATGGCATTAGTTGAACAACTTTGTGACCACGTTGCTGTTATCACAAAAGGGCAAGTAGTTGCATCAGGAACAATGGATTATGTTTGTGGTGAACAAAGTCTTGAAGAAACGTTCGCTCGGTTAGTAGGTAGTCGTACCGATGGAGGAGGAGAGTTACCTTGGTTAGTGTATTAGTCCGAATGAAGTTAGCGATACTTAGGCATTCGATGAATGGAAGTAGGGCCGTCCTCCTGATTATGGGAGGATTATTGGGCCTATTGCTAGCGATTGGAACTATCCTGCTTTTTGCTCTTGCTAATTCTACTATATCGAAGGATATTTTGTATATTGTCTTTGCAGTATGGACTTTCGGCTGGATAATGGGACCGGTACTCACCGGTGGAGATGGGACATTACGTCCAGAATACTTCATGTTGCTCCCACTTAAATCGTATAAACTTGCTAAATCATTACTTATCGTAGCTTTTGTAGGATTAGGACCACTGATTAGTCTAATAGCTTTCATGGGTCTCTTGTTGTACGCAGCGCGCCTTAACCTATGGGCAATTATAGTTGCTGTTCCAGCAGTTATTTTACAATTAGTGTTTGTAGTGCTGCTATCAAAGGTAGTGATAAGTATCATGGGCGAGGCGATGAAATCTAGAATCGGTATGGAGATTGGGGCAATGCTCATTGGTTTTACAATAGCGTTTTTAAATGTTGGTTGGTATGCACTGCCTGCCATCAACTGGATAACGACAAAAAATTCTATTATACTGTACATCTTTCCGTCAAGCTGGTCGATACTTGCTGTAGATCAGGCTACTCAATCAAATTGGTTATTAGCTTTTGTTTCTTTATTTGTTCTAACGATATTTTGCGCACTTCTGTTATACATATGGGTGAAATTGCTGACAAGGAGTACAACGACAAATATTACAAAAATAAAAGGTTGGACTACTAAAAGAAATGATAGAAATGCTCTCCGAATACTTCCAACAACTAAAATAGGAGCAATAATGACTAAGGAACTACAATGTTGGATTAGAGATCCGCAGCGTGGTCGTTTCCTCCGAATGGGTCTATGGATAGGAGTGTTTTATGGCTTCCTAGTTACGGTTGCCGGTATACATAGCTTAATGCCATGGGCAGGAGTAGTTATGATTGTTTTCACAAGTATGTTTGCCTGTAATTTATATGGTTTTGATGGAAGTGCATTGTGGTTAACATTGGTGACTCCTGGTGCAGAACGGATTGATGTACGAGGTCGACAAGGAGCTTGGTTACTGGTTGTCGGTCCAGTTGCTATTACAGCGACAGTTATTTTTACAACGTTTAGTGGACTTACTTGGGTTTATCCATGGGTGTTTACATTAATCCCCGCATTACTGGGCGGGGCAGCAGGTCTTATTTTATTGTTCTCGGTATTTAACTTAATCCCTATAACGGATCCTCAAAGGAGGGGAAGTGGTACTATTGTATCTGGTGACGATATGAATGCTAGTAAACTATTTATAACAACTTGGCTTATGATGATGATGGTATTAGCAACTGCTATACCTGCTTTGGTAGTTGTATGGATTGGAACATTCCTTCATTTACATTTCTTACAATGGATGGGTGTACCGACTGGTATTTGTACTGGAGCGTTCTTCGTCTGGTGGTTTGGCCGTCTTGCTTATGCAAAGCTGGAATCAAGTGGCCCCGAATTACTAGCTAAAATGAAAGATGGCATGAGAACTCAGCGAGAGGATAGTGAAAAGAAAGTACAAAATAAAGCGATTGAATTACCTAAGAAAAAACTTGTTGTTATCGTACTTCTTGTGTTTATCGGTATTTTTTCTTTCGTTCATCAAAGTATAGTACCATTCGTATTTGAAGTACTTAGTATAGATGAAAAAGTACGTCTTTTCTTTCTTCCGCGTTACCTTCCACATATGGTTCGAATTCCTGTAATCATTGTATTTGCTGTATTAGGTCTAGCTTCTTTGTATAAAGCTATATTAATCAAGAAAAAACATGTAAAAGAACATCAGAAAGTAAACGATTCATGTGAATAGAAACTTTTTGAATTACTAATGAGAAAATATAGAGGTCAATGATGGAAAGATTGCATATTTTCAATTCAAAAATTGCTATAAGAAGGATTTCATTACCTTTTAAAGAAAATGGTAATGAAAGGAGCGGATGCAAGTGAATAATGAAGAGTTAATTGTAAATCAATTTGGTCAAAATGCTGCGAAATATGTAACGAGTCACATTCATGCAAAAGGAACAGATTTACACAGCCTTGTTGAATTTGTTCGAGGTAAAAAGAACAATCGGCTTCTTGATATAGCGACGGGTGGGGGTCACGTTGCGAATACATTGGCACCTTTATTTCAAGATGTGGTTGCATTTGATTTGACGGAGAATATGTTAAAAAAAGCGGAACAATTTATTCGTTCAAATGGACATGTAAATGTTTCATTTGTAGAAGGAAATGCAGAAAGGTTGCCATTTCCGAATGAATCTTTTGATACAATTACATGCCGCATCGCAGCGCATCACTTTACGAATGTTAAGGAGTTTATTGCGGAGGTCCATCGAACATTAGAAAGTGATGGTTTCTTTTTTCTTATTGATAATGTTGCTCCAGAAGTTGAAGAATATGATGTTTTTTATAACTTTGTAGAGAAGAAGCGCGATCCAAGTCACTACCGTGCATATAAAAAAACTGAATGGATCTCTTTATTAGAACGAAATGGATTACAGGTGCAATCATATATCACATTTGATAAAGAATTTAATTTTGACTGGTGGTGTGATATGATGAATGTCCCTAAAACTGAAAGGGATGAATTAACAACATATATGATAAATGCTCCTAAAGAAATGCAAGAATGGTTTCATGTTACAATCGAAAATAATGAAGTAAAGTCTTTTTATACAGAAATGGCATTGTTTGTTGCTAGAAAATCATCTACTTTAAAACGATAATTTATACTTGTGAGATTCCTAGTAATCGATATACTTGATAAAGTAGAAAATATTTAGCAGGGAGCAATAACAATGATTCGTGTACGTATTGAAGGAACAGAAACCGAAGTTATGCAATTTTTAAAGGATATGCCTGAAGTACCTGGATATGAAAGAACATATTCACGTGAACCGCGAAAGGGTAATAATCCGAAGTATACAAATAGTAAGAGTGTTTTAGCATACCTCACATATAAACAAAAAGAGGAAATAAAATAACCAACCCCATATAATATAGGTTTGGTTATTTTGCATGGTAACTACTCAGTCACTCTATGAAAAACCGACAGAAAAGCACTTTTTTAAATGGTCGAGGTGGACTGGCTGTGCATAGGAGCGGTTAGGGCCTTTTCCTGCCACGCGCAAAGGTTTAAAACAAAAATAGGTAGCAAGGTGTAGGGCCATTTTTACCTTCATGACAGCAATCTATATGCTGAAAAATGAAAATAACTATCCATAGGTAATAAGGAGGGTATTTTCACTGAAATCATACTCCTTACCAAACTTCTAAATGAAATGTATGACTGAGTAGTTACTTTGCATGAGACTGAGAGGGTCCACTTTTTGAATAGATTAAATAATATGTAGATAATCTAAAATATTTTTTCCAATTAATAAGAGGGTAACAACAATAAACAATATTCTCACGTAAGAGACACCTTTTTTAATGGCAAAGTTTGACCCTACAAAAGCGCCTAAAATCATAGCAATCCCCATCGGAACTCCATATGAAAAATTCACGATATCTAAGTATAAAAACATGATGAGAGCAGCGATGTTACTACCAAAATTAAGAACTTTTGCATTGCCGGCCGACTGAATAAAATCAAACCCAATCATTAAGAAGGAAAATAGCAAAAACGAACCAGTTCCAGCTCCAAAAAATCCATCATAAAATCCAATGATAAATACTGTTACCGCAAAGATTGTACCTCTTTTCCAGCTCATTCCTTCATATTTAGAATCCTCCCCCCAATCCTTTTTCAAAATTGTATAGATCGCAACTGTAATTAATAATACTAGTACTAACGGTTTTAATACTTGTGAGGAAATATGTTTTACCACATATGCACCACAAAACGAACCGATAACAGTTAGTGGGAACAATTTTGATACAAGTCGAAAATTTATTTTTCCTGATTTAATAAACGATATTGTACTTGTTAAGGCTCCCATTGAACTTGCTAATTTATTCGTAGCAATTGCGGTTGAGGGTGGCAATCCTGTAAATAGTAAAGCGGGAATAGAAATCAAACCGCCTCCTCCAACTACCGAATCGATGAATGCAGCTAAAAAACCAGAGAGTACTAAAAAAGCTAGTGTGTATAAGTTTATATCTTCCATAATAACTACTCCTATAATATAAATTTGTTTTTAGCGGAATACTTAATATATAGTTACTATTAAAGTAGTGACTATATATATGTTAGCAAAATTATAAGTAATTGTGAACAAAAATATGAAAATAATGACTATTAAAGAAAATTGATAAAATCAATGATCTAAATCCATTTTGATTTCATGATATAGTAGATACCTTAGTGACTGTACACCCTGAATAGAAAATGAAATTATTTACTAAAATATTGTTTAGCGATACTATTAGTTTTAGTGATTAGATGTTGATCGTTATTATAAATGTTTATATAGGAAGGGTATTATGGAAAAAATCTTACAAAAAGTTCAGTCGTTAGGTTTTAATCAATACGAAGCGAAAGCGTATGTAGCCCTCGTATATTTAGGGACGTCAAGCGCTTATCAAGTAAGTAAACAATCTGGTGTTCCTCGCGCTCGGATTTATGAAGTGTTAGAAGGATTAGAAAAAATGGGTGTAGTGATGAAAGAAGAAGTAAATGAAGCTGCGCAATATTCTCATTTACCTGTTGATGTATTTTTAGAATCAATTAAACAAAAATGGGAAGATACATATACTTCTGTACAACAGGAATTAAAAGAAGTTGAAAGACAAAGGCCAAAAACTGATCCGCGTGTTACAACGATAAAGGGAGAAGAAACCATCCTTTCATTTTGTCGTATTCTCCTTCGCCGAGCTCAAAGCAGAATTATAATATCTATGTGGAACACGATGTATGAGAATCTTGAAGAAGACTTGCGAGAGATGCAAAAAACTTGCAGTCTAAAGGGAATTGTCTTTCAAGTTGAGAATCCATTACCGAGTCTAGTAGTTCATCGTAAGACCGATTACATAGATAACATCGGAGAAAAGAAGTGGTTTATTATTTCTATTGACGGCAAAGAAATGATTTATGGCCACCCTGTAGAACAAAGTGGAAATACCTTTTATACTGACGACCCTGTACATGTGTCTCTATTAGAAAATTATATATGGCATGATGTATTAGTGAATCGATTAATGCAAGAAAGTAAGGAGCATTTACAACCTTGGATTTCTGCAGAAAGAGAGAAGTTTTTTAATTCCTGATTTCCGTATATGCCTTTATAAAATGTAAAAATCTTATAGAAATGTTCACAGAGATCGCTTACCGTTAATTGTAAGCGGTCTTTTTAGTATGCATTTTGTAAATGAATAATATTAAAACACCGTACACTTGTAACAAAAAAATTTACAGTTATTGTGAGAGAAAACTTTTTTTCACACGTTATATAGAGTGTAAAAGCTTTTACAAAAACGTAAGGAGAGTTGTCCAATGAAGTCTAATCATACGAATTTTATTCGGCAGCTAGAAATTAAAGATGATTTAGGAAATCAATATTCAGGAAAAGGAAACGGAGGGACAGGGAAAGATCCATATAATATTAGCTGGAGTAAAACTTTTCAAAAGCTTGATAAAAATGCAACAAAACTAATCATATCCCCTCATATTAATTTGCGAATTCATACTCCTAATAATCACGGCGGAGTAGAAATGACAGGTGGGAAAGAAAAGAAGATTTCAGTGCCAGAAAAATCTGGTGGCGAAAGGAATTTTATTTTAGAAGATATTGTCATTGATTTAACGAAATAGCAATATTCTATGAACATTTTAGCGTATTTTTTCATAAAAATGTAGCATAACTAAAGATAAATAATTTCACACTTGGTATGTTTACAATTTTAGGGAGGAATAACGCATGGTATTTATATGGTCATTAATTGTTGGGGGTATTTTAGGCTGGTTTGCTAGTTTAATTATTGGCAAAGATGTTCCTGGTGGTGTAATTGGTAATATTCTTGCGGGGATTATTGGATCTTGGATTGGTACATCGCTTCTTGGTAATTTCGGTCCTGTGATTGGTGGTTTTTCGATTGTCCCAGCTTTAATTGGTTCCATTATTCTTATTTTTATCGTTAGTTGTTTACTTCGGTTGATGAAAAAGTAAAATAGGTGGACTGTTTACTTGCGTAAGCAGTCCTTTTTCGTTAGTTTTGTGTTATATTTATAAATCTGTTATGCTAAGAACATAATATTTGGAGGTGTCAACATGAAAGAATTTACAGTTAATTTCCATCAAGAAGATAATGCAAAAGCAACGACTGTTTATAAATTAAATGAAGATGATTTTAATAAAGCGACAGAAGGCGGTACTCGTCATCTGTTTGATTTAGATACAAACGTAGGTTTCTTTGTGTTCTTCGATGCAGAAGATACTGAAGGTAATGAGCAATATTTAATGCTTCAATATGAAGGGGATCATGAAGAACCAAGTGCGTGCTACGGTTTTGATTTAAAACTATTTTATCAATTTGTAGCCTTGTATTTAAATGATCTTGAATTCCAAGGTGAAACGGATGAAGAAGAGGAAGAATATGGTCCAATTCATCATTTAGCACATTTGCTTTATCATATCGTAGAAGACGGTAAAGCGATTGAAGCTTAATTACATAAGAAAGGCTGCCACTTATGCGGACAGCTTTTTTGTTTTGTCTTGTTTAAGAATATAAATGATAAATAAATATTGGCAAATGCCGCCAATTATAAGAAAAACGGCGCACATATTAAATAAGAATTCCCCGCTAAAATGTTGTAATAATAACGCTCCAGCTGCAGGGCCAAGCATTCGCGAAATGTCCCAGTGCGTACCGTAAATTGAGAAATATATCCCGCGCATATGTTCCGGTGCTAATTCAGAAACGAAACGTAACAGATGATTTAAAGCAATACTTTCTCCAATTGTTAAAATAAGTATTGTGAAAAATAGGAACCATAATGTATTGGAATAGCCGTAACCAATCGCAGCAATTGTATAACAAACATAAGAGATAACAATAATTTTTTGCATAGAAAATTTCTCCGCCCATTTTACGACTCCTACTTGCAAAACAATCTCCATGATTCCTTTACATGTAGCCATGAAAGTAAAAACAAACATAAAATCTGTGAATAATTCTTTTTCGGCATATATCCGATAGTTTGTTTCTATTTGAGCGTAGAAAAAACTAATCGGCAACATAAAGATCATAAGTCCAAACACACTATAATGTTGTGATAAAAAATTTCTCCAATTCATAGGTGCAGTGTTTTGTTCATCATGATGTAATAGGGGAGCAGTTTCTGGAAGCTGTGCCCACACAAGAATAGAATAGAGAAATAAAGCAGTAGCTTCTAAGATAAAAAGAATAATTGGATTATTATTGTAGAATAAATATCCTAATGCCGGACCAACGATAGCCCCGACTGCTCCAACCGTTTGAATAAGAGCAAATACCTCGGCTTGCTTTTCTTTCTCTGTTACATCAGCAATTTGTGCTCGTTGTGCCGGAATATAAAGAGACCGCCCTAGACCATTCATAATATAGAAGAGTGCGAATAGTAAAACGGATTCGGCGAAAATAAAACCAGTCATAGCGCATGCTTGTAATAATAGCCCAATTAGAATAATCTTTTTTCGTCCATATCGATCTGTAATACTACCGCCAAAAAGTGTAAAGAGAATTTCACTAAGCGGTTGCAGACCAAAAAGCAACATAGTAAACAAGGCGTTTCCGTTTAATGCTTTGTTTACATAAATGATAAAAATAAGTGCGAGCATTGCTCCTGTTATACTTGTTAATAACTCTCCAAATAATCGGATCCAAATAGGTTTACTGTAACGTTTTGCAAATGTCATCATCTCATTCGCTCCTTTCTATATAAAAATTTTATGATGGAAAGGAAAGAGGAAAAAGAGTAGAATGAAGCAAAGAAATTTTTCATCTTTTAGGGGGATATGCATGATCATTTTGGACCATTACATACAACTTTGGCTGCATTATGCAAAGGGGAAAGAGCTTAGTGAAAACATAGAAATATCATTGCAAGACATTTCGAAAGTATTATATTGTACAGATCGAAATAGTAAATTTACAATAAAAAAACTAGAAGAAATGCAATGGATTAGTTGGTTCCCAGGACGGGGGAGAGGAAATCGCTCGAAAATCGCTTTTTTACAAGACCCAGCAACGCTTATTTATGAAAAAGGAAAAGAACTTGTAAAGCAAGGCGAAATTAAAAGTGGAAAAGTTTTTATTCAAACATATGCAGAGCATTTTCCCTACATAATAGAACAATTCCAAATATGGATTGATACACTTTTTGGATACCACATTGAACATTCACCTCAAGGAAGAATCGATGTTTTACGTTTAAACATGCGCATACGGCCAATTACATGTCTAGATCCTATGTATGTAACACTTCGTTCTGAGTGTCACATTGTTAAGCACGTTTGTGATACGCTCGTTCATTATAATGAAATGACGAATGAAATCGAACCGCGCCTCGCTTTTTATTGGGAATATGATCATACCTATAAAATTTGGACATTTTATCTCCGGAAAGGTGTTCATTTTCATAATCAAAAGCCGTTTACGGCCAACGATGTCAAGTATACTTTCAATCGTTTTTTAAGTACGAAAGACAATCCTTATCGCTGGATGTTACAAGATATTGAAAGAATACATATTGTAGATGAATATACAATTGAAATTCACTTACAAAGTGAAAATGAATTATTTTTACACATATTAGGAGAGGAACATTGTTCTATTATTTCTGAATCACCTGTAATAGAGGCTAATCAGTACTTATTAAATGGCACAGGTCCATTTAAGCTTGTTAAAAATGACGATACACTTCTTATATTAGAAGTTAATTCTTTATATTATCGTGAGCGCCCATTTCTTGATCGTATTGAGCTTTGGTATTCTCAATTTATAAAAAATCATAGCGGTTATGAATTGTTATTAGCTTCTTTACAACATGATAGACAGAGTATTCAAAATGAAACGTCTAAATTAGAGGCGAACGTAACATACATTACACTAAATACAAAAAAGCAAGGTCCAATGCAACATATGGCCTTTCGGAAAGCTATCAAACTAATTATTAATGGCACGAAAATGTTAAATGATTTAAAAGGTGAACGAGGAGAAATAGCAACGAATCTGTTATTAGGAAAAAACAGTGAAATAAGTGAAGAAAGTTCAATTAAAGAGTTAGTAAAAATTAGCGGGTATAGAGGAGAAACATTATATTTATATACCTTCCAAGAGGACGATCATGTTGAAGATTCACATTGGATTCAAAGAGCATGTGCCAAGTATGGAATTAAGATAGAACTTTCTTTTTTAGATGCGCATGAACTTCTTGCACCTTGGATAATACAAGAAGCTGATTTGATTCATGATAGTGCGACAATAAGCGAGAATGTCGAATTAAGTTATCTATATTTATTACTAACGACAAATAGTTTTCTTCATCAGCATAGTTCTTTTAATCTAAATGAGAAATTAAAACGAGTATTTAAGGAACAAAACCGGAGTATACGTATACAATTATTAGGAGAAATAGAACAGGGGCTATTAGAGAATATTCATATCATTCCTTTGTATCGAAATTACATGACGATACATACGCATGAAACAATACAAAATGTAGCGATTAACTCCCAAGGCTGGATTGATTTTTATCATATATGGTTTAAGCATACATATAACGTAACAAAGTAGTAAAACAATGTGTTCGTAACCCCCTCATTTCATCAAGTGAATTATGATGAAATGAGGGGTTATTTTTTTATATAGAAGAAAGAAAACATGAGCATAGCAATGATTGCAGTCTATTTTTCATAAAAATGGAAAGATGACCCTTTACAACATAACAATGTTATGTTACATTGGATAAAAAGAAGGGAGAGCAAAATTTTGAGCCAGGACTTAATTTCGAAAAAAGAATTGTTAGATCTTACTGGGATCTCCTATGGTCAGTTATATAGATGGAAAAGAAAAAATTTAATACCAGAAGATTGGTTTGTGCGAAAATCAACGTTTACTGGACAGGAGACGTTTTTTCCTAAAGAAAAGATGTTAGATAGAATCGAAAAAATTCAGACGATGAAGGAAAATTTATCTCTTGATGATTTGGCAGATATGTTCTCACCAAATGTGAATGAAATTAGTTTATCAAAAGAAGGAATGATCCAACGCGGAATTGCTACAGAGACAGTGATGAATTTTTTTATAGAGCAAAATCAAGAAATGACTGAATTTCGTTTTTCCAAAATCTTGTTTATTTATATTTTGGAAAAGGCACTTCAGTCCGGGGATATAAGCCTTGAAGAAGGAAAAATGGTATTACAAGTTTTAAATGAGCACTATGAAACAATGAAGAATAAACATTGTGAGCTGATTTTTATTCGAAAGTTAGGTGTTTCAACATGTTTCTTACTTTCAGGTGTAGAGGATTTATATTTTGATCAAGGCACTAAAATTGTTTTACGTTTACCTATAATGATCTGTATAGAAGAATTAAAAACAAAGTTGTTATGATGGAGGGGTAGTAGTGAAAACGGATGATTTAATAATTAATGGATATGGGAAATCGAACGGAGGACAGTTTCGCAATGTACAATTGAATGGAAGTGGGACTGTAAATGGGGATGTAGAATGTGTTGCTTTCGAATGTAACGGCTCTGGTCGTGTAAACGGGGATATAAAAGCTGAGAAAGTAAAGATAAGTGGCTCCGGAAAGATAGATGGAAAAATTGATGCTTTACAAATGAGTATTGACGGCAGTGGCAGTATACAGCAAGATGCGGTTTTAAAGAAAATAAAAATTTCAGGTAAAGGAACAATCGGAGGAAATGTATCTGGTGAGGAAATGAAGATTTGTGGTAAAGCAATCATTGATGGGAACTGTGAAGTAGATTCATTCAAAGCAGAAGGACAATTTACCGTAGGCGGCTTATTGAGTGCAGATGATATTTTCATTGATATGCACGGAGAATGTAAAGCGAAAGAAATAGGTGGGCAAACGATTAACATAAAATATAGAAAATCCCCTTTAAGTTGGCTCATCAAAACAATGTTTAATCCTCGTTTGGAAACAGAGTTATTAGAAGGTGACAATATTAATGTTGAGTATACAAACGCGAACACAATTCGAGGTAACAATGTTGCGATTGGACCAAATTGTGAAATTAATCTTGTTGAATATACTGGAGTTTGTGAAATTGATAAAAACGCTAACGTAAAAGAAAGCCGAAAAATTTAAATTTTTCATAGAAAGGAGAAGATAGCATGAAAGGACTAAATAATCTTAGCTTAAACGGTGCTGGTAATTCATCAGGCGGTAGCTACAATAATGTCAAAATTCGTGGAGAAGGAACCATTTCGGATGACATTGATTGTGATTTGTTTAAGACGTATGGAGCGAGTGAAGTACAGGGGAAGATAAACGCACAAATGATAACTGTGTTTGGCGAAACAAAAATTTGTGGTGATTTGTATTCAGAAAATGTAAAAGTTAACGGTAATCTTGAAGTTGGTGGTCATGCAAGGGTGAAACGTACGAAAGTTCGAGGGATGTTTGACATTGGTGAAAGTTTTACTGGTGAAGAGGTTGATGTAACAGGTGGAATAAATGTGAAAGGCAACTTAGAGGCAGAGAGTTTTACATTAAATGGAGGTTTTGCAATTTCAGGTATGCTGAATGCTGGGAATATTAATATCATTCTAAGGTATGAGCACGGCACTGTAAAAGAAATAGGAGGCGGGAAAATTACAGTTCGAAAAAAATCATCGTTTTTTCCTTTCTTGAAACATAGTGGTTATCTTCATGCTAATATAATTGAAGGCGATGAGATTTATCTTGAATATACAAAAGCTGATATTGTTCGAGGTAACAATGTTACGATTGGTCCAGAGTGTGAAATCGGTGCGGTAGAATATCACGAAACTTATAAAAATGCAGATCAATCCCTTGTAAAAGAATATAAACAAATATAGGAAAAGTACGGAAAACATGAATTAAAAACTTTTTAACTGGTACTTTACCTTGAAATATAAATAAGAGTTTAAAGCGCAATTGATAAAAGATATGCTCTTCATATGAAGAGCGTATCTTTTATTTTAACGATTTAGAAACATATACTGAAATTATTCTTCAATAATTTCGTATTCTTCATCTGCTAATAATAAAATTTGTAATTTCTGACCTTTATTATGTACTTCAATTACATCATATGTTCCTAAATTTTTCACTTTATTTGCTGAAGCATTTACCATTCCTTCAACAGAGTCGATTAATATATCTTCTTCAATGTAGGATTCAGGTAAAGACATATCTTCAGTTTCTAATACACATGCATATAAATTTTGTAAATCAGTAGCTGATGGATTTAATTCCTCAACATCTATCATTTTTTTTACTGCATCTACATGTTCTTCTTGCGGTTGGTATACTTTAATTTTAGCCATATTCTATTCTCCTTTATTTCTTAATCTAAGAGGTTATATATTATTATAACGGTTTTTATGAAAAACATAAAACAGTAACATCACTATAAATGAAAAAAGTAATATAATTTTACAAGTTTTTATCAATCTTTTAGCTATGCTTGAGAAAAAAGTCATTGTTGCTTCTTTGTACGAATATATATAAATACAAATTGATTTTTTAACACATAGATTGTTGCTATGTAGAATACAACATGCTCGTTACTATGCGCGGAGATGCTCTTGTTTTTCCCTAAAAAATGAGGTTTTATGTAAATTTTTTACTTTCTTAATCTTTGTATTGGATATATAATTTAAAGAGATGAATTGGAATGTTTATTTATAAAAGAATTGAGGTTTAACGAACAATGACAATAAAAATTATTACAGATAGTGCGGTGGATTTACCGCATGAACTACTCAATACTTATGATATAGAGGTTATTCCTCTTCGTGTATATGATGAACAAGAAAATGAGTTTTTTGATGGAATAACACTAGATCCTATTGACTTACTTCGAAATATGAGAGACGGAAAAGTATATAAAACATCATTACCTTCTTTAGAAAAAATCCAAGAATTATTTACTACATACGCAAAACAAGATATTTCCTGCATTTATTTAGCTTTTTCTTCTGAGCTCTCTGGCACATATCAATCCTCTATTCTTGTAAAAGAGGAAGTAAAAGAAACATACCCTAATTTTTCTTTAGAAATTATTGATACAAAATGTATATCAACTGGCCTAGGATTAGTCGTAATAGAAGCTGCCAAAATGGCACAAGGCGGGGCGACAAAAGAGGAGATTTTAAACCGTATTGCATTCATAACGAGCCATATGGAACACATATTTACAGTGGCTGATTTACAATATTTAGTTCGTGGTGGACGATTAAGTAAAGTAGCAGGGTTTATCGGTGGTTTATTAAATATAAAGCCAATTTTAAATGTGGAAGAGGGTAAACTTATTCCGCTTGAAAAAATACGTGGCCGGAAAAAAGTCTTTCAACGGATTATAGATATTATGGAAGCAAGAGGGAAAGGTCTTGAAAATCAAACAATTGGAATTTCACACGGCGATGATTTAGAAAGTGTAAACATGTTAATTGAAATGATTACCGAAAAATTTGGCTGCAAGGTATTTGTAGTAAATTCAATTGGTGCAGCTATTGGAGCACACGCTGGTCCAGGAACATTAGCTGTTTTTTTCTTAAATGAAGTATAAACAGAAAAAGCCTCATATAATAAGGGGCTTTTTCTGTTTTATTCATATAAATTACTAAAATGCAATAATTGCTCGTCTTTTTATGGATGAAATATCTACTAAAAGATATTTTTTAAGACAAAATAATAATTTTATTATATAATTTTAATACAATAAATATTGAGATTTAGATGTTTAAATTTTATTTTAAGGATGTAATATCATGAAAAACATTGATTTTATTCTTGAAAGTGATACGGTACTAAAGCCATCAGAACGACTTATTTTATTATTATTAGAAAAACATAGAGTACTATATACTAATGATTTACTTGTTTTATCAAATTTATCGTATAAAACATTAGTAGATTCTTTAACAACACTCGTTATGAAATCTTATATAGTAAAGAAAACGGGAAAAGGCCGCGAGCAAAATAGATATAGTTTAATATAATGTAATTACTGTAAACTAAAAGAGGGAGTGCTGAAAATATGCACTTCCTCTTTTATAGTTAAAATTCATCATCAAGAATTAAATTCCCTGCGTCATGATCTTTCATTAATCGTTGCTTTAAATAATTTTCTTTCGTTGTGCGATCATCTTTATGACCAACAGCTGCTGCGATAATATGCGGCGGTAATTTCTTGTAATCATATAAATATTGAACATAAAAATGCCGAAAGAAATGGGGAGTTATTTTCTCATTCTTTGTAAAAGATAAATCTGTTTCTTTTATAATCTTCGTAATATATTGAGACAGGTAATTTTCTTTATATGCTTTGTGATTTTTTGTTTGAAAAATGGTACCGCCATGCTTGATTTCTAATTCAATTGGTAAGCGGCGACGTATTCGAAAAGCAATGATTCGTTCAAATACAGCTTTATTAATGGGTACAATTCGTTCAGAATCCCCTTTTGTATTTACATAAAGATAATAACGATCACGTAATGCATCGTATTCTAAGTCTTCCCATCTTGCATGCGCAACTTCTGCAACACGTAAACCAGTTGTTGCTAATATAGAAAGTAAGGCATAATTGATAGGATTATTTTTATAATAGGAAAGCAATTGTTTTACTTCTTCATAAGATAGCTCTCTTCTTGGTTTATGTTTTTTTGTTATTGTTGTACTTAATATCTCAATGTACAGGGGCTCTGTAATATATTCAATTTCATATAACCACTTTAAAAAAGAACGTGTAATGCGTAACTTTCTACTTATTGTTGCTGGTTTATAAGTTTCTTTTGATTGATAGGAAATCGCTTCTTCAGCAAGCCACTTTTGATAATTACGAATATGTCGTTTTCGTAAATTAACCCAAACTTTCCCCTCTATGAAATGTTCCACATCCATTTGTAAAAATTCAATATGCTCTTTAATAAAAAGATAGAATTGTGATAAATCTCTAGAATAGAGAAGACGAGATGTATCTTTCACTCGTTTTTCTTTATCAAAATGCGTTTGTCGATTTAAATAATAGTACAAAATTTCTTCATCAGAAAAACCTTCATATGAGTATGTATGTTGACGTTCATTTTCTTCTTTTCGATCTTCAGCTTTCTTTAAAAAATCTTCGTTCCATACCGCAATCGTATGTGCAAATTTTTCTTTATTATTTAATAACGAATGTTGATTATGAACTGGTAAAACATTAAATTTCATTTAATATCAAGTCCTTATTTATTTCTCTTTTAGTATGATTGAAAGAAAATAAATTATATCTATACTTTATTTTAAATTTTATTCACATAAAATTCAATAGTTATTCTTAACCATAGAAAATCACACATTTTCTATGGTTTAATATCTACATCTAAAATTTAATTTTTATTAGTCGAATCAAATTAATATAAAATTTAATTTAAAAACAAAAGGAATTTATGTTCATTATATATTATGATTATAGTTTCGTATTATTGTGTGATATAATTAATTCATACTATAAGACATTTGTTTTTAAATTTCCATTTTTATATAAATTATATTTAGTTTTAATTAGAAAGGATTTATTTTTATGTACGATCAATATATGGATACAAATGAGGTAAAAGAATTTTTATGTATTTCAAATTTCACATTTAAGAAATTGATGAAGGAAAATAAATTAACGCCAATTAATAAAGACACATGGCGATTAGATGGAAGTTTTTTGTTTCAAAAAAATGAAGTTACTGCATTACAATCACAGTTACATATAGAAGGAATGACAGTAAACCAAGCGAGTAAACAGTTTCATATTAGTATGTATCAATTATGGAAATGGATTGAAGAAGGGGAATTATCCTATACAATTCAAATGCATAGAAATAAAGAAACAAAGTTTGTACAAGAGGACGATGTAAAGAATCTTGTTGAAAAATTAGATAATTCTAATAATCTGTATACATATTCTCGGAAATATAATGTGGTTTTATTTCAAAAATTCATACAAGGGAATACAATTGCTCGCATAACTTCTATTCCAAAACGGGGAGATCTTATCGTAACAGATGAATTTGGAAATGAGATGACATTGCAGCAGGCAAAAGAAGGGGGCTTTTTTGCGGCATACCAATTATCAGACAAACCGCGAAGCCACCATCAAAAATTCGTGAAGTTTCGTTTTTTGAAAACACACAATTTACGAAGCGATATTTTTCAGCGGATGGATTTCTTATTGCAATATGTATCACCACGAAACATTCGAATTTCAGAAGAACACAATTTTTGGATTATTGAAATTCGTCAATCGCTCATTCAAGTTCCTTTGCAATTTCAACAAGAGTGGATCGACTCTCTTATGCCATATATAATAGAAGGAAAATTAGCAAAACGACCAAATAATAATATTTATTTAGATAGCAATAGTGTGACAAAAAGCATAATACTATCTTCATCAGAGTATCAATCCATCTCAAGCATTGTAACCGAAGAAAAAATTTCAATTGAAGAATTTATTACTTCTGCAATTCGCGAAAAATTAGATCGGTATATGATGAAAAACTAAAAGGCTTATCATATTGTAGATAAGCCTTTTTTATACAAAAATATCCAAATGCTATAAAAAGTGACCTTTCAGATTCGTTTTTAAGAGAAGATAATGAAGTGAGTAATATGATAAGTCCGGAATATCGTAAAGAACTGTAATGAATCTTGTGAGGACTTTAAATTTAATTGGTTAAATTTAAACTATAATCAGTTTACATAATAATTTTATGCATTAGAAATTTAAATAAAAAAGAATTGATAACACTTTCTTATACAACTTGATAAAGATAATATTATGTGATTATTTCGCTAACTCGTTTATAATTTTTGTTATAAGTGTAGGGATAGCAATGAATATTCAAATCGTATTATTTGATGGATTTGACGAATTAGATGCGATAGGACCTTATGAAGTATTAAGACGGGCAAATGAATTTGGAGCGAATTTCGATGTGAAAATGGTCTCATTGCATTTGAAGTCGGTGACTGGATTTTATGGTTTGAAAGTTGAAGTGGAGCATTTTCTTAGTGAAGACAATTGTCCAGATATTTTAATAGTACCAGGAGGAGGATGGAATCATAAAGGTGAGAAAGGAGCGCGAATAGAAGCGGAAAAAGGTGCGTATTTCGTTGAAAAAAGAGGTACGGTATGGAGAAGAACGAAATGAATTTTTATAGAAAATCAGTACTTATTATAAGTGCTGATTTTTTATTTGTTCTGCTATTTATAGGTTACAAGATGTAAGCACGAATGAAAATATAGCTTTCTATATGTAGAGATTAATGCTACACTTCAATTAAGGTGTAATATTACACTTTAATTGAAGGGGGAGGATAAATTGAAAAAAGGTAAAATAATTATTTTTGTAGTAATATATACAAGTTTATTAACGGTCTCTATTCATACATATACAAAACAACTATCTCAGCCTGTAATAGCCGATGCAGGGCGGCTTCTTCCGACGAAAGTTAAGCGAATAGAGACTGTTGAAGATACAAAGGAATTGCAACAAATGGTTCGAGATGCAAATACTTCAAATGAAAAACTCTCTATTGCGGGGATGCAACATACGCAAGGGGGACATACATATTATCCAAATGGCACTGTTTTGGATATGAAAAGTTACAATAAAATATTGGAGTTCAATCCAGAGCAAAAAAAAATAAGAGTACAGAGCGGTGCAACGTGGAATGACATTCAAAAAGTAATTAATCCATATGGTCTTGCGATTCAAGTGATGCAATCGCAAAATATCTTTACTATTGGTGGTTCTTTAAGTGCAAATGTACACGGACGAGATATTCGTCATGATGCATTGATAGATACAGTTGATTCATTTCGATTATTAATGGCAGACGGCAATATTAAAAATGTTAGTAGAAATGAAAATGCAGAGTTATTCTCTTTAGTAATAGGTGGATATGGTCTATTCGGAGTTATTCTAGATGTAACATTAAAGTTAACGGAAGACGAACTATATCAAATACGAACTAAAACGTTAGATTATCATGAATATACTTCCTATTTCAAGAAACATGTTGAAGGTGATGAAGGGGTTCGTATGCATTTGGCTCGTATTTCTGTTGCACCAGATTCATTTTTGCGAGAGATGTATGTGACAAATTACGTTTTCGCTAAGAATCAAGAAAAGCGCGAGCAATATAGTACCTTAATAGAAGAAACGAATGTTGCCTTGCCAAAGTTTTTTCTTGGGTTATCCAGATATAGTGACAAGGGGAAAACTTTCTTTTGGAATATCCAAAAGAAATATTTTGAACGTACGAATGGATCTTTTGAAACTCGAAATAACGTCATGAGATCAGATAGTGCTTTTATGGAATATGAAAATCCGAATCAAACAGAAGTTTTACAAGAGTACTTTATTCCAGTAAATCACTTTTCTACGTATATAGATGACTTAAGAGACGTGTTAGAACATGAAGAATTAAATCTTCTTAATATTACAATTCGATATGTTACAAAAAATGAAAATGCGGTTTTATCATATGCAAAAGAGGACATGTTTGCTCTTGTTCTTCTTATTAATCAAGGACGTTCTGAGGAAGAAGTAGAAAAAACGAAAAAAGTAATTCAAAAGATGATAAACGTGACTTTACAACATGATGGAAGCTACTATTTGCCGTATTATCAATATCCGGAAAAACAACAGCTACAAAAAGCATACTCGCGTTCCAATGAGTTTTTCCAAAAAAAGAGGGAATATGATCCGCAAGAACGGTTTATTAATTTATTTTATAAGGAGTATGGTCAATGACATATAAAAGATTTGTTGTTTCACAGAGCCTCATCATGATGGCAGGGAGTATGGTATTTCCTTTTTATGTATTGTTACTAAGAAATGTCGGAAACAGCTTTTCACAATTTGGCTGGGCATATGGTTTATTCGCATTAACATCAGCGCTTTCTTATCCTTTAATCGGTAAGGTTTCTGATCGGTTCGGTGATAAAAAACTGTTAATCGTATATTCCTGGTCAATGGCTGTTTTAATGCTATGCTTTCCAATCGCTACAGAAGTTTGGCATGTATATATTTTGCAAATTTTGATGGGATTGCTAGGAGCTATGCAAAAAAATGCAGAAAAAACATCGCTTGCACGAAAAGTAGAACGGCAAGGTGCTGGGTATGAAATCGGAAAATATCATGTTTGGACATCTTTAGGAGCAGCAATCGCTATTATTTTAACAGGATATTTAGTGGATTTTTTAACGATTGGAACGATTTTTTATGTCGCTTCTATTTTATATATGATAAGTGGTATCGTACTTTGGCGGACAAACAACAAAACCGCATATAACTGATAATATTTATTATCGGTTATATGCGGTTTGTGAACGTTTAATTCACATTTAAGTGTTGTAAAAACAACGTAGCTGATAAGTAGCGCTTCGCTAATCTTTGTACATAAGCAGTATGAACAGATAACGTTGCAATAACAATGGCATTTCGAATGGCTTCGCGTTGTTCTTTGTTTATATGCTCAATTTCAGCTGCCAACTCATCGGCTTTTTCTTTAATGGTTTGTTCAATCGTATGCATTGTATTATGTGTATTTAATTGAACGAAACCTTGTTGATTTAATTGTTCAAATAGAGAAGAGTAACAAACATATAATTGAATAGGATTAATTAAATCATCAGTGCGATCTGCAGGATCATTAACAATAAGTTTTAGCAACTTTCGAATGGATTCAAAATCGAGCGCTGTTTTTAAATCTTCTACAATAAATAATAAGGCCGCTTGTTCAATTGAATATTTTTTCCCCTTTTGCGGAGAACCAATCATTTCTTTTATATCACGTTTCACCCAATTTTGCAGTGCTGTAATAGAAAAATTAGTATTTTCAATTTGATTTCCTAGAGCTACAATTTCGTTTAATGAGAATCCAATATCCGTTTCTTCGATTTTAATAAGTTTCTCGAAAATAGGTGCTAGTGCAGTTGCAATAATTGCTGTAAAACTTTGACCGCTTTCAATATCTTGTTTATGCGACTTTGCCCAGGCTTCTTGTAAAATAGCAAGAGGCTTTTTTGTATTCCATCCTCTAAGGGAAAGAAGGAGCAGTCCCATTTCGCTTCGTGTGAGTTGAAATGTTTCCATTTTTTCACCTCCAATGATATAAAGGTTCTTATGAACTTATATTATGCATTGTTCTATATAAAGTCAATTGTATTTTCACGATTGTTCTTGTAGTTAGTTAAGTTAATAATTTTAATAAATAACTCTTGATTATTCTTTTAAAAGTTCATATAATAGGTTCATAAGAACTTTTTGTTTACTTTAAAAATCATCTATCTTTTTCATAGTTTAAGAGAAGGGTAGAAATGATAAATATTTATAGTAGAAGGAGCATGAATAGTATATGTTAAAAAAAATGGTTACAATATTGACAGCATTTATGTTTGTCTTTGCTGCAGGTAGTTTCGTTTCAGTGGATAGCGCTTATGCAAAAAGCTACAAATCTGGTAAAAAATCATATACTCCAAGTTCAAGTCAAACACAAAAATCAAAAGTAGATTTGAATAAAAAAGATTCGAATGTAAATGCAAATAAAACAACGGATTCCAAAACAAAAGCAACAAATACAGCACCAAAAAGTAATAAAGGTGGCTTTATGAAAGGTCTTTTACTTGGTGGTCTTGGTGGTTTATTAATGGGAAGCATGTTTGGTCACATGGGTGCACTTGGTTCTGTATTAGCATTTATGGTAAATATGCTAGTAATGGCTGGAATCGTAATATTAGCAGTTCGCGCATTTAAATATTTTAAAGATCAACGTAAGAAACGGGTGGAAGAAGCAGCATGGAAACGATAAAAATATCTGAACAAGAGCTGATTAACGCCCTTTGTGTATATATTGCACAAAAACGTCAAGTTCCTCCAGAACAAGTATTGATTGAACTGATGTACGATGACGATTACGGCTTCTCAGCTGAAGTAGAAGTAAACGGTCGTCAGCAAATTTTAATTCAAGCAAATTTAATCGAGGCACTTCGCTTATGGCTTGATACGGAATATAACATTAATCCATTTGCTGCAAGATTACAGCTTGAGTTGCACGATGAAGAAGGTATTATCGCGCTTGCGAATTTAAATAATTCTTATGAGTAATATAAAATAGCTGTTGAGATGAACGATCTCGGCAGCTATTTTTTGTTTGTAAAAGAATATATATGTTTAGAAAGCAAAAGGAATTTTCATAAAGGTGTTTTATTGTTATCTATAGATTGAATGAAATGATCTACTATTTTATTAAAACTATCCGCTTCTTCTAAAAATGGACAATGACAGCTATTTTCAAACATGATAAGCTGAGAGTTTTGAAGGTGCTTGTGTAAATGTTCGCCTGCTGCAACAGGAATGAGCTTTTCTTCTCTGCCGAAACAAAGTAAAGTAGGGGTCGTAATTTGAGCTAGGAAGTCTCGATAATCGACAACAGACTGGTCAAATAAAATAGCACTTGCGATAGATTCTGGGATCGTTGTCACTTCTTTTAATATCCACTCAAAATCATCTTTTGAAAGAGGATGTTTGAACATTAATGATATAAATTCTTTTAGAAAATCAACTCGATTCATTTGCATTTCTCGCATAATATGAATAAGGGCCGGAAGATCAAAAGCCCCAATTGGAAAATCAGCCCATTTAAAATCGGAGGCTAGTTCATCTACGATAACAGAGGCTGTCACATTGCTTTCTCCAAATTGTTTTAAATATTCCCAAACGACAAATGCTCCCATAGACCAGCCAACTAAAATAACGTTCTCAAGGGATAATTTTTCAATAAATGCCTGTAGATCGCGAGCATAGTTTGCAATGGTATGCCCGGATTGAACGTGTGAAGAACGGCCATGGCTTCGTAAATCTAGTGAAATTGTACGGTGATTTTTACTAAAATACGGTAGTTGTTTATGAAAAAAGCGACTGCTCATCCAAACCCCATGAACAAATATAATTGGCGTTCCTTGTCCTTGATCTTCATAATATATATTCACATCATTATCAAGTTCCATATAAGGCATGTATGTAAACCTCCTTTTCAAAGAGAAAATAAGTTAATATATTCGAAAATATGCTTTACTGCAGCTATGTATTCAAAGCTTCTAAAAAAATATCATTTACTTTATTTGCAAAATAGTCTTATACATCGGTACAGAATCCCTACTTTTCACGTAATTTTAAAAGAAACCACGATTATTTCTAAAAAAATTAGCTTAAAATATTGTCATATCTTGCCCTTTAAGATATTCTTTTGTAGAGAGGTGAAATCATGGAAAAAGTACTTATTTTCGGGCATAAAAACCCAGATACAGATGCAATTTGTTCTGCAATTGCATATGCAGAGTTAAAGAAAGAATTAGGAATGGATGCTGAACCTGTTCGTTTAGGCGAAATCAGCGGTGAAACACAATTTGCTTTAGATTATTTCAAAGTCGAAGGACCACGTTTTGTTGAGACAGTAGCAAACGAAGTGGAGAATGTTATTTTAGTCGATCATAACGAACGTCAACAAAGTGCGAATGATATCGAATCTGTTCGTGTATTAGAAGTAATCGATCACCACCGTATTGCTAACTTTGAAACGAGCGATCCTTTATACTACCGCTGTGAGCCTGTTGGCTGTACAGCTACAATTTTAAATAAAATGTACAAAGAAAACGGCGTTGCAATTCGTAAAGAAGTTGCAGGATTAATGTTATCTGCAATCATTTCTGATTCTTTACTATTTAAATCTCCAACTTGCACAGACCAAGATGTAGCAGCAGCTCGTGAATTAGCAGAAATTGCTGGTGTGGATGCAGATAGCTACGGCTTAGATATGTTAAAGGCTGGCGCTGATTTAAGCGGTAAAACAATGGGACAATTAATTTCCCTTGACGCAAAAGAATTCCAAATGGGCGTTGCTAAAGTTGAGATTGCACAAGTAAACGCTGTTGATACAAATGACGTTCTTGTACACAAAGCAGAATTAGAAAAAGTAATCTCTGCAGTAGTAGAAGAAAAAGGTTTAGACCTATTCTTATTCGTTGTAACAGATATTTTAACAAACGATTCTGTTGGCCTTGCAATTGGTAAAGCAGCACAAGTTGTTGAAAAAGCATACAACGTAACGTTAGAAAACAACACAGCTACTTTAAAAGGTGTTGTTTCACGAAAAAAACAAATCGTTCCTGTTTTAACAGAAACATTCCAAGCTCTATAAGAGTAACTTTGGATCTAAAAGAACAAGCAGAAATACAGTCTGCTTGTTCTTTTTTTGTTTTTAGGAAGGATAAAATTTCGGATATGAAAGTCTGTCTTTACCATATTTCATAAAGAAAAATAGAAATTGAGTAGAAAGAAAAGTGAAAGCTGATATTTTTATCTATGTAAGAAAACTGTTATGATTTTATTATAGAGTATAGAGAAAAGAGGTAAGAACGTAATAATGAAAAGACTATGCATAATTCCATGTGGGAAAAAGAAGATTTGGGATAAGTACCCTGATAAGGGACCAACAGAAGCAAAGGATGTATACATTAGTCCATTCGGAAAGGCATGCCAAGCATATGCTTCTCAATTTTTTACACATTGGGTTATTTTATCAGCCAAACATGGATTTTTACTGCCAACCGATATAGTGAAAGAAAACTATGATCTTGCTTTTAATTCGAAAAGTAGTGAGATTATAAATATAGAACAACTAAACAAGCAAATGATCGATAAAGACTTGCTAGACTTCGAGGAAATTGTGCTACTTGCAGGAAAGAAGCATAAAAAAATAGTGACAAAGTTATATCCAGAAGAGTGTATTTCTTATCCATTAGAAGGCTGTAAAGGGATTGGATATATGTTGCAAAGGCTAAAGAATGCCGTTGGAAATCATAATGAGATACAGTAAAAGATAAAAGAATTTGATTTATGAGGAAGATTAATAAGTAGTTAGCGAAAAAATAAAGAGAATTTTCATTAAGATCATTCTAGGTGTCAGTTATATATAAATCCACCTTGACTTCCCAACCCACAAGTCGCCGCCATACCAAGCAAAAAGTAACCAGCAACTTTTTTCCTCTCTGTGTTTAAACATCGCATGTGGCAGAAAAAGGCCCTGACCGCTTTATCCATGGCCAGACGCTCAGGGTCATCTAAAAAGAAAAGGGGTTTTGTGTTAAGTTTTTAGTTTGGTCTCGTATAGTTTATTACTTGCTCCATAAGACCCCTTATCTCCTTAACTGGTGGCTTTTTATCGTATATATCAATACGAGAAGAGTAATAGTTTAAATTTCTAACAAGTCCGTTGCCGATTTTTTCCTTTAGAAAAGGGAATATTTGTCCAGTATAGTCATCGAGAGATTTACAATAGTATTTTTCATCTAAATAAATGCTATATTTACATGTTAGCTCAACTAGTGGGTTACCATCAGAATCATATACGTCTTTAGATTCAAAAATGTCTATTAGTGCAAATCTATCATTAAGATAAACTTTTTTCTTCTTTTCAGGTTTTTTAGAAAGAATAAAAGCGATACCTATTGCGTTAATCAAAATGTTGCCTCCTATAAAGTGAAACTTTAATTAGCCCTTACTAATTAGACTTTTACTGGTAGCGCAAATCCCGTCTAATTTATTTGCCTTTGCTGAATTTTAAGGTTGGGGGCTTGTGCTGCCTATTTATTCAGTATACAAAAAGATACTGATAAAATATATCGATTTATGTTAAATGTAAAGGGAGGATTTAAAGAAGGATTTGTTAAATATGTTAAAGAGTACAATGCCTTTTGACTAATGGTATAATACTAGTAGATGAAAGATTAAGAAAAGCAGGTGAATCTTTTTTGTTTACAAAAGCAGAACAAATGTTATCTTCTTATTTCGGGTATACGTCATTTAGACGTGGCCAAGAAGAAACGATAAAAAACGTATTGGACGGTAAGGACACTGTTTGTATTATGCCAACAGGCGGCGGGAAATCTTTATGCTATCAAATTCCGGCACTCGTATTAGAGGGAACGACATTAGTGATTTCTCCGCTTATTTCTCTTATGAAAGATCAAGTTGATACTTTAATACAAAATGGGATTTCAGCAACATACATAAATAGTTCAATTTCAATTACAGAAGCAAATCAATGTATTCAACTAGCGAAGCAAGGTCATTATAAATTGTTATATATTGCACCGGAGCGCCTTGATTCGATTGACTTCATTGATCAACTTATTGATATGAAAATCCCGTTAATTGCGATTGATGAGGCACACTGTATTTCACAATGGGGACATGATTTTCGTCCAAGCTATTTACATATTCATCGAGTTCTTGATTATCTTCCGGTAAAACCAATTGTACTTGCATTAACAGCAACAGCAACGCCGCAAGTACGACAAGATATTTGTAGTGCTTTAGAAATTGCAGAACAAAATACCATTATGACAACTTTTGAACGAGAAAATTTATCGTTTTCTGTTGTGAAGGGGCAGGATCGTGATGCCTTTTTATCAGAGTATATTCGTCAAAACAAAAAAGAATCGGGAATTATTTATGCAGCGACGCGTAAAGTTGTTGATCAGCTATATGAAAAATTAAATAAAGAAGACGTTTCTGTCGCACGTTATCATGCTGGTATGTCTGATAGCGACCGTAATGAACAACAAGAACGGTTTTTACGAGACGAAGTAAATGTAATGATTGCAACATCTGCGTTTGGTATGGGAATTGACAAATCAAACATTCGGTATGTGATTCATTATCAACTTCCAAAAAACATGGAAAGTTATTATCAAGAAGCAGGACGTGCAGGACGTGACGGATTAGATAGTGAATGTATTTTGTTATATTCACCGCAGGATGTACAAGTACAACGCTATTTAATTGATCAGTCAACTGGAGAATCGCGATTTTCTAATGAACTAGAAAAACTACAACATATGACTGATTATTGCCATACAGAGAGTTGTTTACAATCATTCATTTTACAATATTTTGGTGAAGAGCCAAAACAAGATTGTGGTCGCTGCGGTAATTGTACAGATGATCGAAATAGTGTTGAAGTTACAAAAGAAGCGCAAATGGTACTGTCATGCATGATTCGAACAAATCAACGGTTCGGTAAACAAATGATCGCGCAAGTATTAACAGGATCAAAAAATAAAAAGGTGATGGAATTTAATTTCCACACGTTGCCAACGTATGGATTGCTATCAAATCAAAGTGTAAAAGAAGTAAGTGAGTTCATTGAGTTTTTAATTTCAGAAGAACTGATTGCCGTTGAACATGGCACGTATCCGACATTAAAAGTAACAGCTAAAGGGAAAGATGTTTTACTTGGGAACCAACTTATTTTCCGAAAAGAAAGGGTAGAAACAAAACAAATAGTGAAAGATCATCCACTATTCGAAGAGTTACGTCATGTGCGTAAAGAAATTGCCCAAGGAGAAGGGGTACCACCATTTGTTATTTTCTCTGATCAAACATTGAAAGATATGTGTGTAAAACTACCGACAACACGAGAGGAAATGCTCGGAGTAAAAGGGATCGGGGAACATAAGCTTGATAAATATGGTAATGTATTTTTACAAGTTATCACAAATTTCCTCGAACAGAATCCAGATATAGATGCAATGGTTGCCACTGGAGTAATAACAGAACGAAAGCAGTCAAAAAAGGCAATAAAAAATTCTCATCATGCTACGTATGAAATGTATAAGCAAGGGAAAGAACTTTCTTATATTGCTGAAACACGTGAGTTGTCTATGCAAACTGTCGAAAATCATTTAATTCGTTGTTTTGAAGAAGGAATGGAAGTGGATTGGCCAAGTTTTGTTCCGACAGAATATGAATCTATGATTGCAACTGCAATTGAGAGCGCTGAGGGTGGATTGAAGGCTATAAAAGAACAACTTCCTGATAATGTAAGCTACTTTATGATTCGTGCTTATTTTCAAATGAACAAATAATAACTTGTATGTTGTCATTCAACTTTAATGATATAAATGATTTGTATAGAATGTAAACCATTTTTTTCGTGCCACTTCTAATTTATTTAGATTTCTCATACGCTTAGGAGTATGAGAAATTTGAAAGGGGAGTAAGATATGAATAACCTTATATATAAGCAATTTGAGTTGACAAGAAGTTATTTTATTAAAAACGTAGAATCACTTTCAGAGGAAATAGTAAATGTACAGCCAGATGGTTTTAACAACACGATCCATTGGCATATCGGTCATGTATTAACGGTTGCTGAACAGTTTATGTTTGGATTTCCACAGAAAACAAACCATCTTCCTGCAAATTATATTGAGTTATTTGGAAACGGTACAAAGCCGGCTGATTGGAAAGATGATGTACCTACTGTAGATAAACTCATTATCGAGTTGAAAGATCAGTCAGTTCGTCTTCAACAAATACCTGCTGAACGATTAAATGAAACGCTGGAAAAACCATTTATGGTTTTTGAAACAGTTGGAGAATTAGCAGGTCTTACATTAATGCATGAAGCAAATCACTTAGGACAAATTCAAGCGATGAAGCGCATTATTGAACATACAGGGGTAAAGAATTAGTAAACTTCAAAAAATAACTAAGTGACTTTCAAAAGGGGCTGATCTTCGAGAGATAGCTCCTTTTGATTTTGCAAAAGCACTTAGATTCTAGCGAAAATACGCGCCTTATTACCTATAGAAAGTTATTTTTATTTTTCAGGATATAGATTGCTGTCATGAAGGTAAAAACGGACCTACATCTTGTTACCTTTCTTTGTTTTAAAACTTCGCACGTGGCAGGAAAAGGCCCTGACCGCTCTATACATAGCCAGTTCCTCAGGCCTATTTAAAAAAATGCTTTTCTGTCGGTTTTTCATAGAGTGACTGAGTAGTTACGATTTTTTTAGAAAATCCCTCTAAACACTTGACTTATAAGTTCTATTTTTAATACAATTAATCTTCGACTGAAAATTCCAACGAATGGGAGGGAATTCCAGAAATGAATAATATTTATGAACTAGAGTTAGAGAAATTAAATGCCACGCTCTCGAAAATTAGTTGCCAATTGAAGAAGCTAGAAAGTATTCCTGTTTATCACGGGGAAAATTTTACAGAACAAGTGCTTGAAACGCTGCGAGAATCTAGTCGTCAAAAACTTCGAATCGCCAGTGAAGAACCTTATTTTGGACGATTAGATTTTCAAGAAGAAGGACATGCACAGCCAGCGCCAATTTATATTGGTAAAGTTGGTGCTTCTGATGAAGAAACGCACCAACCAATCGTTGTTGATTGGCGGGCACCTGTTGCCAGTATGTTTTATTCGTTTACTGGAGGAGAAGATCTAGCTTTTTATGATTCACCAGAAGGGATTGTTGAAGGAATTGTTCACTTAAAACGAAACATTGCTATTCGTAAGCAAATGCTCGAACGTGTTGTCGATACATATGTAAGGGGAAGTGAAGATCTTTCACTAGCAGATGATTTTCTTCTATATCGTTTAGGGGAAAATAAAGATAACAAATTAAAGGATATAGTTTCAACAATTCAAGCAGAACAAAATGATATTATTCGTGCTGAAAAAAATGTTCCTCTTATTATTCAAGGTGTTGCGGGTAGTGGGAAAACAACGATCGCTTTGCATCGTCTTGCTTTTTTAATTTATCAATACCAAGAGCAGCTCAACGCTGAAAAAATGATCGTTTTTGCGCCAAACAGTATATTTCTCGATTATATTTCCAGCGTGTTACCAGAGCTCGGTGTTGGTGATATTCATCAAACTACGTTTCAAGAGTGGGCATTACATACCTTAGAAAATAGTGTACTTGTAAAAAATGCTGATAGACAACTACAACAGGCATTCTCGATTGATAAAAATAAAGACGATATCATGGCTGGTAAATTAAAAGGATCAATCGAGTTTCAAATATTTATCAAACAAAGTTTGTCCAACTACGAGAAAAGCATAGTGCTAACGAAAGATTTTGAACCGTGGGATGGTTCCGGATTACATGGAAAGGTAATTCAACAATGGTTTGAAGCAGAATATAAACATTATCCAGTTGGAAAACGAAGAGAGCGAATTGTCGCTCGCATGAAGCGTTGGATTGAGATGGAACTCAAGATGGTTTCAGACACAAATAAAAAGAAACAATTAAAAAAACAAGCGACGCAAAGAATGAATAGTTATTTCAAATGTTGGCCGAAGATGACAGCACTATCCTTTTACAGTATGCTGTTGAAACAAGAAAATATTTCAAATGTGTTGCCAACTGAACTTGTACAAGAAACAGCAAAAAACTGCCGGAAAAAAGAAGTGGCACTAGAAGATTTAGCACCACTCATTTATATTCATCACTATTTAGAGGGCATAAAACTTGGACAAAAATTTTACCATGTCGTAATTGATGAAGCGCAAGACTTCTCACCATTTCAACTTTCCATTTTAAGAGAATTAACACTTGGCAATTCTTTTACTATTTTAGGTGATTTATCACAAGCTATTCATGAATATCAAGGTATTGACAATTGGGAACAGTTTCAAGATGTATTTGATCACAATGCACAGTACTTTGAATTAACGAGAAGTTATCGATCAACAAAAGAAATTATTAATTTTGCAAATGAAGTGATTCAAACAGCGAATATTCCAGTAGGACTGGCTAATCCTGTGTTTCGTAGCGGTGAAAGTGTAAAAGTCGTCTCAACACATAATCAATTGCAATCCATTTTATCCACTGTAAAGACGATGCAAGAACAAAATGTAAAAACGATTGCGATTATCGGACGGACAGAGGAAGAGAGCCGTGAGATATATGGGAAACTCATAGAATATGGTATTTCTACAAATATAATAGAAGCGAATCAAAGTAAATACGAAGGCGGTATTTCAGTTGTCCCTGTTTATTTAGCGAAAGGATTAGAATTCGACGCAGTACTACTTATGGATGTAGATGCAACTCACTATAAACAAACAAGACAAGATGCTAAATTGTTATATGTCGGATGTACTCGTTCTCTACATGACTTATGGATTTTTTATTCAGGGACATGTTCACCTTTAATTCAACAAATTCCAAAAGAGTTGTATGAGGAAAGGATCGATGTTTAATTAAGATAGTAATGAAATTAAAAGCTATAGCCCTGAAAGTACGCTATTTTTTATGCTACTTTTAGGGCTATAGCTATTTTTCATGAGTAGTTGGTTTTATAGCATGTTTATTTAGCCGGTCTTGGTCCAGCGTCCATCCCTGATGTCTCCACTGTTAATATAGGACGAACCGTCATATCTGTATTTACGGATACTTGACATGATAGACGTAAGTGATCTTCTACACCCTTTTCTGCACATACAGATTTTTCAATCTTATTAGGTTCACAAAAATCACCCTCTAAAATTTCAACACGGCAAGTTGTACATTTTGCTTTCCCGCCGCAGCGATGAAGAATGTTCACACCATTATTTTCAAGCGCTAACACTAATTTTGTGCCTGCTTCCACTTCAAAAGTCCCTTTTCCTGGAACAGTTATTTTTGGCATTTTATACTCTCCTTCTATAAAATATGAATAACATAATTATCACCGTGCTCTGTCAAAGGTAAACGTAAGAGCTACAAACCTTATTAAAAATAATTTCATGAATCCCGTAACTTTTTTCTATATTCAATCGTTTATTAAATAAGCGCGCTTAAAAGGAGTGATCACTTTGAATACGAAAAGAAAGTTGATGTTACAACCTAATACAGAAATTCAACAATCAAATAGATCGATCATTATTAAACATTATGCGCAACTAAAGCGTTATTGTACATTTTTAACGAAAAACAAATGGGACGGAGAAGATCTCGCACAAGAAACGATATGTAAAGTGTTAAAAAAATATACGGATACGGAATGGAATCAAAGTATTTGTTTAACGTTGCTGTACAAAGTAGCTCGTAATCAATGGCTGGATCATATGCGGACAAAAGCACATGAAAAAGAAAGTAATAAAGAAGCCTCATATGAACCACATGAGAATGTTGCCGAGTTATATGCTTTAATCGAAACAATGCTATCTTGTTTAAATGAAATGCAAATTGCCATTTTCTTATTAAAGGATGTATTTGAATATAGCTTAGCCGATATTACAACGATTACTTCTGTTTCAGAAGGAGCAGTAAAAGCTTCCTTGTTTCGAACACGGAACAAACTGAAAACAATAAAAGAAGAAGAACGTTTAGTAACTTCAAAAGACATGGAAGAAGATATGGGAGTACTCGTAAAAGCAATTCGGCAACAAAGGCCAGAGTTATTAATAAAACTCATACCAACACTGCAATTTTCAAAAGTCTCACTACAACAACCAGTACTTTTATTACACAAAAGATCTTCATATAATTGTTTCTCTTATGCTGCTTAAACTAAAATGGTGGAGGGGTTTTTCATGAATGTAATTCCTTATGTAATCGAACAAACGAAACTTGGTGAACGTTCGTATGATATTTATTCTCGGTTATTAAAAGATAGAATTATTATGATTGGGCAAGAAATCAATGATCAAGTTGCGAGTAGTGTTGTAGCACAATTATTATTTTTAACAGCAGAAGATGCAGAGAAGGACATATCTATTTATATTAACAGTCCGGGAGGCTCAACTTCTGCAGGGTTTGCTATTTTAGATACGATGAATTATATTAAGCCAGATGTGCAAACCATTTGTATCGGTTTAGCCGCTTCGTTCGGGGCATTATTGTTATTATCGGGAGCAGAAGGGAAACGATTTGCGTTGCCAAATAGTGAAATTATGATTCACCAGCCGCTTGGCGGAACGCAAGGGCAAGCAACTGAAATTGAAATTTCTGCAAGGCGGATTTTGAAATTAAAAGAACATATTAATCAAATCATTGCCGATAAAACAGGTCAGCCAGTTGAGAAAGTAGCAAAAGATACAGAACGGGATTACTTTATGAACGCAGAAGAAGCGAAAACATATGGTATTGTAGATGGAATAATTGGTTAAAGCTGAAAGGAGGTTATTGAAACATATTGTTCAATAACCTCTTTTTTGGTTTAACACATATTAACAGGCGGTAAAGTTCCGCAGTTAGAAGTTTCGCTTTATAAACAATTGAATTTTCTCAATAAATGGAATAAAATGAAAACATTAAATGTTTTCTTGTGTAAATATTTAAAATACATATTGCCTTAAGGAGCTACAATGCAAAGAAAAAGACTAAGAGATTTAGATATTCGTATCGGAAAATTGAACCCAGGAAAATATAATGCAATTACAGATGTAGATGGTGTTATCGTGGGTCACAAAACAATTTTAGATAAAGATGTTTGTTCTGGACTTACTGTTATTTTACCTAACGACGGGAATCTAGCTGGATCACATTTTCCGGCAGGCTTTTTCTCCTTTAATGGAACGGGTGAATTCACAGGAAGTCACTGGATTGATGAGACAGGGACTCTTGTGACTCCGATTGTTTTTACTGGCAGTCATTTGCTCGGATTAGCACATCATTTTCTTTCACGTGCTACAAGAAGAATCGGAAATTTAGAGCCTTTCTCGAATGGAATAGTTGCAGAAACATGGGATGGATGGTTAAGTGACTTAGAAAAAACATCCATGACATATGAGGATTTAGAAGAAGCGATTTCCCATGCCAAATCTGGCGTAATCGAAGAAGGGAATGTCGGCGGTGGTACGGGAATGATTTGTTTTGAATTTAAAGGCGGCATTGGTACTTCTTCCCGCGTTATTGAATGTGAATCAGGGACTTATACAGTCGGCGCTCTTGTACAAACCAATTTCGGCAGAAGAGAAGATTTTGTTCTTAACAATAGACAAGTTGGCAGTATTTTAAATGAAACGGAAGTACCATTACCGTGGAACGCTCCGGAAAACGACGGCTCTCTTCTTGTTACAGTAGCAACAGATGCACCGTTATTACCTTCACAATGCGAAAGAATATCAAAAAGAGCATCGTTAGCAATAGCTAAATTAGGGGGGATTGGAGAAGAAGGGAGCGGAGATTTCTTCCTAACTTTTTCAACTGGGAATTGCTATTCTTACGATAATGAAACACCGTATCCTATCAATATGTTTCCATCAGAACAGTTAGATTTTATTTTTGAAGCAGCTATCGAATCTGTTCAAGAAGCAATTGTCAATTCTATGTGTATGGCAGAAACGATAACAGGACAAAAAGGGAGAAAAGTACATGCATTGCCGTTAGATGGATTGATAGACATTTTAAAGTAACAAATTTTTTACAGTATCGATTAATAATATATCCTTAGACTATATAAAAACGATATAAAACCATTCTTTTTAGGTAGGAGAGAGCATCTGGCCGTGCATAGAAGCGATTAGAGCTCTTTTCTGCCACATGTGAAGTGAAAGCAAGTGCAGGGTACTTTTTTTGCATAGCAGCAATCTATTTGCCGAAAAATCAAATTGGATTTTCAAATATAAGAAAAGATCCCTGATTTGCAAGAGGAGCGAAAATCTATGTTTTATAGGAGAAAGTTTTATATTGTAAAAAGCGAGTTTGTTGAGATTTTTAACACGCATTTTAATGAAACAAACCTACCTAATCAACTGAAATATGGTTCACGGCTAATAGGTCGATGGATGAAAGAGAATGGTGATGAAACTGTTGAGGTTTTTGCTATATGGGAATATGACAGTTACGAGGATTATGTAGAAATTGAATCTAAAGTTACAAGTGACCAGGACCATCTGAAACGGATTCATGATTGGTACGAAAAACACGGCGGAAGAGAGCGTGTGTTAAAGGAATATATATTGGAAATGAGAAACGAAGCCTTAGAATCAACTGTAACGGGAACTAAATAGCATATGAATAAGTAGTCTTTGATTAACAGGAATGGAAAAATTTTACTAGCACTAACAAATAGGGGGAGTATTTATGTTTTCTCATGATCAAAACTGCTTTATTTGTAAGAAACATGAAGGAAGTATATCCGTGCCAGGCGGTGTCATTTATGAAGATGAGTTTGTCTATGTCGGACATGTGTATTGGGAGGAAGATGAGACATATTTAGGTTATTTGATGATCGATACGAAAAGACATACACCGGGACTGGCGGAATTAAATGAGAAAGAAGCGCAAGCATTCGGGCTCATCGTTAGTAGAGTAAGCCGAGCGCTAAAAGAATGCGAAGGTGCGGAACATATTTATGCATTTGTATCTGGAAATGGTGTACCGCATATGCACATGCATCTGATTCCACGATATCCGAACACTCCGAAAGAATATTGGTCTCCAACAGAAATTGCAACTTGGACTGAGGCACCTCTAGGGAGAGAAAAAGAAATTGAACTATTATGCGAAAGGATTAAAAGGTATTTGGTGAATGAATATGAATATAATGGATAAACCTAAGCAATTTTCCTGGATAGGAAATGAAGAGATGTGTATTAATCAAGTGAAAATGGATCGATGCTACAATGTAGTAATCGGGAGATATGGTGGAAACAAAGCTGCTAGTGCTAAAAAGAATGAAGATGGAGCTTTAGTGTGGACTCATAATGACTGGGAACTCGCTATGATTTTAGATGCCCATTATAGTGCGGAAAGTACAGTGTTATTAATACAAACGATGCAAAATGAGTTTTCTAATCTAAAAGTCTTGTTAGATGAGCCGATAGAAACGGTATTTAAATCTGTAGAAAACTATGTATTATCTATTTTCCAATCGGAATCATTTCAGCAATCTTGCCAGCATATAAAAGGAGAAACGGCTTGTTTAATTTGCGTACGAAAAGAAAATTATCTTTGGTGGTTATCCGTTGGTGATTGTTTAGTATATCTTCTGCATGATGAATTACATAAGCTAGGTCAGTACACTTTGAATCAACGAAACTTCTATGAATGGATTGGTTTTATTAATACATTTTCATTGCCAGTTCCTTGTTATTCATCAGGAGTTCGAGAATTGCGCACAGGACATAACCGTATTGTAATGGTGACAGATGGTGTATTAGAATGCGGCGAACATTATTACGAAAAACCATGTAACTTATATACTGATCTCTATGCAGATAAAGGAAATATACAGCTAACGGATTGTATTGAAAAAGTATTACAACACGTACATCAGCAGCAAGGAAGAGATAGTGCGACGATTATAAGCTGGGATTATATAAACTCTATACCATCTACTTATCCAAGCGATCAATTGTAAATCCATCTTGATTTAATAACAAACAAATCTCTGCCACGAAGAATACAACATGCCCGCTACTCGCTTTCTTCCTTTGTTTTAAATCTTGCATGCGGCAGAAAAAAAGGGTTTTATATCGTTGTTTTAAGTTGTATTTATATATTCAAAAGTAAAATTTGAAATTTATAAAGAAGGAGAGAATCATGGATCTAGAAATAGTTTTTGAAGAATTTCCAGTTTTAGAATCTCAAAATTTAGTATTGAAGAAAATGGAAGAGGTTCATGTAGAGGATCTATATGCAATCTATAGTAATGATAAAGTATTTGAATATTGCGGGATTATACCGAAGCATAATATAAAGACCGTAAGTAAAATGATTCAACACTTTGATAGAGACTATAACAAGCAGAGTAGAATGAAATGGGGCATTTTTCAAAAGAATAAAAGTGATACATTAGTTGGAATTATTGAGGCGATGGATTTTAATCGCAAGGTAAGTATGGCCACAATCGGATACTTTTTAGCAGAAGAATACTGGGGGAAAGGGATTGCGTCTGAAGCAGTTCGAACAGTTGTAAAATTTTTATTTGAAGATGTTCATATAAACAGAATACAAGCTGAGGTTATGCCAGCAAATGATATATCAAAGAAGGTGCTTTTAAAGAATGGATTCAAGAAAGAAGGATTATTAAGACAAGCCACATTATGGTCTGGGAAGGGAATTGTTGATTTAGAGATATATAGTGTTCTGCAAGAGGATTATAAATGATATATACATATTTATAATCCTTCCATAAAACAATGAATGACTTTATTCGTAAAGAACTATATGAGTAGGTCAAAAATGGTAGCGATATCTTTATGCGTAATGGCATTAGGTATTTTCTTGGATATTCTTTACGAAGAAAAGAGAAAACATCTTTTATCGCGGGAAGCACTGAGATCTTTGTTTCAAAAGATGAAGTGAAAGTTTTTAATGGAGAAAATATCTAGATTTATTAACAAACACAAAGTGTAGGTGAATAAATTATGCAAATAGAGCTGAAACTAGTCATTCTAGCATTTATTTTAGTCACTATTGTTACACCATTTATTCTCTTTATTTTGAAAAAGATCAAATTTACTCAACCTATTCGAAAAGAGTTACCATCTGACCATCAGAAGAAAAAGGGAACACCTCTCATGCTGGGAATTGTTTTTTATATTGGAGTTATTATTTGTCTATATTATAACCATTCTCCTTTCATGATACTCTTGTGTTCTACATTTATATTATTTGGACTTATTGGATTTCTTGATGATTTTTGGAAAGCCTATAATCAAGACCCTGGTGGGATATCTAGCAAAACTAAATTGATTTTACAGTTCACGTTTACTAGTTACATTCTTTATACTTTAATAATGAACTTTAATTTTGAGTTTAAGATTGCTCTTACGCAAGATAATACGTTATATTTACCTAGCTTTGTATACATCATATTTATTACTTTATTTATTGTAGGTACGGCCAATGCAATCAACTTTACTGATGGAATGGATGGACTTCTAGCCAATGTCTCCATACCTTCTTTTTTATTTTTTTTCTTAATAAGTGAGCATCAAGAAATAAGGATTTTTTCACTAGTGATGATTGGATGCCTAATAGGTTTTTTAATGTATAACTTGTACCCAGCAAAAGGATTTATGGGTGATACAGGTTCTCTTGCAATAGGTGGAATTTTAACCTTCTTTTCTGTTATTGAACATGTGGAAATTCTAGTACCATTATTATTTATTATTTATTTTGCAGAACAATTCTCAGTCATAATACAAGTTTATTATTTCAAAACGACCGGGTCTAGATTATTTGAAATGGCCCCTATACACTTTCATTTCGCTTTAAAATATGGTTGGCGCGAAAATCAAATTGTAAGTATATTCGGTCTTGTTTCTTGGATAACTATGCTGATTTGCTTTGCTTATTATAAAATGTTTTTGGTTTAAAAAATAAATTTCATCAATATAAAACATTTCATTTATCCAAAGCGTTCGTAATAAAATGATACAAGAACATTCATGTTAATAGGGGGGAAGGGATGCGATATAATGATCGAAAAAACAATTTGAACGACTTTCCCCATATGATTCCTTATTCTCTTTTAGATGTAAAAAATGAACTAAAGAAAAAATGTGAAAACAAACAACTTCTCGTTAAAACATGGAAGTTAACAGAAGAAGAAACAATGATAATTCATAAAATTAAAGAACAAACAGGAAAACACAATAAAAATAACGTGACGCGAACGCACGCTTATTATCGTTTTTACCTCCGCTACCCTGAAATACAGTGGGCGCTGCTTGGACATATGGTATCGCGTAATGGCGGTTGGAATATGACTGATTTAAAAGGAGAGTTATTTACAAGACTATTGTCAAAAAAAGATCAACTTACCTTTTTTTCTTTTTTAGAACGAGGGAATTGGTTAATCTTCCAAGATGTATTTCCGCAATTTTTGTTGTACGAAGAAAGTGTAAAAAAGGGAGAAAGTTTGTTTCATCTTCTACACTTTTTTCATGTATCAACGTTTATGGAAACGATATGGAACTATTTTTGGAGCACAGGTGATCGCTATACGCTAGCCATTGCTACTGTTGTTAATGAACAAAGCTATTTAGAAAAAACGGTTATTCAAAATGAATATTTTAAAAAGACTGTACTTAATAGTATTGCATTCAAACTCTATGATTTTTCCCGCTTTAATCATATCCTTTTTCCCTTCTATAAAGATGAGACTAAACAAAAAACATTGCTATTTGGTGATACGATGAAACATTTCACATCCCTCCATGAACGAATTCTACTCGGAAAGCGATTATACTCACTATTATTTCACCGCGAGAGCATCTTACAAAGAGTAATAGATTGGGTTCATGATCATCCGCATACTGGTTCACGAAAAGACTACTGGCCGCATTTGTTTTATGATGTAAACGAATCATTCTCCCGTGCATTTTATGAACGCCGAATAAAAAATTGTCAATTAAGAAAAGGTGCGAATCGTTTATACAGTCCACGATTAATATATGCATGGAAAGACCGTAATCATGAAAAAGCGGAAGGTGGAGACTGGTTTGAAGATTGGCGCATTATGGATTATTTAATCGATAAGGGAGAAAGTGCAGATGGAAAGATTTATAACGAATACTGCAAAACGCTTGAAAAAATCGAACTTGCCATTCTGGTCAAAAAAAATGTCTTGCTCCGAGAAGAAGCAGAGGAGCAATAACTATAAAGCGATTGTATCTACAATCATTTTCTCTAGTTTAATCGGAACATATTTAGACTTATTGTTTGTCAGTATACAAATGTACGACTTCCCTGCAAGACCCTTCCCACACATTTTTACAATTAATATTGCGTTTACGTTATTCATATTACCTATTTGTACTGCTCTTTTTGTGCGGATCATGACAATGTTACCTACATATTCAAAAATCGTATTTATCATTTTGATTGGCCTTTGTATGAGTGTTTCCGAACGATTCGCGGAGCAGCTAGGATGGTTTGTTCATGGTGAAACATGGCGGCATTCTTATTCACTTTTTGGATACATGATTTTTTTGATTTTTATATGGAAGTTCTATCGTTGGTTTTAATAAGGGGATCGCTATTCATATTATAGTATGAATCGTTATAAAAGAAATAAAATGCGATTTAAAATCTGTTATTTTCATATAATTTGTTATATTATGAATAAGGTCAGAACAAAAAGAATAGAGGTGTCGAAATGTATGGAATTATAAATTATGAGGTATTTTTAGTCACGGGGATTCTATTAAACTTAATACCTGGTGCAGACACAATGTATATAGTAGGAAGAAGTATTTCACAAGGCAGAAAAGCTGGTGTTTATTCTGTTTTTGGAATTATAACTGGTTCTCTCATACATACATTATTAGTTGCTTTTGGTTTATCAATCATACTTACAAAATCTACTATCCTATTTAATACGATTAAAATTATTGGTGTAATCTATTTAGTTTATTTAGGAATTAGAATGATGATTGATAAAACGAATGTAAATTTTCAAGCTAGTACATCTAACAAACTAAACCTAAGAAAAATATATGCACAAGGATTTTTAACGAGTATTACGAACCCAAAAGTTGCTTTATTTTTCATTGCATTTCTCCCACAGTTTATAGATACAAAAGCTTCTAGTCCCGTATCTTTTATTATTTTGGGGCTCACGTTTACAATTACTGGATTATTGTGGTGTTTATTTATTGCGTATTTTTCTTCTTTTGTTACAAAAAAACTAAGAGGAAATGAAAAAGTAGGAATGGTGCTAAATAAAATAACAGGGATGATTTTTATCGGTATGGGGTTGAAACTGCTTCAAGCAAAAGCTCCTCAATAAACTTGAATTTTAATGTAAGCCCCTTGTTGGAGAAGGAAAAGGCCTCTTTAGTTGAATCTTAAAGAGGCCTTTCCCTTGAAAATATTGTATTTAAAACAGCTATTTTACTTCTTTTTTAAGGATAATAATCCCGCATTTAATACATAATTATCGAGTTTTATAACTCAACGCGCTCTACAAGACTTTGAATTTGTTCTTTTGGAGCATTCATGCAAATGCCTCCGTGATAACAAATGACAGATTCGATATCCAAATCTAAATATTTCTCTAAAGAAGTAAGAGCTTCATTCATGTTTAATGTTGTTCTCTGGACAGGTCCTTGTAAAGAACCGTCTACATATATCATCGCATCACCAGCGACTAGGGTTTTACTGTTCTTTACATAAAGACTTATATGCCCTGGAGTATGCCCAGGTGTATGAATTACTTGAATGCCTCCGCAATATGGAAGTTCTTGCCCGTCTTCCAAAGTCTGATTTACTTTACATGTAGGAGGATTCATATACAACAATTGCATTTCTTTCGGAAGAGATGTCCATTCTTCTTTATTCATACGTTCAGGATCTGTTTTTATAAGCGGGAATTCTCCTTCGATATATGGTTTATCAAGCTTGTGTGCATACACATTAATTTTATTAGTGGATGCATCTACTACTTCTGGAAGGCTTCCGATATGGTCAATATCTTGATGTGTTACAATGACTGCCTTTAATTTCTCAAAGGGAACCCCTAGGTCGTTCATCGCATTACGTATTTGCTCCAATTGCCCGGGCATACCAGTATCGATCAAAACAGCCTCTTCATCGTCCCAAATAAGTGTAGGATGTAAGAGGAAACCTTGTATGTTTAATACAAGTACAGCAACTCCGTTTGAAATCTTCATAAATTAAGCCCTCCTTAGTAGGTGTGTTTGAATTGTAGTTAACTACTACATATATTTTTTACCACACCTCGGAAAACCAGGTCAATAATAAATATTTAATCATAACATAAAAATATTTATTTGTCAACATTAAAATTCGGATGTTGTACGTGAACAAATAGAAAGAAGGATTTTCATACCTGATATAGAATAGGAAGATGATATGTACAGACAAGGAGATGTTCACATGGATCTTATATCAAATGTAAAAGGGATTGTTTTAGACTTAGATGGTACGCTACTAAATTCACAAAAAGAAATATCTAATAGAAACTTACAAGCTATCCTCGAATGTTATAGGCAAGGAATAACGATTATTTTTGCGACTGCAAGACCGCCGCGTTCAGTAAAGCATTTTCTTCCGCAGGAACTTCAAGAAATGGGGACGATTGTATATTACAACGGTGCTTTAATCATTGATAATACATCAGAGTACAGACAACATTATCCAATTTCATTAGCTATCGCGAATGAAATTATTGAGTATGTAATTACTCATCATTCAGATGCTTGTCTTTCTATCGAATCTGAAGATACGTGGTATAGCAATAAGACGTTAGATTATAGTAAAGCTATGAATGCAACTGTAAATCCAATTGTCGTTTCGTTAGATGAGTTGAAAGAAATTAAGGCTTCAAAATTATTAATTACACAATATCCGTATTACGAGAAATTACAAAAGCAATTTGAACATAAAGTAAACACTATATGTACCGACTCAGGAACTTTAATTCAAATTATGGCTAAAGGAGTTTCTAAGAAACAAGCTATAATGGATCTTTGCATTCAAAGCCAATTGCCCATGAGCGGCATAATGGCATTTGGTGATGATTGGAACGATTTAGAGCTTTTTCATGCGTGCGGTTTCCCTATTGCTATGGAAAATGCTATATACGAACTAAAAGAAGTGGCACATATTGTCACGAAATCTAATGATGAAGATGGTGTCGCAGAAGTGTTAGAGAAGTTATGTTGCACTGTAAACAACGGTTGAAAATGTAGTTGAAGAAGGGGATTAGCAAATGTGGAAAAGAGAATCGAACAAATAATAGAATTTTTACGGATAATCGATCAGTTCAAATCGATTGAAAGGAAAACAATAGTTTCTAATAGTAATCGTCATGAAAATGATGCAGAACATACATGGCATATGTGTATGTTTGCTCTTTTATTACATAAAGAAATAGGAGAGGAGATTAACTTAGAAAGAACTCTAAAATTAATCTTAATCCACGATCTCGGTGAAATATATGCTGGTGATACATTTGCGCATGATTCTTTTGCTCGAATAAATAAGAAAGAACGAGAAGAGGAAGCGCTTCAAAGGTTATTTAGTGAATTGCCAGATGGTTATAAAATTGAATTCCATGAACTTTGGAATGAATACGAAGCAAATGAAACGAAAGAAGCCCGGTTTGTTCAGGCAATAGATAAAATGCAGGCATTTACACAAAATGTACATACAAATGGTGAGGTATGGCAGGAGAATCAGATAACACCTGAAAAAATTATTCAGTACAATGAGAATTGGACAAAACAAAATAAGGTATTTGAAGATTTGTTTGGTTACCTTTGGGAAGTTGTTGAGAGTAAAAAAATGTTTTATACAAAAAAGAGGATTGAGTCTTTTGAATAAAACTATTGGTGTAATGTATATTTAAAATCTTTGAGCACTTTTAAAAATCTTGTTCTATGTAAAACCAAAATTAAGAGGAGCTGACATTAGTCCATGTTCGGGTCAGCTCCTTGATTTTTATACTATTTAAAACGCTTTAAAACTAAAAACTCCCACCATTTCCACGGCAATACATTCTTTAATAAAATTATTAACTTTACCCCTTTTCCAACTGGATAACGTAAAGTTGGATGTTGTGATTCTGCAATACTTACTATTTTCTCAGCAACATCTTTCGGATCTCCAAAACTCTCACTCCCGTTATGAATATGTTGTTCAATTTTCTTCATGTATTCTTTGTAAGGGGACTTAGATTCAGAGGTAGATTCCGCAAGTTTTTGTCCGATTTCCCAAATGTTTGTGTTATATGATCCTGGTTCAATTAATGAAACATCGATTCCAAATGGTTTTACTTCTAGACGAAGAGATTCACTCCAGCCTTCAAGGGCATATTTAGATGCAACGTAAGGGGAGAGGCCAGGGAACCCCATTTTTCCGCTGATACTACTAACATTAATGATTTTTCCATGTTTTTGTTTTCTCATCACTGGAAGAACCTCTCGCGTTACTGCGATGGCTCCAAATACATTTGTCTCAAATTGGTTACGATACTCTTCAATTGGGATTTCCTCAACAAAACCACCGCTTGCATAGCCAGCATTATTAATAAGTATATCTACCCGTCCAAGATTGTTGATAAAAGATGTAAAATTCTCAATTGACTTTTGGGAAGTTACATCAAGCTGATGGATTATTATATTATGCTCTAGGTGTAACAATGCTGCCTGTTCAAGTAATTTTGTTTGCTTTTCAATATTTCGCATCGTAGCGATGACAAGATATCCTTTTTTAGCAAACTCTAATGATGTAAGAAGTCCAAATCCGCTCGATGAGCCAGTGATAATCGCAATTTTTTCTGTCATTGGTTTCTCTCTTTCTATTGAAATTCAATTTGATTTCATCATATCGAAAGAAGGGAGGGAAATACAATGGATTATTTACATAGACATATGTATATTCTCTCGTAAAAAAAGTAGATTTCTAGGGGAATTTCTTTTTATATGTCAGAATATGCGCTTACCGGGGAAATAATAGGGAAATGCTATTTCCGATAGGTAATTACCTAAAATTACGAGAAATGAATATGCACGGTCTACAATAGAAACTCTAAATGCCTCTTTAATATGGTATATGTTAAGAGTAAAGCCCACCCATATACATTTCCGTTAATGTATCTACAATTTCTTCAAGTGAAAATTCTCGTTCATTTCGTACAATTTCCCATAAAAACATTTCATTCGCAAAGAACCAACTTCTCGCTACTAAAAAACAGTTCAAATCTTTACGTGCTAAACCGCTGTTTTGTGAATATGTAATATCTTGAACAATTCGTTCAATAAATCGTTCTCGAATAGCATCCCATCTATTCCGAACCTCTGTAGAAGTACCGATTGCTTCTTCAACAACTTGTAATAGTTGTCTTTCTGTTTCTGCCATTTGTAAAAATGCATGAACTTGTTTTTGAATCATACGATGAGCTTCTTTCCTTGTTACTGGATGAAAGACGCGTTCTGCAATTGTATAAAACTGGTTCATTACATCATCCATTAAGACAATGAGTAAATCATCTTTATTTTTAAAGTATACGTAAGCTGTTCCATATCCTGTTTCTGCTTTTTTTATTATTTGGGAAATTGTTGTTTTGTGAAAGCCGTATTCTATAAATACTTCACGCCCAGCTAATAATAATTTCTTTTTTGTTTCTAGCGAACGGCGTTGTCTTGCCGAAATAGGATCTTTAGTCATATGTACCACACCTTCATACTTAAATATCAGAAAAATCAACTTAATTGTAGGGGAAACAGTAATATACTGTCAACTGACATAATGTCATTGACGCTATGTCAATTTTGATGATATATTTTTTATTAATTAGAATTAAAAGAAAATTCAAGAGAAGGTGATAGAATGTACACAAAACCATTTGAACCATCTTATGAGTATGCTCGCCAATGTGATCAATACGATGAGCTTGCATCGTTTCAACATGAATTTTATAAAAAGGAAGGTACCATTTATTTAGATGGAAATTCGCTTGGACTTTTATCTAAACGAGCTGAGAAATCTCTGTTAACATTGTTAGATTCATGGAAGCAATTCGGCATTGATGGGTGGACAGAAGGGCAATATCCTTGGTATTTCTTATCTGAGCAATTAGGAGAATTAAGCGCTCCTCTTATTGGGGCTTTACCTGAAGAAGTAATTGTAACCGGATCCACAACAACGAATTTACATCAAGTCGTTGCTACGTTTTACGAACCGAAAGAAGGGAAAACAAAAATTCTTGCTGATGAATTAACATTCCCATCTGATATTTATGCTTTGCAAAGTCAAATTCGTTTAAAAGGATTGGACCCTGCCAAGCATCTCGCTCAAGTAAAAAGTAGGGACGGAAGAACGTTAAATGAAGAGGATATCATTGCCGCAATGACAGAAGATATTGCACTCATTGTCCTTCCAGCTGTGTTATATCGAAGCGGACAAATATTAAATATGAAACTTCTGACGGAAGAGGCGCATAAACGCGGGATTCATATTGGCTTTGATCTTTGTCATTCTATTGGTTCTATTCCGCATCATTTTGCAGAATGGGACGTCGATTTTGCAGTTTGGTGTAATTATAAATATTTAAATGCCGGACCTGGCGGCGTTGGCGGCTTATACGTAAATAAAAAACATTTCAATCGCTTGCCAGGATTAGCAGGTTGGTTTGGCTCTCGAAAAGATAAACAGTTTGATATGGAGCACGAACTTACACCAGCTGATCATGCCGGCGCCTATCAAATTGGAACACCGCACGTATTAAGTGTTGCACCGCTGATTGGTTCTTTAGAAATTTTTAAAGAAGCGGGGATAGAGCACTTACGACAAAAATCGTTGCATATTACACGTTATATGATAAACCTCATTCATCATGAATTAACAGATATGGACTTTACACTTGGTAATCCATTAGAGGATGAAATACGAGGTGGACATATATATTTAGAACATAAAGAAGCAGCACGTATTTGCAAGGCACTTAAAGCAAATGGAGTTATCCCTGATTTCCGTGCACCAAATGGCATTCGTTTAGCTCCTGTCGCTTTATACAATACGTATGAAGAAGTGTGGAACGCTGTTCAAATTTTGAAGAAAATTATGGTAGATAAAGAGTATGAACAATTTGAAAATAAACGAGAGGTTGTGGCATAAGAATGAAAGAGAATAAGTGGATAGATATTTCTCAACCTCTAAATAATGATATTGCCACTTGGCCTGGCGATACACCTTTTTCCTATGAAGTTTCATGGTCAAAAGAGCAAAGCGGGTCAGTTAATGTTGGTAAAATTTCGATGAGTATTCATACTGGAACACATATTGACGCTCCGTTTCATTTTGATAATGATGGTAAAAAAGTAAGTGATCTAGACATTAACGTCTACGTTGGCCCCGCTCGAATTATAGATGTAACAGGTCACGAAAACATCGGAGCAAAAGAACTTGAAGCTCATAATTTAGAAGGGGTTAGTAGACTATTATTACGAACCTCATTAAAATCAAATCCACATGTATTCCCTGAAGTGATTCCGTATTTACGTGCAGATCTTGCGCCCTATCTTCATGAAAAGGGAGTACGTTTAATTGGTGTAGATGTTCCGTCTGTGGACCCACTTGATGATAAAGAATTAGCAGCACACCATGAGTTATTTAAGCATGGTATTCACATTTTAGAGAATGTTGTTTTGGAAAATGTACAAGAAGGAGACTATGAACTTATTGCTCTGCCGCTGTTGTTAACAGATGCAGACGGTAGTCCAGTGCGTGCTGTAGTAAAACCATTATAGAAAATAAGTATATTAAAACCTCCTTTTTTAAGGGAGGACGAGAGTGTCTGGCCTTGCTTAGGAGCGGTCAGGGCCTTTTTCTGCCACATGCCAGGTTAAACAAAAGGAGCAGGCCAGTAGCGAGCATGTTGTATTCTGCATAGCAGCAGTCTATGTGTTAAAAAATCAAAGTGGATTTATATATACTGCATAGAGAGGATGTACATATATGAGCGAGAATGAAAAAGTGATTATGGAAAAGGGGATTCATACTGATTTTCAAAATAACATGACTTACGGGGAATACTTACAATTAGATGGTTTATTATCGAGCCAAAAGCGATTATCTGATCATCATGACGAAATGCTGTTCATCGTGATTCATCAAGCAAGTGAACTTTGGATGAAATTAATTTTACATGAGTTAGAAGCAGCTGTTGAGTCCATTCAAAAAGGAGATCTTGCACCAGCTTTTAAGATGCTTGCGCGCGTTTCAAAAATTCAATCGCAAATTATTCAATCATGGGATATTCTTGCGACGCTTACACCTGCAGAATATATTGAGTTCCGCGATTCACTCGGTCAATCATCTGGGTTTCAATCGTATCAATATCGAATGATTGAATTTGCGCTTGGCTATAAAACACCTCATATTCTTAAAATCTATGAAAAAGATGAAGAGTTATATACTCGTCTACATAAGGCATTTCATACACCGAGTTTATATGACGTTGCAATTCAAACACTTGCTAAAGAAGGATTTCCAATCAATCCAAGTGTTCTTCAGCGTGATATTACACAACCATATGAAGCAGATGCAACAGTAGAAGCAGCGTGGTTAGAAGTATACTCTGATGTGAAAAAACATTGGGGTTTATACCAATTAGCTGAGAAACTAATCGATATTGAAGATTGGCTGCAGCAGTGGCGCTTCCGACATATGAAAACGGTAGAACGTATTATTGGTCATAAGATGGGTACTGGCGGCTCTTCAGGCGTTTCGTATTTAAAACGTGTGCTTGATCAATCATTTTTCCCAGAGCTTTGGGCTATTCGGACAAAACTATAAACGATTCAATAATAAGCGTAAAAGTTTTTTTATAAAAAAAGCTTTTATGCTTATTGTCAATTTGAGGGTATGATTTTAGCTTTGCTTGATGGGTATAGGTCTGTACTCCTAATATGCGTTTTAAAGATTGAATATTCTGAAAAAAGTTTATAAAATTTACTTTCCACCTCATTACATTATTTTTCTGATAATATTAATATAAAAAAGGAGAAGTGGTGGATAATATGAATATCAAGCTTATAGGAAACGAGAAGCTTACAAATCTATTAAATACTTGGTATCAAGAAATTCGTGCTCAACATATCCAGAAAGCACAACAATTAAAAATAGAAATCGACGAAATGATAAGGAATCTAAAAGAAGATACAAATTTATTATTTTATTACTCCCTTCTCGATTTTCGCTTCAAAGTATTAGTCGATAGTATGAGTATTACTCCAACAAGCTTTGATCAAGTTGATTCATTATATAACCACACAGATGACTTCCTATCTTATTATTATCATTTCTTTAAAGCAATTCACGCAACAATTCTAACAAGAAATAGTGAAGCTAGAGATCATTATGAAAAAGCTGAATCTTTACTAAAAGATGTACTAGATGAACTTGAGAAGGCTGAATTTAATTATCGTATCGCTAATTTTTATCTTCATACTTATCAACCATTAGAAGCAATCAAACATGTAATGAAAGCTAGAGAAATCTATTCTAAACATGTTGGTTGTGAAAATAATACAGCAGCTTGTGATAATATTTTTGGTGCAGCGTGCGTTGATATAAAACAGTTCCCACAAGCAGAAGAAAGTTTTAATTCAGCAATAAATATTTTACGCAAACAAAATGAAGATACATTGATTTTAAGAGTACGTAGTAATTTGGGATTTTTATATGGCAGTCAAAATTTATCTACATTGGCTATCCGCCATTTATCTGAAGTCACTCATAAGATTCCTAATCATTTTAAAGCTATTTTTCTCGAAGCAAGAGAACACTTTAAGCTAGGAGAATCAAACATTGCTGAAGAATTAATTGAAAGAGGAATAGCTATTTGTAGACAAATAGAAAATGAAGAGTATCAATATCATTTTTCAATTTTAGAACTCATGAATAAAGGTGTAACGGCTGAATTTCTTGAGGAAATCATTCTTAAAGCGATTCCGTATTTCGATAAAGAAAAGTTATTCAACTACACTCAAGAATACACTGAGAAATTAGCAATTAAATTTTATGATGAAGATAATCATTCTAAGGCAAGTGAATATTTTTACCTTAGTCACCAAGCTAAAGAAAAAACTTTTGAAAAAGGGGCGTTAAAATAATGAAAAGACTTACAGGAATTATAATGGGGGTATCTCTTTTAGCACTTTTGTCTTTTGGATTAACACTTCCTTCACAATCAGAACAAGCGACTGAAAGTGTTCAAGATAGTCACGCTGATACTTGGTAAATTTTCAATCTACAAAAACAGCAATATCAAGGTAAACTGCACCGCAATTGTTAGACTTAGTCTACAATTGGAGGTGCAGTTTTTTCATGAGCTGAATTTGTGATTTTCAAAGGACCTTTTGTAAAATCATAATAAAGTTATTTAATGTAGTGTAGTGCTATCTTAAGTGGAAGTAAAAAATCCACTCATTTTTGTTTCTCAATATAAAATTCGTTATAATAAATCAAATTAGCGTTAAGTAGTAACGGAGGAGTTAATATTGAATTTACCGGCATTAGAACAAGCATTGAAAAAGAAAAAAGTAAATGCTTTTCTCGTTTATCAAAAAGGCGAGATCGCTACAGAATACTACAAAACAGAGAATTGCGCACAAAATGTATATAAAATTAATTCGATAACAAAAAGTATCATTTCTATTCTTATTGGTATTGCAATTGAAAAAGGATATATCCATAGTATTCATACACCTATTGTTGATTGGATTCCAAACGTACCAAAAGAAAAACAAGTATTAACACTTTATCATCTATTAACGATGACAACGGGAGAAGACTGGAAAGAGTTTGGCGACGGTGTTACTTTCCCAAATGATTTTGTAGAGTCAAAAAATTGGATTGACTATATTCTTAATAAACCAATCATTGAACAACCAGGGACAAAAATGAATTATAATTCTGGTTCTTCACATATATTAAGTTACATTTTGCAAATAGCGACAGGGATGACAACCGCGGCGTTTGCTGAGAAATACTTATTCGAACCGCTGCACATTACAAATTACGAGTGGCAACAGGATCCGCAGGGCATTTTTGTAGGTGGTTTTGGCATAAAAATGCAACCTAAAGATATGCTGAAAATTGGTTTGTTCTGTTTACAAAATGGTTATTGGAATGGACAGCAACTCGTGTCTTCAAACTGGATTGAACAATCGCATCAAAAACGATTTACTACATATAAACATATTGGAGCATACGGGTATCACTGGTGGGTGTTAGATAAAGAGACATTCAACGTGCCATATCATACATATTTTGCGATGGGATACGGCGGGCAATATATTATAATTGTACCTCAATTAGAACTCACTGCAGTTATTACTAGTCAGATGCCTAAACGAGGTTTAGTACCACTCAAATTGTTTGTGCGACATTTGCAAGAGATGCACTAAAAAGATAGGTTTTGTTCTGTAAAGTAACAAAACCACACATTGAATTTGTACAAAAAATAATTTTAAAGCCATGATTCCCATATTACTGTACTACCCAAAACTGCAGTAATGGAATAAAGTTGACTTAATTTTTGTTAACTCGTCTTGAAAAAAGCTTCTTCTTTTGGAACGGCAACTTTGATTTTATTTTGGAGTTTCTTTGAAAGAAATGTTGATAAATTTTTCTGTTTGTACATCAAATTCTACATCAACAAATACTCCAAATTCTTTTCCGCTTTTATCACGCAACCATAACTTAAATTTTTCAACTGATACATTTCCTGTTTTTTGTCTTCTTCCAATATGAAGATAATCGATAATGTCAGCTTGTGGATATTTTTCTTTCGTCATTTGCACTGCAATCTTTCCCCATTTCGCATATGGAGGCTGCGCATGGACAGAAGAAAAAGGTTTGTAAATAAATAAGATAATTGCAGCAAGGCTGATACATATCAATAAACGAGTATATAAACGTGTCATACAAATCTCCTTTATCGCATTTTTCATCCGCTATTCGTGGGCAGTAATACTCCCACCTCAAAATTTAGCAAAAGCATTGTCCAGTTCCAGTGGTTAGAATGTTCGGTGGGAGATAAACTGCCCATAAAAGCCCGATTGGTGAGGGTTAATAATCAGTGGAGGATGAACCCCCCCCACTGATTAAAGTTTCATTTTATAGTGTTTACACTTAGGCACATTCATATGAATGCGCCTTTTTTTGTCTTTATTACATAAAACCGCATTATTTACAAAAAATAACCTTGAATTCATCGTCATATTCAAGGAGGTTGAACTATGCAGCGTAAAACTTTCTTCAAAGTGCCGCTTTTACTCATTACAGTGGCGGTTGCTTTGTTGGTAAGTAGTGTTCACGAGAAAGAGGTGGGGGCTTTTTCCAATCAAGTTATCCAAAAAGGAGCTTCTGGAGAAGATGTAATCGAACTCCAATCAAGACTCAAATACATTGGATTTTACAATGGGAAAGTAGATGGTGTCTTTGGGTGGGGTACATATTGGGCACTTCGGAATTTTCAACAAAAATTCGGATTAAAGGTTGACGGACTTGCTGGTGCAACGACAAAACAGAAGCTCGCTAAAGCCACCAAATACGAAAAGCAACCAAATAACACAGCGAACAACCAAGATAATAAATCAACGCAGAACAATAAACCAACGCAAAATAATAAACCAGCACAAAATAAAGGAACTAATGTCCCAAATGGATACTCGCAAAACGACATTAAAATCTTAGCAAATGCTGTATATGGTGAATCGCGCGGTGAACCTTATACCGGACAAGTTGCTGTTGCAGCTGTTATTTTAAATCGCGTTAGCAGTGCGTCTTTTCCAAATACAGTCGCAGGAGTTATTTATGAGCCACGCGCCTTTACTGCTGTTGCAGATGGACAGATCAATTTAACACCAAATGAAACAGCAAAAAAAGCCGTACTTGATGCAATTAACGGAATGGATCCATCTGGAGGAGCACTTTATTACTTCAATCCGGATACAGCAACAAGTAAGTGGATTTGGAGTCGCCCGCAAATTAAGAAAATTGGAAGACATATTTTTTGTCAATAGTTAGGAGGTGGATGAGTTATGTTTAGAGGTTTACTAATTGTTTTATTAACAATCGGAGTTGTAGGTACAGGATATTGGGGATATAAAGAGCACCAAGAAAAAAATGCGGTATTAATACACGCTGAAAATAACTACCAGCGAGCTTTCCATGATTTAGCCTATCAAGTCGATTTGTTACATGACAAAATCGGAACAACATTAGCAATGAATTCACGCACATCATTATCACCTGCATTAGCTGATGTATGGCGCATCACATCGCAAGCACATTCTGATATTGGCCAATTACCACTTACATTACTCCCGTTTAATAAAACAGAAGAATTTCTATCAAATATCGGAGAATTTAGTTATCGTACAGCTATACGTGATTTAGATAAAGAACCACTGAATGACGGGGAATATAAAACACTCCAGCAACTATATGGTAATGCTGAAAATATTCAAAATGAATTGCGTAAAGTACAGCACCTTGCCTTGAAAAATAATTTACGTTGGATGGATGTTGAACTGGCGCTTTCTTCTAATAAAAATCCAGACGATAACACGATTATAGACGGATTTAAAACAGTAGAAAAAAACAGTAACGCTTATTCACAAAGCCCTTTTGGACCAACGTTTACAAGTTTACAGACAGAAAAAAAGGGTGAAACGCACATATCTGGTCCAAAAATTTCAAAAGAGCAAGCAATAAATATTGCTAAATCCTTCCTTAGTTTAAAGGGATCTGAAACGATTTCTGCTGAAAAAGGTGGAAAAGGAGCGAAAGAGAAATTTTATAGCATTACAGTAAAAGATCCCAAGACAAATAGTGAAACGAATATGGACATTACTGAAAAAGGCGGCTTTCCAATTTTGGTTATGAACAATCGTGAAGTAAAAGAACAAAAGATTAGCTTAAATGAAGCAGGAGAAAAGGGACTTTCCTTTTTAAAACAAAATAAATTCAAAAATATGGAGCTTTATGAAAGTTCACAATACGACTCTATTGGTGTTTTCACATTCGTAACGAAGCAGGGCAACGTACGTATATATCCAGAATCCATTCAAATGAAAATTGCGCTTGATGACGGTTCGATTGTTGGCTTCTCAGCGAGAGATTATTTAGCATCTCGTAAAGATATAAAAATCTCAAAACCAACACTATCGGTTTCGGAGGCACGAAAGAAAATTAATCCTAATTTAAAAGTTATGGAAGAGCGTGAAGCAATTGTTGTAAATGACTTGCATAAAGAGGTACTATGTTATGAATTTTTAGGAACGCTTGGGAAAGACACCTATCAAATCTTTATTAATGCTAATAGTGGTACTGAAGAGAAAGTTAACAAACTACAAAGTGTAGAACAAATTTATGATTAACGAATAGGAGTGACACATTTGAGGAAAACCTTATACTTTTGTATCTGTTTACTTCTATTAGCAAGTTGCAGTACAAAAAAGAATACTAACGAAGCGAATCCTAAACAAACTTCAAATACAAATCAATATACAACGAAAAACGTAACATATAAAGAAAATACGCGTAAAACTGATGAAACAAAAGCTGATCATCTTGCAAGCATTGCTTCAAGCATACCTGGTGTAAGAGATGCAACGGCTGTTGTCCTTGGTAAATACTCTATTGTCGGTATTGATGTAGGTGCTAAGTTAGATCGTACAAGAGTAGAAACAATTAAATATTCTGTTGCTGAGAGTTTAAAACATGATCCACAAGGTTCAAACGCGGTTGTAGTTGCCGATTTAGATACGTACGAACGCTTAAAACAAATTGGAAAACGTATTAAGGAAGGAAAAGCTGGCGAAGGAATTCTTGATGAACTTGCCGCTATCGTAGGGCGCGCGATGCCACAAGTGCCAAATGATTTACTAGAAAACAAACAGACCAATCCAGTTAAAGAAAACAATCAACAATTACCAAGAGATGAACAAAACGAATTAAAGCAAGAACAAGTCGACCAATCAAATCAACAATTAAAGAAATAAACTAATCCCCGTGTTATGTAGCACGGGGATTAGTTTATCGTTTTTAAGACTGAAAATTTCATTTATTCCTAAAAATATTGTATGATTTTGTATGGAAGGAAACATATGTTTTTAAAATTGGGGGAATATACGTTATGCAAATGAGTTCATCTATTCAACTCGTTCCATATACAGAGGAATATAAAGAAGCTTTACAAACCTACACTTTACCAGAAGAACAAGTGCAATTTACTGCTCATCCAACGGAACTATTAGATTATGCGAAGCAGGACACAACTCGAAATCCTATTGTTATTTTAGTTGATGAAAAGCCAGTAGGTATTTTTTCTTTGCAATCAGGAAGTCGCGTACAAGAATATACAAACAAAGAAAATTCTTTGTTACTCACTTCATTTTCAATCAATTTTACTGAACAAGGAAACGGATATGCAAAACGCGCATTGCAACTGCTACCTAATTATGTAGGTTTTCATTTTCCAAACATAGAAGAAATTGTGCTGGCAGTCAATGAAAGAAATATTCCTGCGCAAAAATTATACATAAAAGTTGGTTTTGAAGATAGAGGTCATCGTAAAATGGGACCGATTGGACTGCAGCTTGTTTTATATTTGTCTTTAAGCGCTGTTAAAGCAGAGTATTCTAAAAAAAGTTAACGGGGGAAATTATGCAAATCAAAATCATACTTGCTGGTTATGGCACCGTTGGAAAAGAATTTGTAAAACTCATTCATGAGAAATCATCATTTATTCAAAAAGAGTTCGGTTTGGAGATACTCCTAGTTGGAATTATTGGACGTGATTTGAAATTATATCATCCAGAGGGGCTTTACATCGATAGTTTACTTAAACAAGGCGAAGGATCGGCAGCATTACATAGATACATAGAACAACATCAAGTTCATAACGAACACATGGACGGCCATGTGTTCATTGAATCTACACCAACTAATATCGAAAGTGGCGAACCAGGAAAACAATACATATTACAAGCGATTGAAAACGGAATGGACATTGTCTCTATTTCCAAAGGGGCACTTGTTACATCATTTAAAGAAATAAACGAGGCATCTCGACTTGCAAATGTACGTATCCGCTTTAGCGGTGCAACAGCCGCTGCACTCCCTACACTAGATATTGGGCAATTTAGTTTAGCGGGATGCAATATTGAGCACATTGAAGGAATCTTAAACGGGACAACAAATTATATTTTAACGAAAATGCATGATGATGGCACTTCGTATGAAGAAGCATTACAGCAAGCACAGCAAAAAGGAATCGCTGAAACAAATCCATTATTAGATGTAAGTGGAATGGATAGTGCTTGTAAATTATTGCTACTATCAAATAGTTTGCTTCAAACTGAATATACACTTGAAGATGTGAGTATTAGAGGAATAGAAAACGTATCAAAACAAGATATACAGACAGCAAAAGAAAAAGGAAAACAAATTAAACTACTAGCAAGAGCATATACAGACGATGACGGAAAAGTACAACTTGAAGTACAACCGTCTGCAGTAAACTCGAACCACTCTCTAGCTGGCGTTACAGAAACTGAAAAAGGAATTACTTTTTACACAGACACGATGGGATCAGTTTCTTCCATTGGCGGAGTTTCTAATCCAAGAGGAGCTGCGGCCGCAGCTTTAAAAGATGTGATCAATTTGTATCGAAAAGACCGGATATAGCTTTACATAAAATGATATAATAAATCTCGCTTATAGAGAAAAAGTGAGATTTGTCATTTTCTTATTTAACATATTTCCCGAAAAGAAGTCCCCTTCCTCAAGGAGCGGGAATTGCGTAGCCCAGCGAGTAGGTGGGGGATGAATTTTCGGTAGGCGATCGCCTACATGTGTTCTTTGTGTGTACTTTTGGGACTATGCGATATAATAAATATGAAAATACGAAAGAAAGGAGAATGTACATGGCAGCTACAAAAGAGGGTGTTCATATAAAAGGAACAAAAAAGTCGTTACGGGATGGGTGGTCTACCTATGCATTTCGATACGCTATTTTTCCCACACCTGAACAAGTAACGAAATTAGAAAAATCGTTTGGATGCGAACGAAAAGTGTATAACGAATATGTCTCTGGTTTGTATGAATATTTAGAGTCTATTGGTTTTGAAAGTGGATGTATTCGTTATAAAGTTCCAAATTATACAACGATCACGGCCAAATATGATTACTTAGATAAAAGTAATGATTCTTTCGTTTATAATGATGCAAAAATGAGATTCCAGGCAGCTATTAAAAAATATAATGAAACCTATGCGAAACAACCGATTCAATATAAAAAGTCGGTTCGTAAAAAGATGCAAACAATCGGTTATGTTCCTACGTTGAAAGACAGAAAAGGGATGCCTAAATTCCATAGTAAAAAACAGGGGAAATTAAGCTATACTACGAATCAAACCAACGGAAACATAAAAATTACACAAGAAAATGGCTCTTATTTTTTATGTATTCCAAAGTTTCAAGAAGGTATTTCGATTCATCTACATCGAGAATTACCGATTGATGGAATCATTAAAAAAGCAACAATTAAGCGAGAAGGAACAAAATATGTTGTGTCTCTTTCTGTTGATTATTTTTGTCCAAATGAAAATCAAGTAGAATTCGTGACTGCTGACGAAGTAATTGGACTAGATTACAGTCAAAGCGAATTGTATGTAGACAGCGAAGGACGAACAGCTCAGTACAGTCGGTATAACAAAATCATAGAAAAAAGAGAGCGAAGAATCAATAAATCCTTAGCTCGCAAAAAGAACCATGCAAAAACAGATGAAACAGGAAATATCATATATAGTACAAATTATGAAAAGCAAGTGAAAGAATATCAAAAAGTAACAACAAAAGCAAAAAACCAAAGAAAAGATTTTCTGCACAAGAAAAGTAATCAGATAACCAATGATTATCATGCCATTGTTGTAGAAGATTTGAACTTAAGTAACCTTACACAATGTTTGCGTTTAGGAAAAAAGCTGCATGATAATGGATTTGGTATGTTTCGAACGATGTTACAGTACAAATCTAAGAAAAAAGGAAAATATTACATCGTTGCGGATCAGTATTTTGCATCGAGTAAATTATGCAGTGAGTGTAATCACGAAAAAGATCAGTTGAAATTATCAGAAAGAATCTATACGTGCGATAATTGTGGCACGAAAATCGATAGAGATTACAATGCGGGTCGTAATCTAAAATATTATGGTATTCGTATTCTGCACGAACAAAGTATAATTGCGTAGTTTGTATCGATTTTATTAGCGGTAGGGACGCCGCGAATTTAAGGCTTTGGACATGAGCCGCTAGGCTTGTGGATGAATTAGCAATAAAAGAGAAAGTCTTTTGACTTTTGAAGCCCCCACTTCAAACAGACCGTAAGGTTAAGTGGTGGGTAGTTCACGTACATATACAAAATAGAAAAATACCATTATGATATAGAAGTTATAAAGAAAGCTGAAAGGGATGGAGAATTGTGAAAACACTTGATGTACTGTTAATGGTGCTCAGCGTCCTGTTCCCAGTTACAGGTATAATGAAACAAATGCCGCTAGAATTATCATTATATATAGGTGGCTTATTGTTTTTAACTAGTTTTGGAAGCTATCATGCTAAACGAATGCATTCACGAATATTTAGCTGGTTGGCTTACGCTGCATTTATCACACTTTTGCTGTCAATTTGGAATCAATACATAACAGTCGATTCTTTAATTGCAAATGCAAAAATTGCTGCATGTATTGCTGTCATTCCGTTTTTATTCCGATTCCGTACGTACGCCATTACGCTAGGACTTCTCGCATTATGGGTCATAATGCTTTGGGATGTAAAGCAAATTCAATCACTAGCAGTTCTACAGAGAATGATGAACTTACTCACATCAGAACGATTGTATTTAGTCATTTTAGTGGCAGGTTTCTTACTTGGCGGACTGCTTGCCAACGCGCTGCACCGTGATAATGGAAAGCAAGAAAAAACAAGCGCGTTTAAACAAAAAAAGAAAATGAGACCTACATTTAAAATTCGGATTCCAAGTTTACCAAGGTTAAAGTTTAAAATGTTCAAGTTCGGTAAAAAATCTTCTAAACAGCGAGACACTCGTACGTATGAACAAAATTATAGAGAAACAGCTCCAACTTACCGTGAAACGCAAATTGAACAACATAATGATGTTGGAACAGTGCAAGGACAGACAAGAATGGAACGAAGAAGAAATCGTTATAATGCATAGAGAATATTTTTGTGCAGTTTAAAAAAACCGTAATGTCTACGTATATTAGATGTAGCATTACGGGTTTTTTCGTTTGAAAATAGCCGTTGTCCAATTAGAATGAATATTTTATAGTTATATTGGGAGTGTGTCATGAAAGATAATTATGTACGTCCCTTTTTACAACCGAAGTATCCAGATCTCCACATAGTTTTTTCATAATCAAAGGTGCCTTTCTTTTTTATATAGGAAGAGGATTTTTTCATTAACTAGAAAATATAAACTACAAAGAAACTGAAGTGACCCCATAAAATTAGACATGTTATTTCATTAAGCGGATTTTTGGGCATGAGCTCGGTATTGTACCGGGCTCATGCCTTTTAGTTTTGCTTTAATTCGTTTGTTGTTGTAGTAATTTATAT
>NZ_JAMBOP010000002.1 GCF_023715645.1 Bacillus cytotoxicus | reverse complement strand
CACATGCCAGGTTTAAAACAAAAGGAGCAGGCAAGTAGCGGTCATGTTGTATCCTCTGTGGCCGAGAATTGTATGGTAGTAAATCAAGATAAATTTATATGTAAATTGAGAAAATAACATAAAACCTTCTTTTTTTTAGATGGGCGAGAGGGACTGTCCATGCGTAGGAGCGGTCAGGGCCTTTTTCTGCCACATGCCAGGTTTAAAACAAAAGGAGCAGGCAAGTAGCGGGCATGTTGTATCCTCTGTGGCCGAGAATTGTATGGTAGTAAATCAAGATAAATTTATATGTAAATTGAGAAAATAACATAAAACCTCCTTTTTTTAGATGGGCGAGAGGGACTGTCCATGCGTAGGAGCGGTCGGGGCTTAATTCTGCCACGCGCGAGGTTTAAAACAAATGGAGGAAGCGAGAGCGGGTTAGGTTTTGTTATGCATGGCCGCCACTTATATGTTGAAAAATCAAGATAGATTTATAGAAATAAGGAGACAGTATATGAAGCAGCAACGATCAATAGCACTGCCGTTAGCGATTTCGATTGTTACGATTTCGTTTGCGGCTATTTTTGTAAAAATGTCTACAGCACCATCTTCTATTTTAAGTATGTATCGTTTATGGATTATTGTCATAATTATGCTTCCGATTGTATGGAAGAAAAGAGCGGAATTTACGAGAATTGAGAAGAAAGACTGGGGATTTTTGATGGGATCCGGTTTCTTTTTAGCACTGCATTTTCTTCTCTGGTTTGCATCGTTAAAATATACAACCGTTGCAAGTTCTACGATTATTTTAGCATTGCAGCCACTCGTATCCCTCATCGGAGGATTTTTCTTATTTAAAGAAAGAACAACACTCATGTCACTTGCAACAATGGGAATTGCGATTATTGGTGTCGGGTGTATTGGCTGGGGAGATTTAGGGCTAAGCAGGGAAGCGGTCTTAGGTGATATATTATCATTCCTTAGTGTAATTGCAGTGGTTGGCTACTTATTTATTGGGCAAACGACAGTGAAAAAAGTATCGCACTGGATTTATAGTTTTACTGTTTTTGCATTTGCAGCTTTATTTTTAAGTATGTATAACATGGTGTTGCAAATTCCATTTACAGGGTACTCATCATGGGACTGGACGGTATTTCTCTTACTTGCAACTGTACCGACTGTATCTCAAATGATTAATAACTGGTTATTAAACTATGTAAATGCAACAACCATCTCTATGAGTATTTTAGGTGAGCCTGTTGGTGCGATGATCCTTGCGTTCTTTTTACTCGGTGAAAATTTAAATTCTATGCAAGTGATTGGAAGTGTCCTTGTATTGTGCGGCGTATGTATCTTTTTATTACAACAACAAAAGCGCCCATTTAAAGAGCCGATAGAAGGCATGGTATATACGCAAGAGGGACATTAGCCATCAGCGAGGAGCTGATGGCTAGTTTCGCTTTATTTCGGGTTTATTAAATAAGGCTGAACGTGGACGGTACATAAATCGCGAAACGTTCCTTCTGCAGTTGTGACAATAATAACAGCTCGGCCAGCTTGTTTTCCTATTACAGTTGTTTTCTGTTTTTCGGTATGAATCTCAACAATATGGGGATTTGTGCATGTCCAAATGATCTCTTGGTTACTTGCTTGTGAAGGAAGGACAGCTGCTGTGAGCTCTGCTCGTTGCCCAGCTTTGAGTTTTAACTTAGCTTTTTGCAGTTGTATACCGATAACGGGCACAAGAGAAGGTACGATGGCAATATGCGGAAGATCTGTTTCTATTTCAACAGATGACGAAGATGCAAAGCATTTTTGTGAGTGAAATGGTAATTGCATGAAAGTTTCCCTCCTTCTATATATAAATCCAATGTGATTTTCCAACATATAAGTCACCGTCATGCTACTTTCTCTCTTTTTTGTTTGAACAGTGCATGTGGCAGAAGACACTGATCGCTTCTACGCATGGCCAGACGCTCTCGCCCCCCTAAAAAGAAAAGGGTTTTATGTCAGTTTTTTAACTTGGATATATAATGTTCTTAGTTATACTATATACAAAGAATGTTAGAAATAATTTAAGCCAATATAAAGAATTTGTTAATTAACAGAAAATTCAGTACAGATATAAAAAAACAATGCCTGCTTTCGTATCATAGAAGCAGGCATTGTTTTTCGTTTAAGAAGCTATTTTTTCAAACTCCTCAAATTCTTTTTGAACATTTTTTGATGGCTTTGTTAGTAGGCTTATAATAATGATAGCGAGTAAGCTCGCAGTAAAACCAGGAATCATTTCATATAGCATCTCTTTTAAAAACTTAAATTGAGTCCACGTAATAACGGTTGTTGCACCGGCAAGCATACCAGCAAGGGCGCCCCATTTCGTCATTCGTTTCCAGTATAAGCTTAATAAAACAACTGGTCCGAATGAAGAACCGAATCCTGCCCAAGCGTAGCCGACAAGTGCTAAGATTGTGTCATTTTGTTTAAAAGCAAGTCCGGTTGAGATTAGAGCAATGATCAGAACGGCCATGCGTCCTACAAAAACAAGTTCACGGTCCGTTGCTGAGCGGCGGAAAAATGTTCGGTATAAATCTTCTGTTACAGCACTTGATGTAACAAGAAGCTGTGAAGAAATCGTACTCATAATTGCCGCTAAAATGGCAGCTAATAAAAATCCTGTAATGAACGGGTGGAATAAAATATTTCCAAGCTCAAGGAAAATTGTTTCAGGATTTGCTAATTTCATATCCATGTCAGCATAATAAGCAATTCCAATGAGTCCGGTAAACATGGCGCCGACAATAGAGAAGATCATCCAGCTCATTCCGATGCGGCGAGCACTTTTTAATTCTTTTACAGACGAAATCGCCATAAATCGTACGATAATATGAGGTTGTCCAACATAACCAAGACCCCAAGCAAATAAAGAAATAATGCCGAGTACAGAAGTACCTTTAAAAATATTTAATAGCGTTGGATCGACAGATCGAATCGTTTGAAATGCTGGTCCAAGCCCATTTACGTGCATAATCGTTACAACTGGCACTAAAACGAGTGCAACGACCATAATAATTCCTTGCACGAAGTCTGTCCAACTTACAGCTAAGAAGCCACCAAACAACGTATAAGCAACGACAACGGCACCAACGATGAAAAGTCCTGTATGATAGTCCATTCCAAATGTATTACGAAATAGAACAGCACCTGAAACTAATCCCGAAGCTACATAAAATGTAAAGAAAATCATAATAACAAGTCCGGAAACAAGACGTAGCATATGAGATTTATCATGGAAGCGATGTTCTAAAAATTCAGGAATTGTAATTGAGTTGTTTGCAAGTTCAGAGTAGGTACGTAAGCGAGGAGCGACGTATAGCCAGTTTGCATAAGCGCCGAGTGTTAAACCGATCGCAATCCAACTACTGCTTAGTCCTGTTGCAAACATCGCACCGGGTAACCCCATTAACAGCCAGCCGCTCATATCAGCAGCGCCTGCACTGAGTGCTGTTACTGCGGGGCCTAATGTACGCCCGCCAAGCATATAGTCAGTTAAATTTGATGTTCGTTTGTAGGCGATGTAGCCAATTACCAACATCCCGATCATATAGATCGAAATAGAAATTAAAATCTGTGTGTTCATATTAGTCCCCTTTCCAAAGTAGTATCTTTTGATGCAATGCATAATTATACTCTAGCATGATTATGTGTAAAAATCTATTCTCTAAATACGAATTTTCAGAAATATAAGCGTATTTAGAAGATAAAAAAATGTTACTAATATAAAGAATTTTACTGTTGTATATATTTTTTTATAGAGTATTTATTATTTTTACATAAAAATGAGTTGTTTTGTCAATATAATATTTAATATGTACATAAAAAATATTTTTTTGAAAGTATTGACTTCCAAAAAAAGAAAAGCATATAATGAATTCAAATTTAAAAGCGCAAGCGTTGATGAAGAAGAGTACATATTATGGACATTTCAGAGAGCTGATGGTTGGTGCGAATCAGTATGAAAATAGTATGGAATGGGCTTCGGAGCTTCCAAACCGAAACGAAAGAAGTAGGCTTTGGCGAAAAGATCTCATCGTTACAAGAGACACGTATTGCATTTCGATACGGAAAAGTGCGTTACTTTTGTAACGAATCAAGGTGGCACCACGGGAGTACCCGTCCTTTTTATAGGATGAGTACTCCCTTTTTGTATAGAAAAAAATGAATAAAATAAATCGATGAGTAAGAAGAGTACGTATATTGGAGACGTTTCAGAGAGCCGGGGATAGGTGAGAGCCCGGTGCGGTGCCATATGCGGAATGGGCTTACGAGAGGTATGCTGAACTGTAAGTAGGCAACCCGGGTTCCGCCGTTACAAGGATAGGATATAAGATTGTATCTGAAAAAGCGGGATGCTTTTGCATCCAACATGAGGTGGTACCGCGGTCAATTTATCGTCCTCTGCATATTTCCATATGCAGGGGACTTTTTTATTTTAGTCAAAGAGGTGACAGTGATGATTACGAAAGACCAATTTATCATACAAAAAAAGCAAGGGAAAACCTTTCTTATCATTCAAGAAGAAGAAGGAGATAGCGTGACGCCAATTGCGTTATATCGCCGGATGAAAGGTAAGAAAAAATTTCTACTCGAAAGCTCGCAGCTTCATCAAGATAAAGGACGTTATTCCTATTTAGGATGTGACCCTTACGGAGAAATAAAAAGTATCGATAAGGCAGTAGAAATTACGATAAATGACACACTTGAAAAGGTAAACGGAAATGTAGTAAAGGTGCTAGAAAGCTTTCTTGCAGTAGAGAAAGTTGAGAGTCCATTTCCATTTTGCGGAGGAGCGGTTGGCTATATTGGGTATGATGTCATTCGGCAGTATGAAGATATTGGAGAGATGCTCGCTGATCCTTTAAATATTCCAGAAGTGCATATGCTGCTTTACCGCATGTTTGTTGTATATGATCATGTAAGGCAAAAACTATCATTTGTGTATGTTTATCGAAGCGGCGATACAGATTCGTATGAAGAGGTTTATGAACAGCTGCAAACATATAAACGAAAATTGCTGCAGGAAGCAGAGGAAGAGGTGAGCGAGCTAAGTAAGTCCTTATCATTTATATCTTCTGTAACAGAAGAAAGGTTTTGCGAAATGGTTGAACGAGCAAAGGAGTATATTCGGGCAGGAGATATCTTTCAAGTTGTGCTATCACAGCGGTTGCAAAGTGATTTTGCAGGAAATCCATTTGCGTTATATCGCCGTCTTCGCACCGCTAATCCATCTCCTTATATGTTTTATATTGATTTTCAAGATTATGTCGTACTTGGCTCTTCACCAGAAAGCTTACTTTCTGTAAGGGATGATAAGGTGATGACAAATCCGATTGCCGGAACAAGGCCGCGCGGAAACACAACAGATGAGGATGAAAAGATCGCAAAGGAACTGCTTACAAACGAGAAGGAACGGGCAGAACATATGATGCTTGTTGATTTAGGGAGAAATGATATTGGACGGGTGAGTGAGATTGGTTCTGTTCAATTGGATAAATATATGAAAATCGAGAAATATTCACATGTTATGCATATTGTATCTGAAGTTTACGGAATATTACGAAAAAATATGAATTGTTTTGATGCACTAGCATATTGTTTGCCAGCAGGAACTGTATCAGGAGCTCCTAAAATTAGAGCAATGGAAATTATCAATGCGTTAGAAACTGAAAAACGAAATATATACGCCGGAGCAGTTGGATATATTTCATTTTCAGGCAATATGGATATGGCACTGGCGATCCGAACGATGGTTGTAAAAGACGAGAAGGCATATGTTCAGGCCGGGGCAGGCGTCGTGTATGATTCGAACCCTGCAGCTGAATATGAAGAAACGTTAAATAAAGCAAAAGCACTCTTGGAGGTAATGAAATGATTGTCTTAATTGATAACTATGACTCATTCACATATAACTTGTATCAATTGTTAGGACATCACACGGAACATATTGTTGTCGTGCGTAACAATGAAGTAACAATTGAGAATTTGGAGGAAATGAAGCCAAGTGCAATTATTCTTTCGCCAGGACCTGGAAGGCCAGAAGATGCGGGAATTTGTATGAATGTTATTCAACATTTTTATCAAACAGTTCCGATACTCGGTATTTGTTTAGGACACCAAGCAATTGTTGCTGCATTTGGCGGAGAAATTGTGCGGGCAGAACAGATTAAACATGGGAAAACGTCGCTCGTAAAACATAATGGCACATCGATATTTTCATATGTCAAACAACCGCTGACAGCGATGCGTTATCATTCGCTCGTAGCAAAGCAGCAGAATCTTCCAAGTTGTTTTGAAGTATTAGCAACTGCGATGGATGACGAAGAAATCATGGCGATTCGCCATCATTATTATCCACTTTTCGGCTTACAGTTTCATCCGGAATCGATCGCAACTGAAGAAGGCAGTACATTAATACAAGCATTTTTAGCGAATGTGAAGGAGAGGGAGAGAGTATGAACGGTTATCTCCGAAAATTAGTAGAGAGGCAAGATTTAACGGAACACGAAATGTATGAAGCGGGGATTAGTTTATTAAGCGAAGATATTTTAGAAAGTGAGATTGCAGCCTTTTTAGTATTGCTAAAGGCAAAGGGGGAAACGGCAGCTGAAATATACGGCCTTGTGCGCGCCCTTCGTGAAAAAGCATTGCCATTTTCGAATCATATTGCAAATGCAATGGACAATTGCGGAACAGGAGGGGACGGAGCGCAAACATTTAATGTGAGTACAACTTCAGCTTTCGTACTTGCTGGTGCAGGTGTAAAGGTTGCGAAACATGGAAATCGCGCCGTTTCTAGTAAAACAGGAAGTGCAGATTTATTAGAAGAACTCGGTGTAAACATTGCATGTTCGGCAAAGCACATTGATTATTTGCTAGAAAACGTTGGGATTGCCTTTCTGTTTGCGCCGGCGATGCATCCAGCTCTGCGCCGCATTATGAAAGTAAGAAAAGAATTAAACGTTCCAACAATTTTCAACTTAATCGGGCCGCTTACCAATCCAATCGACTTAGAAACACAGTTCGTTGGGATTTACAAACGGGAGATGTTACTTCCAGTAGCAGAAGTACTCCAAAAGCTTGGCAGAAAAAGAGCAATTGTTGTAAATGGTAGCGGATTTTTAGATGAAGCCTCTTTGCAAGGCGAAAATCACGTCGCAATTTTAAAAGATAACAACATTATTGAAGTGAGCATTTCCCCAGAAAAGTACGGATTTTCACCGGTGAAAAATGAAGCGATCCGAGGCGGAAATGCAAAGGGAAATGCCAAGATTACATTAAGTGTGCTGCGCGGAGAAGATAGCGTATACCGTGATACAGTGTTATTAAATAGCGGGCTTGCTCTTTTTGCAAATGGAAAAGCAAGGACAATTGAAGAGGGCATTCGCTTAGCGGCTCATAGTATTGATTCAGGAAAGGCGCTGGAGAAATTACAGCTATTGATTGCTGAAAGTAATAAAAAATTAGAGAGGGTGAACTAAATGGAAACAATTTTAACGAAAATTATCGAGCAAAAAAAGAAAGAAGTAAAAGCGCTATACGAAACGTGTGTCCCGGTAAAGAAAAAACGTGAGTCGCATTCTCTTGTAGGAGCACTCGGGCAATTTACAGTCATTGCAGAAATAAAACGCGCTTCACCGTCGAAAGGGGATCTTAACTTAAAAGTTGATGTTGCAGAGCAGGCAGAACTTTATGAAACAAATGGTGCCGGAGCAATTTCTGTTTTAACAGATGGCCAATTTTTTAAAGGCTCTTTTCGCGATTTAGAAACAGCGAGAAATCATGTGAATATACCGCTTTTATGTAAAGATTTTATCATTGACCGAATCCAAATTGACCGGGCATATGATGCAGGGGCTAATCTCATTTTATTGATTGTTGCGGCGTTATCAAAAGAACAATTATTCGAGCTATATGCGTATGTGAAAGAGCTCGGCTTAGAAGCGATTGTAGAGATTCATAATGAAGAGGAGCTTGAGATAGCGTTAGAGTTAAATCCGGATGTTATCGGAGTAAACAATCGAAACTTAAAAACATTCGAAGTCGATTTACGTATAACGGAGCAGCTTGGAAAACGGTTAAATGAACAAAATGTCCTTTGGATTAGCGAGAGCGGTATTCATACGAAAGAAGATATAATCCGTGTTAAGAAGGCCGGGGCAAAAGGAATTCTTGTCGGAGAAGCGTTTATGACAGCCTCGTCTGTTGGAGACTTTTTTCAATCATTGCAGGTGACGAAATGAAAGTTAAGATTTGCGGGATTACCGATACAAGAACGGCAAAACTCGCTTGTGAATACGGGGCAGATGCCATTGGTTTCGTATTTGCGAAAAGTAAACGGGAAATTACGCCAGATAGGGCAAAACAAATCATTGAAGAGCTCCCTGCGAATGTAATGAAAGTTGGCGTTTTCGTAAATGAGTCAATTGAAGTGATACAGAACATTGCAGAGCGTTGTCGGTTAACGCATGTACAACTGCATGGGGATGAACAAAACTATTATATTGAAAGATTGAATATTCCGTCTATAAAAGCGATTGGTGTGAGTTCGCGCGAAGATATAGAACGGGCAAAGGAATATGAAACTGATTTTATATTATTGGATAGTCCGAAAGAGCAGTTTCATGGCGGAAATGGAAAAACATTTTCATGGGAGTTATTGCAGGCAAATCCAATTGAAAAAAAATGTATATTAGCCGGCGGATTAAATCTTGAGAATATAACATATGCGATTGAAATGGTTCAGCCGTATATGGTTGATGTGAGCAGCGGCGTAGAAACAAACGGCAAAAAAGATATCGAGAAAATAAAACAATTTATAAGAAAAGCGAAGGAGTGTTAACTATGCAATATGTATATCCAGATGAAAAAGGTCATTACGGTATGTACGGAGGGCGTTATGTCCCAGAAACGTTAATGCAGTCTGTTTTAGAGTTAGAAGAAGCATATAAAGAGGCAATGCAAGATGAATCATTTCAGCAAGAATTAGATTATTATTTACAAACGTATGTCGGAAGAGAAACACCGCTTTATTTTGCAGAAAATCTGACGAAGTACTGCGGTGGCGCAAAAATGTATTTAAAGCGTGAAGATTTAAACCATACGGGCGCTCACAAAATTAACAACACAATTGGGCAGGCGCTTCTTGCAGTGCGAATGGGTAAGAAGAAAGTTGTCGCTGAAACAGGAGCTGGGCAGCACGGCGTTGCAACAGCGACAGTATGCGCACTGCTTGGTTTAGAATGTGTCATCTTTATGGGAGAAGAAGATATACGTCGACAAAAACTAAATGTTTTCCGAATGGAACTGTTAGGTGCCAAAGTAGAAAGCGTTGCAGCAGGAAGCGGAACGTTAAAAGATGCAGTAAACGAGGCGCTTCGCTACTGGGTTGTACATGTGCATGATACGCACTATATAATGGGATCTGTTCTTGGACCGCATCCATTTCCGCAAATGGTTCGCGATTTCCAAAGTGTGATCGGTAAAGAAACGAAGAAACAATATGCAGCGCTAGAGGGGAAATTGCCGGAAGCAGTTGTCGCTTGCATTGGCGGCGGCAGTAATGCGATGGGAATGTTTTATCCATTTGTACAAGATGAAGAAGTCGCACTTTACGGCGTAGAAGCAGCAGGAAAGGGAATCCATACAGAAAAGCATGCCGCAACATTAACGAAAGGAAGCGTCGGCGTCCTGCACGGGTCGATGATGTATATTTTACAAAATGAAGAAGGGCAAATTCAAGAAGCGCACTCCATTTCAGCGGGGCTTGATTACCCGGGAGTTGGCCCGGAACATAGCTTATTAAAAGACATTGGCCGTGTATCGTATCATTCCATAACAGATGAAGAAGCGCTGCATGCATTTCAATTGTTAACGCAAAAAGAAGGAATTATCCCGGCATTAGAAAGTTCACATGCGGTAGCATACGCACTGAAACTAGCACCGACTATGAAAAGTGATGAAGGACTTGTCATTTGTTTATCCGGGCGCGGCGATAAAGATGTTGAAAGTATAAAACGATATATGGAAGAGGTGTAAGTAATGGGAGTAGAAAGAATAAATGAAGCGTTCCAAAATGGAAGAAAAGCATTCATTCCGTACGTAATGGGCGGAGACGGCGATTTACAAGAACAAATTCGTTTTTTAGAAGAAGCTGGAGCAAGCATTATTGAAATTGGGATTCCCTTTTCTGATCCAGTTGCAGACGGCCCAACGATTCAAAGAGCAGGAAAACGAGCATTGGAAAACGGAACAACATTAGAAGGAATTTTCCAAGCACTAGCGGAAGTGCGAAGAGAAGTACAAATCCCATTTGTACTCATGACCTATTTAAATCCTATTTTAGCATTCGGGAAAGAACGTTTTACCGGGCGCTGCATCGAAGCTGGCGTTGATGGGATAATCGTACCAGACCTCCCATATGAAGAACAAGATATCATTGTACCGCTACTATCCGATGCTAACATTGCGCTTATTCCGCTTGTAACAGTAACGAGTCCTATAGAACGAATTCAAAAGATTACAAGTGAATTACAAGGATTCGTCTATGCCGTCACAGTAGCGGGTGTAACAGGAGTACGCCGCGATTTCACACAAGAATTATACACCTACTTAGAAAAGGTGAAAGCACATGTTCAGCTTCCGGTCGTTGCTGGGTTTGGTATATCGACACCGAAACAAATTGAGGAAATGGTTGGAATATGCGATGGAGTAGTTGTCGGAAGTAAAGTCATTGACCTATTAGAGCAGGAAAAACGAGATGAAATTCGTGAGCTGATCGCTGCGGTGAAATAAAGGAGGTTTGGCAACTCTTTAAAGTGTACACAGTACGTCGAACGGTGTCGAGGAATCTTTATCCCGCATTAACGGGCAGTAAAGACTGGGGAAGCACGGGGAAGAAAACTGCCCGTAAAAGCCCGATTGGTGAGAGCTTTCCATCAGTGAGAAAAGCGTCACTGATGGAAGTTTCACTTTAAGTTGTGTCGAAGCGCCGATATATTGTAAAAAGCGCTGATATATTCTGCAAAGTGGTCGATATATTTTGAAAAGCGCCGATATATTCTGCAAAGTGATCGATATATTAGTGGAGTCATATAGAAAGGAGCTGATTCAAAAGATATTTACATCTCTTTTGAGTCAGCTCCGTATATATAAATCCACTTTGGTTTTTTAACATCTAAGTTACTACTACACAGAACAATACTGGCTTTCTCTTTTGTTTTAAACTTTGCGTGTGGCAGGAAAAGGCCCTGACCGTTTCTATGCATGGCCAGATGCTCTCGTCCTCCCCTCAAAAGAAATGGGTTTTTATGTCATTTTTTCAATTTGTATTTATATATTAACCTAATGGATCTTCACCAAAACGCGCCCATAATTTTGGAAAGCGCTCAGCTAATTCATCCTCATCTTCTTCCCAATCAAATTCTATGTCTTGTTCAAACGGTTCAAAACCTTTTTCATCAAGGAACGATGAAAATTTGTTCCATATATCATTATCCCACTCTGTATCTCCTGTTTCTTTTAGACTGAAAGCTTCAAATCCAGTACTTAACATTTCCTCAAGCTCTGGGATGAGTTCTTCATCTTCGTAACAAGCAGGAATCAAGTTTGCTAGATTTTCCGGGTTTTGCAGAGCGGATTCAAACATTTCTTGTCCACATGCAATGAGCCAACCTCGAAAGTAATCAAATGAATCATCGGAGCATCCACCTAAAATAATATAAGCAGCTGCCCATAAAGAGGAAGTGTAGGATTGCTCTAAAGCAGTTTGGAGATGCATTTCATAATCTGCAATTTCATCTGCGGATTTTGCAGCTAACTGCTCAATTAACCATTCAACTGTTTCGTCTTTTGAATTCATGTCTGAAATGAGTTGCCAAAATTGTTCCTGGTTCATTGCGATCACTCCTCTAAAAAAGATGTTTTTAGTAGTGTAACATGTTTCTAATAATTTACCAGATAAAGAAGTGGATAAAAATCGACATGAAACGAATTGAATATTCTGTCTTATGTTATATAATATTTTTTAACACACAAGTTCCAGTTACACCGAACAAAACGCCCTTTGTATTAACACCGCCCGTGGCAGAAAAAGGCCCTGACCACTGCTATGCATGGCCAAATGCTCTCGATTATCTAAAAAGAAGAGGTTTTTTTAACACATAAATCCCAGTCACGCCAAACAAAAGGAACCCGCACTCGTTGTCTCCCTTTGTTTTAATACCGCAAGTGGCAGAAAAAGGCCCTGACCGCTACTATGCATGGCCAGATGCTCTCGCACATCTAAAAGAAAAGGGTTTTATAACAATTGTACCTTACAAGAAACGAGATGATAGTATGACAATACTACTGGCTCTTATTCCAATCATGATGATTTTTATTTGTTTATTTGTCTTCAAGCAAACATCGCTCAAAGCATCGATCATTTCTTATATTGTGTGCAGCGGAATTGTATTACTATCACCGCTGTTTCGCCTGCAAATGGGGGAGATTGCCCATGCCACAATAAAGGGTGGTTTAATTTGTTTTATCGTTGGATATGTATTGTTTTTTGGTATTTTTTTATTTCATCTTATGAATAAAATGGGGTATATCGATCAAGTTGCTCGTTTTATGGAACATGTTACACATGACCGTTTACTGCAAATGCTTCTTATGTGCTTTGGGCTTTGTCCCCTTATTGAATCTGTAAGTGGATTTGGAATTGGATTTATGGTGGCTGCGCCTATTTTTCTGTCGCTCGGTTACAAACCGTTGCAAGCTGTTTTGCTTTCGTTTATCGGTTTATTAGCAAGCTCATGGGGAGCAATGGCAACAGGGACGATTATTGGTTCGGGGCTGATTAATATGCCTTTAGTACAACTTGGTTCTGGTACAGCGGTATTAAGTGTGCCAATTTTTGCGTATTTTATCATCCTTTCCTTGTATATAGTCGGCGGCTTTGCGGCAGTAAGACAAAAATGGAAAGAAGCGACTGGTTTTTTTCTATTATTTTCTCTCTCCATCTATCTATCTAGTACATATGTAAGTGTTGAATTAGCAGGAATTTTAAGTGCAATTGTAACGATAACATTTGGATTTATTATCATTAAAATGGCGGCAAAACAACAGAAAGAAGTGTATTCAGAACAAGCAGCTGCTGAGCAGAAAGAGGTTTCCGTTGTAAAAATAGTGAGTCCATATTTATTTTTAACAGTTTGCATCTTGCTTTCGCGTCTGATTCCGTCGTTTCATAGTACACTGCAATCATATGCCGTTATTAACTTGCCATCGTATTCTTACAAACTTGAGTTATTGTATTCACCAGGATTTTGGCTTGGAATTACGTGTGTATTTACCATTATTTTTTTCCGAGTTCCTTCTATTGTAATAAGACAGTCATTCTTGCAAACGGTGAAACAGTGGATACCTTTTGCGATTACAACAACAATGTTTATTGCGATTTCAGAACTAATGAGTGCAGCAGGAATGCACGCTTTATTAGCGGAATCTGCTGGTCATCTGTTTGGAACGATGTTCGTTTTCGTTGCTCCGTTTATCGGTGGTATCGGTGGCTTTTTAACGGGAAGTAACGCTGGATCAAATGCAATGTTTATGAAATTGCAAATGCAAACAGCGCAGAACGTAGGACTTCCCTGGCAGTTCGTGACAACAGTGCAAAATACAAGTTCTTCTTTTGCGACAATTGCGTGTCCATCACGAATTACACTTGGTGCTTATTTATGTAACATTCCATTTCGGGAAAATGAGTTGTTGAAGAAGACGACGCTCATGATTTTGGGGGCTGTGTTGATTGTAGTGGTGGAGGTTTTTGTGTGGCGTCTTATTATGTAAAAAACGCTTCTCTTATAGGAGAAGTGTTTTTGTTTGTAGAAATATATAACTTCATAGATTAAAGAAGAAAGAGTGAGCATGGAATGAGTATAAATTTGCGAGATATTACAAATGAGAATTGGTTAGAGTGTATATTCTTAACGACAAATAAAGAAGATAAACATTTCGTTTGTGAAGAGTTTGTTGCTTCGAATGCCTTATCATTAGCTCAGTCGAAAATTCAAAAAGGTTGGAGTACAAAGGCAATATACAGCGATGAAACAATGGTTGGCTTTACAATGTATGGCTATTGTGAGCAACATCATTTTTTTGAAGTATGTAGACTTATGATAGATCATAAATACCAAGGGAATGGGTATGGGAAAACGGCACTTTTATATGTAATCGAAGAGATGAGAAAAGATGTGAATTGTAATGAAATATTTCTATCTTTTGAACCGAATAATATCGTTGCAAAACAGTTGTATGAAAGTATTGGTTTTGAAGATACAGGCAGAATAGTTGAAGGGGAATGTTTGTATAAGTTACCAGTAAAAAGGATGAACAGCTCCGTAATGATTGATAATTGCAGAAGATGGGAATTGTAAACGATAGATAATGACAGAAGGAGTGATACAATGAAATACGTTATTATAGGCGGAGATGCAGCTGGAATGAGTGCGGCTATGCAAATTGTCCGCAATGACCAAGAAGCAACTGTAATCACTTTAGAAAAAGGCGAAATCTATTCATATGCACAGTGTGGTCTTCCTTATGCGATTAGTGGAGTCATCGCTTCTACTGAAAAGCTAATTGCTAGGAGCGTTGAGACATTTCGGGATAAATATCATATTGATGCGAAAGTGAATCATGAAGTGACACGAATAGATCCAGCGAGCAAAAAAGTATATGGCATACATACGCAAACATCAGAACCATTCGAATTCGAATATGATCGTTTATTAATTGCAACGGGAGTGCGGCCAGTGATGCCGAACTGGAAAGGCAGTGATTTGCAAGGTGTTCATCTATTAAAAACAATTCCGGATGCAGAGCGCATTATGGAGACGCTTCGAAATAAGAACGTTGAAAATGTTACTATTATTGGCGGCGGAGCAATTGGTATAGAAATGGCGGAAACATTTGTAGAGCTTGGAAAAAAAGTGCGCATGATTGAGCGGAATGATCATGTCGGTACCGTTTTCGATAAGGATATGGCAGCATACATTCATGAAGAAGCAACAAAACATAACATTGAAATTCTGACAAATGAAAATGTGAAAGCGTTTCAAGGAAAAGAACAAGTTGAGTTTGTGGAAACAGAGAAAGGAATGTATGAAACAGATCTTGTTTTAGTATCAGTTGGAGTGAAACCGAACACTGATTTTCTAGAAGGAACAGAGATTATCAAAAATCCAAAAGGTGCGATCCAAGTTAACGCTTATATGCAAACAAATATAGAGGACATTTATGCGGCAGGAGACTGCGCTACGCAGTATCATATTATAAAAGAAAAACATGACCATATTCCGCTTGGAACAACGGCAAACAAACAAGGAAGAATTGCTGGACTGAACATGGTGAATAAACGAAGAGCGTTTAAAGGGATTGTCGGAACAGCGGTTATGAAATTCATGGACATCACATTAGGACGAACGGGTTTAAATGAAAAAGAAGCAGAGCAATTACAGTTGCCATATGAAATTGTAAAAATAGATTCGACAAACATAGCGGGATATTATCCGAGTAAGAAACCACTTCACGTGAAATTATTGTATCGCAAGGACACGAAACAATTGTTAGGCGGACAAGTAATTGGCGAGCAGGGTGTAGATAAACGTATCGATGTCCTGGCGATGGCATTGTTTCATAAAATGACGATTCATGATTTAGAAGACGTGGATTTAAGTTATTCTCCGCCGTTTAACAGTGTATGGGATCCGTTGCAGCAAGCAGCGAGAAGAGGGGAATAAAGTGAAGTTTCCATCAGTTGGGTTTCAGCCCCAGCTGATGGAAATATAATCTATACGACTCTAAGCTGAGAAATCATGAATAATTTCTACCACTTCGATTTTTCCGTTAATCAAAAGTTCAGGAAGTTCACTTGTTACATTACCCTTCCAATATTCTTTAGCTTGTTCAATTTTTTGAGAGAAAGGAGCACCATCTTCCTTTGGTAAAAGGTTTCCATCACCCTCAAAAGAATTCCCAATAACTCGCAGTTTAACAATCTGCAAAACGTTCCGATTGTAAGAATCAAATAATGATTTCCATTTCAAAGCATCTTCATAGCTTTTCGCAGCGTATAAGCAAGATAACCTTGAAGGGTACTCAGGGTATTCTTGTAATCTAACCATTTCTACAATCACTTCTCTAATCGCTCTAATTGTTTGGTCTACATAGTTAATAGCTACTTCTGTATTTTCTTTATTCAAGTTCAAGCCTTCATTTGTAGAATGACCTTGTAAAATCTGAATGAAGTCTTCGCCTTTAGAATTCAATTGTTCTCTCTCAAAAAAGAAGCGATATAAGGTATTGTTATCGTTCTTGTTAAAGGTAATGATCTGCCCCCTGTTGGTTATATCATTTCATACACCATATTATACCAACGAAAGGATGCAAGAAGGTAAAAGTTTCTGATTATTCTCTATTCGTGTAAGGATGATCTATCTACATTTTTTTAATTCGATAAAAGATATAACTTATCACCACAGTAATACAAGAAAATAAAATAGCAATGCTAGAAAAAGCGAGCAAGTAAGCATTATATTTTGCTATATTTGCGATCATTGCATGGCTATCAAAATGAAGAAGACCTCCTATAACGTTGAAGAGAAATAGGAATAAGAAGATCGTGATCAGTCCATCTAATGCACCTTGTATGTCAGGCTTACTTAAAGCAATATGCGTAGAGATGCAAATTGCTAGGATCAGAAAGAGCCAAAAATACGGATTTAATAGATTGCCAATTGTAAAAATGCTTTTTAATAGTAGCAGTGAAGATAAAGCAGTGTGTTTGATAATATCATTCATAGCGCCGCCGGGCTGAATATTTGTATCAACACCATTCATAAATACTGAGTATGAGTGGGGGATAAGGCAATACATTAACCCAACTAATGCGGCAATCCCTGAAAAAATAGGAGCAATACCAATAAAGAAATTACCTGTTTTTTGATAAATACTTTTCGGATTATATTGGTGTTGCACATATCCTAAATACCCGTTACTTGTATTCGTTGGAAACCATTGAATATTCACGATTTTATGCCGAAATAAGATGCACATAAAGGCATGGCCAAATTCGTGAATAGGTGTTCCAATCCATGAAGTTAAGAGGAAGCCATTTCTTCCGAAAGCTCGTGTCCAATATGTCCGCGAACGATTTTCTAAATATCCTAATAGAAATCCAACTACAATAATACATCCTACTAATGAAGCTAACTGCATAAAGGTTGTTATAAGCGTTGTAAAAAAGAAGTTTCCTAATTCCATTTTGTCACCTTTTCTATATAAATCAAAATTTTAAAAAACGACATAAAAACCATTCTTTTTCGATGGGCGAGAGCATCTGGCCGCGCGTAGAAGCGGTCAGGTCCTTTTTCTGCCACATGCGAAGTAAAAACATAGAAAGAAAGCGAGTGAGGGCTCTTTATTCCTACATAGCAGCAATCTGTATGTCAAAAGATCAAAATGGATTCATATATATGTTTTTTATAAGTAGTAGATTACATGAATTCCATAGCAATAGTCTACTATTATTTTTGGTATGGAAGTAGAAAAAAAGAAAACCCTCTTGCTACTGCAAGAGGGTTCTTCGATTGATAAAAGAATCAACCTTCTAATAATAATGATTTTGGATCTTCAAGCATTTCTTTAACTGCAACTAGGAAGCTAACAGCCTCTTTTCCGTCTACGATGCGGTGATCGTAAGATAGAGCAAGGTACATCATTGGACGGTTTTCCATGCGCTCTGCATCGATTGCAACAGGGCGTACTTGGATTTTATGCATACCAAGGATACCTACTTGTGGGCTGTTTAGGATTGGTGTTGACATAAGAGAGCCGAACACGCCACCGTTTGTAATTGTAAAAGTACCACCTTGTAGTTCTTTTAATGTAAGTTTGTTATCACGAGCTTTTTTACCTAGATTTCTAATTTCGCTCTCAATTTCAGCGAAGTTTAATTGGTTTGCGTCACGTACAACAGGAACAACTAGTCCATCTGGAGCTGCTACAGCGATTCCGATATCATAGAATTTCTTGATGATTAGCTCATCACCTTGAATTTCAGCATTTAATAATGGGAATTGTTTTAATGCTGCTACAACTGCTTTTGTGAAGAATGACATGAAGCCAAGACGAACATCATGTTTCTTTTCGAACGCATCTTTACGATCTTTACGTAATTCCATGATAGCTGTCATATCAACTTCGTTAAATGTTGTTAACATTGCAGATGTTTGTTGAACTTCTACTAAACGATTTGCAATTGTTTGACGGCGGCGGGACATTTTTACGCGCTCAACTGGTTTTTCAAACTCAGTTTTTGCAGCTGGTTTTGGACTTTGTTTTTCTTGTTTTGGCTCTGCTTTCGGCGCAGTAGCATGTGCTTGTACGTCATGTGGTCTAACGCGGCCAAGTGGATCAGTGCTGCGTACTTCGTTTAAGTCGATTCCTAATTCACGTGCCATTTTTCTAGCAGCAGGTGAAGCGATAGGACGATCTGTATTTGGAAGACCTTGCATTGGTGCGTTATTTGGCGCCGCAGCTTCAGCCTCAGCTTTTGGTGCTTCTGTAACTTCTTGTTTTGCTTCCGGGGCAGGTGTACTTACTGCTGCCGCTCCGTTTGCATCTAAAACTGCGATAACATCACCGATTTCAACTGTATCTCCAGGTTCCCCTAGTAATTTTGATACAATACCTGAATCTTCTGCAATGATTTCTACATTGACTTTATCTGTTTCTAACTCAACAACGCTTGCGCCTTTCTCAACTTTGTCACCTACGTTGATAAGCCATTGTGAAATAGTTCCTTCTGTAATAGATTCTGCAAGCTCAGGTACTTTAATTTCGATCATTTTAAATGTCCTCCCCTATTTTGCCTAACAATTGATTTAATTTAGTTTTATAAATAATCTTCTCTAATTGTGAATGGGGGAGACCCCCATTCACAGGAAGTTAACAGCATTACTTATTGTGAACAAATTCTTGTTCTTGTTGTAACTGGAAATTGATATTAAGCGTTTGATTAATAATCAATTCTTGTTCTTTTCTATGAACATGAGGATCGCCGCCTGATGGACTTGAACGGTCCGGACGTCCAATATAGCTTACTTTTACTTTGCCTGTAGCAAGTTCGAATAGAATTGGTGCAATATAATGCCATGCGCCCATATTTCTTGGTTCTTCTTGTACCCACACGATTTCTTCCAAGTTTTCAAAACGCTCAGCAATCGCTTGGATTTTCTCAGTAGAGAATGGATATAACTGTTCAACGCGAACGATATGAACTTCATCTAGCGTATGTTCTTTCTTGTTCGATTCAACATCTACAGCTAAATCGATTGCCATCTTACCTGTTGTTAATACGAGACGCTTCACTTTTTTTGGTTTTGCTCCAAGGTTCGGTTGTTCTACAACTGTTTGGAAGCTGCCTTCACTTAACTCAGAAGCTGGTGAAGATGTAAGTGGATGACGTAACAAGCTCTTTGGCGTCATAATTACTAACGGTCTTACATAATCAGTTCCAAGACTTGCTGCTTGGCGGCGCAAGATATGGAAATACTGCGCTGCACTTGTTAAGTTAGCAACTGTCCAGTTATTTTCTGCAGCAAGCTGTAAGAAACGTTCTGGACGAGCGCTAGAATGTTCAGGACCTTGGCCTTCATAACCGTGAGGAAGAAGGAGAACAAGACCGGATTTTTGACCCCATTTTGCTCTTCCTGCTGAAACGAACTGGTCAAACAATGCTTGCGCTGTATTTGAGAAGTCTCCGTATTGTGCTTCCCACATTGTTAATGTTTCAGGAGAAAATACGTTATAGCCATACTCAAATCCTACAACAGCAGCTTCAGAAAGCGGGCTATTATGAACCGCGAAAGAAGCGCGTGCTTGTGGCAGACGATGCATTGGTGAATACGTTTCATTCGTTTCTGTGTCATGTAATACAACGTGGCGCTGTGCGAATGTACCGCGCTCTGAATCCTGTCCTGTCAGACGAATTGGCGTACCATCTTGTAAAATTGAAGCAAACGCTAACGCTTCGGCATTTGCCCATTCTAATTTACCGCCATCTTTAAATGCACTTTCGCGACGTTCCAGGATTTTCTTTAATTTCGGATATACGTTAAAACCTTCTGGCCACTCAAGAAGACTCGTATTTAATTCTTTAAGTGTTTCTAATGGAACACCTGTCATCATTTTTGGAATGCCATTTGCAACTACTTCTGGAACTGCAACATTAGCCGATACTTCTTTTTTATCTGAAGAAACTTGATTATATTCAGCTTTCAGATGCTCTTGAATAAACTGCGTAATTGTTTCTACTTCATCAGCATTTAGAATGCCTTTTGCTTGTAACTCTTCAGCATATAAAGCTCTTACAGTCGGATGCTTGCTAACCTTTTTGTATACTTTCGGTTGTGTAACTGCAGGGTCATCCATTTCGTTATGACCGTAGCGGCGATAGCCAATTAAGTCAATTAAGAAATCTTTTTTGAATTTCGTACGGTATTGGAAAGCTAACGTAGCAGCAATTAAACAAGCTTCAGGATCATCAGCATTTACGTGTACAATCGGAATATCAAAGCCTTTCGCAAGGTCACTTGAATATCTTGTAGAGCGAGAATCATAACTATCAGTTGTGAATCCGACTGCGTTATTCGCAATAACATGAATCGTTCCGCCTGTTTGATAACCTTTCAATCTGCTTAAGTTCAGCGTCTCAGGTACAATACCTTGACCAGGGAAAGCAGCATCACCGTGTACTAAAATTGCATAAGATTTAGTAATATCTTGCTTTGGATAACCTGCTTGCTCACGATTTTCCTGAGCAGCACGTGCAAATCCTTCCACAACTGGATCAACAAATTCAAGGTGACTTGGGTTATTTGCTAAAGTAACTCGTGTAAGAGCTTCTCCAGATCCAACCAATTGCTCTTTACCTAAGTGGTACTTCACATCACCAGTCCAGCCGATATTGTTCTTATCTTTGCCTTGCATTGGTGTTGAATGTTTAAATTCAGTAAACATGTGACTATATGGTTTTTCTAATGTATGAGCGAGTACGCTAAGACGTCCGCGGTGAGCCATCCCGATCATAATATCTTTCACGCCGTCCTTAGCGCCTTCAGAAATCATTTCATCTAGCATAGGAACTAACATGTCAACGCCTTCGATAGAAAAACGTTTTTGCCCAACAAATGTCTTATGCAAAAATTGCTCAAAACCTTCAACCGCTGTTAATCGCTTTAACACAGCAATGCGTTTCTCGTTTGATAGTGGATGATATAAGGAAGAAGATTCCACCATTTGTTGTAGCCATGCACGCTCTTCACTATCTTGAACATGAGCGAACTCATACGCTAAAGATTTTGAATAAATTTCTTTTAATTTATTAACAGCATCAAACGCTGTTGGAACATCCGCCGGTGCATCTGCCCAAACCATTTTAGCTGAAATCGCTTTCAAATCATTTTCGCCTAGTCCCTCTAAAGAAAACTGCCCATCCACTATTTCCTCCAGCGGATTAATATGTGCAGAAAGGTGACCGTATGAACGAATATTTTCTAAAACCTTTGCAGCTTTTAGAACTTTTTCTATATCTGTATCGTTTGGAGAAGAAAAATGAGTGCCGCTAGTAGTCCCCGCTGTAAAATCTGTATAAAAAGGAGGAGCACCCCAACTTGCAAAAAGTTCTTCTAACTCTGGATCAACAGAACCTTCCCCGGCAACATAAAGATCGTACTGTTCAATGACATAGCCAAGGTTAGGACCATGGAATTTGGACCAAGGACTGTTCGTATTTGTATTCTTCGTCGTCATTTGACAAAACCTCCTACTCGTTAGAACCAGTAACGAGTGCAATTCATTTTATATTCTTATGTTATTACGATAATTTACATAATACAAAACGTTATTACTTATCTGTTTTGTAAAAAAACATTCACAATTACTTATCACCCAGAAATTTACTATGATTACCAAGTAAAACTTGTACAAAAAAACTGCGGAAAATACTTTAGTAAGTTAAGTTTATGGGCAAAAAGGAAACAAAATTAATATTTGTAAAACGTATAGAAAATTATGAATGTTCAAGTAAAAACGTTTTAAATTATGTATATCACAATAATAAGCGCTTTCAAAAATATTATACAATAATATCACAGTGGATAACAGGAAAAAAGATAAAATTGTGAATTTATTATCAATTCCGTTTATTAAAAGAGAAGATAGTAGAGTAGAAGGGAGTTTTTCTTAGAAAATAAAAGATAGAACAGTATTTCTTACTATATTTTATATATTCTTGTTGTAAATGGATTGATACTATTTTAAATAAGTATCCATTAATATGGAAAACGTTCCAAATTGTTAGTGTTAGAAGAACGATTTTTATTCTTCGAAGTGAAGGACACTTTACACAAAGTGTCCTTTACTATATAAATACAAGTTGATTTTTTTACATATCAGTCGCTGCTATGCAGAACAAAACATGGCCGCTACTTGCTTTCTACCTTTGTTTTAAACTTTGCACGTGGCAGGAAAAGGAACTGACCGCTTCTATGCATGGCCAGTTGCTCTCGACCTCTCCTAAAAAAAGTGGTTTTTATGTCATTTTTTCAATTTGTATTTATATATTATTGAAATTATCCATATTTTCTTACTTAGATTTAAGCACACCATTTTTAACTAGATTATGTAAAGCACCACCATTTTTATATTTAAAATAAGCTATCAATCTATCTAAATCTTTTTTTGTTATGGAATATTTTATGGTGGTTTGAATAAATAGTTGTGTAAATTAATAGAAGATAATAAAAGAAGAAATATTATAGAAGACGATAATTAGAAAATAATTTTTGTAGAAAGATTTGTGATTTTTATTCGGTAGTGAACATAGTTTTTTAATAATGTTTTGGCTAATGGAAAAGTAGAACGCATTTATCTCGCGTTAACGGGAAGTAAGATCCCCACTTCAAAATGTAAAGAAATTAGGCGGGGATAACTGCTGGTCTGCCCTTTTTTATGTTATCTCAAAGGAGGAATGCGAATTGAATACGTTTCAAAAAGGGTTAAGTAGCTTAAAAGATGCGGTGAAAATCGGAAGAGCTGAAGTTCCTCATCATATTCCATTTGGATTTCATGGGATATACACAGAGGAGGGGATGTAACATGGAACGAAAACAAATTGTACGTGGAATTATCCTTTCTTTACTTATTAATGCGGCACTGCCCATTTTAGTTTACGGGCTGTTACTAGGACATCTATCAAACATTGCGGCGCTCACAATTGCCACAATGATTCCTTTAGTAGAAACGATCATCTATTTTCTGAAGTATAGAAAATGGGATGCATTTGCGGTGTTTATGTTAGTTGGATTTATTCTTGGAATTATTGCTGCTTCTATTGGCGGAGACGAAAGACTTATTTTGATTAGAGAATCTTTTGTTACAGGAGTTATGGGATTCATTTTCCTTGGCTCTCTTATTACCCGAAGACCGCTTATTTATTATTTCGCCCTACGATTTACTGTCGGGAAAACAGAAAAAGAACAAGCGTCATTTGCTGATAAGTGGAGCAACGCGTACTTTCGTAAAGTGTTACGAATCATGACAGCTGGGTGGGGAATTGTCTTATTAGGCGAAGCAACGCTGAAAGTAGTACTTGTCTATAACCTGCCAGTATCGACATTTTTAGCAATTTCTAGTTTGGTCACATATGGATTTATTGGACTTGCAATCATTTGGACCATCCTGTATCGCAGGAAATCACGTCAAAAAATAGATCCAACAAAGAGAGTATAATAGGATAAGTATTTTATAGTGTTAATTTGTGAACAACACTATAAAATGAGTAATGGCTACAATTGGTAAAGTAACAACAAGGCTCTGCATCATTATCCCTCTTTAGATATGATTATCTAAAGAGGGATTTTTTTATTTTTAACATAAAAGAACACCTGATGTTTGAAAAGTAGAGTAAAGAAGGTCGCATAAATTGTACTCTTCTCAAGAGTTATTTTGGAAGGAAATCTTATTTGTCAATCCAATAGCTCCCTTGGAATCATTTTTTCTGATTCCCGAATTGTAAAAAAGTTAATAGGTAATTTTTCTATTGGCACTTCCTCTATTTTTTCTAATCTATCATTGTTAATAGGTAAAAAAGCTAACCCATTTCCCTCAGCGATGAATTCCTCAATAAGTGAATAAGAATCTAACAGTTGAAGTTGTTTTTTAGAGAGATTATTTTCCTTCATGAATTCAATTGTATAGTTTCTAAAGGGACATTGTTTATCACTACTAACAAAAAAGTACTCTTTTGAATAGTCAATATTAGATTTTCCTTTTGCTTTTAGTAATCCTATAGAAATAGTTGTGCTGAATACTTTTTGAAATGATGGATCGGAATAATTTCCATAAGTTATGACCAAATCAACTTTTTGCTTCTTTAATAATTGTTGTAGGTGACTACTATTTTCCATGTATATTTGATAATTTCTGAAGTTCTCTTTGATACGCATACTTAAATAATTTGACAAAATAGATTGTGATGTCGCTATTCGATAAGATTTACTGTACATTTTAATTTCATTTTTTGCTTCATCTACTAGATTTAATATTTTATTTGTGTAATCTAGCAACATTTCACCTGATGGTAATAGTGAAATACCTTTGTTATATCTATGTAGTAGCTGAGTTCCTAATTCTTGCTCTAGTCTTTTTATTCTTTCAGTTACATTTGGTTGAACATATCCTAGTTCCTTTGCAGCTTTACTGATTGAACCTTCATTTGCTACCGATTTAAATATGATAAGATCATTTATTTCCATTCATTTCAACCCCTTATTGGATATCATTATAAATGATATCAGGCATAATTTATACCTATTTTACAGTGCTTTATTCCCGAATTATCATAATTAATATAAGACAGAAAGTGAGTGATATACATGATTGGAATGCAATATAAGATCATTTTACCAAAGGATTATGATATGGGGATTATTAGGAAAAGGGTGCAAGAAAATGGTCATAAAACCAATGGTTTTCCAGGGCTTAATTTTAAAGCGTATTTAATCACCGTGGCAGAGGAAAATGAAAATTTATATAATTCCTATGCACCGTTATATATTTGGAATAACGATCAAGGAATGAACAAATTTATCTTTGAGGGTTTTTATGACAATATTTTGAAATCCTTTGGGTGGCAACAAATTAATATCGGTGTTCCTTTACATATTAATTTAAGTAAAGATTTTCATAAAAGTAGATATGTTGTTGAATATGCAGGGAATATTCCTGAAAGCAAATCATTAACTAAAACATCATTTAATCCTATTAATCAATATGTAAAAAATGCAGAAAAAAGTTTAGGAAATTTATTGGTCTATAATCCAGATAAGTGGGGCTATAGTCAATTCAGTTTTTATCAAGAAAAACCAAAAATTTACTCATCAGATCATCTCACAGTATATGAAGTTTTGTATATTTCACAATAGCAATTAGTCTCAAAAACTCTACAACTAGAAAGGGAATGAGAGATATGCCATTTGTTAACGTTTATTATCCTGAAGGTCTCTTGAATAAAGAAGAATTAAAAAAGGTAAGCAATAGTATTCATCGATCGTTAATCGAATGTTTTGAGGTTCCTAAAAATGATTACTTTCAAATGTTTTTTCCCTACCCATCTAATCTATTTTTTTACGATCCGTATTACCTGTTAGAAGAAAAGAAAAAGAGAACAGAAAAAATAATGCATGTTTCTATCACATGTGGACCAGGAAGAACAATAAATCAGAAAAAGGGATTGTATCAATCCATATCAAAAGCTATTTCTAATCAGTTAAAAATCTCTACCACGGATATTTTTATTACATTAAATGAGATACCTGCCGAAAACTGGTCATTTGGTCAAGGGGTAGCACAAATGGTTAATATGAGGGAGGGTAAAGAATAGTGAATGATCGTATTGAATCCAATATACCGAAGAAAATGAGAGAAATAGCTCCAGATTTTGTTGATTTTAGTGAAAATATATTATTTGAAAAAATATGGAGAGATCCTACTTTAACATCCAGAGAAAGAAGTTTATGTACACTATCTGCTTTAATTAGTATCGGTAATACTGAACAATTACCATTTCACTTGAAATTAGCTGAAAAAAATGGAATTAACGAAAAGGAAATTATTGCTTTGGTAACACATTTGGCTTTTTACGTTGGATGGCCTAAAGCCGCATCTGCGTTAAATATAATAATAAATTAAATGTGAAAGCTTAATTTTCTACTTACACTGTTTCCCCTTAAAGCATTAAAAAAAATCATAAAAACAGCATAAAATGTAGACTTGTGGGATGTTTTTAATCAAACTTTTTTTTCAATGAAACAATGAGCCGATATTACAAATTGAATAGTATCGGTTCTTGTCATTTACGATACAATATAAGCAAGAACTTTCATTTGTTTAAAACCTAGCATGTGGCAAAAACAGGCCCTGACCGCTACTATGCATGGTCAGATGCTCTCACCCCCCTAAAAGAAAAGGGTTTTCTTATCTATTCTATATGCCTCTTAAAACTTAGTTTTAAAAAACTCTTAAAATCCAGTTCAGCAATTAATACACTTAATAAGATAAGTGTTGCCCCTAAGTAACCTTTCACTGTAAGCGTTTCGCCTGTGAAAAAGAAAGCGAACCCTGCGGAAAAAACAGGCTCTAATGAAAAAATAAGTCCTGCATGTGTAGGAGTCGTATGTTGCTGGGCGATGACTTGGACAATGAAAGCCATTGCAGTACAAAATATGCTTAATATTAATATAGAAAACCACGATTCAACATTATTAGGAAGTTTCGGAGTTTCCATAAACATGGAGAAAATGATACTAAATAGTCCAACAAAACCGAGCTGTAACACGCCAAGAGCAATGGAATTCACATGCTTAGTCATAGTTCCAGTAACGATGATATGAATGGCATAAAATAAAGCGCATAATATGCATAATAGATCACCGTAACTTATTTTAAATTTACTATTTATTGTTAATAGTCCGATTCCGACAATCGTTAAACTGATTGCCAATACAACCTTTTTTTCAGGACGTTGTTTTAAAAATATAGATGATAATATCGGAATAAATATGACTGTGAGACTCATTAAGAAACCCGCGTTCGAAACCGTTGTATACTTTGTGCCAAAAGTCGCAAAAACATAAACTAAAAACAAGATAGAAGCTAATATAAACGCATATTTTACAGTTTGAAAATTCGTTTTGATTACATGTTTGTAAAATACGATGCCTGATAAAAGAAAGGCAATGATAAAGCGTAATGCGATTAAATTATATTCTTCTATGTAAGTGAGTCCAACCTTTGTAAGTAAGATGGAGGCACCCAAAAAAAATGTAACCAGTAGTAACATTAAATCAGCTTTTGATTGTGTTTTCATTTCTATTTCCCTCGTTATGTATAATTTATAAATTCCATAATCCCTCTCCCGTTATTTATTTTAATATTAATTCTAAATATTTGGAATAAATATTAAAAATCCCCCTATGTAAAGTGAACATAACCTATCATGAATTGGAAAGGTTCACAGATTCATCCCGCTATTTTTGGAAAGATCACCTTCACTTTATACGATTTTCTCAAGATGGATGAGTCCATGCGGTAGTATAATTTGGAGAATACATCTGTTTATTTCAAAGTTACACTTCTTATGTAATCCCCTGTGATATACTATAAATGGATTATTTTGTAATGTTCATAAAGGGAAGGGGAGGGTATTTTATTGAAGAGAAATCAAGAATATAGAGGGTATTGGAGAAATTTCACTATTTTTACATGTATCGTTGGTTGTATTGTTGGATTTTTTTCAGTTATTTCTGATGATTTACCTGTTTTAAGGGACGATGCAACAACTTTTGATTTCATCATTTCCTATTTAGCAATAATAATTAACTCCTTGCCAATGTGGTTTATACTTGCCATGCTTGTTGGATATATATTTGCAAAGGATATGAAGAGTGCTGTATTACTTGGTGCTATCTATACAATCACTGCAATTACGTTTTATTTTGTGATTGGCTATTTTTATCAAGATGTACCAGTAGCAGTACCATTTGCAGAACAGGTAGTCGCATACGCGTCATGGTACGCAGCATCAACTGTCGGCGGTATTTTAGGTGGGATTACAGGTTTTTTTATAAGAAAACATCTTATGCATTACTGCCTTTAGCTGCAGGATTAATCCTACAATTATTTGTAAACGGTAAAAATAGCTGGAACGACGCTATCGGTATTGCGCAAAATGTTACTTTTTGTTTATTGATAGGAATTATTACTATGTATTTAATAATTAAAAGGTTTAACACAGTCTTAGCAAATAGACAAGAAGAACGGATGTAGGTATTAAATATTTCTTAAAAACTATTGACAGAATATTAATGCAACCCCTATAATACAAAACATACTTATTAAAGAGTCATATAAATTGAAATATAATTGAGCAATGAAGGGAATATAAGTAGTGCTTATCTCACTGTTTTAGAGAGCTGATGGAAGGTGCAAATCAGCACATAGATAAGGATGAATTTCAATCCCCGAGCATCTTTTTCGAAGTAAAGGACGACCTTTATGAGGAAAAGACGGTCAAATATGAGATCGTTAACAAAGTTGAGAGGCAGACTCAGTCTGCAATTAGGGTGGTACCGCGATATATTCGTCCCTACTGATACAATCAGTAGGGACTTTTTTATTATATAGAAAACATAATATTCGAAATGCAGTGAAAGGAATATAGTAATACTTATTTCCCTGTTTCAGAGAGCTGATGGAAGGTGTGAATCAGTACATAAATAAGTGTGAATTTCAATCCTGGAGCATCTTTTCCTCTATAAAGGGCGCCCTTTATAGGGGGGAAGGCGGTCAATAGATCGTTAACAAAATGAAGAGGCAGACTTTCGTTTGCAATTAGGGTGGTACCGCGGTGTAAATCGTCCCTGTCATATAGGACAGGGATGATTTTTTTTATTTGAAAGGAAAACTGACATAAAATTAGGGGGGGACGAGAACATCTGGCCACGCGGCAAGGCCTTTGTCTGCTACAGGCCAGGTTTTAAACAAAAGGAATAGGTAAGCAGCAATCTATGTGTTAAAAAATCAAAATGGATTTATATAATTAAATATTTTGAAAATTAAGAATCTTTATATGGAAATGAGAGGAGAAAATTATGGGATTACAAAAAAGGTTATTGCCGCGGCATGTCCGTTTGATGGCACTCGGAGGAGCAATTGGCACAGGGATATTCAAAGGGACTTCTGAAACAGTATCAATAGCGGGGCCGGCAGTTATTTTTTCTTATCTATTTGCAGGATTATTACTTCTTGTGGTAATGAGTGCACTTGCAGAGATGGCGATCGCTTATCCTGGGATGAATATGAAAGGATTTATTCGTAAAGGACTTGGATCAAACGTGTCGTTTGTGATTGGCTGGATGTATTGTTTCATGTTATTAGTTGTATGTGTCATTGAAGTAATCGCTGCAGGAAGCTTTTTGCAATATTGGTTTCCTTCTATGTCTTTATGGTCATTAAGCTTTATTAGTGCGATTTTCATCGTGGCGATTAACTTTATGAATGTAAAGCATTACGGAGAGTTCGAATTTTGGTTTGCGGGAATTAAAATTACGATGATTGTTCTATTTCTTATTTTAGGCGGAGCTATTTTATTCGGAGTAATTCCAAGCAATGAAACACACTATATGCAAAACTACGTACAGCACCAGGGGTTCTTCCCACACGGCTGGTCAGGAGTATTTTCGGCATTATTAATTGTAATTTTTTCTTACGGTGGTTCTGAACTGATCGGATTGACTTTAACAGAAATGAAGGATACAGAGAAAGTATTGCCTAAAGTGATTAAAGGAGTATTTTGGAGAATTGTACTATTCTACACACTTCCAATCTTGATCATTTGCGGATTAATTCCATGGAATGAAATTGGCAACCAAGCAAGTCCATTTGTACAAGTGTTATCGGCAGTTGGATTTAAAGGATCGGCTCATATTATGAACTTCGTCCTGATTACAGCGGTATTGTCTGCAGCAAACTCCGGTATTTATGGTTGTACACGTATGCTGCATTCTTTAGCTGCAGAAGGAGAAGCGCCGAAACAATTTTCATTTGTTGCGAAGAACGGTGTGCCTGTATATAGCGTTATCTTGAGCTCTATCGTTCTTGTTGGTGGGACATTTGTTGCATATTTTTCACCTGACCGCGTTTTTGGGTATTTAATGGCAATTCCAGGGTTTACAGTATCGTTGGTGTGGATCAGCATATGTTTAGCGCAACTAAAGCTTCGTAAAACATATACAAAATTGCCGCATTTTAAAGTATGGGGATTTCCATATGCAACGTTATTTACTGCAATTACATTAAGCATTTGCTGCGTGGCATTTACATTTAGCGATCAAAACAGAGCGAGTATTCTTCTTTGTTTAAGCGTGTTAGTTATCTTAATTCTATGTTCTACTTTTGTATGTAAGAAGAAAAAAGTATAAAAATCCAGATTAAAAATATGGCCCTGAGTAGAAGCGGTCAGTTAAAGTAGCAAGTTACTTTTTGCTTGGCATGGCGGCGACTTGTGTGCCCAAAAGTCAAGTTGGATTTATATAGATGAAGGGCAGACTGTTGTATGGTCTGCCTTTTTATCGTAGAAAGTATAAGAGACCATTTTTACAGACGTTTTTCAATCAATAAGGTACACTTTATTAATTGAAATAGTTGCTGAATAATCAAGAGCAATTATTGAATGGACAATAAATAGAATTAACGAAGGAGCTTGTTATGACAATTATCGATAAATTAAAACTAACGAAATTTAAAAACATGGCTGTAATCAATCAACCAAGCGATTATCATGTTTTTACTGAACAAAAAACGACTCTTTCAACAGAACATGATGCGATTTTCATTTTTGTAGAAACACTTGATGAAATGGTTACGCACACAAAAAATATTATAAACAATGAACAGCTGTTACTTGAAAAAGGCTACATATTTTTCGCATATCCGAAAAAAGGGAATAAGCGCTATGAAACATATATTCACAGAGATGAAATGTTCCCAGCAATGAACGTTGGCGAAGATGGATATGTAGGGAATAGCGATATTAAATTCGCTCGGATGGTAAGCATGGATGACGTTTTCACTGTTGTCGGACTAAAACGTGAAAAAAAGAAGGCAAAGAAAACAGCAGCTGCCAGCCAGTGCGTTGCCGATTATGAGAACAATGTAAAAGATGTTGAAGCATTATTAGCCGATCATCCGAACGAACTGAAGTTTTACCAAAGTTTAACTCCTGGATATCAAAAAGACTGGGCACGTCACATCTTCTCAGCAAAGCAACAACAAACGCGTGATAAACGCCAGCAACAAATGGTTGATATCCTTTCGCAAGGGTATAAAACATTTGATTTGTTTCGTCGGAAGAAGAAATAAAGTGAAGCTTTTATCAGTGGGGATTTTCTTTATTCCCCACTGATGATTAGTATATCACCATAACCTATCATTAACGGCAGTTAGTCTGCCTAATTTAAAAGGAGAATAAGCTCCTTTATTTTTTTTGAACATAGCATGTAAAAGACTATGAAATAATTATAAAAAGTAGGTGGAAACATGCTATATGATTCTGAACGTTTTATAGGATTCCCAGGCATGGGTATGATGGGAAGCTTACTAGGCATGGGCAAGGGAGGCTTACTAGGAGGTTTACTAGGCATAGGTAAGGGCAAGGGAGGATTTCCAGGTATGGGTATGGGAGGATTTCCAGGTATGGGTATGGGAGGATTTCCAGGTATGGGTATGGGAGGATTTCCAGGTATGGGTATGGGAGGATTTCCAGGTATGGGTATGGGAGGATTTCCAGGCATGGGCATGGGAGGATTTCCAGGCATGGGCATGGGAGGATTTCCAGGCATGGGCATGGGAGGATTTCCAGGCATGGGCATGGGAGGATTTCCAGGCATGGGCATGGGAGGATCCCCAGGCATGGGTATGGGAGGATTTCCAGGTATGGGCATGGGAGGATTTCCAGGCATGGGTATGGGAGGATCCCCAGGCATGGGTATGGGAGGATTTCCAGGCATGGGTATGGGAGGATTTCCAGGCATGGGTATGGGAGGATCCCCAGGCATGGGCATGGGAGGATTTCCAGGTATGAGTATGGGAGGATCCCCAGGTATGGGTATGGGAGGATCCCCAGGTATGAGTATGGGAGGATCCCCAGGTATGAGTATGGGAGGATCCCCAGGTATGAGTATGGGAGGATCCCCAGGTATGGGTATGGGAGGATCTCCAGGTATGGGCATGGGAGGATTTCCAGGTATGCAATAACTTTGATCTTTAATACCTTATATCTGGATAGACTACACTTAGTTGGGCAGAAAAGTTAAGATCGAGTAGATTAAATTTAATACGAATTAGGAGAATCATGCTTAAAATGGAGCCTGAATAAAGCCCCAATTCCTTCGAAAAAAGGATCGAGGCTTTTTATTTTGTATCTGACTGGCTTTTTAGCGTGAACAATTGTATTTTACTAACTAAGCTTCTCAATCGTTAATGATGCAGCATTAACCTTCTGTCCGTTTAGAATTGGTAGTAACACATCAGGAGTCGTTCCTATATTTCTAAGTTGTAATGTTGAGCATTTAGGAATACTGATAATAGCTTGTCCAGTGAGCATCAGACTTGCACCACTGACTTGTCTTTGTATTCCATAATTAGTAAGTCGCCCACCTACTAAAGAATCATTTAAAATTAAACCATATACGGAAGTAGAAGCAGGACCATCAATTAATAAGATAAACTCGATTTTATAGTCTCCTGCTTTCGGAATGAATAAGGTGTCACTAGGTGGATTAAACACGATATGATTTAATGGACCATTTTTATTAAATTTTACGTTTTCACCTGATCTGCTTCCTATAGGATTGTTACCAACAAGTGTAACGTAGCCATAGGCTGGTTTTGACATAATTATGCACCTCCTCATTTACTCTTATTAACATTGTATGTGATTGAAAGAGAAGTGAGTGCGTACTTGTCTAGAGAAAATGAATTGTGTGTATTTTTGAACTGCGGTGAAGAACGACTCTTCGATGGGGGAGATGATAACACAGTTGGAATAGTTCGAATGGCAGTAACCATAGCTAGAAATTGAAAGGGCAGCGCTAGTTTAGTGTTGACAGTCGAAAGAGATCCCTTTAATTGGTGCAAAAATTATGGTCAAATAGCTTTTAATGCTTTCTTTACCTGTTTTGCAAAAGTCAGTGGTTCTTCAACAGATTCGATATTAACATAAATTAAGCGTGGATGATCGAACAACCATTCATTGTGGATAGACGAAACTATTATTTCTTGAGCACGAATTACAGTGATAAATGGCTCCACTTCATTTTGTAAAAGTGCTACTCTTCCTAAGCATAAAGCTTTGCCACTTAAATTATTTATTGATTCGAATGAGAAAGAAGAAGTTACCCCAAATCTTTTTTCCAAAATCGTTGCACGTATTTGATCGCGAGATATTGTAGCTACACACTTTCCACCCGCAAATCCCGATTGACCGCCTATAATCTTTGCAAACTTACGACAAAGTTTTTCTTCATTGTTCTCCATTTTATTCATCACCTTCTTTCCAATGTATTTTGTTTTTTACAATTGTTCGCTTTCTATTTGCGAATTACAAAATTTCTGCAATGAAGGACCTGTAACTAGAAGATCTGGAACAGGTTCTTCCAAACTTGTCCTTTAGAATATCTTATTAAAATTCAATTAAAGTTGTGCAGGCAGTTACAGTAGGGGAATCGTGAATTTATTTAGCGAGCAGTTGTAATGGGGGAGGCGTGCCCATCCTAAAAGCCTGCTTGTGAGGAATGAGAAAAAACACTGATTAAAGTTTCACTTTATAGTCCTTCCACAAAAATCCCCTTCAAAGTAGACGCTTTTTTAGTGACCACTTTGAAGGGGATATATTAATGTTGCTTGAAACATGTAGTTTTAATATTTTTTTCGTTCAAAAACTTTTCGATTTCTTTTTGCTTTCTACCATTAACTTTAGTAAAACGTTTTGTAAAAGAAAAATCTGTCTTTAACAAGTTACCATTTTGCGAGAGTTTCTCTATTTCCTGTTGCATTTCTAATGAAAGAGCCGTAGATGATGAAATAAATTCATAGATTTCCTTTGAAGGTTTTTTATAATCATTAGGTAAATTATTATTACTAATAAAATCATGGAAATTCTCATCATTTTTTTTCGCTAAATCGATTAGTTTTTGTAATTTTTCTCGATCGGCCTCAGTAACATTCTCATCAGAAATTTTTGAAGAAAGTGGAACGATGTTTTTAGATAACTCCCCACTATAATCCAAATAATGTTTTATACTTTGTTTCATTTCACCTTCAGTAATATTTTCATTCTTTTTTTGAGAGTTGAAAATATTTTCTGGGATTTCAATAGAAACATCTTTAATGGATTGTACATTGTTTAATTTATTATCTTGTGAATCGTTTGCTTCATTAGATTGTGTATCGTGTGAACAAGCAGACATAAATACAATAGTGAGCGACATGAATAGATATAAAGTATGCTTTTTCATTATAATCTCCTTTTTGCTTCATTTCATTAATGCCTTTGTAAAATAGCTAAATTCCACTTTAAATACTTTACTAAAAGTGAGTATAAATGTTTTATTGCAAAATAAGATATTCCTGCAATTGTTAAACCAATGAAAAAACCTACACATACACTATAAACATCTGAAAAATGGATTTGATGAAATCCTTTAATAAATCCTACTACTATTAATAGGATAGGTGAAATTAATAGTAATGGAGTAGCAATAATGAGTGCTATGAGAATTGGTAATGACAAGAGTAACAAGAAGAAGGCGATGATGATAAATATAAAGTTCAAAAAACTTAAACTCATAACAGAAAATATTGCTGTTATAATATTTTTGAGGCTGCGTTTATTATTAGCGCTCTTTATAGCGTTTGTAACATTAATTTCTTTAGCGATACTTTTAGGGTTTCCGAGATTTTTAGAAATTTTTTCTTCAGATTTCCCATCCTTATTGTACAAGTATAGTAAGTGCCATTGGAAGTTTTACGCTATGCCCCTAAATATGATTGACGTGTTTTAGTTTAGTGACAAAATTTGGTTAAATATTAAGGATAGAGTAATTATGTTCAATCCTTATTCTAAAGTGGTTCATTATTCGTATTTGGTCTTCAGTTAGCCTCTCTTTATTCCAGTACATATGCATTAAGTTATATTCAAATATTTCCTTCAATTTAATAAATAAAGAAAGTTTCCCTAACATCTCGGGAGATATATCATTTTCCTCTTGATATCCGTCGATTATTGCTTTCGTAATAGAACGCCCATAGTCAACTATGTTGCCATTCCCTACAAACGTATACTCCAACGCACTATATATTGGAACAGCCAAATCAAATATATAATAATGTTTTTCACAATCTTGAAAATCAACCATTGTCAATTTCGAATCACTATCTACTAATATGTTTTCCAACCATAAATCCCCGTGTAGTAAACCATATGTAGAATGACATTTTGGCAAATTTTTAATTGTAGATAAAACATTATGTGCAATTTCTCTAATAGTGCTTTCTTCTTTAGGGATATATTTATAAAAATCGTATTCCTCATTATCATGCCAATCGTTAATATATTTAGTCGGCATTATACTTTCAAATTTTTTTGATAAACGATGTAATCTACCAATTTGCCGACCTAATTCTTTTAATACATTGGCATTCCATTGACTTCTTGGTAAGTGTACACCAGGAGCTGCGTTATATAAAACAGTTAAAACGCCCTTATCAAGTGTTATCTTTTCTACTAAATTACCGTTTAAAGAAGATATGGCAGGTGAGACTCCAAATCCTTCATTATATAAAAAGTTTGTATATTTCACCCCTTCTAACTGTTCATCATATGTTTTGTAGTTTGTTATTCTAGCGAAGAAGTCACCTTGTTCTGCAGTGCACCGATACATTTCATTTGTTACTGATTCAACTTTAATAAAATTCACTGGATATATTTTGTTAAGTAATTCAAGTATCTTTTGTTCCATATACGTTTTAATTCCTCCAATCTAATATAGATAATGACTTTCTTATAAAACTAATCTGCTTCACACTTTATAGTATATCAAAAAATGGAAAACTTTCCCGTGTAAATATTTTGAAAATGGTGCATATATTTTGCGAGTACTAGATCGCTTCGATACAGACCCCTAGCTTTATAAAACAATGACTATTACTATATTTATTCTACTAGTATGGTATTGTGAGGGCGCCTCAAAATTCGGCGGAGGAAAGGAAGATAAGGGTGGGGGATGAGAAAAAACACTGATCAAAGTTTCACTTTATAGTCCTTCCACAAAAAATCCCCTTCAAAGTAGCCTTTTTTAGTGACTATTTTGAAGGGGATATATTATATAGAACAGACTTTTTTTTAAAGTGTTTATTCTATAGGGTACACTTTAAATAGTCTGTGTCTTTTTTTATTGATTTTAGATGAAGAGCAATGATCTGATACTAGCATATAATTCATACAAGTTTATTTCCGGAATGTGCTACGATGATCAGCTTAAAGATTTCAGATAGAATTTTACAGTAAAGAATGGTAGTATCTAATAAAACCTTTAGGGAGAAGTAACATCCCTTGTGAAAATAGCAAAGAAAAAACGAGATTGAGAGGATCAAAATGCGAAGAATATTCCCCATGTGTCCGAAGTGTAAGGGACATCATACATATGACATTATACCCACGTTACCAAATATTCCTGAAATTCAGTTGTCTAGAAATGAAGTTCAATACTCGCATGAAATGATAATAGGAAATGCTAAATATTATTGCATGGATTGTGAATATACATGGAAAAAGTATAGAGGGAAGAAGCCATATGACCGGATAAAGGTCATATATGCAGATGTTGGTGGTTATCCAGGGCCATATTTCCATGTGAAAATAGATTTAGAGTCTTTAATTGTTGAAACTAGTCAAGAAACAGCTGATTTAATATTTATTGAAATGGAAGATGTATCCTTAACTACCAAAGTTGTTGATGCTGAGGAGAAAATTGAGTGGTTTCGATCTGAACTTTATAAATGTGATTTTATAAATTGGGCAGAGGAATACTTTGCGTATGTAATGGATGGCACGCACTGGTCTGTTCGAATTGAATATGATACCCACTGTGAAATTAAAAAAGGTAGTAATAATTTTCCTGCGAAGTGGAGAAAATTTTGTAAGGCAGTTGCGAAAATAAGTGATGGAGAGTTTTATTAGAATAAGAGTTATAAAAATGTCATCTATTATTTCTATCGATGATTATTGAACTACAACAATATTAGGAGAGTAGCAACATGACAACAGAAGTAAGTACAAGTATTGTAAGAGATTATTTTGAATCATTAGGGATCACAGGTACAAAAGAGGAAGAACGTTTTTGGGAAGATGTACATGCTGCCTGGATATTCTCTCACTGGCGCAGCTGCAGAGCTTCTGTATAATCAATTTGAAAATACTGTATTTCAATCTGGTACAATTATTGATTTTACCAATCACTGGTATGTATTTCGTTTTGAGATTTGGGAAACGACCGATGTATTGCTTGCGTATGGGTATGGCAACATGGGGCATCGTCAACTGGATATCCTACCAAAGGATGCGTGGAGAGAGGCAGAAGAAAAGCGAAACGAATTCTTATCACAGTACGGAGATTATGGGGAAGTATATCACTACAGCAGTTTAGAAAATCGGCCGTTGTAAGATGAAGGAAATTGTTTGTCGCAATGCTTGATCTTTTTTCAGTGAAGAAAGTGAGCGACATAAGAGATGGATATGTTTACCTTTCTGAATTAGAGGAACTATAAAGCAGAAAAGAAGATAAGAAAACGAATTTAATTTTGCTATTTTTCATGTGAATATTAGTATTAAAGGACAACGCATGTATTTCATAAAAATATACCAGGACACAATCGTTGACCGAAAAATGCTGTTATTGACCGAGAGGGAAAAATTCACTTTTCAAAAAACAAAGATTCGCTACATAAAGAAACCCCCTTGATTATCAAGGGGGTTCTCGTATGACCCTGACTGGCCCCGAACCAGCGACCTTCACCCCGTCAAGATATGTTTCATAATTTTTTAGTATAACCTATAGTGTCCTAAAAAGGCTTATACTAAGGGTATTTTGTTAAGAACTACATTTTTTATTTCCTCGTATATTTTTAAGATTCCTATATTGGGTGACCAGAATTGGGCCCAATTTATGTTTTATTAGTCAATATGTAAGTCTGCTTTTTTTCAATAAGGAGTAGTACTTATACTCATCAAGCTAACAAGAATAAATTCTCTCCATAACAAAATTCGTGATTATTTTTAATAGAATAATGGTTATTTTTTACTTGAGTAATTTTTTTGTTTCGTAAGTTTCTGAGTTATAGGTACTTCATTATATATGTTGCATTACGACATATATTGTTATACGATGTATATGAGGTGATAATAGTGGATAAAGAAATTTTAAAAGGAAGTATAGATATTTTATTACTCTCTATCATTGCAAAACATGATACATATGGATATGAAATAGCTCAAAGTCTAAAACAGGAAAGTGAAGATTTGTATAGCATGGGTCAGGGTACTTTGTATCCTGCTTTAAAGCGGTTAGAAAAAAAGGAGTTTCTTCAATCCTATTGGAATGAATCCGAGAGTGGTATGAAAAGAAAATTTTATACTATTACAGATAAGGGAAAAAAGGAATTGCAGAAAAAAGTTAATGCTTGGGAACGTGTAACATCACTTATTCAGGCATGTCAGAAAGGAGTTATTTATGAATGAATTTGATGAATATATCAGGTCTATTTTATCTGTTTCAGAGCTTAACGATATTGAATATAATGAGTTATTTCTAGAAATTTATGATCATTTGACAAGTTTGAAAGAAGAATACATGGCGCAAGGTATGAATGAAAAAGAAGCAATCGATAAAGCTATTCAAAGCTTCGGAGAATCTCAAGCAATTGGTCTGGAAATTCATCAATCAATATACGAATTTCCTAAACCGTTAAAGATACTATCAAAAATCCTATGTATTCCCTACATAATTATGTGTTTCATCGTCTTTGTAGGAACCTGTATTTCAGCATCTACATTTGACTCTCTTCGTAGTTTAGTAGGCGGAAATGTCTATCATCCCATGGAATTTTGGACACAATTTTTACATATATCTGATGTAGGTACTTTGTTACAATTCTTTGGAATATCCCTTTTTCAAATTAAGGACTTTATTTCACATCTAGGCCCATGGGGCAACTCAACATATTGGCTAATGGTCTTACAACATATGATATTCTTAATTCCATTTGGATTCTTTATTCCAGCATTTTTTAATAAAGTAACCAACTATAAGAAGGCTTGTAAGAGGTATATTATGACCTTTATTGTTTGGGAATTTTTACACTTATTAACTTTATCAGATGTTTTTGATGTGGGACGAATAGTCATAAATATGTTAGGTGCATCAATAGGGTATATTTTATTTATGAGTGTTATATACATAAATAATAATCTTAGGGTTTTACTAAAAAAGAGGTTTGAAAATTAATTTTTTCTTGCTTAGTTTTTATGATGTAGTAATATATCGTCTTAAAACCAAGATGAATTTGTATCCATATTCTTCCGAAAACGCTATTCTTTTTGTAGAAATATACAGAAGGGATGGCGTTTTTGATTTGAATTTTTTAATTTCTGATACTCCTATACCACCAAGCTCTAAACCATTCATTTTATAACCACTTGCTTCCCCATTCTTATTAATAAACACAGCATAACTAATACCCTTACCATCCATGTCTTGATCAGCTGTAGAAGAAAGGTATAACACAGCATGTTTATCCTTCAAAAAATAAGCTAATAATGCAATCGCAATTACACCTAAAATAACAAATAGTAGTTTTTTCATTATGATATATTCCTTTCTTACAAGAAGAAGTGCAACAAATGTATTCGTTGCACTTCTTTCTATTAGATATAACGAACTACTGAGGTCTGTTTCGCATCATGAACATCTCGTGGATATACGCCAGCACCACCATCTTTGTCTAAATCTAAACCACCACTATTAAGCTTATAAGCTGACCAGATAAGTTTTGAACAATTTTTAGCTCCATAATGAGTGGTATTTCTATTCGTGGCGAAATTATAAGAATATCCGTCTTTACCTACACGATCTTTCGCCCGCCATGCAGCATCATTTTTGTTTTGCCAAGTAGTATTTACAGATTTGACCACTAGCGTTGTAGCGTACGAGTTTAAATAAATAAAAACCGCATCAAACGTTGATTTGACACGGTTTCTATAACGATGATCCCAACTGGCCTCGAACCAGCGACCTCCACCCTGTCAAGGTGGCGCTCTCCCTGCTGAGCTACGGGATCATGATAAATGGTGAAGGATAAACATCATTGTTATTCTATGCTTTCTATTATAAATGAAATAATGTAAACTCTACAAGACTTTTTATTAGAAAATTTAGAAAATATCCAAAGGGTGTTATTTTTCATTTTACATCAATAAATGTGTTCTCCATGATAAGATAGCGAAAGGTGTATTATGGAAAAATAATGTAATGAGACAAACAAGAGAATGATATATAAGGGGGAGAATCATGCTTAAAAAGGGGATTGTGTTCATTGTTGTAATTCTTGTTTTAGTAGGAATAATATTTGGCGGTTTTCAGTTGTTTTCTAAAACGGATCAACAGGAAAGTAAAGTTGAGAAGGCTGAACAAGTAAAAGAAGAGGATCTATCAAAGAATGTTCCGCAAAAGATAACAGCGATACATAGTGATTTAAATAATATAACAGGTTGGGAGAAGTATGAAAACTATGAGGATGTGAATAGTCCGTCATGGGAAGGTTCTAAAAGTTCTTTTGAGTTAATTGCTGTTACGTTGAAGGAAGCTGTTTCTTTGTCTGAGGATGGTGGATTGAGAAAAGATTTGGAACGAGCTGAAAAGCTGCATGATATTGCGGTGAAGCATCATGATACGCAAGCGTTAAGGTATGCTCATCGTATTGTTCACGATCTTGACATTAAAATAAACGGAATAGATGTGAAGGATGTTAAGATTTTTAATAGTGCAAAAGCTGGGGCTGGGAATGGTAGTGAAGTCCCTGTTTATGAAGAATATATTAAGCAGCACAGCAAATAAATACGATATTGATACATAAGTCTTTCTTTTTTCTCTTAAAAAGAAAGAGGTTTTCCATTTATATATAAATCCAGCTTGGTTTTTTAACATATAGATTGCTGCTATACAGAATACAATAGCTCCTATGCGCGACCAGACGCTCTCGTCCTCCTCTAAAAAAGGATGTTTTATTTCCGGTTTCCATTTGGATTTATATCGTAGTTTTTAGGGCATATGAAGAGTTCATTTTTACCATTCTACTAATATATTATATGGAGGAACAAATAATTTGTTTATAAAAATATACATATGAACGAAGCGGTGTAAATGGCAAGGGGAAATTATAAAATGTATGTACTGAGATATAGAACAATTTCTATTAATGGATAGATCTCATGATGAATTTACAGATGAGGAAGATAAGGAGGTATGATTCCTCCTTATTTTTATGCATTGTTGTGATGTCTTTTTTTGTAAAATCATGATATACTGAAAAACGGTGAATAAGAAGTTAGCGTCGTATTCCATTTTGATTTCAATAATAAATTAATGTATATATATATGTATATATAGTAAAGAAAGAAAAGGGAGAGGTGTATGTTGAATTTTAAGAAAATTTTAGCTTTGGTTATTGTGAGCTGTTTATTCTTACTTGCGCCTGTTAAGTTGTATGCTGAGAGTGGACAAGCGCCGGAGGTCTTTGGGCAGTTTGCGGTGTCAATTGATGCGAAAACAGGTGATGTGTTGTATGACAAAAATGCGAATCAGCATGCTTTCCCAGCTAGTATTACGAAAGTGTTAACGAGTATTTTGTTGATGGAGAATGTGCAACCTGGAGAGCGAATTGCTTTTTCTCAAAAAGCTCTTGAACAGGAGAAAAGCAATTATCAAATTGAATTTCAACCAGGTGAAACGATAGATCGTGATACGGCACTTATGATTTTAATGGTGCTAAGTGCAAATGATGTTGCGTATGCGATTGGGGAACAGGTTGCAGGAAGTCCAGAAAATTTTGCGAAGATGATGAATGAGAAGGCAGCGCAGTTAGGTGCAAAGGATAGTCATTTTGTTACGCCAAATGGTCTTCATGATCCAAATCATTATACAACGGCTTATGATATGGCAATGATTACAAGAGGTGCGATGAAGCATCCGGAAATTATGAAGGCTATGAATACGAAGCGAACAAATGTTACGACGTCAAGACAAACTGCTTCTATTTTTAATAAAGGACAATATTTTGAGAATCCAAATTGTATTGGCGGGAAAACAGGTTTTACAAATGAAGCTCGTAATACACTAGTAGAAATAAATGAAAAAGATGGCAATCATATTATTAATGTTATGATGTTTTCGCAAAGACCAGAAATTTATGAGGATATGAAAAAGCTTGCTGATTATGCATTTCCGCAGTTTGCAAAGCAGCAAGTGTTAGATAAAAACAATTGGAATAAGGAAATGCTTTACTTGAATAAATCAGTAGATGGTGAGTTGGAGCGCAGTGTTGATCTTGTATTGAAACAAGGGGAATCCAAAAATGTTCAAGCTGTTTTTAAGGAAAAGCATGTTGATGAGGCAAATTTATATAAAACAGGCCTTCGCCGCGGTGATGTGATTGGGACTGTTGATCTTAAAAAAAATGATCAAACGATAGAAAGCATTAACGTTCTTTCAAAAACAGATGTTGTGTTTGAGAAGCCAAAGGAGAGTAGTATAACAAAGTCTACTTTTTCGTATGAGCTAATGGCTGGCATTGGTGCAGTTGTTCTTATTGTCATTAGTATTGGGGTATTTCTTTGGAATCGTAAAAGACAGAAGATGTTGTCACGATAAAAATAGGCAAATATACTTTGCCTATTTTTTATTGTGTTTTTTGAATATTCGTTATAATATAATTGTGAGTTCTCTAAAAAGAACATTGGGATTAAATGTTTTTTGCGACTTGCTTAAATAAAGACGATAAAAACGAAAAGGAAGGAAATTGATGAAATTAGTTTGGAAGGTTATGAGTAATATTATTTCTTTTGTTTTATTTACGATTATGGTTGTTTTAGCGTTTGTTGTGATTTCATCAAAGGCGAGTGGCAGCGATCCAACAGTGATGGGGCATCAGTTTAAGTCGGTATTATCAGGGTCGATGGAACCTACGTTTTTAACAGGATCTATTATCGCAATTGAACCAACGAAAGATGGTTCAAAATATAAAAAAGGTGACGTTATTACGTTTAAAGAGAAAGATAACAAGATTATTACTCACCGCATTATTGATGTGAAAAATATAAATGGAAAAGTGACTTATGAAACAAAAGGTGACAATAATAATGGTCCTGATTTAAACCCAGTTCTTGCTGAAAATGTAATTGGGAAATATGCAGACATTACTGTTCCGTATGTTGGTTATTTATTAAGTTATGCAAATTCGAAAGCTGGAGCAGCATTGTTATTAATTATTCCAGGTGTTTTATTGTTAGGCTACTCTGCGATTTCTATTTTTGGAGCATTGCATAGCATTGATTCTGAAAAGAAAAGCAAGTCTTCCGATGCAGGGCAATCTGTATAAATGGTTATATTCTTCAATTATTGAAGGTTAACAAATATATGTAGAGCTTAGGGGGGATAATTGGAATGACATTAAAAAAGAAGTTAGGAATGGGTGTAGCATCAGCGGTACTTGGGGCAGCATTAATTGGCGGGGGAACATTTGCGTTCTTTAGTGACAAAGAAGTATCAAATAATACGTTTGCTGCAGGTACGCTTGATTTAGTAGCCAATCCAACGACAATTGTTAATGTAGACAATCTGAAACCAGGTGATACAGTTAAACGTGATTTTAAACTAGAGAATAAAGGTTCTTTAGATATTAAAAAAGTACTACTTCAAACAGAGTATAGTGTAGTAGATGCAAAGGGAGACAATAAGGACGATTTTGGTAAACATATTAAAGTTATTTTCTTGAGAAATGTTGATAAACATGAAACAGTCGTGAAAGAAACAACGTTAGATAAATTAAAAAACGACACGGTTACAGCGGTAGATAATGATCTTATTGCTTGGTTCTGGGATGAGAAAGGTATTTCTGCGGGTAAATCTGATGTATTTACAGTGAAATTTGAATTTGTTGATAATGGCAAGGATCAAAATGAATTCCAAGGTGATAAACTTCAATTGAAGTGGACATTTAATGCGCAGCAAACTGCTGGTGAGGAAAGATAAAGTTTAAGGAGTTCAGAAGACTATCTTTATTAGATGGTCTTGTTCTTTATACAGAATGGTATAATTCTTTATAAGGAATATAAATTCATCTAATGGTAGGTGTGAATATGAAAAAATCATCAAAGAAAGTAAGAAATAGACTTATATTACCATGTGTCTGTTCAATGGCTTTTTATATGGGATCTCAAGTAGTGACACATACAGAAGCATCTTATGTAAGTCAACAAAAAGTAGAGGCAACCTTGTCAACTGCGATGGTTTTTCCAAAAACAATTGAAAAGTTAACAGGGGAAGCAAAGCAACATAGAGAAACGATTTTTAATCATTACAATGCGATAAATAATGCAGGAAATGGAACTGTTGCAGAATTAGAGGGTAGGATCGCCGCGTGGAAACAGCACCGCGCTGCAATTAAGACGGAAATTGCAGCGTTGCAAGCTAACTTTACGGAGAGCGATTCGTATTATAAAACAGCGGTAGAAGATGCAAAGAAAAATAAAGAGGGTTCTGCACAAGAAGTATTAAAATATGTACAAACTGGATTTAATGATATTCAAAGTATTCATAGTGAAGTTGAGAAACAAGCAGTGTTACAAAAAGTAGATGAACGCATTGGGGCGTTAGAAAAACAAATGAATGAAGCGAAAACGAAACAAGCAAACAATTTCCAAAACGTATCACCTGTACAACCTTCAAATTCTTCTCAGCAAACAGATCAGTCTCCAAAACAAGAAGAGAACAAGCAGAAGAATCATTCTAGTGAAGAACAGTTGAAACAAAATCAACCAGTTACACCAGCACAGCCTGAGGAACATAAAGAAGAGGCTGCTGCGGGAACGAAGCAGTAACATACACTTCGGTTGTACGTTCTATCTAAGTAAAGGCTTATATAAAAAAAATTCATGAAAATTCGTATATGACTTAACAACATGTTCCAAGGTGAAAAATTGAATTTCAAATGTACATGAAATGCATCATGATATATAGATAAAGAAAAATCCATAGTATTTATTTGAAAAGGTGAGATATTTCGCCTTTTCCCATATCATATTTTATGAGGGATGCTTATGAAGCGGAAGAAGCTGTGGTATTTATTGATCGTATATTGTATAGTTGCATTCATCATTGGGATTACAACAAGTATGGAAGAAGTGCTTGCTAAGGAGCGAAAGGAAATTGATTTAAGTCTTACATCAAAAGAGATTCTATTTGATGTAACGAAGGATATGAAGCCTGGGGACTGGGCGAAGCGAAGCATTCGTGTTAATAATGAAGGGGCAACAGGATTTTTATATAAGATGTCTGCTGAGTTCAATGACGGCTCTAAAAAGCTATATGATGGATTAACATTAGAGGTAAAGGATCAGCAAGAACACGTTCTTTATAAGGGGAGTTTAAGTGATTTTACAAAGCTAACAGGACGTATATTATCTTCGGGGAAAAGTGAGCAGTTATTATATATCGTGCGCTTTCCAGAAGAATTTGGAAATGAGTATCAAGGATTAGAAACACAGATTAAGTTTGTATTTTATGCTGAAGAGGACAGCGGTCATATCGGAGAACCGAAAGATTCTAATGGTGGTACGAATGGAAATCATTCGGCATCCAATATAAAATTATTACCGCATACAGGGTCTGATTATATGTATTCTATCTTAATCGGAATAGGAATGATGATGATTGGCTTGTTTGTATATAGAAAACGGATGCAGCGGAAATAAAGTTAAATATGTATAAAAAAGAGAAAATGTAAGAAAAGTGATGAAAAAGACAGAAAATTGGATCAAAATAGCTTGGAAATATAAAATACAGAATTTTTTGATGTTTTACTTCTATCCCTCGTGTTCTCTATAATGAACACGAGGGACGTATTAAAGAACACACATAGAGATATTGGGTAGTAGACATGCAACGATTATGTCAAAATCAAGCAATTATTTTATTAGTTACATCTCTTATTTACATAAGAGCTAACAATAAAAAGAGAATTGGGGGAATTTAGAATGGGTCTTAAGAAAAAGTTAGGAATGGGAGTAGCATCAGCAGCATTAGGGTTATCTTTAATTGGTGGAGGAACATTTGCATTCTTTAGCGATAAAGAAGTATCTAACAATACATTTGCAGCAGGTACGTTAGATCTTGCGCTTAACCCAAAAACAATCGTTGATATTGACAACTTAAAACCAGGCGATACTGTGAAAAAAGAATTTTTATTACAAAATAAAGGTTCATTAACAATCAAAGATGTAAAGTTAGCAACTAAATATTCAGTAATCGATAGCAAAGGCGACAATAATGGTGAAGATCTTGCTAAGCACATTAAAGTGAAATTCCTTTGGAACTGGGATAAACAAAGCGAACCAGTCTATGAAACAACATTAGCTGAACTGCAAAACACAGATCCAGATGTAGTTGCAAAAGATGTATTTGCTCCTGAATGGTCTGAAGAAGGCGGCTTAAAAGCTGGTTCAGAGGATTACCTATGGGTACAATTTGAGTTCGTTGACAACGGAAAAGATCAAAATATCTTCCAAGGTGACAAATTGAACTTAGAATGGACTTTCAATGCTTCACAGACTGCTGGTGAAGAGAGATAAGTAATATAACAAAAGCGGGGGGCTTCCTCCGCTTTTTATAATATATAAATCCACCTTGATTTTTTAACACATAGATTGCTGCTATGCAAAATACAACATGCTCGCTACGGGTTTAAAACTAGGCATGTGGCAGGATAGGGCCCTGACCGCTCCTGTGCACGACCAGACACTCTCGTCGGCCCCTAAAAAGGAGGTTTTATGTTTGTTTTCAACTTGTGTATATAAAGAAAAAGAGCACCTTCATAGAAAGTACTCTTCTAGCATCATTTTTTTTGTTGTTTCCACTTATTAAACTCTAAAAATTCACGAAATTGTTCTTTTGAAATACCGGAATGCATGGCTTCTTTAACAAGTTTTATCCACTCAGAGTCCATCGCATGTTCCTCGGTTGGTTCATCATGAAGAAGTACATCTACAGGAACGTGCAGAACGTTAGAAATCTTTTCGAGAAATTGAATCGAAGGATTTTTTTGTAAGTTACGTTCAATGGAACTAATATATGACTTTGCAACGCCAGCTTTTTCGGCTAGTTCTGTTAAGGAGATGCCTCTTTGTAGACGCAATCGTTTTATACGTTCTCCAATCATATTAGCGCACCTTTCTTACTGTTTGTATTCGACTTAAGATGTATTTTATTATAACACACTTTTATTTAAAAAGAACAATGTAGGTTAGCTCTGTGATAATTGACTCCCCTGTTTCAAAAATTCAGATACTTCAGCGCTAGTTATATTCATATCTAAAGCTTCCAACAATAAATCGATCCAGTCTGAATCAAGTATTTCTTTGCTATCAGTTTGCACAAATGACGCCTCCCTAATCATTGCGATTATAAAAGATAGAAAACTATAACTATGTTAAATAATGTAAAACTGTATATATTCAGAAAGAATAACTAAACACGTCTAATATTTTCTAATTACATAGAAAAATTTTAATGGTTTTATTAATTTTTATCAATATTTTTAGAAAATATTGATAAATTCGAATATGCATTCATTTAAAACAAAGGAATTTTTCAAAAGTATTACAAATTAAGACAAGATATTGTAAATTGATTGAATTTTTTGTATTATCGAAACATTGGTACATATTTTAGTTTGGGGAGGAATAGGGATGAAGAAAAAGCCTTTTAAAGTGCTGTCTACGCTTGCGGCGACAGCTGTGCTTAGTTGCACATTTGGATTTGGCAGTCAATCTGCTTATGCGGCAACACCGTCTAATGTAGGAGCTTTAAGTCCAATTGACGATCATTTAATTCCAGATGATCGTTTAGCAGACGCGCTCAAGAAACGCGGTGTAATTAGTGAATCTGCGTCGAAAGAAGACACATTAAAAGCTGTTGAAAAATATGTAGAGAAGAAAAAAGGCGAAAATGCCGGAAAAGAACCAGCAGCGGGGGATAGCGTTACGCAAGAAGCATCTGACTTTTTGAAAAAAGTGAAGGATGCAAAAGCAGATGCGAAGGAAAAAGTAAATCAGCCTGCTGGAGGGCCAACAGCTGGACAAGCTCCGGTTAAAGGGGGATTAAACGGAAAAGTACCAACTTCTTCAGCGAAGCAAAAACAATATAATGGTGATGTCCGTAAAGATAAAGTTCTTGTATTACTAGTAGAATATGCTGATTTTAAACATAACAATATTGATCAAGAACCGGGTTATATGTATTCAAATGATTTTAATCAAGAACATTATCAAAAAATGTTATTTGGTGATGAGCCATTTACACTCTTTGATGGTTCAAAAATCCCAACATTTAAACATTTTTATGAAGAGCAATCAGGCGGCAGTTATTCAGTCGATGGAACAGTAACGAAGTGGTTAACAGTTCCAGGTAAAGCGGCGGATTACGGTGCAGATGCCGGCGATGGTGGTCATGATAATAAAGGACCAAAAGGACCACGCGATCTTGTAAAAGATGCTTTAAAAGCAGCTGTAGACAGCGGTATTGATTTATCGGAATTTGATCAATTTGATCAATATGACGTAAATGAAGACGGAAATAAAAATCAACCAGATGGTATTATTGATCATTTAATGATTCTTCATGCTGGAGTTGGTCAAGAAGCAGGCGGTGGAAAATTAGGTGATGACGCAATTTGGTCACATCGCTGGAATCTTGGGAAAGTATTTCCAATTGATGGAACGAAATCAAAAGTTAATAACTGGGGCGGTAAAATGGCTGCATACGACTACACAGTTGAGCCAGAAGACGGAGCGGTTGGTGTATTCGCACATGAATATGGTCATGATTTAGGTCTTCCAGATGAATATGATACAAAGTATTCTGGTGCAGGTGAGCCAATTCAATCTTGGTCTATTATGAGTGGCGGCAGCTGGGCAGGTAACATTGCAGGTACAACACCAACAAGTTTCTCACCGCAAAATAAGGAGTTTTTCCAAAAAACAATTGGCGGGAACTGGGCAAATATTGCTGAAGTCGATTATGATAAGTTAAATAAAGGTATTGGTTATGCAACATTCTTAGATCAAAGTGTAACGAAATCAGCTCGTCCTGGTATGGTTCGTGTTAACTTACCAGATAAAGATGTAAAAGGTATTCAGCCTGCATTTGGTAAGAAATATTACTATAGTACAAAAGGCGATGACCTTCATACAACATTAGAAACGCCAGTGTTTGATTTAACAAAGGCAACAAACGCGAAGTTTGATTACAAATCATTGTATGAAATTGAAACTGGTTATGACTTCCTTGAAGTACATGCAGTGACAGAAGATGGTAAGAAAACGTTAGTGGATCGAATTGGTGAAAAGAATGTTAAAAATGGTATGGACACAACAGATGGTAAATGGGTAGATAAGTCATATGACTTAAGCCAATTTAAAGGTCAAAAAGTAAAATTAGTGTTCGAATACATTACAGATGGTGGTTTAGCACCAAACGGCTTTACTCTTGATAATGCTGCATTAACTGTCGATGGAAATGTTGTGTTCTCTGACGATGCAGAAGGTACACCACAATTTAAATTAAACGGTTTCGTTGTAGCAGATGGTTTTGATAAGAAGAAACATAACTACTATTTAGAGTGGAGAAACTACGCTGGTGCAGATGAAGCATTAAAATATGGCCGCGGTCCAGTATACAATACAGGTCTTGTTGTATGGTATGCAGACACTAGTTACACAGATAACTGGGTTGGTGTTCACCCTGGAGAGGGATTCTTAGGAGTTGTTGATTCTCATCCAGAGGCAATTGTGGGAACATTAAATGGCAAACCATCAGTTGCAAATAGTACACGATACCAAATTGTAGATGCTGCGTTCTCCTTTAACCAAACGCCAGCGTGGAAAGTTGGTTCTCCATCACGCGGAACATTTGATTATAAAGGATTACCAGGTGTAACGAAGTTTGATGATTCTAAATCGTATATGAACAATTTACTCCCAGATGCAGGACGTAAAGTACCGAAACTTGGACTGAAATTTGAAGTAGTTGGACAAGCAGATGATAATTCTGCAGGTGCAGTTCGTTTATATCGTTAATAATGGAAAAGCTGTTGATGGGGGATTCCTTTCAACAGCTTTTTTTATAGGAACATAAATTTCAAAATATTAATAAAATAATATACAGATACAAATTGAAAAAACCAACACAAAAATCACTTTTTTTAGGTGAGCGAGAGAGGCTGGCATGCAAAGAAGCGGTCAGGGCCCTTTTCTGCCGCAGGAAATGATAAAATAAAGTGAGCAAACAAGTAGCGTATCACTTTTTGTTTTACATAACAGCAACTTATGAAGAAAAGCGGAGATAAGGATGTTGAAAAATCAAAATGGATATATATATATGAAAATTTTACATATCAGTTTATTTTTTATAAGAAGAAACAAGAAATGTATTATAATATAGGATGAAGTAAAGGGGGGAGTTTCATGACGATTGCTTCTATTATAGAACGACAAAAATTCTATTTTTATAGCGGGAAAACAAGAGGGATAGAGGAAAGAAAGAAACACCTGCGAGCGTTATATGAAAGTATTCAGCACTATGAGTCTGAAATTTTTGAAGCGCTAAAGCTAGATTTAAATAAATCAGAGCATGAATCGTATACAACAGAGATTGGCTATACATTAAAAGAAATTTCTTTTATGCTAAAGAATCTTTCTAAATGGAGTAAACCAAAGCGCGTGAAAACGGCAATGACTCATATTGGATCAACAGGGAAAGTTATTCCGGAGCCGTATGGCGTAACGTTAGTAATTGCTCCGTGGAATTATCCATTTCAACTGGCGATTGCTCCGTTAGTTGGAGCGATCGGGGCTGGGAATACAGTTGTTTTAAAACCTTCAGAATTAACGCCAAATGTGTCTAGCGTTATTACTAAAATGTTAACGGAACTATTTCCTCCTGAGTTTGTCACTGTGGTTGAAGGCGATGCCAAGGTGAGCACAGCTCTATTAAAGGAGCCGTTTGATTATATTTTTTTTACTGGTAGTATCGGAGTTGGAAAAATTGTTATGGAGGCAGCTGCAAAACATTTAACACCTCTTACACTTGAACTTGGCGGCAAAAGTCCGTGCATTGTACATAAGGATGCGAAGCTTGATGTTACAGCGCGGCGAATTGTATGGGGGAAATTTTTAAATGCGGGGCAAACGTGTGTAGCACCTGATTATGTATACGTTCATTCTTCTATTAAAGAGAAATTTATCGAAGAAATGAGAAAAGCTGTGCATGAGCAATATGGAGAGAAGCCATTGCAAAATGAAAAATATGTTCGAATTGTGAGCGGGCGGCACTTTGAAAGATTATGTTCATTTTTAGAAGGTGGTCAGGCGGTAGTAGGCGGACATTATGATCAAGAGAAACTATTAATTGAACCTACACTACTTACAGATGTGACATGGAATGATGCTGTGATGGAAGAGGAAATTTTTGGCCCTATTTTACCAGTATTAGAGTATGAGAAGATAGAAGATGTGATAGCAACTGTTCAGCGTCATCCGAAACCGCTTGCATTATATGTTTTCTCTGAATCACGAGGTTTGCAAAAGCAAGTAACACAATCCATTTCTTATGGAGGCGGTTGTATAAATGATGTTGTCTATCATCTAGCAACGCCGTATTTACCATTTGGTGGTGTTGGTCAAAGTGGATTGGGCAGTTATCATGGAGAGCAAAGCTTTCAAACATTTTCCCATTATAAAAGCATTTTGTCCCAATCGACAGCGTTTGATATGAAAATCCGCTATTCTTCTACAAAAAGTGCTTTAAAATTCATTCGAAAATTGTTAAAATGATGATGGTGTTTATCAATTGGTTCGTCCGTATGATAAAAGCCCCTTCACCAAGAAGGGGTTTTTCTATTCAAGGTGTGTAGCGTATAAAAATTGAATCGAACATATTACATATGGTGAAGCTTCGATCAGTGGTGGGCATTCATTGACCACTCATCACGTTTGGATTACGTGATTAAACATCATTTTTGCTTAGATGAAAACAAAGTTATTGTATATAGAATACTTGGTTATTTATGAATATCAAAAATATGAGGTAGATAGGAAGAGAAGATGAAAAATATTATTAAGGTCGAAGCAGTAGAAAAACATTTTGGGAATCAAGTTATTATCCCAGCTCTTTCTTTAGACATTAAAGAAGGCGAGTTTATAACGATTCTTGGTCCGAGTGGTTGCGGGAAAACGACGTTACTTCGTATGATTGCGGGTTTTGAGAAACCGACAAAAGGTATCATTTCGCTTGATGAAGAAACGATTAATGATTTACCGCCATATAAACGCCATATGAACTTAGTATTTCAGCATTATGCACTGTTTCCGCATATGAATGTTGAGAAGAATATTCGCTTTGGATTAAAGATGCAAAAGGTTTCTGAGGCGGAGCAAAAAGAACGTGCTGAGGAAGCGATGCGTTTAACACAATTAGCAGAGTTCCGTAATCGGAAACCATCTAAACTTTCTGGCGGACAACAGCAGCGCGTGGCGATTGCACGTGCCATTGTGAATAATCCTCGTGTATTGCTATTAGATGAGCCGTTAGGGGCACTAGATTTTAAGCTTCGAAAAGATTTGCAGCGTGAGTTGAAAAACTTACAACGAAATCTTGGCATTACGTTCATTTATGTGACACATGATCAAGAAGAAGCGATGAGTATGAGTGATCGCATTGTCGTTATGAACAAAGGTCACATTGAGCAAATTGGAACGCCAAAAGAAATTTATCATAAGCCAGAAACGTTGTTTGTTGCGACGTTTATTGGAGAAAATAATATTATTCAAACAGGGGAAACCTATGTAGCAGTACGCCCAGAAAATGTGAAAGTGCGTTCTGTAGAAGAAACATTGCAGGAAGGGTATCACGTTGGTCATATTGAAGATATTGAATTTGTCGGAAATATGGAGAAGCTTTATATTCGCGATGAGAAAACAAGCGAGTTGTTTATGGCGTATCAAAGTGCAGAAGAAGCGAAGCAATGGAACATTGGTGATAATGTGTCTGTAGGTTGGGAGAAAGAAGATGAGGTGACCTTAAATTGAAAAAAGGGAAATTACTTGCATTACCGACAATTGCTTGGTTGCTTATTTTCTTCTTAGTCCCTCTCTTGTTTGTGTTAGCTTTTTCATTTTTGCAGCGCGGCATGTATGGAACAGTTGAAATGAGCTTTACGTTAGAAAATATTAAACGTGTATTTGATCCCCTCTATATGGAGACGTTATGGGAAACAGTAAAAATTGCCGTTATTACAACAGTACTGTGCTTGTTGATTGGATATCCGTTCGCCTATACGGTGACAATTGTTGATCGTAAATGGCGCTCTCTTTTACTGCTTCTTGCTACAATCCCGTTTTGGATTAACTTTTTAGTCCGCTCGTATGCTTGGATTGTTATTTTACGTTCGCAGGGGCTTGTCAATACACTATTGCTGAAATTAGGTATTATTAGTGAACCTTTAAACTTACTATACAATACACCATCTGTTATTTTGGGGATGGTATATTCACTCTTACCATTTATGATTTTGCCTGTATATGCAGCGATTGAACAACTTGATAAGAGAAAATTAGAAGCAGCATATGATTTAGGCGCAACGCCGCTTAAAGCATTTTTGCATGTAACAATTCCAATGACGATGTCAGGGATTGCGACAGGATCGATTTTAGTATTTGTGTCATCGATTGGTATGTTCGTTGTATCAGACGTAATGGGTGGTTCGAAAGTTGCATTAATCGGAAATGTTATTCAAAATCAGTTTTTAGGTGCACGCGATTGGCCATTTGGGTCAGCGTTATCTATGATTGTTGTCTTATTCTCCGTTCTGTTAATTTACTTATATTATCGGGCAACGAAAGTATATAACTATGGAAACGGAGGGGAATAAACGAAGATGAAAAAGTTTTTAGTCACTTATTCTTGGCTAATTTTATTGTTTCTTTATTTACCAATGATGGTACTGATGTTGTATTCGTTTAATGACTCACGTATTAATGCGGACTGGCAAGGCTTTACACTTCATTGGTATACAGATTTATTTCAAAAACAGGATGTAATTGATGCACTTATAAATAGTTTAACGATTGCAGTTGTCACGACAATTGTCTCCACATTACTAGGTGTGTTATTTGCGATTGCAATGCACCGTTATAAATATCGTTTTGAAGGTGCAATTAACGGACTTGTATATTTACCAGTTCTTATTCCAGATATTTTAATGGGATTATCACTTTTAATTTTGTTCAGTCAACTTGGGATTGAACTTGGGCAAATGACAATTATTATTTCTCATATTACGTTTAGCGTTTCATTTGTCGTTGTCGTTTTATCAGCACGACTTTCAGGGATGGGGCGCGATTTAGAAGAAGCAGCAAATGATTTAGGAGCAACGCCGTGGCAAACATTTCGTTATGTAACACTACCGGGGCTAGCACCAGGTATTATTTCAGCGGCATTATTAACATTCACGTTATCGATTGATGATTTTGTGATTAGTTTCTTCGTATCAGGTCCAGGCTCAACAACATTGCCTCTATATATTTACAGCATGGTAAAACGTGGTATATCACCTGAAATTAACGCATTGTCGACAATTTTAATTGTTGTAATTGTCGGATTAATGCTTGCTTCTGAAATGTTCCGCAATAAAGGTGCAGATGGAGAGGAAAATTCAGGCGGTCATCTTCCGTTGTAAATGACCGAGTAACAGATGAATGATTAAGTTTAAACTAGGAGGGCATGCAAATGAAATGGTTGAAAGTAGTCGCAAGTACAACACTTACTTTCGGGATTGCTGCTGGAGTGTTAGCTGGATGCGGCGAAAAGAAAGAAGAATTAAATATTTACAGCTGGGCTGATAACTTTGACGAGCAAGTCATTAAAGACTTTGAAAAGAAATATGACGTGAAAGTGAATTATGATAAGTATGCAAGTAATGAAGAGATGCTTGCGAAATTGCAAGCAGGCGGCGCAAAGTATGATTTAGTGCAACCGTCTGATTATACAGTAAACACAATGACAAAGATGAACTTGTTAGAGCCATTAGATAAAAAGAACATTCCGAATGTAGAGAATCTCGTTTCAAACTTTAAAACACCTCCGTTTGATCCGGAAAATAAGTATTCGATTGTGTATACATGGGGTGTAACAGGTATTGCTTATAATAAAAAATATGTGAAAGAAGCACCAACAAGTTGGGCTGATTTATGGAATGAAAAGTATAAAGGACACGTGGCATTATTGAATGATTCTCGTGAAGTACTTGGCATGGGGCTTAAGAAACATGGTTTTTCAAATAGCTCAACAAATGATGCGGAGATAAAAACGGCTTTTACAGATATTCAAAGATTATTACCAAATTTATTAGCGTTTGATACAGATAATATTAAACAAAAATTTATTACAGATGATGCATGGATTGGTACGGTATGGTCTGGAGACGCGGCGTTCATTGCAAAAGAGAACAAAGATGTTGAATACGTTGTTCCAAAAGAAGGCGGTACGATTTGGGCAGATACATTAGCAATTCCAAAAGGTGCAAAGCATAAAGAGCTTGCAGAGAAATTTATTAACTACTTAATGGATCCAAAAGTCAGCGTGAAAAACTATGAATCCATTGGGTATAGTAATCCAAATGAAAAAGCTCGTCCTCGTCACAGTAAAGAGTATCAAGAAAATCATATGATTTTCCTAACAAAAGAAGAGCTAGATCGTACAGAATGGCTTGTTGATGTGAACGGAAAATTAAAAGATTATGATCGTTACTGGACAGAACTGAAGACAGGAAAAGAAAAGTAATTCAAAGCGCGATTTCTTAGCGGAAATCGCGCTTTTTTATACCAGGAGGAACAGAATTTTGAAAAAGAAATTACATATGTATGAGCTTGTTTGTGCCGTACTTTTACTTTGTGTATTTAGCATCATTGCGTGGAGAGTATATTCCGGCGGGGTAACGGCAGTTGATGAGTATGTGAAAGGATTGGTAACAGAGATTCAAACAGAGTCATCACTTACGTTTTTTCGTTATGTAACAAAACTTGGTTCTGCAATTGGGATTGTCTTTGTGTTAGCAGTTAGTCTGTTCTTTTTGGCGAAGAAGCGTTATTACGTAGCAATGGTCATATATCCTCTTTTGATTCTTTGTACACATTTCATTAATAAAGGGATTAAAGCGATTGTGAAAAGAGATCGGCCGACGATTAATGAGGCGCTAGATGCGCTCGGCTATAGTTTTCCAAGTGGACATGCGATGTTATCGATTGTTACGTATGGATTTCTTGCCTATATTATCGCAGCAAACGTAAAAAGTGCAGCAGCAAAATGCTTTGTAACGACCTTAGCCATTGTACTCATTTTCTTAATTGGATTAAGCCGGATTATTTTATCCGTACACTATCCAACTGATGTTTTAGCAGGTTATTGTATGAGCGGTGTATTGCTTATTATCGCTATTTATTTACACCGTTTCTATGCAGCGCGTTAAAAAGAGCTATCCTTTTTGATTAAAGGGTAGCTTTTTTCATGAACAAAAGAGCGGATATGATACACTAAGGAAAAGAATATGAGAAGAGGAGTAGGTGAAATGCTGTGAAAACAACTGTACATAAAGTAGATGTGTGGGGCAAAATCGGGGCTTTTTTATATCGATTTCGCTATACAACGATTTCGTTATTAATATTGCTAGCTGCACTACTTGGTATATTTGCACCGAAGCTTCCCGGTGTATTAGGCGGAGATGGGTTTCAAACACAAGGTGATTATCAAACGACAAAAAACATATTAGAGAAAGATTTTAAGCAATCACAAGATGCATTGTTACTCGTTTTTCAAAAAGAGGAAGGTGTATCTCAGCAAAAGTTTATTGAGAAAATTGATGGGGTTGTAAAAAAAATTAAAAGAGAAGAAACCTATGAGTCTTTTCATGAGCCGATAGAAAATAAAACAATGATGAAGGAAGATATTGCTTATGCTTCCATTTTATTTTCCGGGAAAACAAGTAAAGAGCGGAAGGAAAAAACATTAGCCTTTGCAAAGGAGATTCAAAAAGAAAGTAACGGAGAGGTAAAAGTATCTCCAACTGGCTATCCGATTATTAATGATGAAATCAATACGAGAACACAAAATGATTTGAAAGTAGCAGAAATGATCGGGTTACCGATTGCGTTTTTAGTGTTATTACTTTCTTTTGGCAGCTTCTTTGCATCGATTTTGCCGATTTTAAACGGAGCGTTAAGTGTCATTAGTACGATGGGGATTTTATATTTTATCGGAGAACAAAAGGAACTTTCTATTTTTGTACTGAACGTGGCGCCGATGATTGGGCTTGCTTTATCCATTGATTTTGCTTTATTATTTGTGAATCGTTTCCGAGAAGAGCTTGCACATCGTTCTGTGAAAGAAGCAATTATGGTTACCTATCAAACGGCGGGACGCGCCATTATTTTTTCAGGTTTATGTGTATTTGTCGGTTTGTCTGGTTTGTTCTTTTTCAAAATTGATTATATTCAAGCTGTCGCAATTAGCGGGATGATTGTCGTAATCATGAGCATTTTATTTTCACTGACAATGCTTCCAGCGCTGTTAGCTTTAATGGGGAAACGTATATTAGGAAAGAACCAAAATGTTAAGCGCACAGCACCAATGTGGCGTAAATTTGCACAGTTTGTAATGAAATATCCAGTTGTGATGACGATTGCAGTATTTACATTTATAATCATTTGTTTATTACCACTGCGCGATGCAGATCTACAGTTTCCTGGTGTAGAAGCATTACCTGAAAAAAGCGAGGCACGCATTGCTTATGAACATTATGAAGATGCATTTAATAAAACGATAAAAACGCATGCAGATGTGACGCTTGTCATAGAGACAAAAGGAAATGTAACAGAAAAAGACAATTTACAAACGTTGCAAAAGGTTGTGCAGAAACTAAAGGATGATAAAGATGTCCGTGAAGTGAAAAGTTTATATGAACAACTTGGAAATATGTCTGCAGAACAGCTAACAGCAACGTTGCAATCGCCAAATCGTGCACAAATAGAGCCGGCATTAGAGGCGTATGTGAAAGGAAATAAAACAACGATTGGAATTGTTTTAGGTGCATTGCCAAGAACAGAAAAAGCAAAGCAGTGGGTACGAGATTTTAAAGAAAACTATAAAACGGAAGATGTAACCTATTACCTAGGCGGAATGACAACTTTCCAGCAAGAATTAGAAGATGAAATCAAAGATAAAGTTGTTGTAGGGATGTCTGTTATTTTTGCGTCAACGTTTTTGATATTATTACTAGCGTTTCGTTCGCTGTTGATTCCAATTAAAGCAATTGTAATGAATGTGCTTAGTTTAAGTGCAACTATAGGCATTGTCATTTGGCTTTTTAAAGGAGGACATTTTGGTTTAGAACAAAGCTCTGTATTATTTGTATTGCCGATATTTATCTTTGGATTAGTATTCGGGTTAAGTATGGACTATGAAGTATTTCTTATTTCGCGTATTCATGAATTATACGGAGAGACGAGAGATAATGATTATGCAACGTTAGAAGGATTAGTGTCAACAAGCCGGATTATTACATCAGCTGCGTTAATTATGATCGTTGTAACAGGTGCATTTGCTTTTACCGATATTTTGCCGGTGAAACAGATGGGTCTTGGCGTTGCACTAGCCATATTCCTTGATGCAACCATTATTCGATTAATCCTTGTACCAAGTTTAATGAAAATGTTTGGTGAGTGGAACTGGTGGCTTCCGTTCAGGAAAAAGAAGCAGAAAAACACGCAATAAAAAGTAGTTCTCATTGACTTTCCAATACACAAGCGCCATACCAAGCAAAAAGTAACCTGAAACTTTCTTTCTCTCTTTGTTTGAACAACGCATGTGGCAGAAAAAGGTTCTGACCGCTTCTATGCATGGCCAGACGCTCTTGCCCATTTAAAAAGAAACGGTCTTTATGTTAGGGCGTCCAGTTTTATCCCGCTATTCGTGGGCAGTAAGACCCCCACCTCAAGATTGAGAGAAAATCGTTGTCCAGCTTCAGTGGCTAGAATGTTCGGTGGCTTCGCTTCTTCCTGCGAGGTAAAAAACACCTCTACGTCAGAAGCTCCATCCCCCTCACATTCTGAATGAGCCACTTCCGCTTTTCTAAAGAAGATAGGTGGGGGATAACTGCCCGTAAAAGCCCGATTGGTGAGGGCTAACCATCAGCGGGGGATGAAGAAAACCCCCACTGATGGAAGTTTCACTTTATATAGTAGGTGAGAGCTACTTGTATGAATAGCTTGCCCCCCTTTTAGCGAATAGTATGAGATAAGGATATTACATATAAGAGTGGGGGAAGGCAATGTTTCGTTATTTTAAATTTAAATTGAATGATACTGTACAATTTGCAGAAAATGATGGACATATGTATCGCATTGTCGGCTATCGGTTAGAAAAAGGTTTTTATTCAAAGGAGGCCCATATTATTTATGAATTATTGCGCGAGTTTGATGGATATACACTCGATGCAGAAGAGAATGAGCTTTTGAAAGTCATTCAAGTAGAAGAAGAGTATTATAAAATTCGTGATATGGGAGAATATCGTTATCCTGTTAAACTAAAAACACCGCTGAAAAAAAATAACTATAAAATGATTGACCGATTATTAGATGCTTACAATGACTACAAACGGTTAGCTACGTTTTTTCAAGATTTATCCTATGAAAGAAAAGCGGAAGAAATGTTGCAGGAAATAAAAAAGCTTCGTGCGTAATGGGAGAGGCAGTTCAATTGCGAACTGTCTTTCATTATGCATGAAAAGCGATTTTCCGTTACAATAAGAAGATGACTAGAAATAAGGTGATAATATGAAAGTAAAGAAAATGGGAGAATGGTGTGAAATTACAGTTCCTGCCGAGTGGGCTGGGCGAACGATAGAGTCTATTTTGAAAGAAGAATGGCAAGTTCCAAAAAAATTATTACACAAATATCGTATGGAAAAAAGTATTCTTGTGAATGGAGAAGGAAAACGGTGGAGTGAACAACTGCAAAAAGAAGATAAATTGCAAGTTCATATGTTTATACATGAAGAGTATGATGTAGAGCCGGAGTTTTATGATATAGAAGTTATATATGAAGACGATCATGTCTTAATAGTGAATAAGCCCATTCAAGTAGACACACATCCTGCGAATAAAGGCGGGACAGGCACATTAGCAAACTATGTAGCCTTTCATTTGCAAATGCAAGGAATTGAAACAAAGGTGCGTCACATTCACCGATTAGATAAAGACACAACAGGTGGAGTCGTCTTTGCAAAGCACGCTTTAGCTGGTGTAATTATGGACCGATTATTAACAGAGCGTAAAATTAAGAGAACTTATATGGCACTTGTTGAAGGGAAAGTACAAAAGAAACGAGGGAAAATAGATGCGCCAATTGGACGAGATCGTCATCATGCATCAAGGCGCCGTGTTTCCGAAAAAGGTGATCGTGCCGTAACACATTACGAGGTCATGCAATATTCGAAAGAAAATAACATAACACTTGTTAAAGTTCAATTAGAGACGGGAAGAACACATCAAATACGTGTTCATATGAGTTATCTCGGTCATCCGCTGATTGGTGATGTATTATATGGCGGTACGACAAATCGGCTTTCGCGTCAAGCACTGCATGCTGCTCATATTACAATGTTACATCCCATTACAAAACAGCAAATTGAAGCAGATATCCCTCTTCCTCATGATTTTTCTCGTATATTACATTCTTGTATGAATGCAAAATAAAGAGGGGCTAACCTCAAAAGGCACTTATGTGCCTTTTAGGTCAGCCCCTTTATTTTGTTATTTACGGGCTCCCCTATCTCCAAATGAAGTAAAAAGAAAGTTCAATTGGTTTCATTAAATAAATCGCTACTATGCAGAACAAACCATGACCACTACATGCTGTCATGAAGATAAAGTGAAACTTCCATCAGTGACGCTTTCCTCACTGATGGAAAGCTCTCACCAATCGGGCTTTTACGGGCAGTTTTCTTCCCCGTACTTCCCCAGTCTTTACTGCCCACGAATAGCGGGGTAAAAATGAACAGACCCCTTGCTACCTATCTTTGTTTTAAAACTTTGCGCGTGGCAAAAAAAGGCCCTGACCGCTGCTATGCACGGCCAGATGCTCTCGCTCACCTAAAAAGAAAGAGGGGTTTTATGTATATATAAAATAATCAATGGGGCGAACCCCATTGATTAAAGTCTTACTTCGAAATAAATTCTTGTGTCCAATAGTTTCCGCTTTCTACGTAACCAACACCGATATGTGTGTATCCACTATTTAAAATATTTGCACGGTGACCGGCACTATTCATCCAAGCTTGTACAACTTCTTCAGGAGTACGTTGTCCTTGTGCGATATTTTCACCAGCAGATTTATATGAAATACCGAATTGTTTCATCATATCGAACGGAGAGCCGTATGTTGGGCTAGTGTGATCAAAGTAATGATTTTTTTGCATATCTTCTGATTTAACACGTGCTACTTTGCTTAACACATTGTCTACTTTTAATGCTGGTAAACCTTGTTTTGATCGTTCAGCATTTGTTAAATCAACAACTTTTTGTTCAAATGCGCTTAATGAACCTTTTGACTCTTCAGCAGGTTTGTCCTCTGGCTTAGTAGTTTGGTTGTTGTCAGCCGGTTTGTCAGCTGGTTTATTAGCAGGCTTAGTTGCTTGGTTGTTGTCAGCCGGTTTATTAGCAGGCTTAGTAGATTGGTTATTATCAGCCGGTTTCTCTTCTGGCTTAGCTGCAGTGTTGTTATCAGCTGGTTTTTCTTCTGGTTGCGTTGTTTCATTGTTAGTAACTGAATTTGTAATTACAATATTTCCCCAAGGAGTTGTAATTGTTGTGTAAGTTGGTTGGCCAGAAACGACACAGCTGCTTGGTTGGAAGGCGTTTGCATTCCATTTTGCATAATATGAGTTTAATAGAGATGTTAAGAAAGATTGAAAGTCTTGTTGATTCATATATTGCATAAATGATGGAGATTGCGAAATATTTTGAACTTTGATTTGTGATGGTTGGATTGTTTCTGCCTTCGCACCATTTGTTCCTAGTCCAAATGTAAGAGCAGTTGCAGCTGCTACAGATAGTAATACACGTTTTTTCATTATTAAATTGTCCCCCTACTTATGTATAAAGTTATAAAACTGTTATCACATAGAATTTATTTTTGTCGGCCTGTCTGACTGACAAAATCATCGTAGCACAGAATGAAACGAAAAAAAGTTGGAAAAAAATTCATAGGTTATAAGATTTCCTTTTTTATCCTAAATTTTAGAGGGAGAACAAATGTCGGAATACTAGATGATATAAGGAATGGACAGTACTTTTTTCTGAGGAGAAATAAAAGAAAAATTGGATATAATTCCCGGTGAAGAGGAAGCGGAAAGGGATAACATCAACATTTATAGAGGATGGATGAGGAATATTATGGATTGTTTTTTACATAATTGTAATCTTTTTGTTGCTCTTTTTTATTATACAGTAACATATTCTTAATGTTGTAGACTATAAACAAGACGGGTGTACCTTTAATCAAGAAAGGTATGCTCGTTTTTCATATTAAGAGAGAGCTGACGATACTATGTCATCTCACGTTAGTGTATTCTATGTGCCGAATGTTGTCGAAAGATCTTTAAGTTGTGTCGAATCGCCGATATATTTTAAATAGCGCTGATATATTCTCCAAAACGGTCGATATATCAGTGGAAGCCCCGACCAACCTAAAAAATCCGGTTTTTAAGTCCACTTTTCAATTTATACTTATAATATAGAAAGAAAGTAACTACAAAGTCATACATTATTACATTTAGAAGTTTGGTAAGGAGTATGATTCCAACAAAAATACGCCCCTTATTATCTATAGAACGTTATTTTCATTTTATAGCATATAGATTGCTGTCATGAAGATAAAAATGGACATACACTTGCTACCTTTCTGTGTTTAAAACTTTGCACGTGGCAGGAAAAGGCTCTGACCGCTACTATGCATGGCCAGATGCTCTTGTCCTACCTAAAAAGTTGGTTTTTATGCCGTTGTTCCAAGTTCTATATATAGAAAGAAGATTTCACACTTTCCTCACAATTATTTGCTATTTTACAAGTATAACGAAACTGTCCATAATGGAGGTAATCTTTTTGAAAAGGTGGCTTATTTCACTTTGTATTGTACTATTACTTACAGGGTGCAAGGGAGGGGCATATCAATCTATTGATCCGAAAAAGTCTCTTCTAATCACAACAAATATAAAAGAAGGAAGTATTAGTTTTATTGATACGAATACGAAAAAAACAATTACAACGTGGCATTTAAATGAAACAATTACGGGAACAACGTTGTTACCAGACAAGAATCGCTTACTTGTGTATGGAAAACAACTTGAGTATGTATATGTATATTCTTTGAAAGATGGAAAGCAGCTTGAAAAATGGAATACAGGAAAAGGAATCGTCAATATATTAGTATCTGAAAATGGAAAAGAGCTATTTGTGGCGGATCAAAATCAGCAAAAAATTCGTGTATTTACAACCGATGGGAAAGAAACGGAGAGCATTTCGGTTGGAAAGGGTCCGCTGACGATGGTGCAACATGATGACATGTTATATGTTCTTAATTTTTATGATACGAAATTGTCTAGTATTGATGTGAAACAAAAGAAAGTTGTGAACTCTTTTATGATTCCACCAGCTTCAACAGGGGCATTTCTTAGCGGAGATGGAAAGGATATATTTATTGGCGGGCATGGTGACGGGAAACAAGTAAATGAAAAGGTGCTTGAGTATTCTGTACAAGATGGCCAAATGCTTCAATCGTTACATGCACCATTTATGCCGATCAATCTGTCTACAGATCAACAATTTATTTATGTACTGAGTCACGGATCGAACACGCTGAGAAAGTTTGATGGAAAAACGTATAAAGAGGTAGGTTCTCTTGAAGTAGGCTCGAATCCATTTGCATTTTGGCAAATTGGTAGTGAAGGGTATGTTGCGAGTTATGATAGTGATGAAGTGTATGTATTAGATTTACATGAAATGAAAATAAAACAGACGATTTCAGTTGGTAAAGGACCATTTCAATTTACGCAAAGAGTAGGGGAGAAGAAATGAATAAGTGTAAAGTATTACTTGTTGATGATGAAAGTGATATGAGACAACTTGTCGGTATGTATTTGGACAACTTTGGTTATGAGTGGAAAGAAGCTGAAAACGGAAAACAAGCGCTTCACATGCTTGAAATAGAAAGTTTTAATTTTGTTATTTTGGATATCATGATGCCAGAAATGGATGGGATTACAGTTTGTAAAGAAATTCGAAAGACATCCGATATTCCAATTATCTTTTTGACAGCAAAAGGAGAAGAGTGGAATCGCGTAAATGGATTGCGTACAGGGGCAGATGATTATATTGTGAAACCATTTAGTCCAGGAGAATTAATTGCACGTATGGAAGCAGTATTAAGGAGATATATGAAGTTTGAAGAACAAGAGGAAATAGAATTTGGACCAGTTGTTATTAATGAGAAAAGTCGCCGCGTTGAAATAGGTGGGGAAGGTATTTCATTAACTGTGAAAGAATTTGATTTACTTTATTTTCTTTGCCAACATAACGGCCAAGTATTTAGCCGGGAACAGTTGCTTGAAAAAGTTTGGGGATATGATTATGCTGGCAGCACTCGAACAGTTGATACACATGTGAAAACAATGCGCTTAAAGCTTGGAGAACATGGGAATTGTATTCAAACGGTTTGGGGCGTAGGCTATAAATTTGAGGTGTAAGATGTTTACGATGGTACAAAAGTTATGGCTTACGATTGCTTGCGCAGTTTGTGTAACAGTTTCATTTTTATATTTTGTTTCATTATATTCGTATGAAAAATTATATGTCCAAAATATTGAAGAAACATTAAAAGCAGAAGGAAACCGCCTTGTTAGGCAATATAGAGCAGATGAATCTGTAGATGTATTTAAGGAAAGGGTAAAATCATTCGATCAAATTGCGAGTGCCGATGTATTGTTTGTGGATAATCCGCGCGATTTAAGTGCATGTCTTCCATTTGATGTTCATTATAATTCAATTATTAGTGAAGATGACAGGCAATCGTTGTTAGAAGGAAAGACGATTACAAAGATGGGATATGAAGAACATTTTCAGCGTAACATTATGGGTGTCGTGATTCCTGTATTAGACAATAAAAAATTGGTCGGTATTGTATATTCGTATATTCCTTTAAAGAGCATTAAAGATCTAATTTATGAAATGGGACTCATTTTAGCTCCACTTGCTCTTGTCATGATTGTATTAACTGTATGGATTGGTCGGAAAATTGTTATTGCCATTACAAAGCCACTTTCACAAATGGAGCATGTTGCGAATCATATGGCAAAAGGAGATTTTTCAAAGCGAATAACAATTGCATCAGAAGATGAAATTGGCCGACTTGGAAAAGCATTTAATAAGATGGCAAGTGCACTAGAAGAAGAGGATGTGCAGCGGAAAGAATTTTTGGCAAATGTGTCACATGAATTGCGAACGCCCCTTAGTTATATTAAAGGATATAGCGAAGCGATTATTGATGGTGTAGCAAAAGGAGAGCAACAATTAAAATTTACCGGACTTGTTCATAAAGAAGCAGGACGTATGCAACGTCTTGTGCATGATTTATTAGATTTAGCGCAGCTTGAAGGAGAACGTTTTCCTCTTAAGAAACAGCCGATTGTATTTGCACAGTTAATTGAAGATGTACTAGAGACATATGAATTACAAGTGACAGAAAAGCGAATTACATTGCAGACAATTCTGGATCCAGATGTCATTGTCAATATTGATGAAGACAGGATGCAGCAAGTGCTTCATAACATTATAGATAATGCGCTTCGCTACACAGGTGAGAATGGGACGATACATGTCCAATTAGAGCAAGAAGCAGGGCGATGTAAATTGCAAATTGAAGATAGTGGTATTGGCATTGGCGCTGAACACCTCGAAAAGTTAGGAGAACGTTTTTACCGAGTGGATAAAGCAAGAAGTCGTCACAACGGTGGAACTGGACTAGGACTGGCGATTGTAAAACAAATTGTGCACATTCACGATGGAACTTGGCAAATTGAAAGTGAAGAAGGAAAAGGAACGACAATTTTGATTCATTTACCAGTTATCTTACCATAATGAAGAGATAGGGGAAAATGCCCTAATAACCATTTTTGTCTATTTTATGAACAAAATGTTTGTACTTCTGCACATTTAGTTCTAAAATAGGTATAGATGCTAATTTCTGTATATAGTGAAAGCTTTACTGCCCGTTAGCGCGGGATAAATTGTTTTCATTGTTGTTTGGATGATACTGGGGTGATACAACTGGAATATAAATCGATTAAACCTAAAAAAATTTACGAAGAAGTATCGGAAGCCATTTTAGGAATGATTAAAAATGGTACATTAAAGCCTGGTGACAAACTTCTTCCTGTTCATCAATTGGCAGAGCAGTTTCAAGTCGGCAGATCTGCTGTGCGCGAAGCGTTAAGCGCATTGCGAGCAATGCGCTTAATTGAGATGAAACAAGGTGAAGGTACGTATGTGAAGAATTTTACTCCCTCTGCTTTAACATCATCATTAAGCACAACTTTGCTAATGAAACAAGAAGATATTGTGAATTTATTTGAAGTACGAAAAGTGCTTGAAGTGGGAGTAGTTGGTGCAGCAGCGTTAAAACGCACAGATGAAAACATACACAATATGAAGCGCTGGTTAGATGAGATGCAAAAGGGAATGGGAGATGAACAAGCTGGTGAAAAAGCAGATTTTCATTTCCATATGGCAATTGCAGAAGCCTCACATAATAATATTTTGTTAGAATTAATGAACCATGTCTCTGAAATGATTGCTGAAGCAATTGGTGAAACAAGACGAATTGTTTTATATGGTGAACAAACAACAGCAGAACGACTTCTAGAAGAGCATCGGAAAATTTATGAAGCAGTGTTAAAGAATGATGTTGAAGCAGCGCAGCAAGCGATGCAAAATCACCTAACGAATGTAGAGTGTATGGTCATAGGCACTGAAGAAACAAAATCGTAAGTGTTTTCTAAAAGAATGAATATGAGCAGTTAATGTCTCGTTTCTTTCTTTTTTACGCAAGTCATCTGATGACCATATGAATATTGACTGAGTTGAAATGAGGGGGATCTATATTATGAAAGTTACATTGTTTGTTACGGCCCAAGTAACTCTCCTGACATTGAAATGAACCTTGTTGTTGGTGTACACGGACCATTAAAAGCATTTTATTTTGTTGTATAAATAGAAAAGCAGGCCTAATAAAGGCCTGTTTTTCTATAGAGAAAGATAAATTTTTGAAAATACAATATGTTATCTTTTCTTGTTATACTATGTAAAACCATTCATCCAACTTGACTTTGCGACCACAAGTCTCCGCCATTCCAAGAAAAAAAGTACTCAGCAACTATCTTCCTCTCTGTGTTTGAACATCGCCCGTGGCAGAAACAGGCCCTGACCGCTACTACGCATGGCCAGACGCTCTCGCCCACCTAAAAAGAAAAGAGGTTTTATGAAAATGCTATTTTATGTATACGCTTTTCTCACTGGTTTGATATTAGGCTCTTTCTATCACGTTGTTGCGTATCGCATTCCACTCGGCTATTCCATCATAAAACCACGATCACATTGTTCTCATTGTTCTCATGTATTACAACTAAAAGAGTTAATCCCTATTTTATCATTTTGTATTCAAAAAGGACGGTGCACGCAATGTCATATGAAAATCTCATGTCTTCATCCATTATTTGAAGGCATTGCCGGAGTATTATTTCTTCTTACAGCGTTTTTTGTTGGGGTTAATGAGCAGCTTATTATTGCATGGACGCTGTTATCACTTCTTCTTATTGTTTCCATTACAGATCTTCTTTATATGGTCATTCCCAATCAAATTTTATTCTTTTTTGCAGGACTATTTCTAATCGAACGTTTTTTTATACAGCCATCACTATGGTGGGATGGACTGTTAGGGGCAATGGTTATGTTTATGCTCTTATATATCATTCTAGCTATTTATCCAAAAGGAATCGGAGGAGGGGATGTGAAGTTATTGACTTTACTTGGTTTTGTTGTTGGAACAAAGGGAGTACTGTTATCGCTTTGTTTCTCATCATTATTTGGTCTTTGTTTTCTTGTCATATCGATTGCCCTAAAACGTATGACGTATAATGAGCCACTTCCTTTTGCACCTTTTATTGCGCTTGGTACAATATGTACATATATATAAATCCAATTAGACTTTCCAATCCATAAGTCGCCGCCGTGCTAAGCAAATAAAAAAACATGCATTCCAATTATTTGGAATGCATGTTTTCGATATAAATTTCACTTTATTTTACATTCGCTGACAATGGAATGATTTCTTCAGTTTGTTCAGAATCGATTTTGGATTTTGTAGAGTTTGTTTTAGTCAAATAATGATAAACCATACCAACAAATACAGATCCGCCAACTATGTTACCAATTGTAGCTGGAATTAAGTTATGAATTGCACCTGCAAAAGAAACTGTATCAGGATGTGGAACAAGTAAAGCAATTGAAAATATGGATAGATTTGCGATGCTATGTTCATATCCTGACATGAAGAAAGTAAATACAGTTAAAAATATCATAAGGAGTTTAGCTGTATCTCCTTTTACTTGAGATGGAAGGAAACATGCAAGACAAACGAGCCAGTTACATAAAATAGCTTTGAAAAATATGTGCATTGTTGATGCGCCCATCTTTGTTGTAGCAACTTCATTTAATAAGTGATTGTGACTTATTGTTTCAAAAATACCAGTTGCATAAAATAGGAATGCAAAAAATACTGCTCCTACTAAGTTTCCTACATAACAAGCACCCCAGTTGCGAAGTGTATCGATAACAGTTGTTTCTTTACGTAAAGTTGCAACGGTGAAATACATTGTATTTCCTGTAAATAATTCAGCTCCACCAAATATAATTAAAATAAGTGCAATTCCAAAAAAGATAGAGAATGCAAAATATGTTGCGGGTGAATGTGCAGCATGAAAGAAATTTCCTAATTTAGAACATAGTACAATAACAAACCCCATATAGACACCAGCTAGCGCTGCCCGCAGGAAATATTGCATTGGATTGTTATCTAACATTTTTTTCTTTTTCTTTGCGAGCTGTACTAGGTAATCTACTCCTTGTTCTAGCATAAAACATTACGCTCCTTCAATACATCGTTTATAATACTCTTTACTAAGGTACACGTATTTGTTGCTACTTTCAATAAATTTGTTCATTATTTCACAAAAAGGACAACATTTTCGTGAAATAATGAACAATATATTCTATAATATAGTACATTTTCAAAATTGAGAAATACGAAGAAGCGCTGAAATTACAGCGCTTCTTCGTTATATTGTTTCGAATCTTGTTGTATATCTGGCTTTATTTCTTTTGATAAAAACCAACCGCATGCACCAATTGATAGCAATACAATCCAGAATATTAATTTCCAAGTAGTTGATTCTGGGAATTCGTGTGGAATCATACCTAATGCAGGGTGAGCTATCGTATGAACTGCTAATTTCACACCAACCCAACCGACAATCATGAATGCAGCAGTTTCCAATCCAGGTTTACGTTTCAGTAAGTTCACGAAAGCAGATGCGGCAAAGCGCATAATAATTAATCCAATCATACCACCTGCGAAAATAACGAGAAACTGTGCTGTATCGAGGCTACCGATCGTGCCAAGATTTGTTTTCGGTAATGTCACAGCTAAAGCAACGGCTGCTAAAATAGAGTCAATAGCAAATGCAATATCAGCAAATTCTACTTTCAATACAGTCCACCAAAAGTTTTCTTGTTTTTTCTTTGTTTCTTTTTTCTCTGTTTCTTGTTGATTTGCATTCTTTTTTACATATGTTTTTACAAGATGGCTTACAGCGATAAACATTAAATAAACGGCACCGAGTGCTTGGACTTGCCATACATCGACAAGGAATGAAATCATAAACAATGATGCAAAGCGGAATACAAAGGCTCCTGCAAGCCCATAAAATAAGGCTTTTTTACGCTTTTCTTCAGGTAAATGTTTTACCATAATGGCAAGGACAAGTGCATTATCTGCTGCTAAAATTCCCTCCAAAGCGATTAAAATAAGTAATACCCAACCATACTGCAATAATAAAGATAGTTCCATTTCCATTCTCCTCTCGTTTGTATAAGCGCTAAACAAAAAGAAGAAAATTCCCCATTGTTTAGCTTTCCTTAAATATGCTCTATCAACGACGGAGGGATTTGGAAAATAATGCAAAAAAGACCTCTGCCGTTAATAGGCAAAGGTCTTGCTAGACATATGTAATAAACTATGCCAACAAAGCCGGAGGAACATGGTTCCACGTAATGACGACTTTGTTTCAGAGAAAATTTTCTCTGACGCTACTCCCCTTTGGAAATATGCTATTACGTATAGTGTAAAAGTAATGCTAAAGTTTGTCAATCTGTTAAAAGGTTTTTGTGTAAATATTTTTTTCGATTGAAAAGAGGCAGAGAATATCTGCCTCAAATCCATTCTTTATTATATTTATCCACGTAGTTGTTGCTGAGCAAGGGAAACGAGACGTTTTGTTACTTCGCCGCCGACAGATCCGTTTGAACGAGCAGCTGTGTTCGATCCTAAATTCACGCCAAATTCTTGTGCAATTTCATACTTAAACTGCTCTAGTGCTTGTTCAGCACCAGGAACAAGTAGCTTATTTGTTTTTGCCATAGTAGAAATACCCCTTTTTTCATTTTCAGCTTATAAGAGCTGATGATGTTATTGTATGTGTTTCATTTTCACTCATACGCGGAAGTAATCGGAGAGACTAACAGTTCTTGGAGGAAATGAAAAAGAGTAGCAATGCTACTCTTTTTTCATAACGGTTGCTGTGCCTTCGACAACAACTTTATCGTGTTGATTATATATGTTTGTTTGTAATGTAATAATTCTTTTATCATCGTGTTTTTCAATGACTTCAGCGACAACGCGCAGTGTATCTCCGATTTTTACAGGGGCACGAAATGCGATATTTTGTGATAAATAAATGGTGTTTTTTCCAGGAAGTTTTGTGCCAAGTATTGTTGAAATAAAGCTAGAGACGAGCATTCCATGGGCAATGCGTTCTTTGAACATCGTTGTTTTCGCAAAAGAGTCAAGGAGATGAATTGGATTTACATCGCCTGTAAGCTTTGCAAAGGTAACAATCTCTTCATTCGAAATTGTTTTTGTTAAAGAAGCTTGATCTCCTATATGAATGTCATCATAATAAATCTCTTGAACCGCTTCTGCTTCTCGAAAAGGATTCATTTCTTCCTCCTTCTTTTCCATGTTGAAAAATGTGAGCCATCCAGATGCAAAGGGAGAAAGAAGGGAAAGCGTATTTTTTGCAGTCAGTTGCCACATTTTTCTTACTTCATGGAGGTAAATAGATTTTTTGAGTTTTCCTCGAACTTTTTTACGAGGTCTAGTTGCATGGATTTGAATTCTTCTAAAAAATTTCCCATTTGTTTTTGAGCCTCTTCACGTTGTTGCTGTTGTTGGCTAATTAATTGTTTCATTGCTTCTTCAAATTGTTCGCTTGTTTGTGAAAATAAAGACAGAGATGCTTTTGTTGGAGACACAGTGAGCTGGTGCATATGATTGGAAAGTTCATTCCATTTTTCTTGCCATCCATCAATTTGTTCATTGAAAGAAGTTCCGGCAAATTGCTTTACATATTCAGTATATTGTGCGTTTGCTTGTGCTGAAAATTGCTGGATTTCTTTTTCGATTTCTTGCGTACTTTCTGTTAATTTATGCAAAGCTTCCTGCTGATGTTTCACCGTTTCTAATGTAAGTTGTTCCATTTGTTTTCCCGCTGAAGAAAAAAGGGAAAGAGAGTGTGACCAATTTTTCCAGAATGCATCAACAAGTTCGTGTGGTTTCGTTTCCATGACTTGACCTCCAAATAAAATTTTTACATATTGTGAACGCAGATTAATCTGCTGTATCACCAGAAGATGATGAAGATTTCTCATCCTTTGTTGAAATCGTGGAAAATGGAAAGAATGCACTTGTGTATAGGTTGAAAAATGTATGAAGCATCTTTTGATAGTGCTCAAATGACGTAGCACAAGAAGATAAGTATTCCTCTCCATATTCCGTTAAAGAATAGATCCGTTTTGCTGGACCTCCTTCACTTGTATCCCAAGTAGAAGATATAAGGTTTTCTTTTTCTAACTTTCGTAAAGTCCTATATACATTACCTTGATCAATAGAAGAAAAGCCAATATCCATTAGCATTTGAATGAGTTTGTAACCGTGAAGACTCCAGTCTTTAAGACAGAGAAGTAGAAATGGAACTAAGAAGTTTTTTGGCATGGAGTTTGGTTGTTTCGTTTGGGCTGTTTCCAAACTTTCTTTTTTCTCTGGTTCATTTTGTAGCATGATTGTGCATCACCTCATGAATCAGTTAGTTGGAATTTTTTTCTTATATGTGCAATTTACACCTATCTGTATTTTTTGTCAATTTATTTTTTCTGAAAATAGAAAAAATAAATACACTCTTGAACTTTCAACCGGAATATCGGAAAATAATGAATAGATTGAATTATTTCAATTGTTTTATTGGTTTTGATAACGAAATGAAGGAGTGTAGGAGAATTGATTGAACAAAAACTCGATCCACTACAAGCTTGGAAGGAAGTTTACGAACAGACAGAAAAGTTTTGGGGAAAAACGCTTGGTGAAACAATCAAAACAGAAGAGTATTCTGCATGGATGGGAAGCGTTTTAGATTTGAACTTGTTTTATCAAAAGATGATGAATGATGCAACGAAGGGGTATTTAGAGAAAGTGAATATTCCAACGCAAGAAGATATTGCACGAGTTGCCTCTCTTGTTATTAATTTAGAAAACAAAGTTGACAATATTGAAGAGTTTTTGGAGGAAAATACAGAATCCCTCGGACAGTCGCCTACAATAAAACGTGATGTAACAAAGGTGAAACAAGATATCCGGACACTAGAAAATAAATTAGACAAAGTTTTAGAGCTATTAGAAGGGCAGAATGCAATGTTAGAAAAATTACAAGTGCCAGCTGTACAAGCGAAACAAGATCCAAAAAAATAATTTCGTTAAATATATATTCGTTCAGAAAGCGGAAGGGAGAATCTCTTTCTAGAGCGGTATATTATTTATAAATGTATACATGCATTATGCGGTGTACATCTAAGCGAAATCCATCCATCATGTAACCGCAAATTAAAACTAAGGGGGAGCAAAAATGGCTCAATTACATGGAAAAGTAGCAATTGTAACGGGTGGAGCAAAGGGGATTGGAAAGGCAATTACAGTGGCACTAGCAGCAGAAGGTGCAAAGGTAGTAATTAACTACAATAGCAGTAAAGATGCTGCGGAGAACCTTGTGAATGAGCTCGCAAAAGAAGGACATGATGTATATGCTTGTCAAGCAGATGTTTCTAAGGTAGAAGATGCAAAGCGTCTTGTGGAAGAAGCAGTACAGCATTTTGGGAAAGTGGACATTTTAGTTAATAATGCTGGAATTACAAGAGATCGTACATTTAAAAAGTTAAATCGTGAAGATTGGGAGCGCGTTATCGATGTAAATTTAAGCAGTGTATTTAATACAACAAGTGCTGCGCTTCCATACATAACGGAAGCTGAAGAAGGACGAATTATTAGTATCTCTTCTATTATTGGGCAAGCTGGTGGATTTGGACAGACGAATTATTCAGCTGCAAAAGCTGGTATGATTGGATTTACAAAATCTTTAGCATTAGAACTTGCAAGAACAAATGTAACAGTAAATGCGATTTGCCCAGGCTTCATTGATACAGAGATGGTAGCGGAAGTTCCAGAAAATGTTCGTGAGCAAATTGTTTCGAAAATTCCGAAGAAACGTTTCGGTCAAGCTGATGAAATTGCAAAGGGTGTTATATACCTTTGCCGAGATGGTGCGTACATTACAGGTCAGCAATTAAATATTAATGGCGGTTTATATATGTAATCAAACAACAAAGAAGTGCATGTCTACGATAGGTATGCACTTCTTTCTTTCGAAAAGAGTAACTACTAATTCACTCTATGAAAAACCGACAGAAAAGCATTTTTTAAATGGCCGAGAGGGACTGGCTATGTATAGGAGCGGACAGGGCCTTTTCCTGCCACGTGCAAAGTTTTAAAACAAAGAAAGGTAGCAAAGTGTAGGTCCATTTTTATCTTCATGACAGCAATCTATATGCTGGAAAATGGAAATAACTTGCTATAGGTAATAAGGAGGTTTCGCTGGAATCATACTCCTTACCAAACTTCTAAATGAAATGTATGACTGAGTAGTTACCGAAAAGAAATATAAAACAAGGGAGTTGTGAACATGACAATGCTCAGAGCAGAATGGGAAAAACAATTAGAGTTGTATCCAGAGGAATATCGAAAAGCATATCAACGCTTCAGACGAGCAAGTGAAGTGTTACTTCGTGAGCCAGAGCCGCAAGTAGGTTTAACACCGAAAGAGGTGATTTGGACAAAAAATAAGACGAAGTTATATCGATACATTCCAAAGAAAGAAGAGACGCATTCTGTTCCTATATTGTTAATTTATGCTCTTATTAATAAGCCTTATATTATGGATTTAACGCCAGGAAATAGCTTAGTGGAGTATTTAGTAGACCGCGGTTTTGATGTGTATATGCTCGACTGGGGAACGTTTGGTTTAGAAGATAGTCATTTGAAATTTGATGATTTTGTTCTCGATTACATTGCGAAAGCTGTGAAAAAGGTACTGCGGACAGCAAACGCAGAGGAAATTTCTTTGCTTGGTTATTGCATGGGAGGAACATTAACGTCTATATACGCTGCCCTTCATCCACATATGCCAATTCGTAATTTAGTTTTTATGACGAGCCCATTTGACTTCTCTGATACAGGGTTATATGGACCGATATTAGATGAAAAATATTTTAACTTAGATAAAGCGGTGGATACATTTGGAAATATCCCTCCGGAAATGATTGATTTTGGAAATAAAATGTTAAAACCAATTTCGAATCTTGTCGGTCCTTATGTAGCACTTCTGGATCGTTCAGAAAATGAGCAGTTTGTCGAAAGTTGGAAATTAGTTCAAAAATGGGTTGCAGACGGGATTCCATTTCCAGGAGAAGCATATCGTCAATGGATTCGAGAATTTTATCAAAAAAATAAGCTAGTGAAAGGTGAGCTTGTGATTCGCGGTAAACAGGTAAAGTTGGAAAACATTAAGGCAAATGTCTTAAATATTTCTGCGAAACGTGATCATATTGCACTTCCATGCCAAGTGGAAGCTTTATTAGATCATATTTCGAGCGTTGATAAGCAGTATGTGTGCATTCCAACGGGGCATATGTCAATTGTATACGGCAAAACAGCGGTACAACAAACATATCCGACAGTTGGAAATTGGCTTGAAGAACGCTCAAACTAGGGATTGATAATGAGGGAAAGTGAAGTAATCCAGTTAGTAAAAACTAGCTGGATTTTTTTATCGAAAAGCAAAAGCTTGCAGCTGTTACCACGTGCATTGGTCATCCTTAGACGCTAAAGAATGTGTATACCTTGTTATGAAATGCTATTTTATACATTGTTTCAATCTGTTACAACAAGAAGTGGTGGTTTAGCAACGATAGATATTCAAGAATTTTCACCGCCGACACTATTTTTTATGAGTATATTAATGTTTATTGGAGCTTCGCCAAGTTCCGTTGGCGGCGGCATTCGTACAACAACATTTGCCGTTAGTATCCTCGTATTGTATAACTTTGCAAAAGGTAGTAGAAACGTACGTGTATTCGGAAGACAATTACATGAAGAAGATATTATAAAATCGTTTGTTGTTACATTGATGGGTGCATTGCTATGTGCGGTGGCGATATTTATTTTATGTATAACAGAACCATTTCCATTATTGAACCTCGTCTTAGAAGTGTGTTCAGCATTTGGAACGACTGGATTATCGACTGGAATTACATCAGAACTCACAACAATTGGAAAGTTAATATTAATTGTGCTTATGTTTATTGGGCGGATTGGTATTTTAACGTTCATATTGGTAATTGGGGGCAGAGAGAGACCTCCTCGATATAAATATCCGAAAGAACGGGTTATTATTGGATAAGAAAAGCGATTCTATTTTGTAAATAGAATCGCTTTTCTGTATTAATCATTAATACCAAACTGTGGATGCATAAAAATATCTTCTTCATTATTATTTTTGGATAGTAATTCTTGATTTTCTTCAGCAATCCAACCGATATCATTCGTTGGATGCACCCATTGGTCTCCGGACATAATAGCAGGATCGATATCATCGCTCCAATGATTTAGAGGGCTATTTTCTGAGTTATATTGGCTATCGCCAATAACTACGTCACATTCATTGGTGAATGGTTGCTGCATTGTAATACCAGTTCCTTTAAACGACGGGAAATTCATTTGATGCGGAATGGTTTCATCAAGAATGGGAGAATCAATTGGTTGTTTTTCCTTCACATTTATCGCTCCTTGTTTATTCAAGTATCTATGTTATTTTTCACCCCACAAGCCGCCGCCATGCCAAGAAAAAAGTAACCAGCAACTTTCTTCTTCTCTTTGTTTGAACAAGGCAATTGGCAGAAAAAGGCCCTGACCGCGATGCACGGCCAGACACTCGCGTCCCGATAAAAAGGAGGGGTGTCAGTTTTCTAACCCCACAAGCCGCCGCCATGCCAAGAAAAAAGTAACCAGCAACTTTCTTCTTCTCTTTGTTTGAACAAGGCAATTGGCAGAAAAAGGCCCTGACCGCCACGATGCAGGGCCAGATGTTCGCGTCCCTATAAAAAAGGGGAGGGGTGTAAGTTTTTCACCCCACAAGCCGCCATGCCAAGAAAAAGTACCCAGCAACTTTTTTCTTCTTTTTGTTTGAACAAGGCAATTGGCAGAAAAAGGCCCTGACCGCGATGCACGGCCAGACACTCGCGTCCCGATAAAAAGGAGGGGTGTCAGTTTTCTAACCCCACAAGCCGCCGCCATGCCAAGAAAAAAGTAACCAGCAACTTTCTTCTTCTCTTTGTTTGAACAAGGCAAGTGGTAGGAAAAGGCCCTGACCGCTTCGATGCGCGGCCAGACGCTCTCGACCATCTAAAAAAAAGGTTTTTTATGTTAGGTTTTTAATTTGGACTTACATAGAAAGGTACAAAACCCTTTCTAGTTTATAGCATTTCCTCATACTGCGTATTCACAACTTGTTAACAGTTACCATCTATAGGGCGAAGTCCCAATGCACATATTAGTACTACAAGCATTAGATTTATAGAAAGAATTAAGGGGTGTTTCGTATGGTGAAACGAAAGGTGAGTCGTAACGCAGCTGCAAAGAACAATCAAACGCCAAAAGAAAGTTTGCCGGATGCGGAATTTGCGGTTGAGTATGAAAATGAAAGCTCTGCAAAATATGCAAATCGTAATTCAAAAAAAGGTAAGAAAAAATGAGGCGTTTTTACAAACGTCTCATTTTTTTATACTTATATTAATGTTGATAATTCGCTGTTACGAGCTGCGAATAATTCACATTGTGTCGTTTTCGGATTGTAGTAGGCAACAAGGAAAGAAGGGTTTGAAATCATTTCACCATGCTTCATGTAATGGTGGTAATCAAATGGTATATGCTCTACAATCGTGTGTTTATACAAGTCTTTTTCTGTCAATTGAAGAGCAGTAAATTTATCTCCTAGAATGTTTGGATGTTCTAGAATTCCTTTATAGTAGGCATTTACCTCTTCTTTTGTCTTTTGTTCGTTTGTCCATGATTTACGCGGGCGATATTTATGATTATGTAAATAATCGATCGTCATTAACCCTTTAATGATAGGGAGATTCGCCGTATTTCTTGATTGTAAAAATTGATACAGACGTTGGAATAAATCCTCTAGTTGGTGTCCAATTCGTATCCATCCTTGAGTATCCCAATAAGAACCAAATTCTTGGAAGAAGTCAAAAGGTGTGTCAAATACGTGTGATACGATATATGACACAGTGTTGTCCGTACGATGGGCATTCCAATATTTTTCTAATACATCTTCAACTTGTTTAATTCGAATGATATCATCAAATGATAGTACATTATTTCCAAGCATTTCATATGGTGCATTTTCCATGTATATATATTGATGATCATCTGATCGAAGACGAAGCCCTGTACCACGAAGCAATTTTAAAAAGCCAAGTTGTAATTCTTCTGGTCCTAAAGCAAAGACATCATTAAAAGTTTTTCGGAAGGAGTGATAATCTTCTTCAGGAAGCCCGGCAATTAAGTCTAGGTGCTGCGCGATTTTTTGTCCATCGCGAACCATTGTAACTGTTCTTGTTAACTTTTCGAAGTTTTGACGTCGTTTTACAAGATCGTTTGTTTGATCATTTGTAGACTGTACACCGATCTCAAAACGGAACAAACCTGGAGGAGCATTTGTATTTAAAAATTCAATGACTTCAGGCCTCATAATGTCAGCTGTAATTTCAAATTGAAATACAGTTCCATCTACGTGCTCATCAATTAAAAATTGAAACATTTCCATTGCATAGCTGCGGCTAATATTAAAAGTACGATCGACGAATTTAATAATACGTGCACCGTTTTGCATTAAATAGCGAATATCTTCCTTAATTCGCTCACGATCGAAGTAACGGACGCCGACCTCGATAGAAGATAAACAAAACTGACAGCTAAACGGACAACCACGGCTCGTTTCAATATAGGCAATGCGTTTACTTAAATGTGGAATATCTTCTGGGAAACGATATGGAGATGGTAATTCTTTTAAATTTAATTTCTCACGTTGTGGTTTGATTACATACGTACCATCATCTTTTTTGAATCCAATACCGTCAAGATTTTCAAATTGCTGTGAACCTTGTATTTCAAATAGAAGGTTTTTCACAGCAAGTTCTCCTTCACCGACAATAATAAAATCGATTTCAGGAACACGTTTTAGCCAATAGGGCACATCGTATGTAACTTCTGGACCACCAACAAAAATAATTAGATTTGGATTAATCTTTTTAAGCATTTGAATGACTTCAATTGTTTCTTCTATGTTCCAAATATAACAGCTAAAGCCTATTACATCAGGTTTGCGCCTATGTAAATCTGTAACAATATTCATGACAGGATCGTTAATCGTATATTCAGCCATCTCTAAATCAAATTCTGGCTGGGCATATGCTTTAATATAACGAATTGCTAGATTGGTATGAATATACTTTGCGTTTAATGTACTAATAATAATGTTCATCTCTTAACCCTCAACTTTAATTTTAAATTACATTGTTTAGTATAGACATATATATGAAAAAAAAACAACATTCACTAGAACTTGAATTTATAAAAACAAAGTAACTACCTCAGTCAAACCGACAGAAAAGCATTTTTTCAAATGGCCCTGAGGGACTGGCCATGTATAGTAGCGGTCGAGGCCTTTTCCTGCCACGTGCGAGGTTTAAAAATCAGGTCCTGCTGTATTCTACATGGCAACGATTTTTAGGTTGAAAAACTAGGATGGATTTCTATACATAAAAAAGGACACTTTTTCTCGTCATGCTCATATAATTTACCAATAGAAAAAAAGTTGGTCGAAGGAAAGAAGGGACAGAGGTGAAGAAAAGAATGAGTGAGAAGATAATTATATATGCATATATACTGCAAAAATTACGGATTATTAGTGAGCAAGAGAAAAATGCTATGCTACAAAATATGATGAATAAAAGAGCTCTATAATAGGGCTCTTTTATTTGAATAAAGTTTAGGGAACATGGCGAAAGCATATTGACAAAAAGGTCTTCTCATGTGATAATTCAATTAAATTTTTAGAATTATCAAAAAATACTACCTTTTACATAGAAATAGAAGATAACAATACGGGGGTGACAATGTGTTATTGTTTTTGAAAAGATGGAAGGAATTACGGGATATTAAGATGGAATTGGCTCTACGTGACTGGTTTTATGGGACAAAAATTAGTTTATCGATGCGTACGTCGCAAGATCCGCTTACGTTTTTAGTTAATATAGAAGGAAAAGATAAAGGATTATTTGTGGAAGATGATTTCATTGTAGTGAACAGTATATGTGAACCGGTATTTGCAATTGATGAAAAACCAGCTTCTGAATCATTTATGCACGCAGATATTTATAAAAAAAGCCAGGCGGAATGTATTTTACAAGTACAAACAGTTGATAGTCACTTAATGTCGGAGTTATATGGAAAAGCAGGAGAAGTAACGTTTGAACAGAGAAATGTAGAACGTGTTTTTGGGAAAGAAGGGATTACAAGTATTACAATTCCAATTGTAGAAGATGATAGTAAATTTGCGAATTTGTTAGAAGAGAGTGTGCCTTGTTTTACAAAAGGAGGCGGAGCAGTTCTTGTTCACAATTACGGATTAATTGTGTGGGGAACAACGCCAGAAGAAACGAAAAAGTGGCTAGAGGGATTAGAGTACTTAATGAATTACCACGTAAAATTGTTGATGATTAAAGGAAAAAAAAGTTCGGTGATGTAATCGAAAGGCCTCTTTAGGTAGCAGTACCTAAAGAGAATTGGAATCAGTTAGGATGTAACGCTAAAAAAATGAAAGCGTTTTATTTGTGAAGTTTTATTCATAAAATACGGCTCTCCTTATTATATATAGATTACATGTCGTCATGTGGGGAGGAACGTATTTTGCGAGTTAAATATCATTTTCTTCTGAAGCAGCAAGTTGTAAACTGTTTTGAAAATGAAGAGGCCGAGCGAGCTTTAGAGATAATGGACCGCAGTGGATATAGAGCGATTCCGGTTTTAGCAGAGAACGGTAAGGTATTTAAAGGTATTATTTCTAAAGTGGATGTGTTAGAGAATAAATATAAAGAGCGTGAAGAACGGAAAGAAAGTGTTTCTGAACTAATGAAAAATGAGCAGGCTTTTATTTTTGAACGTGATTCTTTCTTTAGAGCTTTTTATACCATTCGTAGATTGCCATTTTTAGCTGTATTAAATGATTATCATGAATTCATAGGTATTTTAACACATTCTAATATTTTTGATGTGATTGAAGACTCGTTTGGAATGAATACGGGTGGGTATATATTAACATTAGCGACGCATGAATCTAAAGGAATCATTAAAGAGCTGGGTACATTATTAAAGCTATATAATATTGGTGGGTTATTTACGCTAGATAATGGTGATCAATATATTAGACGTCTTATTGTTAATATTACGGATGATTTGAATCAAAAAGAGTTAGAAACGTTAGTGGCGAAACTGGAGAAAAAAGGTTTTCGAGTTAGTCATGTAGACCGTATTTAGAAATAGAGGGAGGCAGATGCCTCTCTCTATTTTTGTGAAGAAACAGGTGGAGTTGGCGATACAAGATCAGATAAGAAGATAAAGTCAGCCTCTTCTTCAATTTTAGGAATATAAGATTTAATGACAGAAGATGTAATTTCTCCTGGAGGACCAACGTGACCAATTGCTACCATAACAGGTTCAGTCCTTACTTTTTGTAAGAGAATATTTGCTTGTTTCGTTACGTGAGCTGAAGTATATAAATCGTCAAAAAATAGTTTGTTTTCGATAATAGGAACACCAATCTCTTCGCCAATTTTTTTTACAACGCTGTGCGGGCTAGTTTTACTATCTAAATAAAATAGACCATGCTCTTTACAAACTGATAGTATAATGCGCATTACTCTTTCATCAGCAGTTACTTTTGAACCCATGTGATTATTCATCCCAATTGCGAATGGAACCTCTTTAATTGCCTGTTTGATACGACTTTTAATTTCAGCATCACTTAAATCGGTTGTAATTGCTTTTGGGCCGAGCCACTCTTTTTTTCCTTTTACCGGTTCCATTGGCATATGAATAATAACTTCGTGTCCTTTTTGATGAGCTGACGTCGCGTCTTGTTTTGTAGATGGAAGAAATGGCATAACTGCAACAGTTAACGGGATAGGCAGTGATAACATTCTTTCCGTTCCTTTCATATTATTTCCAAAGTCATCAATGACAATCGCTACTTTATTTGTGTGAGCATACGCTGGTACAGAAAAAGTTACAATTGGCAGTAGTGCGGTAAGGAAAAAGATAATCATATATTTTCGCATGTACAATTCTCCCTTCGTATAATACAAAGCATCCATAATAAATGGGGCTTTCATCGCATTGAACCTAAATGGTAATTTACTGTTATCGTGTGCGTTTTGAATGAATTTAAACGCACAAAATGTCGAAAATGAAACTGTGAAAAGTAGGATTCCTCTGTTTGAAAGAGATTTTCATTAAAATAAAATAAAAAAAATGTCTATTATTGCGAATGTATTTACAAAGATAGAATAATTTGTAATAATTCTCAAGGTGAGGGTAAAGATTTGTAAATTATAGGGAGAAAATGTTTAATTTTCTGAACGTTCGTACTTAATAAGGATGAAATATAGATTATGAAAGGATATCGAGGGGGATATGCATGTTTGTAGTAAAAAGAAAATCTACATTGGACAAGCTTTTGTATGATATTCATGTGAAGCGCGAAGAAATGATTCATTTAGGACTTACAAGTGGATTTAATAGCTCGGAGACAATTCAAGTAAGTCAAGAATTGGACACGCTTATTGTGAGATATCAGCGCTACAAAGAGAAGAAGGTATCAAAATGGTTTTTAATGATAAAAACATCACTTTTCAAAATGACTCACAATGAGAAATCGCATGCGAATTGGACAACATTTATAAAGTAATCATCCCACAGAAAAGGGATGATTACTGTGAATGGAGCGGGAGTATAATGCATACGGTTGTTCCTATATTTTCTGTACTTTCAATCGTAATTTGACCGTTATAAATTTCAACGATTCTTTTGCATACGACAAGGCCTAGTCCCGTTCCTGTATCTTTATTTGTGAAGAACGGATGGAAAATATGTTTTTGAATGTGTTTTGGAATTCCTTTCCCTGTATCATTGATTTGTAATTGTGCTGTATTTTCATTTGCTTCGATTGTAATCGTCAATGTATCACCTAGTGACATTGCTTCAAAAGAATTTTTTGTAATATTTAAAATAATTTGCTTGATATGATCATTTGAACAACGAATCGGAATTGGATGTTCAGGCATACGTATGGAAAGCTCAACGTTATGTAAATTTGCCTCGGATTGAATAATTAACGAAACTTCTTTTACAATGTCTCTCAAATCGTATATTTTTTCAATAACAGCAGTTGGTTTTCCAAGAATAAGGAATTCACTGACAATCTCATTAATCCTTTCAATTTCCTTCTCAATTACAGAAAAATAAAATTGATCTTTTTCATTTGTATGTGTTTCTTTCAAAAGGGTAATGAGTCCTTTAATGCCTGTAAGAGGATTGCGGATTTCGTGAGCTGTACTTGCGGCGAATGAACCAACTAATTCTAGTTTTTGTAATTCATTTTGCTTTCTATCTAATTTTGTTTGTCTTTTTAAAAGAATGTATTTTATAACTAAAAATAAAATAGTTATAAGAAATAATGTTATTAAACATTCTGTAAAGACGTTGTGATATAAAATGTTTTTTTCAATGGGTAATGGATAAATAGAAACTCTCCACGGTAGTCTTGTTAATGGAACAGTAATTGGTTGTGTATTTTTTGGGGCGAATTTAGGATTATTATCGTGCAAAAACGTAATTCCATACTTATCCAATACTTCAAAGTGATATTCTGGTTTAATTGCATTTAAAGCCGTTGCAATATAATCAAATCGTAGGGTTGCTAATAGCAGTCCAGAAACATCTTTGTTTTTATTGAAAACAGGAGTGGCGATCACAATCACTTTATGTCCAGAAGCACGATCTGTAATCGCAGATGAAACAGTTGTTTGTTTATTTTTCAAAGTTTCTTTTGCGTAAGAACGATCAGTAATATCGATAGGATTTTTTAATCCCGATGATGATAATGAAACTTTCAAATCCATATTGGCATAATACAGGCCATCAAATCGTTCATCGGTTCCATCAGTACTGTGGAGAACTTGTTGTATTTCAGGATCATTTTGCGATTTTGCGCCAATAACCATCGCAAGCATTTCTAATGCAGATGTTGCTTCTCCAAGATAACGATCTAAATGGTCTCTATATAAAAATATGACTGTATGAGCTGCTTGTTTATTTTCTTTTTCCATTGTATATTTTTCGTACAAAAACAAGATAGAACTAATACAAAGGGTTGGCAATATAACAAGTAAAATATAGATAAATGTATTGCGTAGTTTTACATTCAAAATCGCTTCTCCTTCTGTTTTTAATTTCATTATATATAAACATTCTCAAATGTGTAGTGTTTTTATTGTTTTTTGTTGTAATATGTTGAAGCATGTCTGTATTTGAAAAGAAACTTAGTAAAGGATGGAAGTGTTATGACACCTCAGTATGAAGGAGCAGATGTTTCTAAATCGTTAAAAGTATTTATTGCTTTATCACGTGTACACCGCTCTGTTATGGATACTGCCAATAAGTCTATTCAAAGCAATGGATTAAATCCAACTGAGTTTGCTGTACTAGAATTGTTATACCATAAGGGAACTCAACCATTGCAGCAAATTGGGGAAAGAATTTTAATTGCAAGCGGCAGCATTACATATGTCGTTGATAAATTGGAGAAAAAAGGACTCGTTGAGCGAAAGCCTAGCCAAAATGACCGTCGTGTTATTTACGCTCATTTAACGGAACGAGGGATACAATTAATTTCTAGTATCTTTCCAAATCATGAGAAAGTCATACATGATTCATTACATATGTTATCAAATGACGAAAAAGATCAACTTTTAGCGTTGTTAAAAAAGGTAGGGAAATATGAAAGATAAAAAGCTTTGTGTATTTCAAAGTTTTTTATTATTTTTGGGGCTGGAGGTAGTAACTATATAAATATAAATTGAAACATCGACATAAAACCCTTTTTCTTTTTAGGAGAGGGCGAGAGCATCTGGCCATGCATAGAAAGCGGTCAGGGCCTTTTTCTGCCTCGTCCGAGGGGGCGAAACGACCGGAGATTCTAGCCACTGAAGCTAGACAATACTTTCGCTGAATTTTGAGGTTGCCCGCAAATAGCGGGATAAATGTACCTATAAGAAGAGGGATTTTACCAATGAATAAAGGGAATTTACGAAATATATGGAATTATAGTAAGGGAATGTGTTTTTTTAGAGAAGAAAGGGGTTATTTGTATGTCGTTTGAGAATTATGAGTATAAACGTCCAAATATGGATGAAGTGAAAGACAGATTTAGCGAGACTTTACAACTGTTTAAGAATGCGAAAACATTGGAAGAACAAAAAGAAATCATTGTACAGGTGAATGCAATTCGTAATGATTTTAGCACAATGTATAACATTTGTTATATTCGTCATAGTGTTGATACAACGGATGGATTTTATAAAGAAGAGCAAGATTTCTTTGATGAATATTCACCAATTGTGAAAGGATATGTGACAAAATATTACGAGGAATTAACACAATCTCCATTCCGAAAACAATTAGAAGAATATTATGGTATACAATTATTTGCACTTGCAGAGGCTGAAATGAAAACATATTCAGATGAAGTCGTTGCAGATTTGCAGTTAGAAAATAAGTTGTCTTCTACGTACACACAGTTATTAGCGGCAGCTAAAATTTCCTTTGAAGGAGAAGAACGAACACTATCGCAACTTGTTCCGTTTATGGAGAACAGAGATCGTAATATGCGTAAACAAGCAAGTGAGGCGTATTATGGATTTTTAGCAGAGCATGAAGAAGAGTTGGACCGCATTTATGATGAACTTGTTAAAGTAAGAACGACAATTGCGAAGAAACTTGGTTTTAACAATTTTGTTGAACTTGGATATGCAAGAATGTATCGTACAGACTACAATGCAGAGATGGTTGCGAATTTCCGCAAACAAGTACTTGATTATATTGTTCCTGTTGCAACTGAACTTAGACAAAAGCAACAAGCTCGCATCGGAGTAGAAAAGCTTGCTTATTATGATGAAAACTTTGAATATCCATCTGGTAATGCAGTGCCAAAAGGTGATGCAGATTGGATTGTGAATCATGGCAAAACGATGTATAAAGAATTGTCAGAAGAAACAAATACATTCTTTAATTTTATGTTAGAAAATAATTTACTAGATCTTGTTGCGAAAAAGGGAAAAGCTGGCGGAGGCTATTGTACATATATTGAAAACTATAAAGCACCGTTTATTTTCTCGAATTTTAACGGAACGTCTGGTGATATTGATGTGTTAACACATGAAGCAGGACATGCTTTCCAAGTATACGAAAGCCGTCACTATGAAATTCCAGAGTATAATTGGCCGACATATGAGGCGTGTGAAATTCATTCAATGAGTATGGAATTTTTTACATGGCCATGGATGAATTTATTCTTTGAAGAAGATGCAGAGAAATATTATTTCTCACATTTAAGTTCAGCATTGCTATTTTTACCATATGGTGTATCTGTTGATGAATTCCAGCATTTTGTATATGAACATCCAGAAGCATCACCAGCTGAGCGAAAAGAAGCATGGTGTAATATTGAAAGAAAGTACTTACCACATCGTGATTATGAAGAAAATGATTATTTAGAGCGCGGTGGTTTTTGGCAGCGTCAAGCGCATATTTATAACTCACCATTTTATTACATTGACTATACGTTAGCACAAATTTGTGCATTCCAATTTTGGAAACGTTCAAGAGAGAATCGTCAAGAGGCATGGGAAGATTATGTTCATCTTTGCCGTCAAGGCGGTAGTAAATCATTCTTACAATTAGTTGAAACAGCTAATTTAACATCACCATTTGCTGATGGATGTGTGGAAAGTGTAATTAGTGAGATTCATGATTGGCTGAATGGAGTAGATGACACAAAATTGTAAAAAGTATGCACTGTTTTTTATGAATTTGCAATCGACAAATATTCGGAAAAATGAGATAATAAAAGAAAATTCAGAATAATGTAACAAGGGGGTGTTTCTGGAAAAGAAGCGCCTCTTTTTAACCAAATAAGGGGGGAGAAAAATGATGCAATCTTATGCAAATATGAATATGGTAACGTTGCTACGTGGAATGGCATCGACGAGACAGATGCTTTTATCAGAAATTGAAATGTTAACAGATACAGAAATTAATACGAAACCGCGCCGTGATAAATGGAGTATTATGCAAGTTTTACATCATCTTCATCTTGTTGAACAATCTGTTACATCTGCTATATTATATGCGCTACATAAAACGGAAAGAAAAGTTGTTCCACCACAAGACCTTCAAGCAACACTCGATCGAACAAGAAAGAGAGAAGCCCCTCAACAAATGCAACCAACAGAAACATTAATGAAAAAAATACAAATGATACAATTGCTACAAAGTTCAAGAGAAAAGCTTTTACACGTTCTGCATAGTATTGTAAATGAAAAAGAACTATTTGAAAAATCGCTCAAACATCCTATATATGGTGAACTTAATTTATATCAATGGGTACAGTTCTTAGACTTACATGAACAGCGTCATCTGACACAATTAAAAGAAGCAAAACATGCAATCTTACAAAGATAAAGTGAAACTTCCATCAGTGGTGTCCTGATGGTTAGTTGAACCAATCGGGCATTTACAGACAGTTACCCTCACCTATCTTCTTTGTTTCTCTCTAAATTTTGGTGAGGGTCATACTGCCTACGAATAGCGGGGTAAAGTGAAACTTCCATCAGTTGATTTACGAGCTGATGGATTTTTTATAGTTGTTGTAACACTCTGTATATGTATATTCCTACTTCATATGTTGGAACCTATATAAGGACATCTGAAAAGGAGTTGAAATAATGGGAAATAAAAAACGGGAGCAAGAAAGGCAATGGAAAGCGAGAAAAGAACAGCAGCAACCGCATGGAAAAGTGAAGGCTTTTGCGGAACTTGTAGATGAAACGAAAAAAACGTGATGCGGTAGCATCACGTTTTTTTCGTTAAAGGAAATGTAAGAAGAAAAGTTGTACCGATATTTTTCTTACTAGAGATATCAATTTTACCATTCATTGCTTTTATAATACTAAAGACGACCATCATTCCAAGACCTGTTCCTTTTTCTTTTGTAGAGTAAAAAGGTGAACCAAGGCGTTTTACTTGCTCGGTGCTCATGCCGATTCCTGTATCTTGAATATGTAATTGAATATGCTTATTAGCAGGTGTTGTAGTAAATGTTAGTTCTCCACCATTTGGCATTGCTTCAATACAGTTTTTTATAATGTTTAAAAGGCATTGATTGAGTTTTTGTTTTTCTCCCATTATATAAAATGTTTTACTTTGTTTTGTATAATGAATACGGACGTTAGAAAGGTTTGCTAATGGTGTCATGAGCGTAATTACATGAAGTAACTCTTCTTCTAACTGTAATAGTTGTACTTTTTCAATACTTGGCTTAGCAAATGTTAAGTAGTCTGTTAATACATGGTTTGCTTGATCGATACCGCCCATAGCGATGTCTAAATATAATAGTTTTTCTTGTTCTGAACAGTTCTTCGATTGTAGCAATTGAAGAAATCCTCTTGTTGATGTAAGAGGGTTTCGAATTTCATGTGAAATAGAAGCAGCCATCTCACCGATAAGATGGAATTTTTCGGCGTTCACAAGTTCTTTTGCAAGACGGACTTGTGATTGTAATATGTCCAGTAAGTATAAAATTAAAATCGTTCCTATAATTGTGCATAATTCGTATGTAACAAAATAAGGTGTATAGTCCTTTGGGTTTGGAACGATAGATAAAAAATAGGGAATCCAGCCAATGCCGTAAATGAGGCTGTAGAAAAAAGCTAAATACATTTTTGTTTTGATTTTCCCTTTTATGTACATTTTATATGTTGTAATGAGAAAAATGTACAAAATAATAGAGGCAATAAATGAAGGTATGAACCCGCTGCCGCCGATAAAAAAACGATACATGTTCATCACACCTAAAATGGCACCACCTGCAATTGGTCCTCCAGATAACGTTCCGACAATAAGCACGATATGTCGGAAATCATATTGAAAACCGTAATCTGTTTTTGCAGCAAACGACATACAGACAATGGTAGTAATGCTGCAAGAGAGAATAAATACAAATGAATTAAGCTTTGGAGAGCGATTGCCTTTTTCACTCCAAAATAAATGATAAATCAACATGGTAACTAAAATAAACAATATATTTATGAAGAGGTACATAATAAAAAGCTTCAGCTTTAAAACCTCCTTATACCGAGAAATAAAGGTTTGATATAGATAAATACAAAATGATATAAAAACCATTTTCTTTTTAGGATAGGGTGAGAGCGTCTGACCGCGTATAGGAGCTTTTCCTGCCACATGCCAGGTTTTAAACAAAAGGATCAGGCCGGTATCTAGCATGATGTATGCTGCACAGCAGCGATTTATGTGTTGAAAAATCAAAGTGGATTTATATATATAATCATCATACTATTAATATGGAAGAAAATGAAATATTATTTTTAGAAAAGACAGAAAAAATAGACGTTTTTCACTTATGCGCTCGGTATGTTACAATGTATGGTGAAAGTTAAAGAAGACAATCCGTGCCTAGCACGGGAGAGGTTCGCGAACTCCCTCTATAAAAAACTAAGCAGAGAACAATATCCTTTTAGATATTGTTTTGTTTTTTTAGTATGACAGTTCAAGAACGCTCTTTCTTCTTGGAATAGAGAATAGAGGAGAATGAGTGAATGAAAAAGGAAAAAGCAGTTGTTGTGTTTAGTGGTGGTCAAGATAGTACAACATGTTTATTTTGGGCACTTGAACAATTTGAAGAAGTAGAAACAGTGACGTTTAATTATAATCAGCGTCATAAGCTCGAAATTGACTGTGCGGCAGAAATCGCAAAAGAATTAGGTGTGAAACATACTGTACTTGATATGAGTTTGTTAAACCAGCTGGCTCCTAATGCGTTAACGCGTACAGATATGGAAATTACACATGAAGATGGCGAGTTGCCGTCGACATTTGTGGATGGACGTAATTTATTGTTTTTATCGTTTGCAGCTGTGTTAGCGAAACAAGTAGGGGCACGTCATATCGTGACAGGTGTGTGTGAAACAGACTTTAGTGGCTATCCAGATTGCCGTGATGTGTTTGTGAAATCGCTAAATGTTACACTAAATTTATCGATGGATTATCCATTCGTTATTCATACACCACTTATGTGGATTGATAAAGCAGAAACGTGGAAATTGGCAGACGAACTTGGAGCATTTGAATTTGTCCGCGAAAAAACGTTAACGTGCTATAACGGAATAATTGGTGATGGTTGCGGCGAATGTCCAGCGTGTCAGCTTCGTAAAGCAGGACTTGATAAATATGTACAAGAGCGTGAAGGAGCGAAAGCATAATGACACAAGACTTCTTTGGATTTCGCATTGTTGAAAATTTGCAAAAAATAGATCAGGACATTGAGCGTAAGCAACTGAAGTATCATCATAAGCGTGTTATGGTGAGTAAAGAATTTACGTTTGACGCTGCTCATCATTTGCACTGTTATGAAGGGAAATGTAAAAACCTTCATGGGCATACGTATAAAGTAATTTTTGGAATTAGTGGTTATGTCAATGAAATTGGTCTAGCGATTGATTTTGGTGATATAAAGGAAATTTGGAAAAATGAAATTGAAATATATTTAGATCATCGTTACTTAAATGAAACACTTCCAGCTATGAATACAACTGCTGAAAATATGGTTGTATGGATTTTTGAGAAAATGGAAGAGGCGTTAACGAAAGATGATCGACAAAATGAATATAAAGGGGCGCGTGTTGAGTTTGTGCGCCTGTTTGAAACACCAACAAGCTATGCAGAAATAAGACGGGAGTGGATGCTTGGTGAGTAACATTCCTGTATTAGAGATTTTTGGACCAACCATTCAAGGAGAAGGAATGGTTGTGGGACAAAAAACAATGTTTGTTCGCACGGCAGGGTGTGACTATAGCTGTGCATGGTGTGATTCTGCATTTACATGGGATGGTTCTGCAAAAGAGCAAATTCGTCAAATGTCGCCAGAAGAGATTTTTTCTGAACTCATGCAAACTGGCGGAGAAAATTTCTCACATGTAACGATTTCAGGTGGGAATCCTGCTTTGTTAAAGCATTTAGGGGCATTGATCTCTTTATTAAAACAAAATGGGATTCGTACAGCAATTGAAACACAAGGGAGCAAGTGGCAAGATTGGTTACTTGATATAGATGAAGTAACCATTTCGCCGAAACCACCGAGTTCAACAATGACGACGAATTTTGCTATGTTAGATTCTATAATAGATAAGTTAGATGGAAAAAATATAAGCCTAAAAGTAGTTGTATTTGACGATCAAGATTTTGTATACGCAAAAGAAGTGCATGAGCGTTATCCGCACGTTCCATTTTTCTTACAAGTTGGAAACGATGATACGAAGACGACAGATGATGTTTCGTTAATTCAGAGCCTTCTTATGAAATATGAGTGGCTTATTGATAAAGCAGTACAATGTAAGGAAATGAATGATGCAAAAGTATTGCCGCAGCTCCACGCTTTAGTGTGGGGGAATAAACGCGGTGTGTAAGTGAAGGGAGATTTTTAGATGACTGGAAGAAAAGATGAAGATTTAAAAGATGTAACATTATTAGGAAACCAAAATACAAAATATTTATTTGCATATAGCCCAGAAATTTTAGAGACGTTTGATAATAATCACCCGAATCGTGATTATTTTGTAAAATTTAATTGTCCAGAGTTTACAAGTTTATGTCCGAAAACAGGCCAACCAGATTTTGCGACAATTTATATTAGCTACATTCCAGAACAAAAAATGGTAGAGAGTAAATCTTTAAAATTATATTTATTTAGTTTCCGCAATCATGGAGATTTCCATGAAGATTGTATGAATGTTATTATGAATGACTTAATTAAACTAATGGATCCACGCTATATTGAAGTATGGGGCAAATTTACACCACGCGGCGGTATTTCGATTGATCCATATTGTAACTATGGACGTCCTGGAACAAAATATGAAAAAATGGCTGAATATCGTTTAATGAATCATGATTTATATCCAGAAACAGTAGATAATCGTTAAGAAAAGAGGGGGCATGCCTCCTCTTTTCTAGTATTCTATGTATGTTGTGTAAGAATTGTATAGTTTTTATGATTGACAACAGTAAGAGGTTCCATATCTAAATCTCTAAAATTATCCATAATTGTTACATCGACGATAACGGAGTTTTTATTTACTTTTTGAACGCGCCCTTGTAAACCGTTTTTAAATTCAATGATATCTCCAGCTTCTGCGATTTCCATAAACAACTCTCCTTGTTACATTTTTTCGAAAAAGAGAACAAGTTTCGTTCTTTTGTATTTTTCTTTATTGTGAACGATATTTTCTATTTTGTAAATGTTTCCATGCTATTTTTTTGAAAAAAATAGTAATTTTTCACAGTGAATTTATAGTATCAATCTCATATTTAGTGTAAGGTGAATATATAGATTCAAATTGAAAATCTGATATAAAACCTCTTCTTTTAGGGGAGGACGAGAGTGTCTGGCCACGCATTGGAGCGGTCAGTGCCTTTTCCTGCCACATGCGATGTTCAAACAAAGGGAGAAAGCAAGTAGCAGGTTCCTTTTTGCTTGGCGTAGCGGTGACTTGTGGATTGGAAAATTAAGTTGGATTTATATAGGAGACGATCATATGGTATTTGAGATTGTAGGGAGCTTTATAGCTATTATATTGTTTATATTTGCATATACGAGATTAAAAATGATACGTGAACATGAAACATACATATACTATGAGGGGGTTGATAGCGCTTCGTCTTTTTCTAGTCATGAAGATGGAAGCGCTGAATAATTCAAGTGTGTTTTTATATAGATTCAGATTGAAAAACTGACATAAACCCCTTTTCTTTTTAGATAGGCGAGAGCGTCTGGCTGTGCGTAGGAGCGGTCAGTACCTATTTCTGCCACGGAGCAGGCAAGTAGCGGGTATGCCGCATTCTGCACAGCGGCAATCTAGGTGTTAAAAAACTGATATAAAAACCCATTTCTTTTTAGAAGGGCGAGAGCGACTGGCCATGGATAGAAGCGGTCAGTGCCTTTTCCTGCCACGTGCAATGTTAAAACAAAGTGAGTAAACGAGTATATATCACCTTTTGTTTTACATAACAGCAAATTGGATGGCGGAAAATTAAAGTGGATATATGGAATAGAGCGGCACAATTATGATTAATTGTGCCGCTCTATTCTATTATATATTTTTAACTAAGTGAGCATATGGTTCGCCCACAAGTGAAAGTATGTTATCTTGTTTATAACCGAGTTTTTTATAAAGAGAAAACGCAGATTTGTTTTCTAAGTTTACTAGTAATGCAATTTTTTCATGCCCTTTTTTTTGAGCATGTGCTTCAACTGTAGAAATTAAATTTGAACCGATGCCTTGTCCGCCATATTTAGCAGAAACCGATAGAGTATCGATATAATATTCATCTTCCTCTGCTTCTTTTTCTAATATAATAGAAGAATCTTGTTTCACATCTCGTAATCGTTTTACGATTCTGTTATCTAGTTTAGTTGCGTCACTTCCGTGGTAGGATACAATAATACCAACAGCCTTTCCATCTCGTTCTGCAACGAAACAATTTTCATAACTGAGTCGGTTTTCCTTTTTCGTAAACCAATATTCTAAACCTTCTAGAACTTCTGTTTCGTTTGTGCCGCCTGTCAATTTTTCAGCAATTTCATGAAGTGCGTTGTACAATAAGGGAGAAATTGCTTTAGCATCTGTTTGTTTTGCTTTTCGAATCATGTTATCCCTCCTGGTATCCATTTTATTGTATCATAAGAGGTAGCATGATAAAAAATGATTTGCTGGAATAGTACTGGATATATTTAAAAGTAGTCGTGAAATAAGAATACGACAGAGAGGGGATTCGTATGGATAAACAACAAGTAAATATAATTTTAGATCAGCTGAAAAATAATGAAATACAAGAATATATTGTAACAAAAGAAGTATTTTATACATTTCGTGAAGTTTTAGTAGAGCGAGAAGACTTTAAACATTTTCGAGGTAACGCACAGCATGGCGCGAAAATCATTTATACATATATGGAAATGCCGCGTTCGTAAGGGAAAGGAGAGGAGATTATTTGGGAGAGTTTAAACAAGGAATACTTCCGCACTGGGACTGTTTTTGGAAAGATGAGAAAGGAAGAAAATTTGTTGGGATGGTTATGTTTCCGGAGAAGCGAAAGCGAATGAAGGAAATGATAGGGCAATTAAAAATGGCATATGAACAAGAACAAAGTGTGATTGTAATAGCAAAAATTCAAAATTCTGTTCAAAAAGTTAAAGGTACAATTGCCTATTTCGATGAAGAATCACCAGTTTTTACGATGCAATGTAAAGATGAAATTTTCTATCATATCTTTTTGAGCGATATCGTGCGCGTAGAGCTTCAAGAATAGAAGTGCACGAGCTAAACATTACATGCGGTAGAAAAAGGCCCAGACCGCTTCTACGCATGGCCAGTCGCACTCGACCATCTAAAAAGAAAATGGTTTTTATGTCCTGTTTTTAATCAGGATTTATATATAGTATGTAACCGGTTTCGAACAGTTTCTAATAAGGAGACTGTTCGTTTTTTTATGACAAATGAGAAGTAGATTTCGCATTTATGTTTCTTTTTTTGACAATTTGATGCGAGGAACTTTTTTGGAAATGTGGCTAAATCCGTTGACAACTTTTTTGAAATACACTTTATTGACATGTCTTTTAGAATGTTGTTTCATATTCTTTGTATTGTAAAAAGATCGGCCGTTTTTGTCGAAAAAATAAATTTTTAAAAAGAAAGAAATTATACATATATCTTGTGTCCTTTTTTAAAAAGTAATACAATATATAGAGAAATCATCAAGAACGAACATGATGTGAAAAGGTGTAAGAGGGGGGTCGGAGATGTTAGTTGCATATGATTCTATGACAGGAAACGTGAAGCGTTTCATACACAAATTAAATATGCCGGCCGTTCAAATTAATGAAAATCTCGTATTAGATGAAGAATTTGTCCTTATTACGTATACAACAGGTTTTGGAAATGTGCCGGAACGTGTTTTGAAATTTTTAGAACGTAATCATGACCGCTTAAAAGGAGTATCTGCAAGCGGAAATCGCAATTGGGGAGATATGTTTGGGGCAAGCGCAGACAAGATTGCAACGAGATATGAGGTACCGGTGGTATCAAAATTTGAGTTATCTGGAACAAATAAAGATGTAGAATTATTTAAAGAGAGGGTGCTGGAGATTGCGACACATTGAATTGAATAATGAGATCACGCAAATGCAGGACGGGTTCTATCAGCTTCACAAAGATAAAGAGGCACTAGCTGTCTTTATGGAAGAAGCGAAAGAGAATACCGTTCATTTTGATAGCGTGGCGAAGCGCATCGAGTACATGTTAGAACATGATTACTACTACGATGTGTTAAGCGAGTATAAGATAGACGAGGTGGAAGCTGTATACGATATCGCATATGGTGAAAAGTTCGAATTTCAATCTTATATGGCAGCATCTAAGTTTTATAAAGATTACGCGTTAAAAACGAATGATCAAAAACAATACTTAGAAAGCTATCCTGATCGCGTAGCAATTGTATCGTTATACTTAGGTCGAGGAAACGTCCAGAAGGCGAAACAATTCGCAAGTATGATTGTCAAACAAAACTATCAACCAGCGACACCAACCTTTTTAAATGCAGGAAGAAGCAGAAGAGGAGAAATGGTGTCTTGTTTCTTGTTAGAGATGGACGACAGCTTAAATTCGATTGGGTTTAATATTAATACTGCGATGCAGCTATCAAAAATCGGTGGCGGCGTAGCGCTCAACTTGAGCAAACTACGAGCACGCGGTGAACAAATTAAAGGTATCGAGAATGCAGCAAGTGGTGTCGTACCAGTTATGAAATTACTTGAAGATTCGTTTTCGTATGCGAATCAGTTGGGTTAACTTATGGCTCAACTATAAAACTGGGTCAATTGCTGGAACGCCTGAGTATATCGAGGTAGGATACTACGGAGAAATTACGTAGCGCCCCCTAAAAATCCAAGATTGCAGGAAATCAGCAGCCAAGCTCCTAAGTCTATAAGATAAGGAGAAGGTTCAACGACCAAGTAGCTATGTAGGTGACTATATAGCTCGAACCTGGCTTCTCAAACCAACCAAACAAAGAATTTGGTGAGAAGAAGATATGGTCTGAACTCTATAGCGATATAGAGAGGGTAGCAGAAATGACTATCCCCCATATGTTTTAAAAGTATGGAGTAACAAGATGCAAAGAAAAGGTGCAGGAGCAGTATATTTAAATATTTTCCATTGGGATATTATTGAGTTCCTCGATACAAAAAAAATAAATGCCGACGAGAAGAGCCGTATTCAGTCTCTTTCTATCGGAATTATTGTTCCAAGTAAGTTCTTTGAGCTTGCTGAGAAAAACGAACCATTCCATGTTTTCGCGCCTTATACAGTGTATAAAGAGTACGGAAAACATTTAGATGATATCGACATTGATGAAATGTATGACGAATTGATGAGCAATCCAAATATCAAGAAGAAACAGCTTGATATTAGCACACGCGATATGCTCATTAAAATTGCAATGATTCAGCTTGAGTCTGGTTATCCATACTTAATGTTTAAATCAAATGCGAATAAGCAACATCCGTTAAAGGGTATTGGAACTGTGAAGATGTCGAACTTGTGTTAACTAAGTAGCACCTTCTAGTAGAAATACTAGTCGAAAACTCCGTTAAACGGGGAAAGCCTCAAAAATGAGGTAACCTACCGTGCTAAATCTTATCTTATAAAATTAATTGCTTCCTGTTAATTACTGTATTTGGGAATCTAGATGCAGAAGGTGGCAGATGAAATGGATCAGAAAGTCCCTTATGGTTTTATTTATGTGACAGTAAACAAAATAAATGGAATGAAGTATATTGGTAAATGTATATACCAAAGACAAAATGATTGGCGAAAATACTTAGGATCTGGATTATACCTTCAACGAGCGATTAGAAAGTATGGGAAAGAAAATTTTGAAAAACATATACTAGTTGAAGCATTTTCTAAAGAAGAATTAAATCGCTTAGAGGAAGAATATATTATTAATCTTGATGCTGTAAATTCACAAGAATACTACAATGTTAAGCTTACTGCTATTGGTGGCGATATCTTTTCTAATAATCCTCGAAAAGAGGAGATTCGTGAAATGAGAAGAAAACAAATGAGTGGAAAAGGTAATCATCAATATGGTAGAGCTAAGACTACAAGAATGATTGAGTCTGTGAAACAAGCCAATTCTAGTGCTGTTATCATTGAAGGGATTTATTATAAAAGTCAAACTGAGGTTGCAAAAGCTTTAAATTTAGGGGTAACGACTGTAAGTTATCGTTTAGATAGTGACACTTATCCAGAATGGAAGAGAATTTCTTCAAAGAAGAAAGTGCAAAAAAAGTCGAATAACCCAACATGTAAGGTGAGTGTTAATGGTTTAGTATATGAGAGCATTAAAGAAGCTGCTGAATCATTAGGAGTATCAACTCCAACTGTCATAAGACGTTTAGATAGTGAAAAGTATCCTAATTATAAGAGACTTTCTGAAAGAATAAGATAAGTAAAAGCCTAACGACTATCCCATATGGGAGTAGAGCGCAAGCAATTGGCGTTCGAAAAGCGGAGCACCTAATCAGGTTATGCTGTAGGTGATGATATAGTCTGTCCTGTATGGTGACATACAGCAGTTGTGTAAACAACGGGCTGAGAGTAGCGACCTCGGTTGAACATTCGAGACTGAAATCTTCCAGTTACAAGAAACATCTGAAATCAACGATTATGGTACAGATGACATTATCCGTCGTGATATTAACTGTAACTTAGGTTCACTAAATATCGTGAATGTGATGGAGAATAAAGAAATGCGTGAAGCGGTTCATGCGGGAATGGAAGCTTTAACGGCTGTTTCTGATATGACAATTATTCCGAACGCACCGACTGTGAAAAAAGCAAATGAGGAGCTTCATTCTGTCGGTCTTGGGGCGATGAACTTACACGGATATTTAGCAAAAAATAAAATCGCTTATGAAAGTGCAGAAGCGAAAGAGTTTGCTCGTACGTTCTTTATGATGCTGAACTACTACTCCATCGAAAAGAGTATGGAAATTTCGAAAGAGAAGGGCGAAACATTTAAAGACTTTGATAAGTCAGATTATGCAAATGGCACATACTTTGAGAAGTATGAAACAACGGATTATAGCCCAGTAACTGAGAAAGTACAGCAGTTATTCGAAGGAATTCATGTTCCAACAAAAGAAGATTGGACAAGCTTAAAAGAACAAGTACAGAAACATGGTTTATATAATTCATATAGATTAGCAATTGCTCCGACGCAGTCGATCAGTTACGTGCAGAATGCCACATCTTCTGTGATGCCGATCGTAAGCCAAATTGAATCAAGAACGTATGCGAATGCTACGACATATTATCCAATGCCGTACTTATCAAAAGATACGTTCTGGTACTACAAATCTTCTTACGATATGAATCAGTTTAAGCTCATTGATTTAATCGCAGAAGTTCAAGAGCATATTGACCAAGGGATTAGTACAATTCTTTACGTAAATAGTGATATTTCTACTCGTGAGTTAGCACGTTACTATATTTATGCTCATAAAAAAGGATTAAAGAGCTTGTATTACACAAGAACACGTAAGTTAAGTGTGGAAGAGTGTGTAGCCTGCACAGTATAATGTGTTTTTTTAGTAGAAGAGTATACAATTGATAGTTATTATATATACATCAATTAAAAAAAACGACATAAGACCCCTCTTTTTGGATGGAAGAGAGTATCTGGCCATGCATAGAAGCGGTCAGGGCCTTTTTCTGCCACATGCGAAGTAAAAACAGAAAGAGAAAATGATTGTAGGTTACTTTTTATTCTGCATAGCAGGGATTTAGCTGTCGAAAAATAAAAAATGGATATATAAAACAGCATGAGCAGGGTTTTTCTAAACCCTGCTCATGCTAAGTAATCAAATTTACGTTCTAACGTGCGGTGAGATTTTCATTATGAAATGGAAGTTTTACCGCACGTTAGAACGATGCAACAATATAATAAAGGGGCGATTCAATGCGCGCGGTAAACTGGAACAAGAAAGAGGACGATTTTAGTTTAATGTTTTGGAAGCAAAACATCGCTCAGTTTTGGACAGAAGAGGAGATCGCAGTTTCTTCTGACAAAAATACGTGGGTGCAGTTATCGAAGGAAGAACAAATTGCTTATAAGCGTGTACTTGGAGGATTAACACTTCTAGATACGAAGCAAGGCGGCGAGGGAATGCCACTTATTCTTGTGCACCTTGAGAACTTACAAGCAAAGAGTGTGCTTGCGTTCATGGGAGCTATGGAAGAAGTACACGCGAAAAGTTACAGTCACATTTTTACAACACTTGCAACTGAAGAAGAAATTGATGGGATTTTTGAATGGGTAGATACACATCCGATACTTGAGAAAAAATCAAGTATCATTACAAATTACTATCGTCGTTTATTAAAGCCTCAAGTAACAAAAAAAGAGCTATACATGGCAATGGTAGCAAGTGTGTTCTTGGAAAGCTACTTGTTCTATAGTGGATTCTTCTATCCGCTGTATTTAGCAGGGCAAGGAAAATTAACGGCGAGTGGAGAAATTATAAATTTAATAATCCGTTGACTTTAGCGGCTTTCGGCAGTAATGTCGATTGAAAAACCTTTCTAATTGCTGGGAAGTCCTACTGTGGACCTTTTCATCACGATATTGACGAGAAGATTCATACAGCTTATTCTTAATTTATCCAAGATAGATTGGGGGATAGCCAAAGGAGGATAATCAGCAGCGAAGCCTTTATCTGGCGATAACATGTACGGAAAAATATGGGTTATCGGGTGGCACAGCCAGCCGCATCCGTCATCGTAAGTTATACAAACAATGGTGGGTGCGATATATAGATAAAGGAACGTTCAACGACCATCCCGTAGGCGGTGAAATTCCGCAATAGGAGTAGGGCCAAGCGGTGGGTGAAAATCCCTTAAATCGAAATGGAAGGCTACCTGTAAAGGTAGGTGATATGGTCTCTTCTTACTGGTAACAGTAAGCTGCGAAAGCGATATAGGAATAGCGAACCTATGTGAAGACTAAGGACGAGTCCATCCACGGCGTATTCGTCGGTATTTTAGCACAGCAAGTTTTTGCAGAACTTTCTGCTGAAGAACAAGAAGAAGTGCAAAAAGAAACGAAGGATCTGTTATTAGAGTTGTACGGAATTGAAACAGCGTATACAGATGAAATCTATACATCGATTGGCCTTGTGGAAGAGGTAAATCGTTTCGTTCGTTACAATGCGAATAAAGGGTTAATGAACTTAGGATTAGAACCGCACTTTGAAGAAGAAGAAATTAACCCAATCGTATTAAATGGTTTACGTACAGATACGAAGAACCATGATTTCTTCTCTGTAAAAGGGAATGGTTATGTAAAAGCAACAAATGTTGAAAAATTATCGGATGATGATTTTGTATTTAACTTTTAATAAAAAGAGTGCTCTATATGTATAGGGCGCTCTTTTTTGCGAGAAAAAGTTTACATTTTTTGTATCATAGTGTACTATTTAATTAGCACACTAAAACAATAGGAGGAAGAAATGAAAATTGAATTTTCTCCCAACATTCCAATTTACATTCAGGTGATGGAATTTATAAAAAAGGAAATTGTAACAGGTCATTTATTGCCTGGTAGTAAAATTCCCTCTGTACGTGAATTAGCGGGTGAGTTACAAGTGAATCCGAATACAATTCAACGTACATTTCAGGAGTTAGAACGCGAGGGTATCGTTGAGACACGTAGAGGAATGGGAAGATATGTAGCAACTGAAGGAGAGAAAATTATGGAGCTGCGAAAAGATATGGCGAAAGAGTTGCTTCATGCCTTTATAAATGGAATGAACAACTTAGGGTTTTCAGAAGTGGAAATGTTGTCCATTCTTCATTCTTCATTAGAAGAGAAAAAGGGGGAGAACAGTTGCGAGAATTAGTGAAAATAGAAAATCTATGGAAACGTTACGATTTAAAAGCTGTTATTAGAGATGTAAACATCACAATAACAGAAGGGAAAATTATTGGTCTTGTCGGGGATAATGGTAGTGGAAAAACGACGCTGCTGAAAATGATTGTTGGTTTACAACACCCTTCCCAAGGAAATATTTTCATTGCTGATAAGAAAGTAAGTCGAGAAACGAAAAAAATCGTCTCATTCATGTCTGATCGTCCTATATTTGAAGAGTGGATGACTGTAAAAGATGCTTTGTTTTTTTATCGCGATTTTCACGAAGATTTCGATATTCAAAAAGCGGTGGATACAATTGCAAAGTTGAAAATTCCATTAGAAGAAAAAATTAATGCTTTATCAAAAGGAATGGTAGAAAAGCTACAACTTATTTTAACCTTTTCAAGGCATGCGAAACTGTATGTACTAGATGAACCGCTTGGCGGAATTGATCTCGTCTCACGAGAGCATGTACTAGAGTTAATTTTACAATTTTATCGTGAAGACTGCACAATTTTAATTTCTACTCATTTAATTGGCGAAATTGAAAGCTTATTTGATGAAGTCATCTTTTTAAAGGACGGAGAAATTGTGTTACATGAAAATGTAGAAGATCTTCGTTTTCAAAGAGGAAAAGCAATACACGAATTGTTCAAGGAGGTTTTTGGACAATGAATCCACTTCTTCATTATTTATATAACTGTAATAAAAAGAAAATATGGATGATTTACCTAGGATTCATTACGATTTCGCTTATTCTTTTATTTAATTTTATGGGTTCTGCTAAGCACATGACTCCAATGAAACAAAATGTAATATTGGTTTTATTTATATTATTATTTACTATAACGGTATTTTCAATTGGATTAATAGCCGTCTCATCATTTCGGAAAATGTTAAAAAATTCTATGATTCGATATACAGCTATTCCCGCTAAAAATTATATATATGCTAACCTATTGTTTTTTACGCTACTGGTCATTCTACTGTCTTTAATCGGTTTAGGATTTGTTCATTTTTTCTCTTTAGATATTTACGGGAAAAATACAAATGGAGAGATGCAACGAGCAATGCAATACTTTTATAAATTTGGGTTGCTTCATCATTTCTTTTCTATCTTTTTATGGATTATAGATTTAACTAGTATTTTAACTTCTATATATCTCATAATCACAATTATAAAACTTTTTAATGTGAATTCGGTATTAAGTAAGATATTATTTATATTTTTCTTTGTGTTTCTAGGTGGAATTCAATTTTTTATAACTATTCTCTTGGAAAAAGTAGATAGATATATATTCTCTACCAAGCATATTGGATTTATAGATAAAAATGGTTTTTTTGAAACATCATTTTATATGAATGAAGGGGCGAGTATTTCATACGTATGCTTTACTTTGTTATCGACGTTCCTTTTTATATTCATAGCATCCTACATCATCGACAAAAAATTAGAGGTTTAAAGGAGGAATAGGCATTGGGAAATGTAGTAGTGAAATTAGAAAATGTCCATAAAAAAATAGGAAGTACCGGAATTATTCGTGGTCTTTCGTTTGAAGTACAGGAAGGGGAAGTATACGGCTTCCTTGGGCCAAACGGGAGCGGGAAGACGACGACAATTCGCATGATGACAGGGCTGATTTCAGTAACAGAAGGCGATATTACAATCTGTGGTCATAGTATACGTACTGAACGAGAGAAAGCGTTAGAGTACATTGGAGCGATTGTAGAGAATCCTGAACTATATGATTATATGACAGGAATGCAAAATTTAAAGCATTTTGCGAATATGGCTGTTACACCAATTGATAAAGAACGGATTGCTGAAATTATAAAGCTTGTTGAGCTAGAACATGCGATTCATAAAAAGGTAAAAACATATTCTCTTGGTATGAAACAGCGTTTAGGGATTGCCCAAGCGCTATTGCATAATCCAAAAATTTTAATTTTAGATGAGCCAACAAATGGTTTAGATCCAGCAGGAATTCGTCAAATTCGCAATTATTTGCAGCGTTTAGCAAAAGAGGAAAACATTGCAGTCATTGTATCCAGTCACTTATTAAGTGAAATTGAGCTGATGTGTGATCGTGTCGTTATTATTAAGAATGGACAATTTGTGCAAGAGTATAGTTTGCGCGAGCAGGTAAAAGGCGATGAGCAACTCGTAGTAGCGTTTGAAGTGGATCAAGTAGAAGAAGCGAATGAACTGATTAAAGGAACCATACAAGAAAACAAAATTATTGTATCTATTATGAAAGAGGAAATTCCGCAACTTGTGAAAAATTTAGTGCATGCTGATGTTCTTGTGTACAGTGTAACAATCCAAAATAAATCATTAGAAGATGAATTCTTAGCAGTTACAGGAGGAGGAAAAGCATAATGATAAAATTAATTCAAAATGAATTTTTAAAGTTACATGCGAAAAAGAGTATGTATATATTGTTAGTTGTGTTAGCAGTATTAGAAATTGCCGCAGCAGTTATTATTAAAAAATGGGCTCCGCCTGAAATCAAAATTGAAGGATTTATTATGTTTGCAGAGCAAAATATCGGCATGATTGCTACGTTTACAACAATCTTTGGAGTTACATTAGCATCCCGCACAATTACAGATGAGTTTCAAAAAGGAACAATTAAACAATTGTTAATTCGTCCGCGAAAGCGAGTTACGATCTTATTTTCAAAGTATATTACAGTTCTCTTAGCGATATTATTCGTATGTATTACTGCTTTACTTATAGCAATGTTAATTGGTCTTATTGCGTTTGGCGGGGACACTGGAGCAGTAACTTTTGCAATTTTGTTAAAACGCTTTGCATATAATATTTTACCGATATTCTTTTATCCAACAGTTGCATTTTTGCTAGCCAATATTTTTAGAAAATCAGTTTTACCATTAGTTATTACACTATTTTTCTTCTTCCTAGAGGGAATGTTAAAATTGCTAGTATTCCAATTTGCTCAAGGTACAGCAAAATATATTGTATTGTTTCACTTGAATTTAAATATGTATGATAGTAATGAGTTATTAAGTCAAGGAGCAAAACCAATATTTACAGAGTTTAGCTTTACAACTTCCTTGCTATTTGTGTTAGCTCATTTTGTAATTTTACTCGTTGCTTCGAGTGCATTGTTCCAAAAACGTGATGTTTTATAAGAATACGTTCTCGCTTAAGCGGGGATTTATTTTGGAAAGTAGTAGGATGATGCAGGGTTAAGTTTGTAAAAAAAGGAAGAAATTGCAGCGTATTGATACTATAATATAGATATATTCACTTTTTGTTAGCACCCTTTATTTTCACATTGTCCGTGGCAGAAAAGGGTCCTGACCGCTCCAAGTATGGCTAGACGCTCTCGCCCATCTAAAAAAAGTGGTTTATGTTGGTTTTTCAAGTTATATATATCATGTTGGAGGTGTTTTCTATTAATCTTGCATTTTCGCGTATTCGACTGCGTAGTTTTTTTGGATGGATGATTCTAAGTTCATTCCTTGTATACCTTCTGCTAGGAGGAATAGGTGCTGAAGAGAATGTATTGGAATTTGTCACAGACACTTTCGTTTTCTTTGCATTTCCATTACTGTGGTTGTTTTATAAGATGAAAAAGCATAATGCAGTATTTACGAGTTTTTTTGATAAACCATTGTCCATTCCATGGGGCCTTATTTTAATCGCTACGGCTATGGGAATGATTTTTTCATTCGGCATTTCATTTATTCAATTTTACATACTAGCTCAGCTGATTCCTGATTTTTTAGTTGATTTATTAAGTGATGGAAATGTTATTGATATGAGCACTACTTTTACAACGATTTTTAGTGTCATTTCAGCTTGCATATTTGCTCCAATTATGGAAGAAGTGATTTTTCGAGGCTTTTTCTTAAACCGAATGGCGTATAAGTGGGGGATGAAACGGGCCATTATTATTTCTTCACTGATTTTTGGATTTGGGCACATAGATGTGATTGGTGCTTTTTTATTCGGTGTTGTAATGTGCCTGTTATACATTAAAACGAAAAGCTTATGGACAAATATAATTGTGCATGCATTAAACAATACTGTCGTTACCATTATTCAATTTAGTGATAGCAGCGCACAGGAACCGGTAAAAATTGCTGAGTTGCAAGCGCAGAGTAATTTATGGATCGGCCTTGTTGTTATTATTATTAGCTTATTATGGCTTATTCCCTTTATTCGTCGAAATTGGCGCACTGTAAAAGAAGTTGGACTGCCATCATTGCGAAGTATTAAAGAAGAAAAACAAGTTGATTTGATTGCAGAGCAAGCTACATATAGTCAAGTTGTCTTCACAGAGCGCTACATGGCTGTTGAATTACCAGATGAAGCGGTCAATCATTTAGGTTTAGAAGAACGTGATTATGTAAAAGTGGAACTAGTGAATGATACAGTTGTGATAAAAAAAGCAGATGAAAGAGAAAGGCTCTCCTGAAAGTAATGGAGAGCTTATTTCTTTAGGAAATAAGAATTTCAACATGAAAATTATTCCCATTTTTTATATATGTAATGTCTGTTACAGTACGTATTTTCTTTAAAATTTCTACTTTCTCACCGATTCGCGGAATTGTGGGAACGTTATCCCAAATACCGAGTAAATCATTTGTGGTAGTTAATTTTTCATAAAACCAAATTTTCACTGTGGTGCCCCTTTCTCGATTTTGTATTTTAATACACAACAAAACATTCTTATGCTCATTGCAAGAGTGTTTTATGAATTTTTTGAATAAATATAATAAAAGAAATTTTCGTTGAGGGAAGGCATGTTCCATATCAGTTGTAATGTACTTCTGAAAAGACAAATACATGAATGACTGAGCAGTTACTTGATGTTATTGTAAAAAATAATTTTATAGAAAAAAATAAGAATATTTTGTATAATTACATTACAATAATTTTGAAAGCAGGGTGGGGCGTATGGCACATATTCCAGTAAAAAAAATAGAAACATTATTAGCATTAGCTGATGGAGATCAACAAAAGCAAAAAGAATTTTATGAAACATTATTAACAACACACGTTTATGTTGCAGGAACAGTTGATATAGAAGAAGGAGATACACAAGGAATAGTGCATTTACGCTATTTTCAAGGGGAAGGAAGATGGATTTTACCATTTTTTACGCAACTTGAATTTTTACAAGCTGCATTGCCTGAAGATGTACCTGTTATTTCGATTCGCGGAAAAGAGTTATTTGATAGCATTGATGCGGAAGCAACAGCAGTCTTAAATGTCGGCACAGATCTTGATAAAACATTTACACCTCCAGAAATTGCTGATATTGCTTCGGGAAGAATTTTTAACTATTATCAATAAATTGCCGTTACCATTCTTTCAAGGGGACATATAGTATTAGTAGCTTGACCAAGAGAGGATGGGGGTATATGGCTAACAACAATAACAATAACAATAAGAATAGCTGCTGTTATGGTTGGAACATGTGGAACAACAATAATAATAACAACAACAACAACAACAATAACAATAATAATAACAAGAATAACAATAATAATAATAAATATAACTGCTGTTATGGTTGGAACATGTGGAATAATAAGAACAACAACAATAACAACAATAAGAATTAATGAATGGAAAAAGGAGAAGCAAGACAAGCTTCTCCTTTTTATTTTCCTATAAAAGTAGTATAAGAGTCAGAGAAAATGAAGAAACTCTCCTTGATGAAAAGTTTACTTGATCCCGCTATTCGTGGATCTCTATATTGAGAGGAAAACGTTGTCCAGATCTAGCGGCTAGAATCTCCGGTCGTTTCGCTCCCTCGAACGAGGCAAAAAGAGCCTCTCTGTCGGGTGCTCCAACGCCCTACGATTCTGAGCGAGCCGCTTCCGCTTTTCTAAAGAAGATAGGTGGGGGATAACTGCCCGTAAAAGCTCGATTGGCCGGGCTAACCGTCAGTGGAGGATGAAGAGAAAACCCCCACTGACGGAAGTTTCACTTTATACCAGAAGAGATAGAAAGCGTTTTTTGTTTCCCATTTATTGTAGCAGGGACACCAAGAGGAATTCCTATATTTGGTTGTATATGACCAACTGGTAAGTTATACAAAAGGGGAATATGATAAGAGATAATGTAATCATATAGAATTTCAGAAATAGATAAAGCTGGTTTTGAAGATGTACATTTGTGACAACTTGTAAAAATAACGCCGGCACACTGTTCAAATTTCTTTCCTAAGCGTAATTGATTTAACATACGATCGACGCGATAAGGCTCTTCGCCGATCTCTTCCAATAATAATAATTTATTTTTTGTATCAATTTCGTACGGTGTACCAAGCGTACTTGTAATGACAGCCAAGTTTCCGCCGACAAGAGGAGCAGTGATACAACAATTGAAAGAGTGAAGAAACGCTCCTCCTTCTAGAATAATAGAGCACGGACGAAAAAGTTGATTGAAGGAAGAGAAAGAGAGCGTATCAAGTCCCTTTCCAACTTCCTCCATCATAGGGCCATGAAACGTAACAAGCCTTGCAAATTGCCCGAAAGCGATATGTAAAGCTGTAATATCGCTATAACCCCAAAAAATTTTAGGGTTACTTCGAATGAGCTCATAGTTAATGAAAGGTAGAAGGCGACCAGCCCCATATCCTCCTCTAGCACAAAAAATCCCTTTTACATATGGGTTTGTAAAGGCCTCGTGCAAATCATGAAGACGAACGGTATCATCTCCAGCTAAATAGCCTCGTTTTTCTTGTACACTCTTTCCAATGATAACGCATAATCCCATCTCTTCGAATTTTTGTTTTGCTTGCAAAATGTGATCTAAAGATGGGGGGCCAGCTGGAGCGATGATCATAACGGTATCTCCGTATTGTAATGGCTCTGGGTACTGCATCAAATTCCCTCCTTTCTTACACTATATTTATGTAATGGGTATTCAATAATTGCAGAAAGAAGGAAATGGTTTTGATGGCCAAGAAAGTATAAGAGAAAGGGGAGAAAGAAATGTTTTATAGCCGAGTATGTGAGAAGTTGCAAATTACATATCCAATTATTCAAGCGGGGATGGCCGGGACAGTTGTAACACCAGAGTTAGTAGCAGCTGTGTCTAATAGCGGAGGATTAGGAACACTAGGTGCAGGATATATGAGTTCTGAACAAATTCGTCATGCAGTACGTGCTATTCGGCAGTTAACGGATAAACCGTTTGCAGTGAACTTGTTTATTATAAATGATATACAAATGAATGAACAAGAAGTAGAAGAAGCACAGCATTTATTACAACCTATTCGGGAACAATTGCAATTGGAAATAGTAAAGCAAACGGTACAGTTACCGGAGAGCTATAAAGAACAGCTGAAAATTCTTATCGAAGAGAATGTACCTGTTTTTAGTTTTACTTTTGATACACCAGCGCGAGAAGAAATAGATTTGTTAAAAAGACATGGGATAAAAATTATTGGTACGGCAACAAATGTGGCAGAAGGAAAGGTATTGGAAGGTTTAGGTGTAGATATTATTGTAGGACAAGGAAGTGAGGCAGGAGGGCATCGCGGGACATTTCTAGGGAAAGAACAAGATTCTATGATTGGAACAACTGCATTGATTCCACAGCTTGTTGATGCTATTCCTCACATTCCTATTGTTGCGGCAGGTGGAATTATGGATGGCCGGGGTGTAGTGGCAGCTTATGCACTCGGTGCCGAAGGAGTACAAATGGGCACAGCTTTTTTAACTTGTTATGAAAGTGCAGCTCATAAGGCACACAAAGAAGCAATTATTAAGAGTACAGACCAAAGTACGACAATGACACGTGCATTTTCAGGTAAATATGCAAGAGGAATTCAAAATAGTTTTATCGAACAATTAAAAAATAAAGAAGAGAAATTTCCTGCGTATCCAATTCAAAACGCATTAACAACAGAAATTCGTCAAGCAGCAGTTAATCAAAATAATCATGAGTATATGTCACTTTGGGCAGGGCAAGCTTCGTCCTTAGCACAAGTAGAAGAGGCAGAGCACATTATTATGCGAGTGGTGAAAGAGACGAAGGAGACATTAACTAGATTACAAAGCACGATTTGTAAGTAAAAAAAGAACGCTTGAAAAATTCAAGCGTTCGCTTTAGTTACTTTTATAAAACTGTTGAAGTGCCTCGTCGACATATACCCAGCCTTTCCAGCCTAAATGCATCGTATCTTTTAAGAAATACTTATCATATTCGTGGCTTGAAAAGTCTGCAACTGGGAATCCAGCTTTGGCAATTTGCTCATTAATTTTCTTATAGTATACATCTCGGCGTTCTTTCGGGAATCCAGCATAATCGTACCACGGACCATTAACAGGAACAGAAATAAATAATGGTTTTGCATGCGATTGTTTTAAAATGTCTAAGGCTAATTGGAAATCGTCATACTCTGGTGATTCATTAAATGATTCATTTGAGCGGTAACCTTTTAGACGTTCTAATTTCTTCTTAATTCCCTTGTTATAGTACGGATCTTCAATGCCGAATGGATTCGTTTTAGATTCCAATTCACCAGTTTTTTCTGCTCGGTTACGAATTTCTTCCCAAGCAAGCGATTTTAATTCAGGATCTATATGTGTTTTTCGCGGTTTAATATCGAATATTGATGCAACTAAATCTTTGCGGTCTAAAATATTACGATATACGTATGCAAATGGTTTTGCCGCCGCTGCTTTCACATTATGTTTTGTATCATCATACACAATTCCTTCTAAAGAAGTTTTTAGGAGTGTGTCTTTTTGAACAATTTCATATTTTAATAAGCGCTTAGCAATTTGCTTTTTCATCTCAGGCTTTAAGTCATTGTTAAAGATAAGATGGTACGCTTGTTGAGACGAAAAGTTTGGCGCAAAATGGACTTCATCTAAACCTTCTTTTACAAACCATTGTGGTGAAAGGACAAAGACAATTTTGCGATTTTCTAACTGATCCATAGAGGAGGCTAGACTTAATACGTGAGTAAGACTTTGTGTTCCACCGCGACCGATAAGAAACGGTGTAAATTCTTGATCTTTTACTTTAAAGTAGTTCGATGGATGGTATACATCCAAGCGAGAAAATTCCGATGAGCCATACATCGGAAGGAATTTTGGATCTTCTAGCATCTTTTGTTGCATTGCAATGCCTTGAAACATTTCTTTCTTTAAAGATGTTGCGGCATCGTCGACCTTTTGCTCCCCGATAAGTGGTAAAAGGAAGCGTGGTGGAATAAATAACACCACGCAAAAAAGAGCAAATGCTAGAAGCATCGGGCCAAACGTTGGTTTTTTCATCGCATATCTTCCAGTTTCTTAATAATCATATTTGGTGTTGCCCACTCGTCGCGATCAAAGTCAGAAATAGGCACTTCAATACCTAAACGTTCTTGGAATTCTACTAATAATGATACCGTACCGAAAGAATCAAGAATTCCTTCTTCAAATAATTGTACATCTGTATTTTCTTTTACGATGTCATTTTCACATACTTCCTCTAAAATATCTAATACTTGATCTTTAAATTCAGCCATTGTTTATTCTCCTTTATAACCATAATTTGTGTTTTCTTAGTCTTTATACTAAGAAGTGTTTAACTAAAGAATCTGTTTAGATCACCTGAGAAGATCAGAAGACCGAAACAAACAAAATGGAATGTAATAATAATAGCCAGGACGTGTGTGAACTTATTGTTAGGCCAAAACTTATGTTTTTTGTTTTTTCGTTCAAAAATATCAAATGAAATAAACAAAATGGCATGATATAAGCCATAAACAATATAATACCACGTTAGTCCGTGCCAAATTCCCATAATGAAAAAGTTTAAAAAAGCACCGATATAAGAAATTGTATAACGGTTTTTAATTAGTTTTTTCTTTGTCGCAAAAAAGACAAAGCGCATATAAATAAAGTCGCGGAACCAGAATGATAAACTCATGTGCCAACGGTTCCAAAAGTCTTTAATATTACGACTTATAAACGGTTTATTAAAGTTTTCAGGTGTTTTAATTCCCATTAAGTAGCTCACACCAATTACAAAAGCACTATATCCAGCGAAGTCGAAGAATAAGTAGAAACTATATGCATACATATCAGTCATAACTGATGAAAATGTAAGTTGTTTCGTTAGTGGTGTATCTAAAAGGTGTTTGTTTATTAAATATGCGATAATAAATTTGTAAAGAAAGCCCTGGAAAATACGATTGATTCCTGTATAAAGCATTGCTTTATACTCATCTGCTGATGGTGTTTTCTCTACATCTTTTTGGAATCGACGATAACGATCAATCGGACCAGTTGAAATTGCTGGGAAGAATAAAAGGAACTCCCAAAACTTAAATAGCGATATTTCTTTAATCAGACCATCACGAATTTCAAATATCATTTGTACAGCTCTAAATGTTACGTAGGATATACCAAGAAACACAATTAATTTGATAGCTGGTATATCATTAAATAATACGATTGATTTTAAAGCTGGAATAACAGGTACGATTTTGACCAAAATAAGTGGCAAAATCGATAAAATAACAGCGATGCAAAAAGTACTCGTTTTGTTTTCACGCTGCCTTAACGCTAAATAACCTTTAATCAAAATAAATTGCCAAATTGCAAATATTGCTAGTGCAACAGCTTGTATTGGTTTATCTGAAAAGATAACAGCCAGCATAATAAGTGTTACGACCGCATTGTATTTGCGTAGCATTTTCCCTCTTAACCCAGCAATAATGGTAGGGATAAGCAAAATGCCTACAATAGCGAAAAAATAAAATGATGCATATGGGGTCATGCTGTAACCTCACTCAATAATTTTTTACGATCTACTTTTCCATTTGGTGTCATTGGAATTGAAGATTGATACATGAATTTTCGTGGAATCATGTAATTCGGTAATCGTTCATTGAGTTCTTTTTTAATCGCAGATGTTAATTTGAATTCTTTTTCAAAAGAATGTTCACCTGGAACAACAACTGCTAATAAGTGGTCATACTTTTCACCTTTTTTAATTGGAAGTACAACAGCCGATTCCACATATGAACAAGAACGAAGGTGATGTTCAATTTCTTCTAATTCCATACGATAACCGTGTAGCTTAATTTGGAAATCAAGACGACCGTTATAGAAAAGAAGTCCATTTTCTAAATAGCCAGCGTCACCTGTTTTATAAGCGCGTTCGCCGTCAATAACAGTGAATGCTTTTTCTGTTAACTCAGGACTTCCTAAGTATCCAACACTTACACTTGGACCAACGATGATGATTTCACCTTTCTCACCATCAGCCGCAATTGTACCATCTTCTTTCATAATGATGATGCGGCAATCTGATTTACAGTAACCGACTGGAAGAGATTTATATTTCTCCACTACTTCATTTGTTACATGAATACCAGTTACTGCAACAGTAGCTTCTGTTGGACCATATGTATTCATAATCGTAGCTTTTGGGAAACGCTCTAACAATTTTTTTGCAACATCATTAGATAATACTTCACCGCAGAATAAGAATGTTTTCATATTTGGAAGCATACTTTCTGAGAAAGATGGTTCCATTAAACACATTTCTGCAAAGGACGGTGTAGATGTCCAAACTTGTATATCTGATTGTTCTAAAGAAGCAAATAGATCTTTTGGACGTGCAATCATATCTTTATCAATTGCCCATAGTGTACCGCCGGTTACTAATGATGGATAAATGTCCATAACAGATAAATCAAATGAGAAAGGCGCCTGATTCAAGAAGACTTGTCCTGTTTGTAAGTTGAAGTCTTCAACCGTCCATTTTGTAAAGCTTACAAGGCAGTTATACGTAATTTGTACACCTTTTGGATTTCCCGTACTGCCTGATGTGTAAATGATGTAGAAGTTGTCTTCGCCATTTACTGCATGTTCAGGATTTGGGATATTTCCTTTATGAGTATGAAGAATATCTTCTAATTTGTTTCCATCAATAATATGAACTGGTAAATCAGCAACTGTAACATCAGTTGGAGATAAAAGTAGCTTTGCGCCAGAACTTTCTGCAATGCGCAGCACACGATCAGCTGGAATGGAAAGGTCTACCGGAATATACGCATGACCAGCTTTTACACACCCTAGGAAACTGATAATCATTTCTGGTTGCATATGCCCATAAACCATAATTGGTGAACGGTCATCTCCATATTGAGAAGAAATCCAATGTGCTAATGCATCAGAGTCTTCTTTCAATTGCTTGTACGTAATCTTCGCATCTCGCCAAACGTAAGCGGTTTGGTCAGGCGTTTCAAGCGCCCACTTTTCAATCTGTTCTAATAACTTCATAACGCTCCCACCCTAAAATTCATTGTAAATAAATGTACTTGTATTTGTATCTTGGAATCCATACAACCATAGTAAAGCAAATAAAATTGCAAGGTAGTAACAAGTTTTTGCAATCCATTGCGTGAGTGGTTGAGACCATATTTCTTTTAATGTTTTCATGTCTGTCCCTCTCTATAAAATAGTATCCGTATGTAAGTATCATATCCTACATCACTTTGAAAAACACAAAAATTCCACATTTTAGGTGAATCTAAGACAGAAAGGCTCTTTTCTGATAGTAGCACTAAATGTTAAAAAAGAAAATCCCTAACTTAACAATTATATTACATTCCAGATCGAATTGTAATTCCTTTGCGACGGAAAGAGACAAGAATATGTTACTTCTAACTAAGATAGTACATAAACTCTTATTAAACAAGAGAATACGGTCATTCATGATGGAATAAGATTGGTAAAAATAGAATAGGGAGTTGAAGAGGATGAAAACATCTCAAGTAAATTGGTTATGTTACCTGTCTGAAGAAAATATTCGAAATTGGCGGCGCTATTTGCATCAGCACCCTGAGTTGTCATTTCAGGAAAAGCACACAGCGCAGTTTGTATATGACACATTGCATTCATTTTCTTATTTTGACCTAACGAGACCAACGGAATGTAGTGTAATGGCAACGCGGAAAGGAAAAGGTGCGGGTAAGACGATTGCAATTCGTGCAGATATCGATGCACTTCCCATACAAGAGCAGACAATGAAGCCGTATTCATCAATTGTACCGGGAGTTATGCATGCTTGTGGTCATGATGCCCATACCGCAATTCTACTTGGTGTAGCAGAAGCATTAGCAAAATATGATGATGAATGGGGAGGAGAAATTCGCCTTTTGTTTCAACATGCTGAAGAACAATACCCTGGCGGGGGACAAGAGATGGTCAGGGCAGGCGTTATGGATGGTGTAGATTATGTGATCGGTTTGCATGTCATGTCAGGACTAGATAGTGGGCAAATCGGAATTGCCTACGGGCCAATGATGGCAGCACCTGATGTATTTACAATTGAAATTAAAGGAAGAGGAGGACATGCTGCTCATCCGAAGCAAACAGTGGATCCAATTGTAATTGGTGCACAAATTATTACAAATTTACAGCATCTTGTTTCAAGACGGACTGATGCATTTGAACAACGCGTGGTCTCGGTTACGCAATTTCATGGTGGAACGACCGATAATATTATTCCTGAGACAGCGACGATTATAGGAACGGTGCGTTGCTTTGAGAATAGATTAAGACAAGAATCTGAAGGGGTTATTGAACAAATTGTAAAAGGAATTACAACAGCACATGATGCAACGTACACATATACGTATCGGTATGGATATAACCCAGTCATAAATGATTTGTATGTAACAAAAATAGTAGAAGATAGTGCGATTACATTGTTTGGAAAAGATAGTGTTATCTCGCTTTCCCCTTCTATGGGGGGAGAGGACTTTTCGGCGTATTTACAAAAGGCCCCAGGTTGTTTTATAAAACTAGGAACAGGGAATAAAAATAAAGAAACATGTTATCCGCATCATCATTCTAAGTTTGATGTAGACGAAACAGCATTAATTCGCGGGGCACAGTTATTTTTGCAAACTGCAATGGAACTATTGAAAGAATAAAGTGAAACTTCCATCAGTGACGCTTTTCTCACTGATGGAAAGCTCTCACCAATCGGGCTTTTATGGGCAGTTTCCCCCCTGAAATTCCCCTGCTTTTACTGCCCACGAATAGCGGGGGAAAATGAACAAATAGTAAGAAATGAAAAAAAGCAACTGCGAATATCGCAGTTGCTTCAAATTCTTTCCGTTAGAGAGGGTTAAGAAAGAACTATGCTCATTTGTAGTATATGTATGGCTCACGGACAAGCTTGTACCTTTTCATCAATTTTTCGAAAATAGTTATTTATTGGTGATAAAAGGGAAAAAAATAATGGCATGTAATGTATTTCCGAAAGAAGTCCCCATCTTCAAGCTCTCACTTCAAAAAACGTGTTAGCGTTTAAGTGGTGGGGGGGTGACCGTATTCCCTCTAGCATCCGTAATAGTTCTCGTTTGTTTGTTTCTATTATTTGTTCATTGTTTGTTTCGAAACCATATAGGAGATTATGGAGTATAGGACTATATTGATAAAAAGAGATAATTCGCTCGAAAAACGTTGTATCCTTGTTGTTCGTTAAAGCAGTATATGTGTTGTACACTTCTAATGTAAAGTCATGCCCATAATCAGCGTATAATCCAGCAAAATCAAATGCAGGATCACCAATTTGTGCGTCTCCAATATCAATGATGCCAGCAATTTTCTTTGTCTGAGGGTGAAATAGAATATGATGATGTGTTAAGTCGGCATGAATAACGGTTTGTAAGGAAGTGCTTGTATAGAGTTGTTCTAAAAATGTTTGAAATAGTGTTTTCAAATGATTAGTTTCTTCTATTGAAAATGTGTTAAATAGGTAATCTTTTAGTTGTATATATAAATCTTTCCAATATTCAACAGTTTGCTCGGCTTGAAAGCCCCATTCTTTTGCAAGTGTAAGAGGAACAGTATGTAAAGCAGCAAGAAATGACGCTAGTTGCGCGGCGATGTGCGTTTTTTGACTGATTGAGAGATTATGTAAGCAAGATGATTTGAATGGTTTGCCGTGAATCATTTTATAGTAACTGCAAATAGGAATAGAATCTCCCTCGTTTTCATATAGAATATGATAGTTTGGTACTTCTATCTGCCTAGCTTGCAGTATAGGAAATAGTGCTTCGTATAATTGCTTTTCACGAGGGACTTTTTTTGCATATTCAATTTTTCTAGGAAATCGAAATAACCATTCATCGTTTACGATAATAGCAACATTATCCCAGCCACTTTCATCTTGATGAAAGGAATGAATAGGTAAGTACGGGAGCGTTTTTTGAATGTAGTATGTATAGTCTATCATTAGTTTCGCCTCTTTCGTCTATTGATCATACAAAAGAAAATCCCTGAATTAGGGACTTCTTGTGCTTTTCTATATAAATTCATTTTGTTTTTTCAACATACAAGTCTCTGCTATGTAGAATACAACATGCCCTCCTACTCACTTGCTCCCTTTGTTTAAAACGCGGCACGTGGCAGGAAAAGGCCCTGACCGCTCCTATGCACGGCCAGATGCTCTCGTCCCCCAAAAAAAGAAAGGGGGTTTGTCTTTTGCTTTTTTAACGAGCACTTACACACATTTTATTATAGTAACCTTGCTTTATAAGTTCTCGTTTTGTTGCCCAATCTCCTTTTTACTCAACTCAAGATTTGCATTTTCAATCGCTCTATGCTCGTTTAAAGAATCTCCAGCATAACCCTTTTGAGTTTTTACAACCTTTTTGCTTACATTTGTTCGGTTATTATCCATCTATACTTCTCCTATCCTTTATTTAAAATATACGAAGGTAATAAGTAATAGTAATACAGCTGCAAACACGACAATTCCTACTAAAAACGTCATATTCGAAAAACGAGAGGGGGGATGTACATCTTGACGATAACTAGGTGAAATTTCCGGTGCAACCTCTTCTTGATAAGATTGTTGTTCTTCAGTTTTATCCATTGTTGCAACTCCTTTCACTGTATGGATAGGTTACGCGGTATAAGGAAGAAATATACACTTAGTTATGGTAAGCGTTGAATGAGTAATATATAAATCAAAATATAAATCTGACATAAAGATCTATTCTTTTTAGATGGATGAGAGCATCTGGCCATGCGTAGAACCTTCTACATGCGATAGAGGAAGAAAGTAGCAGGTTACTATGTGCTTGGCATGGCGGCGACTTGTGCGTTGGAAAGTCAATTTGGATTTATATATAAATCCAAATGATTGTGGTGAAGGGAAATTAAATTCAAATATCCTATTATGATGGATTCTTAATATAGTTTCTAAAAAAAGAAAAGCGTTCTTTTTAAAGAACCTTTTCCTCAAAAAAAAAGCATTATGTAACTTTGCAATCATATGAAGCGGTAAATGCTTAAGTATGTTGTGTTTTATTTGTCTGTGACAATTACACTTGTATTGACAGGGACGTGGTCAAACAACCAGCGAACATCTTCATTATACATGCGAATACAACCAAGTGTTGTCCGCTTTCCAATAGCACTTGTGTTATTGGTTCCATGAATGGCATATGTTGTTCCTTTTGTTCCATTTACATCTAGACCGAGCCAGCGATCTCCTAGTGGGTTACGTGGATCACCACCAGGAATGTGTCTTTTATAGTATGGGCGATTTTTAATTTTGTTAACAATTTTATATGTTCCTAAAGGCGTTTTTGTATTACTTTTTCCAGTAGCAACTGTAAACTCTTTAATAAGTTTACCCTTTTCATAACATGCCATCTTATTCGTCGCGACATTGACAGTTATCAAATGATCTGGCTGATTAGTCTCTGCGTTGACTGCTTTGATAGGAAGCATAGAAGAAAAGAATAATAGTAGTGCAATCATAATCTTCCTCATATTCAATTAATCTCCTTTTTTTTTTTGAAATATCAAAATCTATTATAGTCCTCTTTTGTAAGGAATCCTATCCTTTTTTTTAAATATTACAGATTATCATTAATATACTTGGAAAATATATAAATATAACTTGAAACAACGACATAAAAACCCACTTAGATGGGCAAGAGCATCTGGCCATGCATAGAAACGGTCAGAGTCTAATTCTGCCACATGCAAAGTTTAAAACCAAAGGGGAAAGCTAGTCGCGGTCATGCTGTATCATCCATAGCAGAGATTTGTATGGTAGTAAATCAAAATGAGCATATATAAATGAATGCCAAAAGTAGAGGAATGTTCTTTTTGTATCTTTCAGATGCTAAAAAACCGCTGTTTAGCGGCTTTTTACTGTCATATATTTCTTCTGTACTTGTAATAGACGAGCGAGTAAAAAGATTGCTCCAAAAGCTAATCCTAAAATAAGTCCAATCCAATATCCTTTTGCAGCCAAAGGTGTATAGGCTGCGAGGAAATAACCAAGCGGCAGACCTATGACCCAATAGGCAATGAGCGTCATAATAAGTGCGATATTTACATCTTTATAACCGCGAAGTGCACCTTGTACTGGCGTGGCTACGGCATCAGAAAATTGGAACAAAATCGCAAATACTAGAAATTGTTTCGTTAAGTCGTGTACAACAGGATCATTTGTATAAATTGAAGCAATATTCTCATCAAATACAAATAGTAAGAGCGAATAAACACATGCAAAAGCGAGTGCCAATCCGATCCCTATTATGCTATAGTGCTTAGCAGCTTTATACCTGGATGCACCGACTTCGACTCCAACAGAAATTGTCATTGCCATAGATAAGCTGAGTGGTGTCATATATAAAAGAGACGCGAAATTTATTGCAGACTGGTGAGCAGCGATGGTTGTTGTATTATAATTACTCATTAATAACGTAACAGCAGCAAAAATACTTGTTTCAAAAAAGATTGCAAATCCAATAGGTATCCCAAGTTTTAGCGATTCTTTCCATTTGGATAAAGAGGGACGATAGAAACATTGAAAGACACCAAAGGAAAAGAACGGTTCTTTCGTACGGATAATGATAATCGTAATCAGTAAAATGCACCAGTATGTAGTCGTTGAGGCAATGGCAGCCCCGACCCCCCCGAGTTTAGGAAAACCGAAATGACCAAAAATGAATACATAGTTCAACATAATATTAATCGGTAAAGATAGTAAAGTGATAATCATTGTTGTCCGTGTTTTTCCTAAGGCATCAATAAAACCGCGGAGTACCGTATAGACAAATAGTGGAATGACACCAAATGCGATAATACTTAAAAAATGACTAGCAATTTGTTCGACGTGTTGCTCTAAATGCATGGCATGTAAAATAGGTGAAACTGCAAAAAAACCAATTAGTATAACGATCAGGCTGACAAAAATCGCTAAATATACAGCTTGTGTCACAACATGAGAGACTTTTTCTTTTTGTTTGGAACCGACAAGATGTGCGACAATCGGAGTGGTTGCCATTAAAATACCTGTTAATCCTGTGCTAACTGGCATCCATATACTTGTTCCAATTGCAACGCCAGCTAAATCAGTAGCACTCGCATGGCCTGACATTGTCGTATCGAAAAAACTCATCGAAAATAATGAGATTTGTGTAACGAAAATGGGAAAAAATAATAAGACAAATTGTTTTGTTTTTTGTGAAATTGATGTAGTTTCTTTCATGTTGACTCCTTTCTAAAATACAAACAAACCGCTTTAATCATACTATTGAATAAGAATTTAGAAAAGTAATACGTGTCCATGCTATTAAGGATAAAATTGAAAAAAACGATGCGTGTTTTGTAAAGATGAGGTATTATGATAAAGTGTGGATTAAAGCACTATAAGGCATTAAGGAGGCACGAATGTGGCTGATTGGTTAATTGGATTAATCATGGGTGCTGTTGAAGGATTGACGGAGTTTTTACCTGTATCATCAACAGGACACATGATCTTAACAGGGCATTTAATTGGATTTGAGGGAGATAAAGCAAAAACATTTGAAGTTGTTGTGCAATTAGGCTCCATTTTAGCAGTTGTTGTTGTATTTTGGAAACGATTATGGTCATTAGTTGGAATTGGACGAGTAAAGCAAGGGCCATCTTTAAACTTATTACATATTATTATCGGAATGATTCCAGCTGGTTTACTGGGCTTTTTATTTCATAGCAAGATTAAGGAAGTTTTATTTGGGACAGGACCGGTAGTTATTAGTTTAGTTGCTGGTGGTATTTTAATGATTATTGCTGAGAAGTTTTCAAAACCAAGCACAGCAAAAACATTGGACGAGATTACATATAAACAAGCATTCACAATTGGAATGTTCCAATGTTTCGCGCTATGGCCTGGATTTTCACGTTCAGGATCTACGATTAGTGGTGGGTTATTAGCTCGTGTATCTCATACTGCAGCTGCTGAATATACATTTATTCTTGCAGTACCAATGATGGTAGCAGCAACAGGTCTTGATTTAATTAAGAGTTGGAATGAATTAAGCGTAGCAGATCTTCCGTTATTTGCGAGCGGATTTATTACTGCATTCGTCGTTGCGATGTTAGCGATTGTTTCATTCTTAAAATTATTATCTCGTGTGAAATTAACACCATTTGCATATTATCGTTTCATTCTTGCTGCGGTGTTTTATTTCTTTGTTTTATAATAAAAGAGCGGAACTATAATACTCTAATTTCTCAAGATATAAAGTATAATGTGTAACATTATATAGGGAAAACAGAAAAGGATAGATAAAACAGAATAAATCTGTATTATCTATCCTTTCTTTGTTTTAAAACTTTGCATGTGGCAAGAAAAGGCCCTGACCGCACCTATACATAGCCAGACCCTCTTGACCATTTAAAAAGGTGCTTTTCTGCCCTTTTTTTATAGAGTGACTGAGTAGTTACATTTTTTCTATTATATCTTCCATAACGTGCTCCCAAATTGCTGTGTCAGAAGCTAATGTTTTACGGAATTCTGCATACATGTTTTGCTGTTTTTCTTCGAACTCTGGATCTTCCTTATTAGGAAGTGTTGCGCGCATAGAGGTAACCAACTCTTGTACTTTTGTTGCGCGAGGTCCCCATACTGCTTGTTCTTTCCCATCTTGATCAATAAAAATAAAAATTGGAATTGCACGTGCGGTACCATTTGTTAAATATTGATCCATTAATTCTAAGTTATCATCGCGAATGAGTAAGCTCATCTGGGTGCCAGCAACTTCGCAAATGCGTTTCATAATCGGTACGCAAAGAAGGGCATCACCGCACCAATCTGCAGTTAACACGATAACCTTTATGTTGTCATTTTGGCGTGTTTCTAAAATTGGAAGAAGTTCATTAGGAATTAAGAAGTTATTGTAAATGTGTAGTAATTCGTATTGATTTACTGACATATTATTTACATATGTATCAAAGGACATGCCTTTTTTAAACCATTGCTGTAATGTCATACATGAAACTCCTTTCTATATCTTCTCATATTGTATCAAGTTTTTTTATGGAAATCTTGTGAAATTATTTTTTCTTTTTATCGGTAATCCATATTTTATCGAGTATAAAAAAGAACAACACAATTACTAGTTCTGCTGTATTAGAAATAGTAACATCATTCATCCATTCATCTGCGATATGAAATGTAATCCACTCAAAAGAAATTTGTAACACGGCAAGAAGGAGAAAAGAGAGCCACTTTGGCACGCTGTTTAATGTTGTACTAAAAAATAATTTGCATGAATTAAATGTAAAAGTAGTAAAGAGGTCTAAAACAGTAATTAATATAAAAAAGAGAAGAAGAGCTGTTCGAGATGTATATTCGACTCCGGTAAGGCGGAAGACACCAACATAAACAAAAAAGATAAAAGCAATGGGGAGTAAGATTAATAAGCTGATTACACTAAATGCAAGTATTTTTTCTTTTAAATTTAAGGACTGTTGTTCAGGCTCTTTCATTTCATCCCCCTTTATATTTTGGTAATGATTAACTTTTTTCTATTGTAACACCTTGTAGGAGATTTGAGTATAAAGAATATTTGGATATTACTGCCGATAAATAGCGAGGTAAAATGAAAACAGGGTGCCTAGAAGCACCCTGTTTTCGCGCTGATCAAATGTACAGCATGTTTTTAAAAGCAACTTTTATCATCTATTTCCAAACGATGAAGGAAAAATACATGAATTTCCAAATAAAAGGGATGACAAAATAAAAAAAGTAAGATAATATAGTTAATAATGTTTTTATTTAACTATATTAAATGCATAGAGGTGCTATATAAAATGGCTGATAATCGCGAGCTGCTAATCGAGAATTTATCGACAAATTTTTTTGCTATGTTTCGCACAATCCGTAATGATATGAACAAGATTTTTGAAAATTATATTCCGTGGAATGAATTTCTGGTGTTGCGTATTTTAAATCGAAATCAAAAGGAAATGGTTTCCCGTGTTGCAAAAGAATTGAATGTATCGAATAGTCATATTACAGCTGTAGCAGAAAAACTAATAAAAAAAGAACTCGTAACGCGTTCGCGTAGTACATCAGATCGTCGTGTCGTGTATTTAGAGATTACTGATAAAGGAAAAGAGTTAGTAGCTGAGATGGACAAACAGAATAAGTTGTATTTGAGAGAACGATTTTCTACTTTATCTGAAGAGGAAATGACGATTATGATTTCTATTTCACAAAAATTGATCTAGTATAACCCGAAATTAAAACCCATAAAACCCTTTTCTTTTAAGGTGGACGAGAGTGTCTGGCCGCGTATAGGAGCGGTCAGGGCTCTTTTCTGCCACTTGCTATGTTTAAACAAAAAGAGAAAGCGAGTAGCGCGTTACTTTTTGCTTTGTATGGCGGTGACTTGTGTGTTGGAGAGTCAAGTTGGATTTACATTAGGGAATAGTTTTGTTATGTCAAAGCCTTTGCGATTACGCAAAGGCTTTTCGTGTGTATTTTGAATGAAACGTAGCATACTAACAATATTATGATAAAGAAAGGAAGGAAGTTGGATGACGAATCGTAATGGTAGTACAGGGAGTGGGAATCAAGGGGCACCTAAAGCCGGACAATTTCAGCAGGAATTTGGTACAGAATTTCATACGGGCGATAATAATAAAGGAAAAGAGTATCGTTCGAAAAAGGGTAGTAAATCAAGGAAGGAGTGAAGTATATTCACTTCTTCTTTTCTAAATAAACATATAGACATAAAACCCTCTTTCTTTTAAGTTGGGAGAGATCGTCTGGCCATGCATAGAAACGGTCAGTGCCTTTTCCTACCACATGCGAGGTTTAAAACAAAGGGAGCAAGTGAGTAGAGGACAAGTTGTATTCTACATAGCAGCAACTTTTATGTTGGAAAGTCAAAAGGAATTTATATAAGCATAAATTGAGAATCGACATAAAAACCCTTTTCTTTTTAGGGGAGGGAGAGATCGTCTAGCCATGCATAGAAACGGTCAGTTCCTTTTCCTACCACATGCGAGGTTTAAAACAAAGGGAGCAAGTGTGTAGAGGACAAGTTGTATTCTACATAGCAGTGACTTTTATGTTGAAAATATATTTAGAGATTAGGAGGGGAAATAAGTAGTGAAATAAAAAAAGCCATCTTTATATCAAGATGGCCTAGGAAGGGGGACAATTTATGTCAATTTAAGTTAGGGACAGAAAGCTGTTTGAGACATTGGGGATGTCTCATTATTAGGGAGGAACAGCTTTGATAGTTATAATATAAAAGACTGATGTGAATTCAATGTGAACTTGGAGTGAAGGAGTTGGGAATTTTCTGTTTTTTATATGGAAATAAAAGTTGAAATTCATAAAAAAAAAGATTATGCTCAACTATGTTACATATTTTGGAGGACGGATTAAGGGAGTTAGTGCTATGAAAATGATAGGAAAACGAGACTTAAATGATCGTTTTATACGATTAAGTCCACCTCAAATTTTAGCAATTGGCTTTTTTGCTTTGATTATGGTTGGGGGACTAATGTTGAAATTGCCAATTTCAACAAAAACATCTATTAGTTGGGTAGATGCTTTTTTTACAGCGACGTCAGCGGCGACTGTGACAGGTTTAGGGGTAGTGGATGTAAATAGTACCTTTACAATATTTGGGCAAGTTGTCATTCTGTTTCTTATACAAACTGGTGGTTTAGGTTTAATGACACTTGCTATTTTAATAGTTTGGGTGTTAGGTAAAAAGATAGGGCTGCGTCATCGCCTTCTTATTGGAGAAGCATTAAATCAAACGAACATTGGCGGACTTGTAAAATTAGTAAAACGAGTGTTTTTCTTCTCGATTTGTATTGAACTAGTGGGTGTTATATTTTTATCCATTCGCTTTATTCCAGAATTCGGATTCGGAAAAGGATTATATTACAGCTTGTTTCATGTCGTGGCTGCTTATAATAATGCCGGATTTGCTTTATGGCCAGATAATTTAACGAGATATGTTGGCGACCCTATTATTAATATTGGTATTTGCTCTTTAATTGTAACAGGGGGATTAGGTTTTACCGTACTCATTGATATATGGTACAGCCGCAGATTTCGAAAACTAGTAGTGCATTCAAAAATTATGATTATTGGTACGATTGTATTAATTGTGTCCGCGATGCTTATCATATTCGTATTGGAGTATAATAACGCAAAAACATTAGGTTCTTTATCATTTAGTGAGAAGTTGTGGGCATCGTTCTTTCAAGGGATTACACCGCGTACAGCTGGATTTAATACAATTGATTACGGAAGTATGAGAGAGTCAACACTGTTCGTTACGATGGTGCTTATGTATATTGGAGCGGGAAGTGTTTCAACTGGAGGCGGTATTAAGCTTACCACCTTTGTTATTTTAGTTGCATCTGTGCTTTCATTTTTCAAGAAAAAAGAAGAATTGGTTTTATTTCGTCGTACGATCAAAATGTCAACAGTGACGAGAGCTTTGGCAATTGTCATTGCCAGTCAATTTTTAATTTTTGTGGCAGTATTTATACTGATGCTTACTGAAAATTTTAGTTTTATGGAACTCTTATTTGAAACAATTTCAGCATTTGGAACAGTTGGATTAACAATGGGGATTACAGCTAAGTTATCAGCTTTTGGAAAATGTGTGATTATGTTTGTTATGTTTTGCGGATTAATTGGACCGCTAACACTTGTATTTTCACTTTCTCGGCCAGCAAAACAAGCAATTCGCTATCCATCTGAGGATGTATTTACAGGATAAGGTATCTTGCAAGAAGCAAGATACCTTTTATTTTTGCTCCATAATGAAAATTGTGTGTAAGATTCTGATCGACGGAAGCTTCGTGTTATTGTGTTTTAAAAAAGAGAGAAGAACAAACCGATCAGAGCTGCTCGGAATATTAATGCGACAATTGCCGCGATGCCGCCCATGACCGCAGCGATTCCACCTGTAACAGTAGCGCCGCGGTTATAAGCGTAGATACCAACTAGGACAGAAAGAAGTCCAAAGAGCACTGGAAAAGTGAATAAAGATAAGACGGCAAGAGCAAGTGCGATAAATCCAGCTGTTCCTCCGCCGGTTTTTGTCGTTTCTCGTTCTCTGTCGTCAGTGTAAGGCACACCATTCGGTGCAATTTCAGCGGCATATTCTTCTTCGAAGTGATCTTCGTTTTCTCTATAATGTTCTTCATGTTTATCAGTCAATGTAATATCTCCTTTCATAAAGAGCTTCGTGTTTAGTATGAGTTACTTTCGCTTTTTTATCCGACGATTCGTAGACGGTAATTTTGGGAAGAAGCATGTACGAGAAAGAAGATTTACTTTCAAAAATTGTTAAGTTGTAAAAATTGGTATGTCTTCATTGTTTTTGGAAACGATAAAAAGGAATTGAAAGGAAAAAGAGGTGATTTCTATGACGCAACATCCAATTGAAAACTTAATGAAAACAGCAATGACAAATTTGAAAGAAATGGTAGATGTTAATACGATTGTTGGAAAACCTGTAACAACAGCAGATGGCAGTATTATTTTAACCGTTTCGAAAGTTGCTTTTGGTTTTGGGGCAGGTGGAAGTGATTTTAATGTGAGAGAACAAAAAACAGAGGCGCAGGGCCTACATCCATTTGGAGGTGGAAGTGGTGCTGGGGTTTCCATTAATCCTGTTGCATTTTTAGTAGTTGGAGCAACAGGGATTCAAGTCATGCACTTACATAGTGGTACACACCTTGTGGAAAAAGTTTTGGAAACAGTGCCTAATGCAATGCAGAAATTGGTAAATAAGCTTTAATAGGGCACTTGCATTTTAAGGGAATTATGATATAGTAGGTGAAGTGTGTTTAAAGATGATACGAATATAAGATAAATGGTAATATATATAATAGTGATTTATGTAAGAACAAGGGAGAGGTATAAATGATTAACATCAAGAATTTTGCTGTCGGTTTATGTATGTTAGTGAGTGCTTTTGTTGTGTATGTACTAAAGGAAAAAGCGCAGTTTTAGCAAACAGGCTCAATTGTTGGTCTGTTTTTATTTTGGGAAAAATGTTGACATTATTGTTGTAATAGGGTATGATATATTTTCGTGTCTCGGTTACAGCTAGTATATATTGGTTATTTTTTATTAGTACAAATCACTTGGTTGCTAAAGATCGGGCGATGATGCCAACAACTTTAGTGATCACGTATATGATGGATTGTATTTGTAAACTGTATACACATACTAGTGTATCAGGAGCGGTCGTTGGAGCCGTAACGATGAAAGAGAGGTAGGGCTTTCATCCAGTATATGTTACTTTCCCGTTAGTTAAATATAGAAAAGAAGGCTACTCTTTTATAAATGGTAGCCTTCTTTTAATGTATTTCCGAAAGAATTCCCCATCTTTGAATGTGTGATGAGTTCGTAAAGTGAAGTTTTCGATAGGATTCTTTATTCAATAAAGTTTCGCTTTATTAAATTCTACTTTCGACTTGTTGACAAATTTCTTCGGTTGTTAATCCTCGTGCGTCAATAACAGATCCCTTTATCACTGTATTGCTAATCCCCGCTACGTTAGAATCTTGACCAGTTATAACGCAGCAGTCACATCCTTGCACATCATTTTCAGATTGTAATGAGACTACTTCATGTCCTTTTTGTTGTAATGCTTGTTGTACATTTGTTAAAGAATTTTCCACTCCAATTTTTGCCATGGTATTCACCTCCTGCCATCTAGTAATATGTTCCTTTTTCGGAAGAATATTCACTAATTAGCAGAAGAGTTTACGTGTCTGTCAGGAGAAGAAAGAAGCAAACAAGCTAGTCGTTATAAACTCCAGTTAACATATCGCATACAAAACGATCATTTTGCACATCTTGCATCGTATAATTATTTGATTGTACATCAACATTTACAATATAAAGCGGATTTTGCGTTGTTTTATTTTGCTCTACATCAGGAAGTAATTCTACATAATCCTCTAATTTACATAGCCCTTGTGTATTCATTAAATCAAATAACTGAAGCATTTCCATTACTTCTTGTCTTGTTCCTTTAATTTGTAAACATGCCATATGATTTTGCCCCCTCAAATTTGTTAAAATGATTTTTGAAAATAGGATTATGAGTAACAAGGAAAAAATATGAGTGTTATCCTCAAATTTTATTTTTTATTTTTTCACCTCGCTTTATTACTACTTCTTTTCTTAAAAACAGATAGATCGCCCGTTTATTGAATACAATACATTCGCATCTTTAGACAAAAATCCTTCTCGTCAAAACAAAAAAATTGTAGAAGAAAATGTCGAAAAAATTTTTTGACATTTTGTAAACGGTAACAATGTTGAAATGTCAATATATAATGGGTTGTCCTTAAGTTTAAAAATTTAAAATTTTCAAAAATTTCTTTGATTTATTTAAAAAGGGAGCGTAAACTTAGAAACAATAAAAATTTCAAAGATATAGGGGGCGCTTTTAAGTGAACGAGCAATGGATTTTCTTAAATGGAGAATTTGTTCCAAAAGATGAAGCAAAAGTTTCTGTTTATGATCATGGATATTTATATGGTGATGGGGTATTTGAAGGCATACGTGTTTATAGCGGGAATGTTTTTCGGCTGAAAGAACACCTCATTCGTTTGTATGAATCAGCAAAATCCATTTTACTGGAAATTCCATATGCGTTGGAAGAAGTGACCAATATTGTTGTTGAAACGATAAGGCGCAATCAATTATCAAATGGGTATATTCGTCTAGTTGTATCACGCGGGGCTGGAAATCTTGGTTTAGATCCCGATTCGTGTTTAAAGCCAAATGTTGTTGTTATTGCGGAACAACTAGCACTGTTTCCGTTGGAATATTATGAAAAGGGCATCCCGATTGTGACAGTTGCAACAAGGCGGAATCGCCCAGACGTATTAACGCCACAAGTAAAATCATTGAATTACCTTAATAATATTTTAGTTAGAATCGAAGCAAAACTTGCTGGTGTGCAAGAAGCGCTAATGTTAAACGAGCAAGGGTATGTTGCAGAAGGTTCAGGTGACAATGTATTTATTGTAAAAGGCAATAAATTAATTACACCGCCAAGTTCTGCGGGAGCACTGGAAGGAATTACGCGAAATGCAATCATGGAAATTGGTGAGAAGCTTGGCTATGACGTAAGGGAAGAATTATTTACTAGGCATGATGTGTATGTAGCGGATGAAGTATTTTTAACAGGTACAGCAGCTGAAGTTATTGCGGTAACAAAGGTTGATGGAAGAGAAATTGGTGCTGGGAAACCAGGAACACATACAAATCGTTTATTAGAAGAATTCCGTAAGTTAGTCGTAGAAGATGGTGAAAAAATTTATCAAGAAAATCAAGGAAGTTTATAGGAGAGTAACCGATGCGAAGCAATATGATTAAACAAGGCATTGACCGGGCGCCGCATCGAAGTTTGCTTCATGCGGCAGGTGTTAAAGAAGAGGATTTTCATAAACCATTTATTGCAATTTGTAATTCATATATAGATATTGTTCCGGGGCATATTCATTTAAGGGAACTTGCTGATGTGGCAAAAGCTGCTATTCGCGCGGCAGGTGGTGTTCCTTTTGAATTTAATACAATCGGTGTTGATGACGGAATTGCGATGGGACATATTGGGATGCGCTATTCACTTCCAAGCCGAGAGATTATTGCAGATGCAGCAGAAACTGTAATTCAAGCTCATTGGTTTGACGGGGTTATGTTTATGCCGAATTGTGACAAAATTACACCGGGAATGTTAATGGCATCTGTTCGGACGAATGTCCCTTCTGTGTTTGTCTCAGGGGGACCGATGGAAGCTGGAAAAGCAAAAGATGGCACACCTCTTTCATTAGCATCTGTGTTTGAAGGGGTTGGCGCTCATAAATCCGGGAAGTTAAGTTTAGAGCAGTTTATTGATATGGAAAAATCAGCATGTCCAACGTGCGGTTCTTGTTCAGGGATGTTTACAGCAAATTCTATGAATACCATTATGGAAATGCTCGGTGTTGCACTCCCTGGGAATGGAACCATTGTTGCAACAAGTGAAGAACGACATAACTTAATTCGCCAAGCTGCGTTTCACTTAATGGATTTAATTAAGCGTGATATAAAGCCGCGTGACATTATTACGAAAGAAGCAATTGATGATGCTTTTGCATTAGATATGGCGATGGGTGGATCAACAAATACCGTTTTACATATGTTAGCCATCGCGAATGAAGCTAGAATAGATTATGATTTGCAGCGTATCAATGATATTGCAAAGCGCGTTCCGTACTTAGCAAAAATTAGCCCAGCTTCTCATTATTCTATGCATGATGTCCATGAAGCGGGCGGGGTGGCAGCTATTATTAAGGAGCTTGCACAAATTTCAGGAGCAATTCATTCTGAGCGCATAACAGTTACAGGGAAAACCATCTATGAAACAGTAGAAGATGGGAAAATTTTAGATGAAAAAGTAATTCGTCCGAAAGAACGACCTTATCGCAAAACAGGCGGCCTTTCCATTCTCTTTGGAAATTTAGCACCAGATGGTTCTGTTCTAAAAGTTGGAGCGATTGATGAATCAGTTACTTCTTTTGTAGGGGAAGCAATTTGCTTTGATTCTCATGATGAAGCAGTTGCTGCAATTGATAGTGGCATTGTGAAAGAAGGGCATGTTGTAGTCATCCGTTATGAAGGTCCAAAAGGAGGACCTGGTATGCCGGAAATGTTAGCTCCAACATCAGCAATCGTTGGAAGAGGACTAGGAACAAAGGTTGCATTGGTTACCGATGGACGTTTCTCCGGGGCAACAAGAGGGATTGCAATTGGGCATGTATCTCCAGAAGCAGCTGAAGGAGGACCAATTGCATATGTGAAAGACGGTGATTCAATCATCATTAATATAAAAGATGGAAATATTCATTGGGAAATTTCTAACGAAGTATTAGAAGAGCGAAAAAAACAATTTATTTCTCCAGAGCCGAAAGTAAAAACGGGTTATTTAGCACGATATGCAAAGCTTGTGACTTCGGCAAACACAGGAGGAATTTTGAAAATATAAAGTGAAAATTCCGTTCACGGATGGATAAAGCGTTGAGAGGGAGGAGTAGTTGATTGTCAAGCCTCACAGAGAGTCGGTGGTTGGTGGAAACCGATGGTTCGCATTGACGAACATCGCCCTTGAGTGCCAAACTGAAGCACTTGCCTAGGTTTGGACGGTAGCTCCGTTATTAGCTTGATTCGATTAGAGTCACTGAGGCAAGAAGTTTTCTTGCAAAGAAGGGTGGTACCACGAAGTCTTTCGTCCCTTCAGCACATAGCTGAAGTGTGGGCGAAAGACTTTTTTATTTATATATAGTTCATAAAGGAGGTTTGTCGGAACAATGTCTTCAAAAATGGAAGAGAAAATGGCAACCGGTGCACAGCTTTTGTTACAGGCGCTTAGAAGGGAAAAGGTGGAAGTCATTTTTGGCTATCCAGGAGGGGCTGTTTTACCGTTATATGATGCGCTTTACGATTGTGAAATTCCACATATTTTAACGCGGCATGAGCAAGGAGCAATTCATGCAGCAGAAGGGTATGCAAGAATTACTGGAAAGCCTGGTGTTGTAATTGCTACAAGCGGACCGGGGGCAACAAATGTCATTACTGGTTTAGCGGATGCGATGATGGATTCTTTGCCGCTTGTCGTATTTACTGGTCAAGTTGCAACAACACTTATAGGAAGTGATGCCTTTCAAGAAGCAGACGTTATCGGACTTACGATGCCTGTCACAAAGCATAATTATCAAGTGCGAAATGTTGCAGATTTACCAAGAATTATAAAAGAGGCATTTCATATTGCAGCAACAGGTAGACCAGGCCCGGTCGTCATTGATCTTCCGAAAAATATGGTTGTAGAAACAGGAGAGCGATGTAACGATGTCAAGCTGGATTTACCTGGATACCAGCCGAATTATCATCCGAATCAACTGCAAATTACAAAGCTGCTACAAGCAATTGAAACGGCAAAGAAACCACTAATTTTAGCAGGTGCTGGTGTACTCCATGCGAAAGGGACAAATGAACTAACTGCATTTGCTCGTATGTATCATCTTCCGGTTGTTCATACATTACTTGGTCTTGGCGGATTTCCAGCGGATGATCCATTGTTTTTAGGAATGGGTGGTATGCACGGTTCTTATGCAGCGAATATGGCTTTGTATGAATGCGATTTGTTAATAAATATAGGGGCGCGTTTTGATGATCGCCTGACTGGAAATTTAACGTATTTTGCAAAGGAAGCAACGGTAGCCCATATTGATATCGACCCTGCAGAAATTGGAAAGAACGTTGCGACAGAAATTCCAATTGTAGCGAGTGCGAAACATGCTTTAGAAGCATTGTTGGCATGTAAAGGAGAGAAGCAAAATCATAAAGAATGGCTAGAACTTTTGCAAGAAAGAAAGAGTCGTTATCCGTTTTGTTATAAAGACGATTCGCAAATGTTAAAACCGCAAGCTGCAATTCAAATGTTGTATGAAATTACAAATGGAACTGCCATTATAACGACGGATGTTGGGCAGCATCAAATGTGGGCTGCGCAATATTATAAATTAAAACAACCTAATAAGTGGATCACATCAGGAGGTCTTGGAACGATGGGATTTGGTTTGCCAGCGGCGATTGGTGCACAAATTGCCGAGCCCAGTGAACTCGTTGTAGCAATTGTAGGTGATGCTGGCTTTCAAATGACATTGCAAGAATTAAGTGTTGTAAAGGAACATTGTCTTCCAGTGAAAGTGCTTATTATAAACAATGAAGCACTGGGGATGGTGCGGCAATGGCAAGAAGCGTTTTATAATCAGCGTTATTCGCATTCGGTACTTTCTTGTCAACCGGACTTCGTCATGTTAGCGCATGCATATGGAATAAAAGGAATCCGCATTGAAAATCCATTAACCGCAAAAGAGCAATTAAAAGAAGCGATAAATTTACAAGAGCCGGTGCTAATTGATTGCCGCGTTTTACAATCTGAAAAAGTTATGCCTATGGTTGCACCGGGAAAAGGTGTTCATCAAATGGAGGGGGTGGAATAGTGAAACGGATTGTAACAGCGACGGTTCGAAATCAAAGTGGCGTTTTAAATCGGATTACAGGTGTGATGGCGAGAAGACAATTTAATATTGAAAGTATTTCAGTAGGTCATACAGAGTCATCCCATATTTCAAGAATGACATTTGTTGTTCATGTTGAAAATATTCAGCAAGTCGAACAGCTTATTAAACAGCTTCATAAACAAATTGATGTATTAAAAGTATCTGATATTACAGAAGAAGCAATGATTGCAAGAGAACTGGCACTTATTAAAGTGTCTACGACAATGGCTTCTAGACCCGAATTGTATAGCTTAATTGAACCTTTTCGCGCTGCCGTTATAGATGTTGGAAAGGATTCCATTGTCGTTCAAGTAACAGGAACGCAAGAAAAAGTGGAAGCGCTGATTGAGTTGTTGCGCCCATACGGTTTAAAAGAAATTGCCAGAACAGGAGTAACAGCCTTTACAAGAAGTATGAAAAAGCAAGATAAACAACAAGTAATGTTAATTCATTAATTTTGAAAATATAGGAGGAGAAAGAAGATGGCAAAAGTTTATTATGAAACGGATGTAACGGTAAATGTATTAAATGGAAAGAAAGTAGCAATTGTTGGCTATGGATCGCAAGGTCATGCTCATGCGCAAAATTTACGTGATAACGGTTTTGATGTTGTTGTAGGTCTTCGTCAAGGAAAGTCATGGGAAAAGGCGAAAGAAGATGGATTTTCTGTATATAAGGTTGCTGAAGCTACAAAACTAGCAGATGTTGTAATGGTATTGCTTCCAGATGAATTACAACCGGAAGTATATGAAGCAGAAATTGCACCAAATTTGCAAGCAGGAAATGCACTTGTGTTTGCTCATGGGTTTAACGTTCATTTTAATCAAATTACACCGCCGCAAGATGTAGATGTATTCCTTGTCGCACCAAAAGGACCAGGGCATCTTGTACGCCGCACATTTGTAGAGGGCGGAGCTGTACCAGCATTATTTGCAGTTTATCAAGATGCAACAGGAACGGCTCGTGAAAAAGCACTATCGTATGCAGATGGAATCGGAGCAACTCGCGCTGGTGTACTGCAAACAACGTTTAAAGAAGAAACAGAAACAGATTTATTTGGAGAGCAAGCAGTACTTTGCGGAGGCGCAACAGCACTTGTGAAAGCAGGTTTTGAAACGTTAGTAGAAGCTGGCTATCAACCAGAACTTGCCTATTTTGAATGTTTACATGAACTAAAGCTAATTGTCGATCTTATGTATGAAGGTGGATTAGAAAATATGCGCTATTCAGTTTCGGACACAGCGCAGTGGGGCGATTTCGTATCTGGGCCGCGCGTTGTAACGGAGCATACGAAACAAGCGATGCAAGAAGTATTAAAAGATATTCAAGATGGAACATTTGCTAGAGGGTGGATTGCGGAACATAAAGCAGGAAAACAAAACTTCCATGCTATTAATGCGGCAGAGAATGCGCACCAAATTGAAGTAGTAGGCCGTAAATTACGTGAGATGATGCCGTTTGTGAAGCCGAGAGTGAAAATGGAGGTTAAGTAAAATGAAGCAAATTTTGTTCATGGATACGACACTTCGCGATGGGGAGCAATCACCTGGAGTAAACTTAAATAAACAAGAGAAATGATAAATTGCATGGCAGTAGCCAACCCATTAACGGCAATGGAAGCCATTTATAATGCCATTCAAAGAATTCTTCATTTACAATGTGAACTTGCTGATTATCGGATTCTATCCATTACGCAAGAGCAAGGTACATTAGCTCATGTTCATGTGGAATTGAAAGAAGATGGACATCAAGTTTCAGGTTTTGGAGTAGCCCAAGATGTTCTGGATGCTGCGGTTTGTGCTTGCGTATATGCAGTAGAGAAATTAAAAGCATTAGATCATTTACAAAATCGTAAAGGAGTGCTTGAAGGTGGAGAAACGAATCGTTTGTTTAGCCGGTGATGGAGTTGGGCCAGAAATTATGATGAGTGCGAAGCAAGTGTTAGAGATGGTAGAAAGGTTATACGGTCATAAGTTTTATTTGCAAGATGAATTGTTTGGAGGAGTAGCAATTGATGTATACGGCCAACCCCTTCCTCCCCGCACATTAACGGCATGTTTAGCAAGTGATGCAGTATTACTAGGGGCAGTTGGCGGACCGTATTGGGATCATAAAAAAGAACGTCCTGAACAAGGACTTCTTATGCTGCGAAAGGGGTTGGGAGTTTTTGCGAACGTTCGCCCAGTTTCTGTTGAAGTAGCAACAGCGCACTTATCACCGCTAAAAGCAGCTGGGCAAGTTGACTTTGTTGTCGTTCGTGAATTAACAGGTGGAATCTATTTTTCGTTTCCGAAAGAACGGACAGAAGAAGTGGCAACGGATACACTCACCTACCATCGGCGTGAAGTAGAACGAATTGTTTCCTATGCATTTCAATTAGCGAAAAAACGTCGAAGAAAAGTAACTTCTATTGATAAAGCGAATGTTTTAGAATCTAGTAAACTATGGCGACAAGTAACGGAAGAAGTAGCAACTTGTTACCCAGAAATAGAGTTAGAACATTTATTAGTAGATGCTGCCGCAATGGAACTCATTCGTAATCCAAGCCGATTTGATGTGATTGTTACAGAAAATTTATTTGGTGATATTTTAAGTGATGAAGCATCTGTACTAGCCGGTTCATTAGGAATGTTACCGTCTGCAAGTCATGCGGAGAATGGTCCGTCTTTGTACGAACCAATTCATGGATCAGCGCCAGATATTGCTGGGAAAAATAAAGTAAATCCAATCGCTATGCTTCGCTCCGTTGCAATGATGCTTGGTCAATCATTTGGATTAAGAAAAGAAGGAAAAGCAATTGAAGAAGCCATTTCTACCGTACTCTGCTCTGGAAAATATACAGAAGATTTAGGCGGGAATGAAACGACCATTTCGTTTACGAAGTATGTATTACAAGCGATGGAAGAGCAGGTACTAGTAGGGAGATGGCGATAATGGGAAAGGAAATTCGTAAGCAGCTTGCATCTGTAGCGCCGCAGACGGTGATAGAAATAGACTTAGAGAATGAAATAGTAATTAATTCAAATTAAACAGAAAGTTATTTACTTTCTGTTTAATTGGCAGTATACTGACTTCAAACTAAGAGGAGAAAGGGAGTAATGAAAATGTTTACTTTGCAATCAGTCATTTTATTTACACAACATCATCATATATAAACCCTTGAACCTAGCGTGAAAAAACGTGTAGGTACAAGGGTTAGTCCTGTTGTACCTACATTCTCTAAAGAGCTATGTAGGTATTTTTATCTACATAGCTCTTTTTTTGTTTTTAAGCGCTATTTTATGAATGTATGGCTGAGTAGTTACGTAGATTTTTTGTATGTATGTGCCAAGAAAGTAGGGGGTAATGATGAAAAAATGGAAACGAGCCAATCCGAATGGAACGAGAGATTTTTTGTTTCAAGAATGTACATTAATGGAAGAAATTGAACATAGATTAAGACGAACATTTATCGATAGGGGATATGAAGAAATACGGACACCTATGATTGAATTTTATGATGTATTTGCATTTCAAAATCGTCCTGTTGATGAGGAGAAAATGTATAAGTTTTTTGATTATGAAGGACGTATCCTTGTTCTGAGACCTGATATGACAATTCCGTTAGCGCGTGTAATTGGGACAAAAAAGATGAAAACACCTTTAAAAGTAACATATAGTGGGAATGTTTTTAGAGCGAATGAATCTTTAATGGGGAAATATAATGAAATGACCCAAACTGGAATTGAAATTATAGGTATTGATAATATACGTGCGGAAGTTGAGTGTATTGTAAGCGCGATTGCAGCTTTACAAGCAGCTGGTATTCAATCATTTAAAATTGAAATTGGTCAAGTGGAGCTCTATAAATCCATTGTGAAAAAATTATCTTTGCGAGAAGAAGATGAACATGCATTGCGGGAATATATTGAGAGTAAAAACTTTGCCGCCTTGTCCCGCTTTTTACAAGAAAAGCAGTTAGATATGCAAGATGAAACAGTGCGGTTATTACAAAAATTACCTCGTTTATTTGGGGGATTAGAAGTAGTTGAAGAAGCTGAAAAACTTGCTGTGAGTAAAGAAATGAAAAGAGCAATTGCAAGGATAAAAAATATATATGAAAACATAGAGCGCCTTGGTTATGGTGGGTATATATCTATTGATTTGGGGATGATTCAACATCTTAATTATTATACCGGTGTAATCTTTCGAGGATATGTATGTGATGTTGGAGAAGAGATTGTGAGCGGCGGAAGATATGATGAATTGATTGAGAATTTTGGTGAGCCTTTATCTGCAGTAGGCTTAGCGATACAAGTAAATCAAATTGTACGTACGTTACAAGAACATAAAGAAGATTCATACAAAAAACAAATAGATGTTCTCATCTATTATTCGTTAGAGATGATTTCAGAAGCAGAAAAATTACGTATTTTACTTGGGAAAGATGGTATAAAAGTAGAACTATCCATGTTAGAAAATTTACAAGATACATTTCAATTTGCAAGAACACATGATGTGAAAACAGTAATTGACGTATCAGGAGATACTTTAGCCCAGTATATTTGGAAAGATAAATGGATCATGCAGAAAAAAGGAGAATCCTCATGCGTAACATTCAAATTGCGTTAACGAAAGGAAGATTAGAAAAACATGTGATTTCGTTATTCGAACGAATCGGTATTGATTGCAGCGAGCTAAAGGATAAAGGAAGGAAGCTTGTATTTCAAAGTAAAAACTCACAAATTTCATTCATTCTTGTAAAAGCAGTTGATGTCGTAACATATGTCGAGCATGGTATCGCGGATATTGGTATTGTTGGGAAAGATATTTTGCTCGAAAATGAAAATGATGTATATGAAATGATTGATTTAGGGGTAGGCCGTTGTAAATTTTGCGTTGCTTCCGTTTCGTCGTATAGTCCAAACGGTTATAACAAAAAGAGGATTGCAACAAAGTATCCGAATATTACTTCTGCATATTTCCGTAAGAAGGGAGAAGATGTAGAGATTATTAAAATAGAAGGTTCAGTAGAGATTGCCCCTCTATTAGGATTAGCAGATGCAATCGTTGATATTGTAGAAACCGGACAAACATTGAAAGAAAACGGATTACTAGTATTTGAAGAAATTTGTGACATTTCCGCACGTTTCATTGTAAATAAGGCATCTTTAAAAATGAAAAAAGACGGAATATTCAGTATTATAAATAGAATAGAAGACGTTCTAGTAGAAAAGAAATAATGGGGGATAAATATGGAAATCATTTATGAGGATTATTCAAATGTTTTATGGAAGGTAAAACAACTAAGAGAACAAGCTAATACAATAGAAGAAAAGATACAACAAGATGTAAGGAAAATTGTTGTAAGTGTAAAAGAAAAGAAAGATGAAGCGCTATTTTCGTATACGAAGGCTTTTGACAAAGTAGAGTTGACCAAATTTCAAGTTTCGGAAGAAGAATTGGAATTAGCTTATAAGAGTGTTGAACCAGCATTTTTAGCAGCATTGGAAGAAGCAAAGAAGAATATCATTTCTTATCACGAAAAGCAAAAAAGACAAGCTTTTATTGATACAGAGAAAGAGGGAATTATTCGCGGACAGCTTGTTCGACCATTGCAAACGGTTGGTGTATATGTACCAGGAGGAACGGCAGCGTATCCATCATCAGTTCTCATGAATGTCTTACCAGCAAAAATTGCAGGCGTTAAAAAGATCGTTATGGTAACACCGCCGAATTGTGAGGGAGTAGATCCCCATATTTTAGCGGCGGCAAAAGTTGCTGGAGTTGATGAGGTATATACGGCGGGGGGAGCGCAAGCAATTGCTGCGTTAGCATATGGAACGGAATCGATTCCGCGTGTTGATAAAATTGTAGGACCAGGAAATATATATGTTGCATTAGCGAAGCGCGAAGTATTTGGTTCCGTTCATATTGATATGATTGCTGGCCCGTCTGAGATTGTGGTTATTGCTGATGAAACGGGAAATGCAGAGTATATTGCTGCTGATCTATTATCACAAGCAGAGCACGATATACAGGCAACTGCTATTTGCATCACAACTAGTTTAGAGTTAGCAAAGGAAGTGAATAGAGAAATAGAAAAACAATTGATGAGCCTGCCAAGAAGTGAAATAGCTCGTGAATCCATTAATAGAAATGGAACGATTCTTGTTGCAGATTCATTGGAACAAGCGTTGCAACTCTCAAATGAAATTGCTCCGGAACATCTAGAGTTACATGTAAAAGAACCGATGACCGCTCTTCCGTATATTCAACATGCAGGTTCTATCTTTTTAGGCCCGTATGCACCGGAGCCACTAGGTGATTATATGGCAGGTCTGAATCACGTGTTACCAACGAGCGGAACAGCAAGATTTTTTTCTCCATTATCTGTTGATGATTTTGTGAAAAAATCGAGCTTTTTATTTTATACAAAAGAGGCTCTTGGAAAGGTGCAACATCATATTGTCAATCTAGCGGAAAAAGAAGGGTTACAAGCTCATGCGAGAGCAATTGAGATTCGTTTTAACGGAGGGGAAGAGTAATGCGCGCCGCAAAACAAACAAGAAGTACAACGGAAACAAACATTTCTGTAGCACTGCAATTAGATGGGGATCAAGAAGTTTCCATTCAAACGGGAGTTGGTTTTTTTGATCATATGTTGACATTATTTTCAAGGCACGGGCGCTTCGGGTTGCAAATTGAAGCTGATGGCGATGTGCATATTGATGCTCATCACACGGTAGAAGATGTTGGAATTGTTCTTGGGAACTGTTTAAAAGAAGCACTTGGTGATAAAGCAGGAATTAATCGTTACGGCACAGCTTATGTACCGATGGATGAAGCGTTAGGATTCGTTACAGTTGATATAAGTGGAAGATCTTATCTCGTATTTGATGGTGAATTTACAAATCCGAAACTGGGCGATTTTGACACGGAGTTAGCTGAAGAATTTTTTCGTGCGGTAGCTCATGCCGCAAATATAACTTTACATGCACGAGTTTTATATGGAAGTAATACGCATCACAAAATTGAAGCACTTTTTAAAGCGTTTGGCCGTGCACTACGTGATGCCACCGAAAAAAATGAAAAAATTATCGGAGTAAATTCCACGAAAGGGCTGTTGTAATATGATTGCGATTGTAGATTATGGAATGGGTAACATTCGAAGTGTAGAGCAAGCGTTAAGACATATTGGAGCAGAGTATGTTGTAACAGATGAAGCAGAGACATTTCTAAATAGCGACGGCGTTATTTTGCCGGGAGTTGGTGCGTTTCCAAGCGCGATGCGTTGTTTAGAAGAGAAAGGGCTAATTTCTGTTTTGCAGCAAGTTGCTCATGCAGGAAAACCGTTGTTTGGAATTTGTTTAGGGATGCAGCTTTTATTTGAAGAAAGTGAAGAAATTGAAAGAACGAAAGGGTTAGGGTTGCTTCCAGGAACGGTAAAGAAACTAGACGTTCCATATAAAATTCCTCATATGGGGTGGAATAAGTTGGAGAAGAAAAAAGAGCATCCTTTATGGAATAAAATGGAGGGTGGTGCTTTCGTCTATTATGTTCATTCTTATTATGCACAATGTCCGAGTGACGTTGTTGTAGGCGCTAGTGATTATGGTGTTTTCGTACCGGGAATTGTTTCAAAAGGAAATGTATTTGGATCGCAGTTCCATCCTGAAAAAAGTGGTGAAATAGGAATTCAAATATTACGAAATTTTAAGGAGGTTATAGGAACATGGAAATCTTCCCAGCCATCGATTTAAAAAATGGTCGTTGTATTCGTTTGTATCAAGGGCAATTTCAACGAGAAACGGTAATGAATGAAAACCCAGTTGCCCAGGCGTTGCTATTTGAACAACTTGGTGCACGTGTACTACACATTGTTGATTTGGACGGAGCAGTTGCTGGTCGGTCAGAGAATCTTTCTGTTATTGAAGATATTTGCAAAGCGGTCCGAATTCCAGTGCAAATAGGGGGCGGGATTCGCTCAGTTGTTGCAATTGAAACACTGTTATCAGTTGGAGTAACGAAAGTAATTCTTGGAACAGCAGCATTGTATGATCGCTCATTTTTAGAAGAGGCAGTTTGGTTATATGGCGATAAAATTATCGTTGGAATTGATGCGAAAGATGGTTATGTAGCAACGCGAGGGTGGCTAGATGTGTCTGAAACGTCTTATATAGAACTAGCAAAGGAAATGGAGAAAGTGGGTGTACAGACGCTTATTTTTACTGACATTTCTAGAGATGGAACGCTTACAGGTCCAAATTTCGAACAATTACAAAAATTACAAGATGAGGTTTCAATTCAAATTGTTGCTTCCGGCGGTGTGAGTTCGCTTGTTGATGTTGAGAAATTGCAGGATATGAACTTATATGGCGTTATTATTGGGAAGGCATTATATGATAAAAAAGTTATGTTAGAAGAAGCATTACAGGTGACAGGCATATGTTAACAAAGCGAATTGTTCCATGTTTAGATGTGAAAAATGGCCGTGTTGTAAAAGGGATAAATTTTGCCTTGTTACAAGATGTTGGTGATCCTGTTGCAATTGCCGCAGCATACAATGAGGCAGGTGCTGATGAACTGGTGTTTTTAGATATTACAGCAACGCATGAAGAACGAAAAACAATGATTGATGTTGTAGAACGTACAGCAAGTCAAGTATTTATTCCTCTAACTGTTGGAGGTGGAATCTCGTCTGTCCAAGACATGTATGCATTACTTCGAGCTGGTGCAGATAAAGTTTCATTAAATTCAGCAGCAGTGCAAAGACCAGAGTTAATTCAAGAAGGAGCGGAGCAATTTGGTTCTCAGTGTATAGTCGTTGCAATTGATGCAAGAAGGGTAGAAGAAAACAAGTGGAATGTATATGTAAATGGAGGACGCGTTGATACAGGAATGGATGTAATCGAATGGGCAAAACGTGTGGAAAGTTTAGGGGCTGGGGAATTACTTTTAACGAGCATGGATGCCGATGGGACGAAAGATGGCTATGATTTACTTTTAACAGAAACAGTTTCAACAGCAGTTGGGATTCCGGTGATTGCTTCGGGTGGATGCGGGGCAATTGAACATATTGCAGAAGTTTTTCAGCAAACATCAGTAAATGCAGCGCTAGCAGCTTCTATTTTTCATTACGGTATGGCAACCATTCAAGAAACGAAACAAAAGTTACAAGAAGCGCAAATTGAGGTGAGGTTGTGAAGCCAGATTTTTCAAAAGGATTATTGCCAGCTATTGTGATAGAAGAAGGGACAAAAGAGGTGTTAATGCTAGCTTATATGAATGAAGAAGCGTATGAAAAAACATTAGACACAAAAACGACATGGTTTTATTCTCGTTCACGAAGCGGTTTGTGGAATAAGGGAGAAACATCAGGACATTTCCAACGTGTAAAATCATTATATTTAGATTGCGATCGAGATTCTATTATGGTAGTTGTCCAGCAAATAGGGGTAGCTTGCCATACAGGAGAAAAGTCATGTTTTTATAATAAGGTGTTATAGGGGGAAAAGGAAATGAGCGATGTGTTGCAACAGTTATATGAAACACTTCAACAGCGAAAAGAGAATCCTATTTCTGAGTCGTATACGAATTACTTATTTACAAAAGGAGAAGACAAAATATTAAAGAAATTAGGAGAAGAATGTACGGAAGTTGTGATTGCAGCGAAAAATAATGAGAAAGACGAGCTTATTAATGAAATTGCTGATTTTACGTATCATTGCCTAGTGTTACTAGTAGAAAAAAATGTCTCATTACAAGAGATAGTAGAAGAATTAAATAAACGCCAAGGACAATTGTCGAGAGTGGGCGAAAGAAAAGAAATTGATATATTATAGGAGGGGAGAAAGATGAGAGTAGATTATCACCTTCACTTAGAAGAAGGACCATATTCAATGCGATGGTTATCACGCACAAATGAAGCGCTCGAGTATTTTGCACCGATTGAGGAAGAGAAGCATTCCATGGGATGGATCTTAAAAGCTGGGGAACGTTTGCAAAAGCGGATAAAGGAAGGCGCATTTTCACCGGAGTGGATTGATTTATATTTAGAGGAAGCAGTGCAAAAAGGAATACGGGAAGTTGGAATAGTTGACCACTTATATCGTTTTTACGAAGCTAAGGAATACTATGAGCGCTATGTCGATATTAGTGATTCAGAACTTGGACATCTGCAAAAAGAATGGCTAGATCAAGTAAGAGTAGAGTCGATTGCAAATTTCACCAAAGCAATTGAAGATGCGAAAGAACGATGGGGAAAACGAGGCGTGACATTACGGCTTGGTATAGAAGCAGATTATTTTATTGGCGGAGAAGAAGAACTGTCACAGTTATTAGCGTTAGGAAATTGGGATTATGTGATCGGTTCTGTTCATTTTATTAATGGCTGGGGATTTGATAATCCGGATACAGACAATTATTTTAAACAACATGACTTACATACGTTATATCAGACATTTTTTCAAACGTTAGAAAAAGCAATCTGTTCTCGTTTATTTGATATTGTTGCACATTTAGATAACATAAAAGTGTTTAATTATCGCATAGATGAAAATGAACAATTACCTTATTATGAGAGAATTGCCGAGGCTTTAATCGAAACAAATACAGCTACAGAAGTGAATGCTGGTTTATATTATCGATATCCTGTAAGAGAAATGTGTCCAAGCCCTTTGTTTTTACAACGCCTAGTACATTCTGGTGTTCCGATTACAATTTCGTCAGATGCACATTTCCCGAATGACTTAGGAAGTTACGTAAAAGAAAATGTAGAGACGCTTCGTAATCATGGGGTAACGCACATTGCAACATTTGAAAAACGAATCCGAACCATGAAATCGATTGAATATGTAGAAGAAACTGTTTTGTGATAAAGTGAAACTTCCATTAGCAGAGGGCTTTATCTCATACTGTCTTCTGGGATGAAAACTTCCTCTTTTGTTTACACTAACGTTGAACAAAAAAGGAGGCTCCTCTTATGACGAAACAACAATATAAAGATACTGGGAAGTTAACGAATCCGAGCAATGCCATACAAAAAGATCAATCAGAGCAAGCGGTTATACAAGAGCAAATTAGTGATACAGTAGCAGAAGGAACAATTGATGTGAAACTAGGGCAAGGAAAAGATGAATAAAGTGAAAAAGGGGCTGGAATGGATTCAGCCTTTTTTTCATGTTTTTATCCCGCATTAACGGGCAGTAATACTCCCACCTCAAAATTCAGCGAAAGCAAGGAAGTTAGGTGGGAGATAAACTGCCCGTAAAAGCCCGATTGGTTCAACTAATAATCAGTGGGGGATGAAGAAAACCCCCACTGATTAAAGTTTCACTTTATAAAGAGCGGTGATAAAACAAGGAGAAAAAAGGAGCGCCCACATAACCGCAACGTAAATGTAGAACAATTAAAACGGATTTATATAGTTTAATCAAATTCCTTGTCTTTTTTTGATAAGATTTTTTACAATAAGATGGAATGAACATATGTTTATCCCGCATTAACGGGCAGTAAGACCCCCATCTCAAGATTGGGAGCGAAGCAAAGAAGATAGGTGAGGGCTAATAATCAGTGGGGGATGAAGCCCCCACTGATTAAAGTTTCACTTTATCTAAAGATAATGAGGTTTTACTCTATGTAAAAAAGAAAGGATGCTTACACATGGCGAAAATTTTAATAGCAGGACAAATTCCAAAAATCGGACTACAGTTGTTACGAGGTCATGAAGTGGAAATGTATGATAAAGAAGAATTAATTGGCACAGAAGAGCTAGTAGCACGTGTACAAGATAAAGATGCATTATTAAGCTTACTTTCAACAAAAGTTACGGAAGAAGTGATTGCTGCAGCACCGCATTTGAAAATTATTGCAAACTACGGTGCTGGATATGACAATATTAATTATAAATATGCAGCAGAAAAAGACATAGCGGTAACAAACACGCCAAAAGTTTCAACAGAGGCAACAGCAGAGCTAACGTTTGCAATTCTTTTAGCGGCAGCACGCCGTATTCCAGAAGGCGATACGTTATGTCGTACAGTTGGTTTTAATGGCTGGGCACTGCTCTTTTTCTTAGGGCGTGAAGTATATGGTAAAACAATCGGTATTATTGGTCTTGGAGAAATTGGAAAAGCGGTAGCAAAACGAGCAAAGGCATTTGGCATGAATATTGTGTATACAGGGCCAAGTCGTAAGTATGAGGCGGAGCAAGAATTAGAAGCAACATATGTAACGCTAGAAGAACTATTACAAACAGCAGATTTTATTACAATTAACTGCGCGTATAATCCGAAGTTGCATCATATGATTGATGAAGAACAGTTTCGAATGATGAAAAAAACTGCTTATATGATTAATGCGGCACGTGGTCCAATTATGAATGAAGAAGCACTTGCTCATGCTTTAGAGACAAAGGAAATTGAAGGAGCAGCACTTGATGTGTTCGAGTTCGAACCGAAAATTACCGAAAAATTAAAAGAGTTAACAAATGTTGTGTTAACACCTCATATTGGAAATGCAACGATTGAAACACGTGATGCAATGGCAGAAATGGCAGTGCGCAATATTTTAGAGGTGCTAGAAGGAAATGAGCCATTAACTCCGGTTTATAAAAAAGAACTTGTGACGAAATAAAAAATAACCTTCCTATCAAGGAAGGTTATTTTTTATTCTTTGTTTGCTCGTTTTTTTTGTGCTGGCCGTTGTCTCAGAAATTGTGACAGCATATACAAAATATATAGAGGAATAGCAATGAATAAAAACACTGAAATATTGCCGACACTCGTTTTATACATCGTATAAATGATTCCAACTAAAAAGAGTGTAACGATAATACTATATTTTGGAATCGGTACATCTTTCATACTTGGAATACGAATGCGACTAACCATAAGAAAAGCGAATGTTACGAATACTGTAATAAGTACGATTTTTGGAATCGTATGTGAAAATAAAGTAAGGAAGGCAACAAGACCACCTGCAGCTGTAATTGGTACACCAGTAAAATATTTCATTGATGTTGATGATGGTGTAACATTGAAGCGAGCTAATCTGTATGCTCCAAATAGAGGGAAAAGTCCTGCTATGTATAATCCGATAATACCGTAATTAGAGAAAGATGTGTAATACATCAATACAGCGGGTGCAGCACCAAATGTAACGACATCTGCTAATGAATCAAGTTCTTTTCCGAGCTGTGAATCGACGCGAAGTAAGCGTGCGATTCTTCCATCAAGGCTATCTAGCATCATTCCGATCAAAACTAAAATTGCCGCTGATTTGTAGTATCCTAATGAGGCGTAGCCGATGGATAGAAATCCACTATATAAATTTCCGAGCGTAAATAAGTTTGGAATGGCTGCTCTGTACAAAATCTGATCCCTTGCTTTCTATTATAGATTCTTAAGTAGTTTATGAAAGTTTATCTTTCTTATCATAACATAAATTTCCTATACTCGTCGAAAAAATTCTTCACTTTCAGAAAGATTTTAGCGTATTCTTTCTTTGGTCAAATTAAAGCTATTAGACATATTAATTTTTTAGCATATAAGTGGTTGAGGTGCATATTGAACTACCCATGGCCAGACGCTCTCGACCATCTAAAAAAAGGTTTTATGACAGTTTTTTAACAGGAAGATTGCAGCTATACAGAATAAAGCATACCTCCTACTGTCCTGCTCCATGTGTTTAAACATGGCACGTGGCAGAAAAAGGCCCTGCCCGCTCCTATGCGCGGCCAGACGCTCTCATCCTCCCCTAAAAAAAGGAGGTTTTATGTTGTTTTTTAACTTGAATTTCTATAAATATATAGAAAATAACCATCGAACCATTATCGTTCGATGGTTATTTCCGTTCGAAGGTTACCTCCTTATTCAAATTTCGTAGTCATCGTACCAGTTTTATATTGATTATGTGGATCAAATCGTAATAAATCACCGTAAATGAGTTTATCAGAGTAATTCAACTCTGTTTTTACCTTTTCGATATACGGTTGACAAATAGAAATATCAGCCGGTTCACCAGTTTTTTTGTTATAGCATACATTTTTTGTATACAGATAATCATTTGTTACGAAGCTTCCGTCACGCATAACCATAAGTGGTTCATTATTTGAATCAAATAAATCTGTTCCAAACTCAATAGAATTGTTTGTTTTTATACCGAGTAAATGTAGAAGTGTTGGTTTCACATCAATTTGCCCAGAAACTTTTGAAATGACTTGTCCTTTTTGACCAGGAATGTGAATGATGAGCGGTACTCGTTGCAGCTGCATCGTATCGAAAGGAGTAAGTGTTTCCTTTCCTAAAAATTGGGCCATAGCTGCATTATGATTTTCAGAAATACCATAATGATCTCCGTAAATAATGATAATAGAATTATCATATAATCCTTCATTTTTTAATTGTTCAACAAAATGTTTTAATGCTTCATCTGTATAACGTACAGTTGGAAAATAACGATTTACAACGCTGCTTTCTGAATTAAATTCATTAATATATTGATCTTCCGGGTTCAGCAAAAATGGAAAATGGTTTGTTAATGTAATAAATTTCGTATAGAACGGTTGTGGTAAAGATTTTAATTTCGGGATAGATTGTTCGAAAAATTCTTTATCTTTCAATCCCCAACCAACAGACATTTGTTCTGCATTTGTATAGTCCTGCAAATTGAAATAGCGATCATATCCGAGTGTAGGATACATCAAATCACGATTCCAGAATGTTTTATCATTTGAATGAAATACGGCAGAGTAATACCCGTGTTTTTTAAGTTGTTCTGGTGTGGCTGTATATTCATTATTCGCATGTGTAAAGAAAACAGAGCCGCGATCAAGCGGATATAAAGAGTTTTCAATAATAAATTCGGCGTCTGATGTTTTTCCTTGTCCTGTTTGATGATAAAAGTTATCGAAATAATAGCTTTCTTTAATGAAATCATTTAAAAAAGGTGTAATTTCTTTTCCGTTTATTTTTTTATTGATAACAAAGTTTTGTGTAGATTCCATTGAAATTAAAATAACATTTTTTCCTTTTGCCACGCCAAACAAGTCTTTGTTTGCTTGTCTATCTTTTGTTTTCACATAGTTATCAATTTCAGAAAAGGTATCTCCACTGGCGAAAGCACGCTGTGCGGAAGATTTTGACTGCAGCGCAATATCATAAATATGATATGTATATAAACCAAGATTTTTCACAACTGTTTGGCGATCAAATGAATGTGAAAAGAGTTGTGGTTTATAAATAACTGAGATAACCATTTGCAGGGCTAATACTGCTGTAACACCGCTAAAAAATGTTTGTTTTTCTTTTCGAGATAGAGGCGCTTTGTCACAAAAACTAGGGAATTTCCGAGATAATATTACTAAAACAATGGTATCTGCAAATAAAAGAAGTGTTTTATATGTAAATAATTCTTTGATACTCGTTCCTAAATCAGCCATGTTATTTGTTTGAAATAATACTGGGAATGTTACAAAATCATTGTAAAATCCATAAAACATGGCGTTGCCAAATAAAATAAAAGATAACACCATACTAATGATAATAATGATACGATTTCGATGTTTTGTTGCTAATAAAGCGAAACCGAAAAATAATAATAATGAAGCTAACGGATTAAAGAACAACATAATGTGTTCGAAAGCGTTATTAATCTTCATATCAAAAGCTAATTTGTATACAATGTATGTTTTGATCCATAATAGGACGACTGCTAAGAGAGCGAATCGTATTTTTGAAAACAAGCGTTGCATCATATTTGGTTCCTCCTACTACCCACAAGTAACTGTCTCTATTTTTGTATATATTTATCCAAGTTAAAAAACTGACATAAAAACCCTTTTTCTTTTTAGGTGGTCGAGAACGTCTGGCCGTGCGTAGAAGCGGTCAGGGCCCTTTTTTGCCACATGCGATGTTCAAACAAAGTGAACAAACAAGTAGCATATTACTTTTTGTTCAGCAGGGCGCTGACTTGTGTGTTGGACAGTCAAATTGGATTTGTATATAACCAGTTACAGCTTTCTATTTTTTTCACTATGTGTACTATTATATAAAAACATAGTGGATTTGTGGATGCTTTTCTCATAATTGGGTAGAAAAAGGGAAGATGGATAAAATAATGTCATCTTTGGAAATGTGGAGGAGTACTATGAAAAAAATATGCTGTTTTATATTGAGTTGCTTCATTTTACTTGGAAATCCAGCTCCTTTTTTGGCTGAACAGGAACCGTTATTATTAGAAGATGCCTTTTATTCGGTGCTGTTTCCGAGAATAAATGAAGTGATTCAAAAGTATTATGGAAAACAAAAGCCGTATGAATGTCCAAAAATCGTTAGTATGAAAAAAATGTACAGCGGTACATATTTGTTCCGGGTTTCTATTGAAATAATTAAATATGAGCCAGGAATAGGAGGCGAAAAACTCCCGCCGTTTGAAAAAGTAACAATCACGTTCGACAATGATGAAGGTGATTGGACCGTGAAGAATATAGATGTGAAGCGCTTACCAAATAATACGAAAATAAATTGTCGTAAACCAGTATGAAAAAGTATTTGACAAATAAATTAGTCCTTTGCTATTGTTAATAGCAATAAAATGATGCTTGAAAATTAAATAGACTTACCTCATCTACACTCAAAGGTAGAGGCCGCGATAATCAAAAGTAAGCTATAGGAAATAAAGTGGTATTCATGATTATAGCCTGAAAGGGATTATCGCCGAAATATATGAATACCAACTTTATTCATATATTGGGACTGCATTGAATAAATGTAGTACTGTCATAAGTTTTTGGCTTATGGAGAGCTATTTGGAGATGTTTGATGCGGTTTCTTATTTGAGAAAATAACAACTAGTTTATTTTTTCATCATATATTCTTCCAATAAGAAACGCGTGTGAACATTGTTCCGCGCGTTTTTTTGTTTACTTCATTAGGAATAATATGAACAACTAAGAGATGTAATATATATAAGTTAAAAAATGACATAAAAGCCTCTTTATTTTAGTGGATGACAAGAGCATCTGGCCGCGTATAGAAATTAAACAAAAGGAGGAATTAAGTAGCGATCATGTTTTATGCTGCATAGCAGCGACTTATATGTCGAAAAATTAAAATGGATATATATATGGCTTTGAGAAAAAAGGGAGGAATTCACATGTATTTACACGGCACAAGCCGCATTAACGAGCAAGGACATTTAGAAATTGGGGGATGCGATGCTACTGAACTTACAGCGACATATGGTACACCTCTTTATGTATATGATGAAGCAGCGATTCGTGAGAAATGTCGTGCATTTCATCGTGCTTTTAGAGAGAGTGGGTTCTCTTATCAAGTAGCATATGCAAGCAAAGCGTTCTTGTGCATGGAAATGTGCCGGTTAGCTGCGGAAGAAAATATGTCGCTTGATGTTGTGTCTAGCGGAGAGTTATATACGGCGCTGCAAGCAGGATTTCCGGCTGAACGTATCCATTTCCATGGCAATAATAAAACAGAAGAAGAGATAAGAATGGCGCTAGAAGCTAACATTGGGTGTTTCGTTGTAGATAATTTTTTGGAACTAGAAATATTGCATGATTTGGCGGGAGAATACGGAAAGGTTGCCAATGTTATGCTTCGTGTAACTCCAGGAGTAGAAGCGCATACACATGAATATATTACAACAGGTCAAGATGATTCCAAGTTTGGTTTTGGTATTTCAACGGGGCATGCATTACAAGCAATGAAAATTGCATTAGAAAAAACAAATTACAAAGTGCTTGGAATTCATTCTCATATTGGATCGCAAATTTTTGAAACAGCAGGATTTGTTCGGGCAATTGAAGTACTTCACAAATTCTTGGAATTAGTGAGAAAAGAAATGGATTACGTAGCTCCCGTATTAAATGTAGGCGGTGGTTTTGGGATTCGTTATACGGAAGGAGATACACCGCTTGCTCTTGGGGATTATGTGCAAGCTGTAACAGAGGCCGTACGCGAGCAGTTTACAGCTTGTGAATACCCACTTCCAGAAATTTGGGTAGAACCAGGTCGTAGTATTGTTGGTGATGCAGGAACAACTTTGTACACAGTGGGGGCAATTAAAGATATTCCAGGCATTCGCAAGTACGTATCGGTTGATGGTGGTATGACAGATAACCTTCGACCAGCACTTTACGGAGCTCGTTATGAAGCATTGCTAGCAAACCGAGCTGATGAATCGGCTGAAGAAGTGGTTTCCATTGCAGGGAAGTGTTGTGAAAGCGGTGATATGCTCATTTGGGATGTAGCGCTCCCAAAAGTTGTTTCTTGTGATCTCTTAGCTATTTCTTGTACAGGGGCATATGGTTATTCCATGGCGAATAATTATAATCGTATACGTCGACCAGCAGTTGTATTTGTGAAAAGTGGAAAATCACATGTTGTTGTTGAGAGAGAATCGTATGAGAATATTATTGGGAACGATCGCATACGTATAAAGGAATTTGTATGAATACGTTCTTGTTTTAATTGAAGAAGGAGTCATTAAGGTAAATAAACAGCTCCTTTTTTCTTTTTAAGTGGGTGAGAGTATCTGGCCGTGCATAGGAGGGCATGTTGTATTCTGCATAGCGGCAATCTATGTGTTAAAAAATCAAGTTGGATTTATATATAGTATTTGATAGTTTGTGATATTTCCCTCTTTTTAATAAAATAAAGAATACGTCACTAAAAAGGGGGAAGAGCTGTGAAAATTAGAAATTCAGTGAAAGCATTAATTGTACGAGATGATCATTTTTTAGTAATTAAAAAGCGCGATCAAGACGGGGAATATTATTTGTTAGTTGGTGGCGGTCAAGAGCCGGGGGAAACTTTTACAGAGACAGTGAAACGTGAGTGTTTGGAAGAAATCGGTGCTGAAGTGCAGCCGAATGAGTTATTCTTTATTAGAGAATATATTGGGAAAAATCATGAACATGCAGATTTTGATTTTGATGTTCATCAAATTGAATATATGTTTTCCTGTACACTTCTAAGTGAACCGGATTTGAAGCGAGCAACGCAGTTAGACACGGATCAAGTGGGGATAGAGTGGTTACCTTTACATAACATTACAGAGTATCGCTTATATCCACAAACATTATGTGCACAACTGCAAAAACATTATATTCATCATGAAAAAACGGAAGTATACTTAGGAGATGTCAATTAATTTATTCTTTACAAATGAAATATTCTCCTCTATAATCACAATTAACTTCAATACATGAAATCGATGAGCAAGAAGAGTATGTATATTTGAGACGTTCAGAGAGCTGGGGAAAGGTGGGAGCCCGGTACGATAAAATATACGGAATGGGCTTGCGAGAGGTATGTTGAATGATTAGTAGGCAACCCGGGTTCCGCCGTTAAAAGGATAAGGTATCGGAAGTATTCCTGTACCTGAAAAGTGGGATAGTTTATCCAACTGAGGTGGTACCACGGTATTATAATATCGTCCTCTATATGCATAATAGCATGTAGAGGACTTTTTTTGTTTTCTGAAGGAGGTGGCGAGTATGAAATGAAAGTATACGGTTAAGAACAATAATAATATAAGGAGAAGTGAAGATGAAAGAAACACAGCAATGGACGTCGAAAATTGGTTTTGTACTCGCAGCAGCCGGGGCAGCAGTAGGGCTTGGTGCGATTTGGAAATTCCCGTATGTTGCCGGAAGTAGTGGCGGAGGAGCCTTTTTCCTAGTCTTTTTACTCATGACAATATTTATTGGTATGCCGCTTTTAGTGGCGGAATTTGTGATCGGTCGCAGTACGCAAAAAGAAGCGGTGACAGCTTATAAAGTATTAGTACCAAATAGTAAACTATATCCGTGGATTGGTCGCATGGGAGTAGTGACATGTTTTAGCGTTTTATCATTCTACAGTGTTGTCGGAGGATGGATTTTACTTTATTTGTTTTATAGTGTAACAGGCGGACTATGGGGCAATGGCGCTGATTACGCAAAATTGTTTGGAGAAACAATCTCCAATCCAATCAGTGCTATTGGGGCGCAATTTATTTTTATGCTTTGTACAATTTCTATCGTAAGTAAAGGTGTAGAAAAAGGGATTGAAAAAGCAAGTAAATATATGATGCCATTATTATTTGTACTGTTTCTTGCCATTATTGTCCGATCTTTAACATTAGACGGGGCATGGAAAGGTGTCGAGTTTTTCTTAAAACCAGATTTCTCGAAATTAACAGCAAAAACAATGTTATATGCGATGGGACAATCGTTCTTTTCACTCACAGTTGGTGCTTCAGTTATGGTCACCTATAGTTCGTATTTGAAAAAAGAAGAACATTTAGCAAAATCAGCAACGTCTATTACAAGCTTAACGGTCTTTATTACTGTACTTGCAGGACTAGCGATCTTCCCAGCAATTTTTGCATTAGGCGTTAGTCCGACAGAAGGACCTGGATTATTATTTATCGTTCTTCCTGCTGTATTTGGTGAAATTCCTTTCGGGCACTTTTTCTTTATTTTATTCTTAATTCTGTTTTTCTTCGCAACGATTACATCGGCAATTTCAATGCTGGAAATAGTTGTTGCTTCTGTAGCGAAAGAGGATGAAAAGAAACGTCCATCAGCATCGCTCATCATTGGTTTACTCATTTTCGTAGTTGGAATTCCGGCAGCATTATCATTTGGAGTTATGAGTGATGTGAAATTTTTCGGAAAGACATTTTTTGATTTAGTGGACTTTATGGTGAGTAACATATTACTTCCGCTCGGTGTGTTAGCTATTTCGCTCTTTGTGCCAAATAAAATGAAGAAAGAGTTGTTAATGCAAGAATTAGAAGTGACAGAAACGAGAGGAAAAACACTATTTAACATATGGTTCTTCTTGCTTCGTTATGTTATTCCGATTACCGTTATTCTTGTATTTTTAAATGTTATTGGTGTGTTTTAGGTGAAAAAGCGGAGGATATTCTTCGCTTTTCTTTTATGATGTAGAAGTTTGTGATAGACGAATATATGTTTTAAAGGCTACAACGGTTACGATGAAGGAACTAATAAAAAAGATACCGGATCCAACAAATGAAAATATTCGGCCTATAAATGTCTCTTTGGCTTCTTGTAATACTGCAACTGCCTGTGATTCTTGAACCATGTGTGGACCTGCTCAAAAAAGCTTTTATGTTATTGTATGTGTAATGCCTAGAAGGTGTTAAAAATTATAGAATATAATAAGAAGTACATATGAAAGATGAGGTTCATTTGTTCTCCATAAATAAAAAACTCGGCAATTGCCGAGTTTTTTATTTGATATAAGGAGCTGGATCTACAGCATTTGATTTTTCTAGATTCCACTCGCCGATGTGCAGTTCGAAGTGCAAGTGTTGTCCTTGTGAATCACCTGTATTTCCCATGATTCCAAGCTGTTGCCCTTGTTTTACAGTTTGTCCAACCGAAACAGAACGGCTATTCATATGAGCATAAACAGTTGTGTATGTTTGGCCGTTTATACGGTGAGATAAGTATACAACATTTCCGTAACTAGTAGAGAAATCAGAGCGAATAACAACTCCGTCAGCTGCAGCGGAAATTGGTACTGTTCCAGGTTCTGCAATATCAAGGCCTTTATGACGACTACGTGTTGGATCATTAAAACCAGAAGAAAATCTACCAGCTGCTGGTTTAATGAAACCGCCAGTACTTTTCCCTTGAGACGCAGGGGCAGTTGGAGATGAAGGAGCAGTTTGCTGTTGCCCTTCAGCCTTTTTTGCTTCATTTGCTTTTTTAGCGTCTTCCGCTCGCTTTTCTTCTTCAATTGCATTTTGAACAGCTTTACGTTGATTTTCTAATATAGTCTTTGCTTCTTCTAAACTTTCCATCTCAGAATCTATTTTTGAAGCTTTTGCGTGTAAATCAGCAATCAAAGTTTGTTGTTGCTGCTGATTTGCTTGAAGCTCTTGCTGTTGCTTCTGTAATGTTTGCTCTGCTTCTTTTAGTTGCTGTTCTTTTTTCTCAACCGCTTCTTTTTCTTTTTTAACGGTATCTTGGTCGTGCGTTTGTTGTTTAACCATATCCGTATCACTATTCAAAATTAAGCTGATAGAATACACATTTTCTAATAGTTCGGCGATATTGTTCGTATTAATTAATACGTCAGTAATTAAATTTGTACGTGGTTTTTCTTGCATAGATTGTAATCGTTGCTTAATTAATTCTTGGCGCGAATTAATTTGCTTTTGCAATTCTTCAATATGCTTTTTTTTCTCTGCGATATTCGCTTGTGTTTTTTCAATTTCCGTTTTTGTTGCTTTTAAATCTGCCTCATTTTTATTAATAGAAGCAGTTAATTCATCGATTTTTTTCTGTAAATCTTGAATTTCTTTTTCGACTTTTTGTTTTTCGTCTAATTTCATATGTAATTCTTGTTGCTTACCGTCTAGTTGTGATTGAATATTAGATAATTTATCTTGACTCGTCTCCGCATACGCTGTTGAAAGCACAGGAGAAACGAAAATAGTACCGGCTGTCAATAAACTAAACGCTGTGATTTTTTTGTTCATCTGCCTATCTCCTTTCCCTATGTTTCTATCTAATCATATAAAAGAGAATAATGTCTATTGTTGTAATGATAATGTAAAAAAATATTTGAGGAATTGTTACTAAACAGCGAAAATTAGAAGAATTTTACGTCTTAATTGTTCGTTTCTACGAAAAAATAACTTATTATGACAAATCAACATGAGGCTGAGACTCCTAATGAGGAATCGTTCTCATGTTAGGTTTCCTAACATGACCTTTATTCTTGTCAACAAAAATATTTACATGTTGGTAAACTTATTTAGTTGTCAGATTTCTATTTTTGCCTTATTATTTTAAAAGGGAGGAAAGTATTGAATAGTCGAACAATATTCAATACTGCTATTTTTTCGTATTTTATAGAAAAATAGAATATGAAAATTAAGAACATCTAAGAAGGGGGTTGCAGTAAGTATGAAAAAAATTGGACTTGCATGGCAAATTTTAATAGGTCTTGCTCTCGGTATCCTCGTAGGGGCGATTTTTTATGGGAATACAGAGATTGTAAAGTATCTAAAACCGATTGGTGACATTTTTATTCGTTTAATTAAAATGATTGTTGTACCAATTGTAGTAGCAAGTATTGTTGTTGGTGTTGCCGGCGTTGGCGATGTGAAAAAGCTTGGACGTTTAGGCGGAAAAACAATTATTTATTTTGAAATTATTACAACGATTGCGATTGTTGTTGGATTATTAGTAGCAAACATATTCCAGCCAGGAAAAGGTGTGGATATGTCATCATTACAAAAAACAGATATTTCTAAGATTGCAGCTACAACAGAAAAAGTACAGCATTCATTTGCAGACACGTTCGTAAATATTGTTCCAACGAATATTATGAAGTCGTTAGCAGATGGTGATATGCTTGCAATTATTTTCTTCTCTGTATTATTTGGTTTAGGGGTAGCGGCAATTGGAGAAAGAGGAAAACCAGTTCTGAATTTCTTCCAAGGTGTAGCCGATGCAATGTTCTATGTAACAAACCAAGTTATGAAGTTTGCACCATTTGGTGTGTTTGCGTTAATTGGCGTAACGGTTTCTACGTTTGGTGTAAAGTCATTAGTTCCATTGGCTAATTTAGTTTTTGTTGTTTATGGATCAATGATTTTCTTCGTTGTTGTTGTATTAGGTCTTACGGCAAAGATATTTGGAATTAATATTTTCCAATTCTTTAAGATTTTAAAAGACGAGCTAATTTTAGCATATTCTACAGCAAGCTCAGAGACGGTTCTACCAAAGATTATGGAAAAGATGGAACGTTTCGGTTGTCCGAAAGCAATTACATCTTTCGTTATTCCAACAGGTTATTCATTTAACTTAGATGGTTCAACATTATATCAAGCAATTGCAGCGATTTTCTTAGCGCAAATGTATGGTATTCATTTATCTCTTACGCAACAAATTACATTACTTCTTGTCTTAATGCTTACTTCAAAAGGGATTGCTGGTGTACCGGGCGTATCGTTCGTTGTATTATTAGCAACGCTTCATACAGTAGGTATTCCATCTGAAGGTTTAGCGTTTATCGCTGGTATTGACCGTATTCTAGATATGGCACGTACTGCAGTAAACGTAGTAGGTAACTCTTTAGCTGCAGTTGTTATGTCTAAATGGGAAGGACAATATGACGCAGAAAAAGGACAAGCTTATTTGAAAGAGATTTCAGAGAAGCAAGTAGCTTAATTGATAGAAGGGCCTTCACGGTGTGCGTGAAGGCCTTTTTTTATAAAAAAATAAGTAACTACTCAGTCACTCTGTGAAAAACCGATAGAAAAGCATTTTTTAAATGGTCGAGAGGGACTGGCTATGTATAGTAGCGGTCAGGGCCTTTTCCTGCCACGCGCAAAGTTTTAAAACAAAGAAAGGCAGCGAGGTGTAGGTCCATTGTTATCTTCATGGCAACAATTATAGGTAAGCGTGTTATCGCTGGAATTATACTCCTTACCAAACTTTTAAATGAAATGTATGGCTGAGTAGTTACAAAAATAAAAACCATTTCTTTTTTAGGAGGCGTGTTTTTTCTGCATAGCAGCAACTTATATGTAAAAAATAAGTGGATTATATATGAAATAAGGAGAAATGAGGATGAAACGGAAATATGGAGATGGTTCATCATGGGAACGATTAATTGATAAAACATATACGGTAAAAGACGTTCAGGATGGTATGTTAGGTATATTACATATAAAGCAAGTGAAAGAGCCGAGTTTCAAGCAGTATCGAAATCGGAACATTTGTATTGCAAATAATGGCTATACTTGGATTCAATATTTCATAAATGGAAAAAACTTTGCGATTACAGCAATGTTAAATGAGAAAAAAGAGCTTGTTCAATATTATATTGATGTTGCCAAAGAGTATAAAATGGATGAAAGAGGATTGCCTTATTTTGATGATTTATATTTAGATGTTGTCTTGTTGCCAAATGGGGAAATGTATTTACTAGATGAAAATGAGCTAGAAGAGGTATATACGAAAGGAGATATTTCAAAATTGGAGTATGAAGTAGCTTGGAATACGGCAAAGTGGATTATGAAAAAAATTGAAGAAGAAGATTTTTTTTGGTTTTCTATTTTAGAAAAAGAAATTCAAAAAAATACCAACTATTTTGATAGAAATAATATTTGACATTTTCTCCTGCAGCGAGTAAAGTAAGAAAAAGATTAGTTTACACAAAATATAATATGAAACCTTCTTATCAAGAGAGGCGGAGGGACTGGCCCTACGATGCCTCGGCAGCGGACTCATAATAGAGTGCTGTGCCAAATCCAGCAAGCGATATGCTTGATAGATGAGAAGAGTGTTTCTTATATGATATATATAAGACCTCTTCTTTTCAGAAGAGGTCTTTTTTCGCTCTTGTGAAGGATAGGTTTAGAAAGAGGAGAGGTTATAACGTTGGAACAAACAAAAGGAAATGGATGGGCATTATTACCACTTGGTATATTTTTGGCATTATTTATTGGTTCAGGTGTAATTACAGGGGATTTTTATAAGTTACCAATTTTGGTTGCAATTTTAATTGCAGTTGCTGCTGCATTAGTAATGAACAGAAAAGAAAACTTTACAACAAAGGTTGAACGTTTTGCTAAAGGGGCAGGCAATCCAGATATCATGATTATGGTATTAATCTTTGTATTAGCAGGTGCGTTTTCTGAAACGGCAAAAGGTATGGGCGGTGTTGATGCAACTGTAAACTTAGCTCTTTCGATTTTGCCGCAAGGATTTTTAGTTGTCGGGTTATTTATTATCGGTGCTTTTATTTCATTAGCAATGGGAACGTCAATGGGGACGATTGCAGCATTGGCTCCAATTGCAGTAGGAATTAGTGGGGAAACTGATATTTCGATGGCGCTTGCTATGGCAACGGTTGTTGGCGGTGCGATGTTTGGTGACAATTTATCTTTTATTTCAGATACGACAATTGCAGCTGTCCGTACACAAGGAACGGAAATGAAAGATAAGTTTAAAACGAATTTCTTAATTGTACTACCAGCTGCTATTGTTACGAGCGTATTGTTAGTTGTTCTTACGGTAGGCACTCATTCACATATGACTGCCCATGCATTTAATTGGGTGAAAATTTTACCGTATGCAGGAGTGCTAATTTCAGCGCTGCTCGGATGGAACGTATTAGTTGTATTAACAGGAGGAACGGTTTTATCTGGTATGATCGGTATGCTAGATGGAAGTTATACACTCGCAACGTTCTTTAAAAGCGTTACAGTAGGCATTAATGGAATGATGGAGCTTGTATTATTAGCAATTTTAATCGGTGGAATGGTCGAGATTATTCAATATAATGGTGGTATTCAATATTTAATGGATGTGTTAACGCGTAATATTCGTTCGAAAAAAGGTGCAGAATTTGGAATTGCTGGTCTTGTAAGTATGACAAATATGTGCACAGCAAATAATACGATTTCGATTATTTTCACAGGTCCACTAGCAAAGAATGTGGCAGACAAATATAATATTGATCCGAAAAAATCTGCGAGCTTGTTAGATCTATTCTCTTGTAGTGTACAAGGATTAATTCCATACGGTGCACAAATGTTAACAGCGGCAGGATTTGCTTCACTTTCGCCAATTGAATTATTGCCGTACTCATTTTATCCAATATTAGTTGGGGTTTGCGGTATTATCTCAATTGTTATTAATTTTCCGCGTCTTTCGCCTGCAGCTGAGAAAAAAGAGTATGAAAAAATAGCATAATGAAAAAGAGGATGTCTAATAGAAGACATCCTCTTTTGTTTTAAACAATGCATGTGGCCAAAAAAGGCCCTGACCGCACCTATGCAAGGCTAGACGCTCTTGCCCTCCTAAAAAGAAAGTGTTTTTCATGTCGTTTTTTCAACTTGTATTTCTATCATTCCATCAGGTCTGATAACAAATAGGACTTAAGTCTGAGAGAAAAACGGTTCTTAAGCTCGTTATAGAAAAATGAAAAGATAGGTAAGATAAGAGTATCAAATCGAAGGGAGGCAAGCACAAGATGAAACAGTTTTTAGCGTTTATGGCAGCCGGTATTTTGGCTTTAATTGCTCTTGGAAGCCTTGCTGGTATTGTAGGATTAGCAATTGGAGCAGGGATTGTATATTGGAGCTATAAATCATTTGTGCGAGCAAAATCATTTTTTGGAAAGTTAGCTTGGGGGATTGTTGGTTTAATTGGCTTGTCAATTGCCCTATCTCATTCTCCAGCGTTGATCGGTATTGCGGCATTAGTCGTTCTATATTATGGATACCGTGAATGGAAAAAAGAAAAACATGTAGTAGCTACAGATAGTTCGAAGCCATATAGCAATTTTGAAGATGAGTGGAACAGATTAATGAAAAATAACTAATATGAAATAACAACAAATAATAGAGTAGAAGAGAGGAAGATTAAAAATGAAACAATCATTATTCGGACGTGTACGTGATGCAATACTTGCAGATCTTCATAATACGTTAGACGAGAAAGAAAGAAAAAATCCAATTGCGATGTTAAATCAATATTTACGTGATAGCGAGCGTGAAGTAACAAAAATTGAAAAGTTAATTGAGCGTCATAAAACATTAAAATCTAATTTTGCGCAAGAACTTGAGCAGGCGCGATATTTCGTAAATAAGAGATCCAAGCAAGCTGTAATTGCAAAAGAAGCAGGAGAAATGCAACTGCATGAGCGTGCATTAGAAGAATTGGCATACTACGAAGGGCAAGTCGCTCGCTTAGAAGAAATGTATGCAGGTGTTTTAGAACAAATTGATGAGTTAGAGCGTCGTCTTCGTGAAATGAAAAATAAATTAAAAGAAATGAATGCAAAACGTATGGAATTAATGGCACGTGAAAATATGGCACATGCGAACCGTCGCATGAATACGGCTCTTCATAAAATGGATGAAAACAACCCATTTTTACGCTTTGAAGAGATTGAAACTCACATTCGTGATTTAGAGCTTCGTATCAATGAAGATCATACACGTGACACATTTGATATGAAGATTGCAAAGCTTGAACGCGAAATGAAGGAGAAAAAAGAAGCATATTTAACGAAAGAGTCAGTAAAATAATTGTAGTATATTATAAAACGAGCTTATGATATAGTGATAGAAGAAAAGGTGTTGGAATACAATGCCTTTTTCTTCTATGTAAATATATATCCAAGTTAAAAAACCTCTTTCTTTTTAGGAGAGGACAAGAGGATCTGTCCATATATAGAAGAGATTTGTGTGTTAAAAAATCAAAGTGGATTTATATATAATAAAGAAGGGGGAGCTGCAATGAAGAAACAATTTTCAAAAACACAATTATTAGGGATGCTCCTCATCATATTTGGATTCGGACTTTTTCTTGATATGATTCTCGGTCATTTTGAGCCTGGTGCTCTTATTTTTGCCTTTATTATGATTATGTTTGGAAGACATTATCGGAAAAAGAATCGTTATGTGAGAGGGAATGTGTGTTTATTTGTTGGGGGACTTGTTTTCTTATTTTTCCTATTTTCATCAGCAGCATTCGTACTCGTTTTATTTGCTAGTTTAGCGTTTATTGGTTACCAACTGATACAAAGTCAGCAAAAGACAAAATCGGTACAGGTCGAAATTAAGGAAGAAGAATATATAAATGAAGAAAAACAAATCTATCGAACAGAACCGTATATAAAGAATATTATGGTTGGTAACGTGCGAATCATGGACCATATATATGAGTTAGAAGATGTTAATATTCAATATGGAGTCGGTGATGTTGAAATTGATTTAACAACAGCGATCATTCCTGAAGGCGAAACCGTTATTGTCATTCGCGGTGTGATTGGTAATATTCGCTTGTATGTTCCATACGATATTGAATTATCTTTGAATCATTCTGTTATTGTTGGAAGAATTTCGCTTCCGTCGCATGAAGAAACAGGTTTTAATCGTAATGTGAAGTTTAGAACGGAGCAGTATAAAGAAGCTCCTCGCCGCATTAAAATTATTTCTTCGCTTATCGTAGGCGATACGGAAGTGAGGAAAATATAATGAAAAAACAGAAGAACATTTCATGGATGTATATTCGCTATTCAATATTATCTTCTATCAGTATTGCACTTATTTGTACCATCGTTTATGTATGGAAAAGTCAGCAAAATGTGTACGATTTATTATGGAAAGAAACGATTGCTTCTGTTCCCGTTAGTTTGTTTATTATCTGTACGAGTCTTCTCATTGGTGGAATTGTTGGATATGCAATTGGTTATTACATGCAGCAGCGTATTCAAGGATTAACGACTTTTTTGTTTGAAGTTGAAAGAGGAAATTTTCCAAGAGATACTGTGTTTACAGCAGAAGATGAATTTCATGAAGTGGAGCGGAAGGTACTTGCGCTTGCTAAACGTTTAGAAGAACAAGCAGGATTATTTCAAAAAGTAACGAATGAACGAGCACATTGGAATGAAGAGATGAGACAACAGGCTATTTCAGAGGAACGACATCGTTTAGCGAGGGAGCTTCATGATTCTGTCAGTCAACAGCTCTTTGCGATGTCGATGATGATGTCAGCTATTAATGAGCAAATCGCTCATATACCAGAAGGGACGCAAAAACAATTAAAACTTGTTGAAAATATGGTTGTAAACGCACAATCGGAAATGAGAGCGTTGCTTCTTCATTTACGTCCTGTCCAATTAGAAGGTAAAAAATTAACAGAGGGCATTGAAGAGTTATTATCAGAGCTTTCAAGAAAACAACATATGAAGATTGAATGGTTGATTGAGCCAATTCAATTGAAAAAAGGTGTAGAAGATCACTTATTCCGTATTGTACAAGAAGCACTGTCTAATACATTGCGGCATGCAAAAGCGAAAAAAACAGAAGTGAGATTGCGCCAAATTGATGAATATGCAATTTTAAAGATTATTGATGATGGCGTTGGTTTTGAAGTAGGTGTGAACAAAGTAGGGTCATATGGCCTTCGTTCTATGCAAGAGCGCGTCCATGAAATTGGCGGAACTTTAAAGGTATTAAGTTTTCCGAATAAAGGAACGCAAATAGAGGTCAAAGTGCCGATTCTTATAGAAAGAGGGGAGGAAGACGATGATTAAAGTATTGCTTGTTGACGATCATGAAATGGTTCGTATGGGTGTATCAGCTTATTTATCAACTCAGCCGGACATTGAAGTTGTAGGAGAAGCGGAAAATGGAAGGAAGGGTTCAGAATTAGCACTATCATTAAAACCGGATATTATTTTGATGGATCTCGTTATGGACGAAATGGATGGTGTTGAAGCAACAAGGGCGATTATTCAAGAATGGCCGGAAGCAAAAATTGTTGTCGTAACAAGTTTCTTAGACGATGAAAAGTTATATCCAGTTATTGAAGCTGGTGCGACTAGTTACTTGTTAAAAACATCTAGAGCAAGTGATATAGCAGATGCAGTTCGGGCGACATACGACGGAGAAACGGTGCTTGAACCGAAAGTTACTGGAAAAATGATGTCACGTATGCGTCAAAAGAAGGAACAGCTGCTTCATGAAGAGTTAACAGAACGAGAGTTTGAAATTTTATTATTGATTGCTGAGGGAAAGAGTAATCAAGAAATTGCAGATGAATTATTTATTGCTTTAAAAACAGTGAAGACACATGTAAGCAATATTTTAAATAAATTACATGTAAGTGATCGAACACAAGCGGTTATTTATGCGTTTCGTCATCAGCTGGCAAATTGAACTACCCCCACCTATCGTTTCAGGAGTGCACCTCAATTGCTAGACACACTCTAACAATTGGAGGTGCTTTTTATTCTGTATGTGTTCAATATATTTTTTGAATATGATTCCTTTGAATATTTTCTAAAGATGGATTAGAACGGATGAAATTTGCGAATGCTTCTTGATCTGTCGGGCCTTCAACACGATTTCTCCCTTTTTGAAAAATGGTAAACTTATCTCCTCCATTTGCCAAGAAAGAATTTACTGCGACAGAGTATGTTGTATGATCTTGGAGCGGCTCACCATTTTCTAATGTGATGGATTCTACCCCATTTTTCCCCCATGTATAACGAATTCCAGATACTTGTAATATCCGTATTTCATCGTCCCATTGTTCGTGCAGTACACTTTGAATTTCCTTGCCAGTTAACTCCATTTTAATAAGTTTATTTTCAAAAGGTTGGATAAGAAAAGTATTTTCCCATGTAATAAAACCTTGTTGTAAATTATGGCGTATAGTGCCGAGGTTTACAAATGCAATGTCAGTTTGCATGGCTTGACGTTGGGAGGTAGCAAGAAGGGAACCAAGATCTGCTTCTCCATCTTTATTTTGATCACGTGTCAGTTCGTGTACGCTTTTTCCAAGTACTTGCTCGGTTATTGGAGCTATTTTTGTTTGATAGCTTTGGAGCCATAATTGGATGATTGGGTTAGGCTGTATTTGACCATGATAAGTAGGAATAATTTTTGCGGTTTTTTTGGTAATATCTTTCGTTTTACGATTAATTGTGAGCTGTACATTTGCCAAAGCTCTTCCGTAAGAATACGCTTCAACAAGTAATTTTCCATTCACATATCCATTCATATAAGAGTGATTATGGCCACCAAATAGTATATCGACATCATCGTCCAGTTTATTGGCTAAATCCGCAAGTGGTCCGTAGGTAATTCCATCGGCTGTTTTACCATCTAGGTGAGCAAGAACGATAATAGCATGGATGCCCTTTTGCTGTAATTCTCGTACGTATGTTTGAACAGCAGTAGCTTCATCTATAAAAGTGACTGCCGACATATCGCTTTGCATCGTAAGAAAGGGTGTTTCTTTTGTAACGATGCCAATAAAAGCAATAGGAACACCGTCAATCCATTTAATTGTATATGGTGGGAATAGCGGTTTATTCGTGTTAGCATCTAGTACATTTGCACAAACATAAGGAAAAGAACTACCTGGAAACATACCGGTTTTTGGATGAAATCCACCATCAATGAGTCGTTTTAGTTCTGTTACACCTTCATCAAATTCATGATTACCAATTGTTCCAACATCAAATTGGAGCATATTTAAAAACTCTATTGTGGGCTCATCTTGAAAAAGAGCTGAAATGGGAGGACTGCCGCCAATCATATCACCAGTATGAACAAGTAAGGTATGTGGAAATTGCTGTTTATAGGCGTTAATATAGGAGGTTATGTACTCAGCCCGACCGGCAGGCTTTCCGTTCAGCGGTGTGGATGTGTTGATTTGTCCGTGTAAATCGTTTAACCCAATAATTTGTACAGGAATTTCAGGGGATTCTGAAGTGGAAAAAACGGAAGAAATAATGATAGAAATGAGTACAGGGATATACGTAAGAAAGGTAAGCATGGTGTCACTCCTTTACATATACTGTTATTTTCATTGTATTAGAAGGACAACGTTTTATTTTATTAAAAAACCGTAAATCTTTTATGGAAATTATAAAATTTTTGTTTCTTATACATTTACTTTAAATTCTTTCTAAGTAACGTTTTATTTTATAACGAAAAGAAGGATTTGTGGTTTAATGTAGAGAATAATGTAATCATCCACTTGCTGGAAAGAACAGACGAAGCAGAGGTGACGAAAATGCTTGTAATGGGTGTATTGGTATGTATTACTGCAGTTTGTGGTTTTATATGGTTATATTATTCTCGTTCGTTTAAACAAGCAGGAGTGTTACTTTTTGATAAAGGTAGTTTGTTTGCAAATCAATCCAGATTTTTAGTATGTTCAAAATGTGGGGCTGCACAGCAAAGAAATGGTGGATATCAAGAGTGTTGCAGAACACGGTTATGAAAGAGTAACAAGCCTCACGTAATGTGAGGCTTGTTACTCTTTCACGGCTGTCCAAATTGTCCAACGATCTTGTTCGATAATAGAGGACTTCCCGTAAAGCTTAGAGTGAATATGTTGTAATAACTTAGAAAGTTCATTGTCTGATAATTCATGAAGAATAGAGCGGCCAGTTCGTGGTGATAAGTCTTGAAGTAAATCTTCAATTGAAGAGTGGACTTTACGAACTTCCCATAATGTTTGAATTGGATTTGGCAAGAAGCCATTATCATATAACAAATGATTTATTTGATTAGTTTCTGGTCTTCGTTTTGCTTCTATTTGGATTAATTTTGGGTAGCAAGAAAAGAAATAGCCGCGAATATGTTCTGGACTTCCTGGAATCGTGCAGTCTTCAATTGTCCGGTCTTGGAGAATAAGGGTACCGTTTCGTTTTAAAATGCGATATGCTTCTTGAAGAAATTTTGGAATATGATCTAGATGATGAATGACAGCTCGTGATAGAACAATATCAAAGGTTCCATCTGCAAAAGGAATATTATAAGCGTCACCTTGTATAAAGGAAGCATTTGAAATATGAGTACAGTTTTCTTTGGCAGCTTCAATCATCTGATTTGAAAAATCGACACCAATTGCTTCAACTGCACCCATCATAGCGAGTTGTTTCGTATAAACACCACCACCGCAACCAATATCAATGACTCTTTTCTCTTTCATATCTACAATATTTTGTATCATGCGTGTCCATGAATCCGTTGCTTGGCGATTCGTATACGTATATTTGTTATTTGAACTATGGAAATCTATCGGCATGTTGTAGCCTCCTTTCATGTATATTATATCGAATTTCATTTGTTAGATTGATTTTGTTTTCTTTCAAGGACAATAAGTTTTTCTTATTTTGAGAAATGAGGATGAGAGCTATGCGAAAAAAATGGTTATTCATGTTCGGTCTTTTTTTATTAGTAGCATGTAACCAAACGAATCAGAAAATAGAGCGAAGTGAAAAAATAACAAAAGAAGCGGGGCGTACGATGGAAGAGAATATAGAAGTAATTGTATCTCTAGTAGGGAAAAAAGAAGCAACATTGAAGGATGAAGAGGCAAAAACAGCGGCTAATATTATAAGTAAAGCGGAGAAACAAAACGTAATTGGTGAATTAGGTGAACCTGAATATGTCATTACTGTTAAGAAAAATGGACAAGTAGAAAAATATAAAGCTTGGCTTCGTACAGAAGCGAGAACAGGATGGTTACAAAAAGAAACCGATCCTAAAACGTTTTATCTTATATCAAAAGTGGATACCGAAAAACTTCTTTCTTTATTCCCAGCAGCTCCTTTAACACAAAATGGTGACGAACAACAAACACCTTTAACTCAAATCACTAAAAAAGATTTACAAATTACTCGTTTTCATATTAAAACAAAGGAAAACACAGTGAATTATACGGTGTATTACACAATTTCAAATGCATTATATAAGAAGCTAGAAAAAGAAAAAAACTATTATTTTCAATTACAAATTCCTGAAAAAGTAAAAAAGATAATCAATAAAGAAAATAGTGAACAAATACAAGGTGAGTTAGTGAAAGAAGGATATAAAGAATATGAAGTGAACTTTGTTGTTCCGGTTAGTGATATATCACCATCTCAATTAAAAATGTTAGAAACGTATTATGATCAATACAATTTAAAAGTATTTAATTATAAAAAAGAAGAGATAGGTGCGTTTCAAAATATTATTGAAATCGTGAAAGAATATGGAGAGAAGATGCAGTTAGAAAGATGATAGTTATGTATAGGAAATGAGAAAAAGAGTGATAAGACATCATCACTCTTTTATTTTGTTTTGGTTGAAGGCTCACTCATGGATTTTCGCGTAATAAAATAAGCGATAATAAGTGCAGAAAGGATAATAGAACTAATAAAAATATTATCGGGTAGCCAATCTAAAAGTAGTACATGCCCAACAGTATAAAAAATGAGCATAGAAGCTAGAAAAGATAAGGCACCGATCATAACAGATTGCAATGTCACCGTTTTCACCTCCTTGCACTGATAGTATTGGCTAAAAATGGAGGAATTAAACGATAGTTTCCAATAAACTTAAGAAATATGCCATTAGATTACGTATATCCTAAATTCGAACGACTTGATTACGTCCCGTATGAAGAGGAAAGAGAGCAGCACTTTGTATTGATGCAAGATGCAATAGCTGTGTCAGAACGAAAATTAGATAAGTGGGAAAAGGAAAAAGAACAGCATGAAAATTACTATTCTGCAAATATGAAAACACGTATAGGTATATTTTTTTTATACGTGTTTTCATATTTGCAGTTCTTGGCTATGCTTCCTATCAAGCTAATACTATTTTGCAAGATCAACTTCCGACACGTAATTTGTAAAATAGCGTTGTCGAAATGGTAAGAACTATTTATACAGGAATCCTTCTTTTTTTATGGAACATTACAAATATTACTATTTCTAGAAAAAATGTAATGTTTACATAAAGAAAAGGGGTAGTGTATATGAAAAAAATGTGGACTATACTCGGAATTCTTCTTTTCATGGGAATCGCTAGTTACGGCTTAAGCAAATTTTTTATACACTATGCAAGTAAGCCAGTTGGCGTAGCGTCAATGCCAAAAGTAGAAGATGCGGATGAGACGAAAGAAGTACTACAATTTATCGGTACCACACATGAAAGCTACAATACTTTTTTAAATTACGGAAAAGCAGAAAAGTATACTGATGGAGATTGGGACCATTTTATGAAATGGTATCAAGAACAGGAGGTTGCTTTAAAGGACTTTGAGAAGAAAGTGAAAAATAAACAAATAAAACGAGATGTGAAACGAAGTTATGAAATTTTGAAAAAGGGAGTAACGACCCGGAATATCGAATATATTATTTATGCACATCGTGTATACCATGATCTCGATATTATTGTAAATAAGTATACAGGTGAAACGAACATTTGGGGCTATACAGAGTTTGGGAATGGAAAAGATGTAAAACGAATCGAACAGGCATTGCAAGCATCGTAAAAAGGAGGTGATTCAAAAGAGATGTAGATGTCTTTTGAATCACCTCCTTCTTATATGTTCATTCATATATCGGCGCTTTTTCAAATATATCGACCACTTTTTTCAATATATCAGCGACTTTTTCAATATATCGGCACTTCGACACAAGATAAAGACACTTCGACAATTTTCAACATTCTGAGTGCATGAAAATGAGATGACATTAATCCTTTTTCGAGTCAGCTCTTTTTTATTATTCTTTTTACTATGAATGTTACCCTAACATATAAATCCGCTTTGATTTTTTGTTTCAATTTATGAGGTTTTTCACAAAACCATCATGTTTATAGTGATTAAAATCACAACCTCTAATTTGGATATCTTATACAATGAAACTAGATAAAGAAATGAAGGAGTGAATCGTATGTTAAGTGCAAAAACAATTGAAATCGTAAAATCAACAGTACCGTTATTACAAGAAAAAGGTGTAGAAATTACAACACGTTTTTATCAAATTATGTTTTCTGAGCATCCTGAACTATTAAATATTTTTAATCATACAAATCAAAAAAAGGGAAGACAGCAACAAGCTTTAGCAAATGCAGTATACGCAGCTGCTAATTATATTGATAATTTAGCAGTAATCATTCCCGTTGTAAAACAAATTGGACATAAGCATCGCAGCTTAGGTATTAAAGCAGAGCACTATCCGATTGTTGGAACATGCTTATTGCAAGCAATTAAAGAAGTAGCTCATGCACCGCAAGAAGTATTAGATGCTTGGGGAGAAGCTTATGGTGTAATCGCTGATGCGTTTATTAGTATAGAAGCTGAGATGTATGAAGAAGCGGCAGCAAAAACAGGTGGTTGGAAAGATTTCCGTAACTTTGTCGTTGCAAAAAAAGAGAAAGAGAGCAATGTAATTACATCCTTTTATTTAAAGCCAGAAGATAAAGAACCATTATCTTCATTTTTACCAGGACAGTATGTAAGCGTACAGATAAATATTGAAGGAGAAACATATACACATAATCGTCAGTACAGTTTATCTGATGCCCCTAGAAAAGATTATTACCGAATTAGTGTAAAACGCGAGAAAGGTATGGAGAGTCCAGAGGGAGTGGTATCTAATTATTTACATGATCATGTAAAAGAGGGAGATATTTTACCATTAAGTGCACCAGCAGGAGATTTTGTACTGAATATGGATTCACAACTACCAGTTGTGCTAATTAGTGGTGGTGTAGGAATTACACCAATGATGAGTATGTTAAATACATTAATTCAGCAATCGTCAAATCGTAACGTATACTTTATTCACGGAGCGTTAAACAGCGATGTACAAGCAATGAAAGAAGATATTGCAAATATAGCGAAAGAACATGAACAAGTAGAAGCATATACTTGCTACTCTGCACCAACTGAGAAAGATAAGAAAGAAAAAAATTATGATAAAGAAGGATTTATTGATTTAGCGTGGTTACAAACTATTATTCCTTCTACTGAAGCAGATTTCTATTTTTGCGGACCAGTACCATTTATGAAGAATATTAACGCAGCTTTGACAGAATGGGGCGTTTCATCAGAGCATATTCACTTTGAATTTTTCGGACCAGCAGCAAGCTTACAATAATGAGAAGGAACGAGGTGTTAATTCACCTCGTTTTTTGTTTGTTCCCGAAAGAGACGATTTACTGTTTCACGGCGAATGCCAATTAATTGTCCAATTTCCGTTTGCGTTAAGATTTCATAAATAGGAATATCCCCCAAATAGATTGCGAACCATTCTTGTAAACGATAAAGACGTTCTTTTGGTGAGACAGTTGTAAGCTGGTCGATACGCTGCTGCATCATACGTAATTTTGTTTGCAGTTGAAGGGCGACATCGGCATAAGATTCAGGTTTTGTCTGTAATTGTTCATACCATGTGTTGCTTGAAATCGGTGTTACTTCTGTTTTCGTTAAAGCAATTGCAGTACCATGATATTCTTTTGGTGAGATTAAAGAGTGGTGAGGAATTGTTTCACCTGGAACAATAATGTTAAATAAAAAAGGTGTGCCATCTTCTTGGACACGAACGACTTTTAATAGACCACTTTTTATAAAATATAGAGGGCCTTCCTCTCCTTGGCGAAATAATATCTCTCCTTTATGTAAAATCACTGTAAGCACCTCTTTATATTTTGCTGTTAATTTCATTATAGAGGAATTGTTTACATAAGACTACACTTGATAAAGATAGCAGAAAAGACATTCACCTACATAAAATCCAATATAAAAACCACTTTTTTTAGGTGGGCGAGAGCGGCTGGCCACGCATAGATCGATCAGTGCCCTTTTCTTCCACAAGCAATGTGAAAACAAAGTGAGCAAACAAGTAGCATATCACTTTTTGTTTTACATAACATTGGATGTTGAAAAATCAAAGTGGATATAAATATTGACGAAAGATACCGTATTGCAGTAGTATACTGTTTAGCGTGTATGTGTACGAACGGTACTAGAAAGGAATATTTTTTAGGGGGCATACCATGTTAGATCAAAAAATGACTGATGTGAGGATTTCAGTTGATGCAGTGATACATGTAGAAGAAATGAATGGTGGAGTTGTTCTATCAGTCGAAATAGATGGACAAATCATTTATACGATGGCTTATGATGAAGAAACTGATAGTTATGCAGAATTATACGATCGAAATGATAAACGGGCTAGACAAGTTCATGAAGATTTTATGGGATGGTCTCTTGTACACTAATAGTAAGTTTAACAATCCAATACATGCTTCTTTTCGTATATGAGAGAGGCATGTATTGGATTGTTTTATATTTACAAGTAAAAACGGCATAAAAACCTCCTCTTTTAGAGGAGGTTTTATGTCAGGTTTTCAATTTGGATTTATATAAAACAAAACAATACGACTGTATATATAATGTAATAATTATATAGGATTTGTAACACTCATATCTATATTGTTAGGGCATTGTAAATGTATATGTTATGTTTTTTCGGTATGATAAAGTAAATAGTAATTTTTCATTAATTGAACCATTCAAGCTCTTATGGAAGTTTCATTTTTACCTTTTAGGGTAGGAGTCATACAGTGCGTAAGAGCGGGACAAAGTAAAAAAAGATGCAACAAACATAGGAGTGATTGTTTTGGGGAATTTACATGTTTCTAACCTTATATTATTATGCGTCTGCGCAGTTTTATGTATTATTTTAGGCGTGTTTTTTTATACATGTATATAAAGAAACGCATTCTAAAAAAGAATGCGTTATAAAATGGAACTAATTATGAGGCGTGAGCCGAGAATAATTAAGGTAATACGTAATAAATTAATCATAGCATTACTACTTAATTTTGTATTAATATAAGCTCCCAATTTCCCACCAATCCATGCCCCGGGGATTAAAACAAGGGCATAGAGCCAGCTCACATTACCAAGGGAAATGTGAGTTGCTGAATTAACAATTGCAGATAAAAGAACAATAAACATGGATGTAGCAACGGCAATTTGAGCCGGAAAAGCAAATAAAATCATCATTGCTGGAACTAATAAGGCGCCTCCACCAATCCCGAATAACCCAGAAATAAAACCTACACCAAATGAAATAATGATAGCAAGAAAAGGTGGAAACTGATAGGTTATGATTTCTCCTTCTGAAGTTGTAAAGGAACGTTTAATAATAGAACCGTTCGAAAAGGTGAGAGGTTTCATTTTATCGCGTAGCATTAGTAAAAGCGATACGAAAATAAGAAAGACTCCAAAATATAAAGAAAAAGATTCTTGATTTAAAAATTTATTTGCCCATGATCCGATGATTCCTCCAGGGCCACTCCCAATAAATAAAATAAGACCACTTTTATAATCAACTCGTTTATGTTTCATATAAGTAAGGGTAGAAGCCAAACCTGTAAATACGACAGTAACAATGGAAGTACCGACAGCTAATTGTGGGGATAGGCTATGTAAGCCTATCAGTAAAGGAACAATAATGATCCCACCACCAAGACCAACTAGACTTCCAATCGTACCTGCTAATAATCCAACAAGTAGTAGCATAATATATTCCAACAATAACATCTCCTCTTTTGTCCCGCTATTCGTGGGCAGTAATACCCCCACCTCAAGATTGAGAGAGAAGCGAAGAAGATAGGTGGGGGATAACTGCCCGTAAAAGCCCGATTGGTGAGAGCTTTCCATAAGTGGGGGATGAAGAACCCCCCCACTTATGGAAGTTTCACTTTATAGCAAATACATCATTCATTATACAACGTTTTGAATGAGAACGATGTGCGTTTACAAAAAAGGTCGTCTTCTTATGTAGAAGACGACTTTTTTTAGAAAATAAGATTTAATACGTAATAGCATAAAGCAGCTAATGAAGCTGAAATAGGAAGTGTGATCACCCATGTAATTAACATGCGTTTTGCTGTTCCCCATTTTACACCTTTTACGCGATGTGAAGCACCAACACCTAAAATAGAAGATGAAATAACGTGTGTTGTACTTACTGGTAAATGAATGAAAGTTGCACCGAAAATAACAAGTGATGATGATAAATCAGCAGCTACGCCATTTACAGGGCGGATTTTCATAATTTGTCCACCGACAGTTTTAATAATTTTCCATCCTCCAATAGAAGTACCAAGACCCATTGCAGTCGCACACGCAAGTTGGACCCAAAAAGGGATATCTGATGAAGTGTGATAATTATTTGCAATAAGTGCCATTGTAATAATACCCATCGCTTTTTGAGCATCGTTTGTACCATGTGTGTAAGATTGTAATGCGGCTGTAAACACTTGGAATAAACGGAAATTCTTGTTTGTTTTCGTCAGATTAAAGTTTTTAAAGGAAACCTTAAAAATACTATACACGATGTAACCAATGACGAAAGCGATAATTGGTGAAGTAACTAAAGCTTCAATGATTTTGATGAAACCTTTATAGTTTAATGAATGTACACCAGCTGCGGCAATAGCTGCCCCAGCAATAGCACCGATAATAGCATGAGATGAACTACTTGGAATTCCGTAGTACCAAGTAATTAAGTTCCATGCAATAGCAGCAATTAGAGCTGCTAAAATAACGACAGAACCATTTGGTAATGTAAATGGATCAACAATATCTTTTGTAATCGTCTTTGCTACACCCGTAAATGTCATTGCACCTAAAAAGTTCATAATAGATGCCATAAGAATGGCTTGCCTTGGCTTTAAAGCCTTTGTTGAAACAGCTGTTGCGATGGCATTTGCTGTATCATGGAACCCGTTAATAAAGTCGAAAGCTAGGGCACAAATGACAACTAAAACGGTTAAAATCAAGAGTGTATCCATGATCAAACTCCTTATGCGTTCTTCATAATAATTGTTTCTAAAACATTTGCTACGCTTTGGCAGCTGTCAGCAACTTCTTCTAGTTCTTCGTAAATTTCTTTGAATTGGATAATCTTAATTGGATCTTTTTCACGAGAGAACAGATGTTTAATTGCATGCCTACGAATATCATCACATTTTGATTCGTAATCTTTAATTTTAATTGCATTTGTACGAATATCGAGTAGCTTCTTGTTAGACATCAATTCAATAGACGATGCAATCTCAATCGCACATTGATTAATTGCATCAACGAACTTAATCATGTACTCATCAGCTTCTGTAATAGAGTACATTTCAAATAGACCGGCACTATGATCTAATCCGTCTAATACATCATCCATACTCATTGCGAGTTGTAAAATGTCTTCACGTTCAATTGGAGTGATAAACGCTTTGTTTAATTCCATAATGATTTCGTGAATATATGAGTCGCCTTTTGACTCATATTCTTTCATGCGCATGGAGAATTCTTTTAAATCACTAGCGTTTTTAATTTTATACTCCACAAAATATTGTGCGCCTTCTTTTAAATTTTCGGAAATATTCGCTAACATTTCTGAAAATTTATCTTTCTTCGATTTAAAAACCATATTTGTTACCCCCACCAAAAAATAAGTTATGTAAAGCATATTGGCTAGTTCATTCTATCAAAAAGCTGTCGTTTTTTAAAACATTTTATCGAAAAGTTTACAAAAACTTAACATTAGACATGTTGGAAAATTAGCAATATTAATATAAATTAGCGGTGTTCTTGTCTATAGAATGTCCTTTTCTTATAAAAAGTATGACTCATAAAGAGAGCTTATACTTGACGAATTATAGCGGTATCGTGGAAAATTTGAAAGGTATAATGTACATAATATAAATACAACTTGAAACAACGACATAAAAACCTCTTTCTTTTTAGATGGAGACGAGAGCATCTAGCCGTGCATAGAAGCAGTCGGATCCTTTTTCTTCTACATGAAAAATTTAAAACAAATGAGAAAGCAAGTAGCAGAGGTTTGTATGTTAATAAATAAAAATGAATGTATATATATTTGAAAGTAAGATAGAGGAAGTGAATGAATGAAGTTCAGCAGCACTCATTTACAAAAGATACAGGAGTGGTTCAAAAGAAGAAAAAAATTGCGAATCACATTGTTAACGATTGGCTTAGTTTTCTTATTTTTGTTTATCTTTGTGAATATTATGATTACAGTCCAAGATATTTCGGCATTAAAACAAGCAGTACCTCAGCCAACAGTTATTTATGATGCAAATAAGGAAGTGGCGGCAAAATTATCTTCTTCGAAAACGGATGGAATTAAACGGAAAGATATTCCAAATGTTATGGTGGAGGCTGTTATTGCAGTAGAAGATAAAAAATTTTATAAGCATCGCGGCGTGTATTATAGTGGGATTTTCCATGCGATTGTTAAAAATATAACAGCAGGAGAAGTTGTTGCTGGAGGAAGTACAATTACACAACAGCTAGCTAAAAACGTATTTTTAACAGAGGATCGGACATTTTCACGGAAATTTAAAGAGTATTTTATTGCAAAGAAAATTGAACGCACATATACAAAAGATGAAATTATAGAGATGTATTTGAATCAAATTTATTTTGGTGAAGGAGCTTGGGGGATTAAAAAAGCGACAAAAACGTATTTTGACAAAGAAGTAAAGGAATTGACGATTCCAGAAGCCGCTACTTTAGCCGGGTTAATTAAAGCGCCTTCTACGTATTCACCTTTTAAAGACTTTAATAAGTCGATGGAAAGAAGAAATGTGGTTCTCTCGTTAATGAAAGAACAAGGTTATATTACAGAGAAACAATTTCAACTAGCAAAAGATGAAGGGCTTTCACTTCGCCGCGGTGTTGAAGATAAATATAAAGGAAAGTACTCTCAATATGTTGATTACATTGTTCGAGAGGCAATGAATAAATATAAATTGACACAAAATGAAATTTTATCAGGCGGTTATCATATTTACACAGAATTAAATCCTAAAATGCAAGAAGCTACAGAAGAGGTTGTAAATAGGGAGCATTATTTTCCAAAGGCTCCTTCTGATCAGATCATGCAAACAGGCGTTGTACTTATGAATCCGAAGACGGGAGGGATTCCAGCCCTTGTAGGCGGGAGAGGACCGTATCAATTTTTACAGTTTAATCATGCGGTGCAATTAAAACGGCAGCCAGGTTCTACATTAAAACCGCTAGCAGTGTATACACCGGCATTAGAGCAAGGGTATGAGGTATATGACGTCTTAAAAGATGAACCGATTGAAATTAATGATTATAAACCAAAAAATATCGGGAATGTATATCATGGTAATGTGACGATGTATGAGGCAATTGCTAATTCTTATAATGCGCCAGCGGTACGGCTCTTACAACAAATAGGTTTAGAAAAAGGATTGAAGTCTTTAGAACGTTTTGGTATTCCACTGCAAAAAAATGACAACTCGTATCAGTTAGCATTAGGAGGGATGAGTGAAGGTACGTCTCCCTTTGTTATGGCACAAGCATACGCAACATTTGCAAATGATGGTGTACAAATGGAAGCACATGCTATTCGGGAAATTCAAGATGGTGAAGGGAATACAGTAGGGAAATGGTATAAAAAAGAAATTCGTGTGACAGATGAAAAAACGGCTCAAAAGATGACATATTTATTAAAAGGCGTTGTAGAGAAAGGAACTGGTAAAAAAGCAAAACTTAATTATGTAGAAACTGCTGGAAAAACAGGTACAACACAACTAACAGATGAATCAAATAGTGGATCAAAAGATTCATGGTTTGTTGGCTATACACCAGAGTTGGTCGCATCTATTTGGGTTGGTTACGATAAAACAGATAATGAACATTTTGTGCCGGCTGGGAGTCAAATAACGACGACGATGTTTCGAGATATCATGAATAAAGCAATTGGGAAGCCAATTCAAAAAAACTTTGATTTGTCTCTTATACCAGAAGCAGAATATACAAAACAGCTACAAACCATTGAGGAAGAAATGAAACGAAAAGAAGAGAAAAAACGACGAGATGAAGAAAAAAAAAGAAAAGGACAGAATGGAAACTTGATGGATAAAATAAAAGAATGGATTCCATTCTTTTAAGGAGTAGATCCCAGGTTATAAAATAATCTGGGATCTATATATATTTTAGATTGTTTGCACAGGAAACGGTAGTATTTTAGTTACGACGTTTCTCACAACGATTACATCTCTTTTTCTTACGGTCATCTCTATCACAATTTTTGTTACTTGATTCATTATCATCATTGTTTTTATTCTCATTACTCTTTTCATTACTGTTCTCATTACTGTCATTACTGTTATTGTTATAATCCCAGCGCATACTTTGAACATGGAACGTCGGTATATACGTAATTTGGCCATCAACATCAAGGATAATATGATCTCTAGTACGGCCTGTAACGATTCCTTCAACCTTTTTTGGACCGCGATTTAATTGAACTTTTTCTCCTACTAGACGGTTAATAACACTTCCAAAACGATTACCCGCTATAATGATAGGTGTTTCATTTTCGTTGTTTTGATTGTTATTTTGTTCATTTTCATCAGAATCTTCTGATTCATCAACAGACTGTTCAGAAAATCCATTAATATGATGTAATGGATAGTAAACAACACCATCGTCAGACTGTAAGATACAAAAATCGCTTTGAATTTTTAATAAGGTTCCCTCTCCTTTTTCCGGTCCCCCTAAATTAATACTTACGTTTGTACCAATTAAATCTTTTAAATCATTTGATCTATTTTGAATAAAATAATGCGAGTGATTATATGGATACATCATACATAGTTCCTCCCTAATAGAAATTCTTTCTATTTAAATCATTTGTCGTTATAGGATATTCATCTTTACAGGACAAGACCTAGGATACTTGACTAATTTTTAAAAAATGTGTGTATGCATAAAAATAAACACTCCTTTAGATTAAGAGTGCTTGTTAAGTTGAATAAATAAATCCAAATTTAAAACCTGACAAAAACCCCTTTTCTTTTTAGATGGCCTGAGTAGAAGTGGTCAGGAACTATTTCTGCCACATGTGATGTTCAAACAAAGAGAGAAAGAAAGTAGCAGATAACTTTTTGCTTGGAATGGCGGCGACTTGTGTGCCCAAAAGTCAAGTTGGATTTATATGTTGATATTTATATGAATACTGCGCTTGGCTTTGGATAAAGTTGTATAAGAGATGACAATATTCCCTTTGGCAATTGGTTCATAAGCAAGATCATCGAATTGGCCATTATTTTTGTTATGGACTGTTAGTTCAATAGAGTCGAGATTTGCATGTGCATATTTTTCTTTGATTTGTTTTGCAATTGTTTCTAGTTGTTTATAAGAAGTAGCATCAGTTATCACCATTCCCTTTAGAACAATTTTTTCTTCTTGTCTAGTTTGCGTTAGTGGTATGTGATTTTTGGTTGTATATAGAATGTGATAAGGAATGGTATTGTCATTTGATTCTGCTTTCGGTTTACTGTATTCTCCAATTAAGAAGGGCGCAAAACATATTGTTATACATGACATGAAAAGAATCCAAAAGCGGATAGATGATAATACTTTCATCAACATTCACCCTCGTTTCGTATAAGTTCTTTCATTATGAATTATACAAAATGAGCATTAAACTAACGTTAAGTTGTGGTAAAGAAAAGTAAAGATGGGGAATAACGTAAAAATAAGATAAAAACCTTTTTTTCTTTTAGGGAGGAGAGAGGAACTGGCCATGCGTAGGAGCGGACAGGGCCTTTTTCTGCCACGAGCGAGGTTTAAAACAAAGAGAGCGAACAAGTATAGGTCATGTTGTGTTCTGCAAAGCCGTGATGTACATGCTAAAAAGATAAAAAGGACTTGTATATTATAGATTTGAAGGTAGATAGGGGGATGATGTTCACATGATTTCTATTGGGGTAACGGGATGGGGGGATCATGATTCTTTATATAAGGATTCATATGAAATAAAGAATAAATTACAAACGTATGGCGAATATTTTCCGATTGTAGAAGTGGATAGTTCTTTTTATGCTATGCAGCCTGTAAGAAATTATGAGAAATGGGCTTTAGAAACACCGTCAAACTTTTCATTTATTGTAAAGGCGTATCAGGGAATGACAGGTCATATGCGCGGAGAAATGCCATTTTCAAATATTGATGATATGTTTCGCGCATTTAAAGAATCAATTGTTCCTCTTCAAAAAGCTAATAAGCTAAAAATGGTATTATTCCAATATCCGCCTTGGTTTGATTGTCAAACGAAAAATGTAGATTTATTACGTTATACAAAAGAGAAAATGAAAGATATCCCATGTTCATTAGAATTTCGGAATCAGACTTGGTTTTATCCGCAATTTCGTAATCGAACGTTGGAATTTATGAAACAAGAAGGTTGGGTTCATACGATTTGTGACGAACCACAAGCGGGAGTGGGCTCTATTCCAATTGTATTAGAATCAACACATGAACAAATGACCTTAATTCGATTTCACGGACGCAATGTACACGGGTGGCTAGAAAAAGGAAAGAACTGGCGGGCTGTTCGTTGTTTATATCGCTATAATAAACAGGAATTAGAAGAATGGATAGAACGGATAGAAGAATTGAAAACAAAAACAAAGGAAGTTTATCTTTTATTTAATAATAATTCTGGTGGAGATGCAGCAGATAATGCGAAACAGTTAATGGATATGCTTGGCATCACATACGGAGAACCTAAACCTGAACAACTAAATTTATTTGAATGAAGTGAAATTTCATTCATTGATTAAGAAGCAAAATAAAAAGAAACACACTGTACAAACAGGGGGAATGTACAGTGTGTTTCTTTATGAAAAAAGAGGGGTAACAATGTTATTGAGCGTTTGGTTGATTCATCAATTGTTGGCTTCATAATAAATGATAATAGTTATCATTATCATTGTCAATGTTTTTTTAGATTTTATTTTCAAAAAATTAGAATGGGGGATCATTTGCTGTAAAAGAAAAACTCTCACTGAGATTGGTGAGAGTTTTTCTGTCATTAGAAACTTATTGCTGTTCTTTCTGTTGTACGTATTGTTGTAAATCAAATGGTGAAACTTCTTGAATAAATTCTCTTGAAATAAGAGATTGAATAAGTGTACTTTCGGTAACAATAGCACCTGTTTTCTTTTTGTGAGCTTGTTGTAATAAACTTAGCTTTTCTAATGTTTCTTTTGGTAATTCAATTGTTAATGTATTCATATTTCTCCCCCCTATTGTTAGAGTATCACTAGAAGAGGAGAGAAACAAGAAAAGAGAAAGATATATAAGGTGATACAGAAAGGATATGAATTGATTTCATTCTTTTACATAACAGTGATCTTCAGTTATCTTCTTTTCTTTGAATCTTGAGATGGGAGTCTTATTTTCCGTTATTGCATGATCAAACATAATCTATATTCGTATTTTTTGGGTTTTAAATTTTGCATGTGGCAGGAATGGGCCCTGACCGCTCCTATGCATGGCCAGATGATCTTGCCCATCAAAAAGAAGGTAACTATTTTCAAAATAGTTACCTTCTTTTACGATTTTTACAGTAAGTATTGTTAAGCAATGCCGATGTATTTTAAAGTTTTGGATGGAGTACTATGATCAAAAAAGTGTTGTAAAAAGGCAATATCTACGCCAGCTTTATAAGCACAATATCCCCATGTTTTTCGAAGTGTATGCGAGCTAATCCCTTCTAAACCAACTTCTTTTGCAGCTTTGTTTAAAATGTACCAAGCATGTTGTCTTGTAATAGATTTTGTTCCTTTTTGAGATTTTAATAATGGTTCATTTCGCTTCCATACTTTTCGTTCTTTCATATATTGTTCAATTGTATGTTGCAATTCTTCATTTACAGCGAACCATTTATGCTTTTTCATTTTGTCATTATAGAACAAAATTGAATGACGAACATGCTCATCTTCATCTATAACATCGCCAACTTTTAACTGCAATATTTCACTTACTTTTAATCCGGAATTTACAGCTAATACGAATAATAAAGCATCACGCTTTGATGATTGTATTAGTATATCTTTGATTTTTTCTAATTGTTTTTCGTTTTGAATTGGTTGTCCAACTTGTTTCATTTCACGCACTCTCCTCTTTTATATGTGTAAAGGAAAGGATTAACTAGTTATTACTGTAAAGGAAGAGTGTGAATTTCATGTGAACTTTTCGTGAAGTTAGGACAAATTATTTGATTACTTCCATTTTTGACAAATGAAAGTAAAAGACGACGCCATTTTCTTTATTATAGACACCATACTTAGCTTGATGCAATTCTAAAATATTTTTTACTATGGATAGTCCAAGACCAGTTCCACCTGTATGACGGCTTCGTGATGCGTCGATTCGATAGAAGCGATCCCAAATTTTATCTAGACTTTCCTCGAGAATCGGTTCACCGTTATTTTCAATTTCAACTATTACGGTTTCTTCATTCTCACTGACAGTTATTTTTACTTGTTCTCCATTTGGTGTATAACGAATCGCATTGCTTAATAAATTGACGACAACTTGTTCAATACGATTTCGATTTGCTTGTACATAAATAGTAGAATCAAATGCAAGCTCTACTTGTAAATTCTTTTCTTCGATGCTAAATAATAGCTTTGTATATACTTGTTGAATCAATTCTCCTATCGAAAACGGTTCTAATTCTAATTTATATGTGCCAGACTCAAGTTTTGCAAGTTCTAGCATTTCGACAATAAGGCGGTTCATGTTATCAGTCTCTTCTAAAATAACGTCAGTATAATACGTAGTGTCTTTACTTACACCATCTTTAATGCCTTCAGCGAAACTTCTGATTACGCTTAATGGTGTTTTTAATTCATGTGATACACCAGAAATAAATTCTTTTCTTGTTTTCTCTAGTTGTCGTTCTTTTTCGATATCTTGTTGTAGCTTTGTATTTGCTACATGTAGTTTATCAATTCGATCCTTTAAATTTACAGCAAGTGAGTTAATGCTACTTGATAAACTTCCGATTTCATCCTCTGTTGATATAGGGAGTTTTTCAGAGAAATCAAAGTTTGCCATTTTTTTTGTAACACGATTCATTTTAATAAGCGGGTTTGCAATAATTTTTGAGTAATAGAACGACAATAAAATAATGACAATAAAGACGATAATTAATGCATAAACATAATAATCTTTTAAAACAAGCATAGCTTCATTAACCGGCTGCAAAGATGTCATTGCAAATGCAAATTCTTTTATTTCTCCATTTTTGATAACGGGTTTAACAAAAATTTGACTTTTAAAATCGTTTTCCCCGCCTAATGTATATGTGGTCGTTTCACTCTTATTTTGTGTCGTCTCACCCGTATCTGGTGTCATAGAAAGCTCCCATTGTTGGATACCTTGCATTAATGTGTCCTTATTTGCAAGGCGCATATCGTTCGTGGTAGGAGTGTGCAATTTTGTAATAGTGCCCTCAAATTTAATTAAGCTATTATAAAAATCTTTTGTATATATGTTTCTTTTGACATCTGAAGGTTGAATGCTGAATAACTTTAAAACTGAATTAATATTTTCATTTTGCCAGTTTCTATTATCAGCAGTGGTAATGGAAACCGGAATAATCATATCGTTTTTGGGGATTCCTTGTACACGGATTGAATCAGAAACTTTTAACCCTAAGTTGATAAACGAAGAATAGTTGGAAATGGTGAAAGTATTATTCAATGGAATGAAAAATGTTTTATTGGATTTATCAACAATTTCAATATGATAATTTTTATCATCTTTAATAATGCCATTACGATCTAATAGGACGAGTTCAGCGTTTGTTTTTTCATAAAACTCTTGTTTTAACTTTGAAAACTCTTCGAAGGATCCGTTGCTTTTTTCATATTTGTTTACGAATTTTTCGAAATTAGTTTGGACTGTATGAACTTTTTTATTAATATAAAATTTCTCTAAAAACAGTGATTGTCCAACAAAAAAGAGTAAAAATGTAGCAGTAAATAACGCTGATGTTAATAAGAAAAGCTTAAACACAATACTTCTTTTTTTCACTTTTTCACCTCATAAACTGTATATTCCATAATCGTCATTTTATTATAGCAAATGAATAAAGAGAATAGGGGAGGAAATCTGCCTTGTACGGAGACAGTTTTGTTAAAAAAGTCATATAAGTAGAGGGACAAAAAAGAACTTGCCAGACGTATGACAAGTTCTTATCAAATTTACGATTGGATGGCTGCATCTAATGCAATTTCAATCATTTCGTTAAATGTTGTTTGACGTTCTTCAGCAGTTGTTTCTTCACCAGTAAAGATATGGTCACTTACTGTTAAGACAGATAATGCATTTACACCGTATTTTGCTGCTATTGTATATAATGCAGTTGTTTCCATTTCAACTGCTAATACACCGTAGTCGCCAAGTTTTTTTACCATATCCATGCTCTCACGGTAAAATACATCGGCTGTTAAGACGTTACCAACGCGGATGTGTAATCCTTTTTCGATACCAGCATCGTATGCTTTCTTCAATAAATCAAAGTTTGCACAAGGTGCAAAATCAAATCCAGGGAATGTTAAACGATTTATGTTAGAGTCTGTACAAGCAGTCATTGCAATAATAACATCACGTACTTTTACGTCTTTTTGAATTGCACCGCATGTTCCAACACGAATTAAATTTTTTACCCCATAGCTTTGAATTAACTCGTTTACGTAAATAGAAATAGAAGGAACTCCCATACCTGTACCTTGAACAGAGACGCGTTTTCCTTTATATGTTCCTGTAAATCCTAGCATGCCACGCACATTGTTATAGCATGTTACATCTTCTAAAAAATTTTCTGCAATATACTTTGCACGTAAAGGATCTCCAGGTAATAAAATAGATTCTGCAATTTCGCCTTCTTTTGCTCCAATGTGTACGCTCATATAAAATCCTCCTTGTTATGTAGCAATCAATATTTCTAAATATCTACTTCACTTTGTAGTATACACGAAGTAGAGCGTTTACAATAGTATATTTCTATCTATGGAGCTATTCGATGCAATAAGCTTCCAACGCAAGATTTAGCGAAAAGTAAAGAGAATGAAAGGAACTCTGATGGAAGGTTCATTTTATATATAAATCCACATTGATTTTTTGACATAAAGATTACGACTATGCAGATAAAGGGAGCTCGCACTCGCATTCTCTTATTGGTTTTACTTCACATGTGGAAGAAAAAGGCCCTGACCGCTTCTATGTATGGCCAGATGCTCTAGCCCAGCTAAAAATAAGAGTATTTTTAGGTATTTTCTTGCAATGTTAATCGAAGAGAAGGTTATTATTTACTTTAGATAGAATTAAATTTAATAAATGTTTTTTAAAGAATAATCAAAATTATGTTACAAATTATAAGGGAATAGATGGGTGATTTCATGAAAAATATTATTATTGGAGTTATCGCTTTGCTTCTTATTGTTCTTGGGGGATTTTATATGAAAAAATATAAAAGCAGTGAAGAAACAACAGGGCAGATTCAACAAGTGAAGTGGCAACTGCATGACATAAATGTAAATGAAATCGCGAATATTACATTTCAATTGCAAAATAAAAAGGGGGCTGAAATTCGCGGCGTAAACGATCACATTCGCATGTTTATTGTGGATAATCAGTTAACACAATCATATGAAGTGAGCCCCACTTTTTCTGGGAATGGTTCGTACAAAGCTACATATAAGTTTAAAAAAGAAGGAGAATATACCATTTTCCTATATGAAGATACAGCTGATTCAACAAAACAGTTTGCTGAAAAGGATATAGTAGTGGGAAATAAAGTAGTAGAAAAAAAACAAAATCCCATTTCTGTAGATACGGTATTAACGAAATCTATTGGTCCATACAAAACATCGCTTTTATTTCGTACGTTATATCCGAATGAAGAAGAAACATTAACGTTTCAATTTCAAGCAGGAAAAGGGCAAAAGCTAAAGTTTCGCTCAAATACAGGAGAACGTACTGAATTACGTATAGTGGATGAAGGGCGACAGCATTTTCTATACGTTGTTCCAGAGAATGATGAGGAACAATTACAGTTTCGCGTTACATTTCCAAGTGAAGGGATTTATAAAATATGGGGCACCTTTTACATAGACGGTAAGAAATATGAACAACAGTTTACATTACAAGTTCAGAAACGAAAAGACAGCTAAGTTTTTTAGCTGTCTTTTCGTTTTCCGATTAGTTTTGTTACAGCGAGCATCGTAATTGGTAAGGAATGATTTTTACGAAATGCTAAATACTTCCCGCTCCATGTTGGTTTATACTTTTCTTTGAAGTGCCGTAGGCCACTAAAACTATATGTATAACGAACGTTATTAAAAATGGCTGCTGCAACGCGCTCTGACCAAAAAGATTGTGCTGATAATCCAACATTTGAAAGCGGCGCCATTCCAATATTAAAGCAGTGATAGTCATTTTCTTTTGCCCATTGGAATAAATGAATGAACATAGCATCCATAATTCCGCCCGCGGCATTCGGGTAATAACGCATCAAATCAACAGATAATTCACCATCTTGGTAAACAGGCATAAATGTTGTAAAGGCAATGATTTTACCATCGACGTCAGAAAGTGTTGCGATAGGTGCACGGTTTATATAATCACGATCAAAATAACCAAGAGAGAAGCTTTTTTCTTTTTTTCCGCCAAGCCATGCATCTGATACTTTCTTTAGCTCATCATACAATTCATCTGTAAATGGCGGTTCGTGAATCGCAAAAGTGTAACCTTCTCGCTCGAAACGGTTGAAAGTTGCACGCAATCCAGCTCGTTTTTTCCCTGAAATTGTGAAATCATTTAAATCGACAACTGCTTCTTCACCGAGTTTAAAGAAGTTATAACCAAAGTCATGATATAAATTCATCCACTTACTTTCAATTTGATAAAAGACGCAAATATAGCCGAAATGGTCCGCTTCTGTTAGAAATTCTTCTAAAACTTTACGAAAAGAAGTAGGTTGCCCAATTGGATCACCGAGTACGATAAGACGTTTACCGGCAGGAGCAAACTGAATCATTGCTTTTCCGTCACTACTGAAAAAGAATTGCTTATCTCCTAAAAAACCAAGGTGACTTAACACGTTGCCACCGTATTCATCTAAAAAGTGCTGTAGTCGTGTCATATTGGCTGGTTGCCCGGGAAATTTATTTTTGTATCGATTGGCAATAAGAGAACCAATTAGCAGAAAACTTGGTACAAAAAAAGCTGCTGCAATTGCACTGCGTTGTACTTGTTTAATATTACGAACAACAAAATCAGGTTTAAATACTTCTTTGGCCTGCGCAAATTGAACTCCGAGTTTTTTGTAAAGATATAACGTAATTAGTAAAAAGATACAAATTTTTACTACATCTGAGAATGAAACCGATATTTTTTCACGAACAAATCGTTTGCGAATCATATATAGTACAGTGAGTACAATGAGTAAGATAAAGGTTTCTTCTAAATCAATTCCTTTTAGTGTATTGAAGATCGCGGCTCCGATTAAAGATACAATCGTCATATAATAGGAGCGTTTCGTTCCGTGATAAATGCCACGTGATAAAATAACGAGTAAAATACCAAAAGTTAGTGATAAACTAAAGGACATTTGTACAAGATGCTTAGGTACTAAAATATGAAGAGCATGAGCACGTTCAATACTTGTTGGGAAAATGGTAGAAAAAATGACCATAAGTCCTGCAAAAATTGTTAATGCAGCAGATGCCCAGGACCCTAGTTTTCCAAGAAAATCCCGTTGTAATGACCAAATGACTCCGGTTGTTTCAAGAGCTGGTGCAAGAAATGGTTTATCTTCAAATTTCTTTAGAGCAGCTCCTGTCATTTCAATTGCTGCAAAAATTAAACCGAGTCCAAATGGTAAAATATAATATACAAGGCGGTATAATAGCATAGCAGGAAGTAATACACCTGTATCTACACCGTATTGTCCAATCCCTGTTAAGAAAACAAGATCGAAGGAACCGAGGCCTCCTGGTACAAGGCTTACAACGCCAGCTAGAGCTGCAATAACATATACACCGAGAACCTTATGGAAATCTATCTCGATTCCAAATAGAAGTAAGATGACATATATTACTATACCTGCTGATACCCACTCTACTAATGAAACAAGTGAGTAAAGGACAGTTGGATTTTTTTCAACTTGTTGTTCTTCCTGTTTTTGTTTGCGATTTTTTAATTTGGAAATACCTATGTATAACGGAACAAAAAGAGCAAAAAAGATTAAAACCGGCCATAGCCAAGGTTTTTCATGTAAAATAAATCTTGTATCTAGTACGCCAATTAGACCGAGAAAAGATAATAGTGCTAGTCCGTTAATAAAAGCCGTTGTCATCCAGGCGATACTTCGAATAAGTTTACCATTTTCTTGTACATAAGGACGATATAACATTGTACGTATACCAGCCCCAACAAGACCACCAAATCCTATAAATCCATTGAATGTATTAGCAGTCCAAGAAATACGGAACATCTTGTTAACTGGTATATCTGCTTGCAAATGCCGCAACATAACAAAATCGTAAAAGAACATTGTAGCAACAGCAAATGCACCGAGTATAACAGCTAAGAAAAATCCACCGGGTGGAATATGTTTAATCGTTTCAACTGCTTCTCGAAATGAAATACCAGATAGTTCTTTGCGTGCTTGAAAAAACACGATTGTTAATACTACAAAGGGAAAAATAAATTTTCCGATTTGTAATATACGTTTCCATGAAACCGACATAAAGACAACTCTCCTTGTATTAGAAAACTGAGGCAATATTTTTATTATGACAAACTTCAATAAAAATAAAAAGAAAAATTCTTTGAAAATCTAGTTGTAATTAATATATAACTCCAAATTGAAACAACGATATAAAAACCAACCTTTCTTTTTAGCTGGGCAAGAGCATCTGGCCATGCATAGAAACGGTCAGTGCCTTTTTCTGCTACATGCAAAGTTTAAAACAAAGGGAGAAAGTGAGTAGTGGGTAAGTTGTATCCTGCTATAGCAGAGAGTTGTATGTTAGTAAATCAAAATGTATATATAAGCTAGAAAAGAAACTACATGTTCTGTGTCGTTATTAATGGTTGGTAGAACGTTAAACTTAAAAATCTGAGAAATCCCACTTTATTTTGCAGATTTTTTGAAAGAATTTTCTTCTTTTGAAGGAAATTTGTTTTTTTAATCGAAAATCAAAACATATATTTTCGTGATGTCATTCTGTAGTTATGTAATAAAAATAGAGATAGTGTGAGAGAGAATTTTTATATTAATACGTTAGAAGATTTTTGCGTATATTTTGATGAAGATACTATTGGGAGTAAGGTATTTTGTAAAGAAGCTGCTCCTTTTGTTTAAAACCTGGCATGTGGCAGGAAAAGGCCCTGACCGCTCCTGTACGCGGCCAGACGCTCTTGTCCTCCCAAAAAAAGGAGGTTTTCTGTCAGTTTTCAATTTGGATTTATATATAACAGGAAATTTAACTTTCAAAATCAGTTCAAATGGTAGGGGGAGAAACTAGCATGTCCAATTTAATGGTTGAAAACCAAACGCAGCAAGTAACTGTTTTTTTGGGAGAGGTAGTTGATGTGATTACAAAATATGTAAACTACCGTACGTTACCTTTATTATTAGAAGAAGCACCATCCGGCGATGAACAATATTTTGCTGGATTATTAGCTTCCATTCGGCGCCTGCTTGTATTTTGTGAAGAAGGCTTAGATGCTTGCTCTGTATTACTGAATAATAAACCGTTTCGAAAAAATGCAGCGGAAAGAACGTTATATAAAATCTATCATCAAGTAATTGCAGAGTTTTTTTCACCTAAAAATGATCATTGGTATGAAAATAGCCGATCAGCTTATACAGGAAAGAATTCAATTGCGTTTCAAAAGCAACCTCCTATTTCGATTGAACAAATGATGAAAGAGTTAGAAGGAAAATTTCAAATGTTACGTGAAGAACTGGAATATTATGAGACGGACTATCAAACGAAAATGATCCAAAAATATTAACGTAAGAAGCTAGGTGATTCCTAGCTTCTTTTGCTATTTGAACCGTCATATATGCCCATAATTTTGAATACATTTTAAAAGGATATATTGATGGAGGTGCCATATGAGTCAGCATGAAGTGTTCACTGATTATTTTCATGAAGTGGAAAATTGGTGCGAAAGTGTTCTCCATATTTTAGATAGCCGAGCAACAGAAGTATATGATGTTCATATGCTTGCATATAAAATTCAAATGCTATTAGATCGGATAAAAGAAAATGAATATGATTATGATGCTGAGTTTGTTTATGAAATTAGTGATGATGTTGAACATATTCAACATTACTTACAAGAATCGTTAATGTCAGATTCAGAATATGCATTATATGAAAGAAATTATGCAAGAGCTTCTGTACCAATTGGGGGACATACTTTACCACCGCTTCCGTATCCATATAATGCGTTAGAACCTTATATCTCAAGGGAAATTATGATGCTTCACCACGATAAGCATCATCGTAGTTATGTAGAAGGATTGAATAAGGCAGAGAAGATGATGGCAGAATCAAGAAAAACAAATCAATTTGATTTAATAAAGCATTGGGAAAGAGAAGCTGCCTTTCATGGTTCGGGTCATTATTTACACACTATCTTTTGGAATAATATGAAAAAAGATGGTGGCGGCAGTCCACACGGTGACTTATCGAGGGAAATTGAAAAAGATTTTGGGAGCTTTTTACGTTTTCAAAAACATTTTACAGAAGCAGCAGCGAAGGTGGAAGGTTCAGGTTGGGCCATTGTCGTTTGGGCGCCTCGTTCTGGACGATTAGAAATTTTACAAAGTACACTTCATCAATTATTTACGCAGTGGGATACAATTCCTCTATTAGTACTGGATGTATGGGAACATGCATATTATTTACAGTATCAAAATCGAAAGGAAGAATATATAAAGAATTGGTGGAATATTGTCAACTGGGGAGACGTAGAGAAAAGATTTGAGAGTGCAAAAAATTTACAGTGGATACCATATTAGACGCATCACAATGCGTCTTTTTTCGTTGGCTTTCTATTCTTATGCAGGTAGTCACTCTATCAACTTCCATTCATATTTTAAAGGTCCAAGCATACACTTGTACAAAAAGTTCCAAAAAGGACGTGGATATATGCGAAGAAGATTGATCGTGATTGCACTGATTCTAATATGGGCAAGTATGTTACCACATGATACATATGCGCAAATGAATAATGTTAGTGCACGTAATGCTGTGTTGATGGAGCAACATTCGGGGCGTGTATTATATGGAAAGTTAGAGCATGAATCTGAAAAAATTGCTAGTATTACAAAAATTATGACCGCACTTTTAGCAGCCGAATCAGGGAAAATGAAAGAAAAGGTATCCATTAGTAATACAGCAGTTCGTGTGGAAGGATCAGCCATTTACTTAAAACCAGGACAGAAAGTACCGTTAGAAGATTTAGTATACGGTTTAATGCTGCGCTCTGGAAATGATGCAGCTCAAGCGATTGCAGAATATGTTGGCGGGAGTATAGATGGGTTCGTATATTTAATGAATGAAAAAGCAGCACAAATTGGAATGAAGGATACACATTTTTCTAATCCACATGGTTTAGACGGTGACGGGACACATTATTCTTCAGCATATGATATGGCGCTGTTAACACGGTATGCTATGGAAAATGAGACGTTTCGTAAGATTTTTGGAACGAAAACGTATCAGTCTAAAGTATGGGACTATCCATGGAAAAATAAACATAAGCTTGTTACTTCAATGTACGAATATGCAACAGGAGGGAAAACCGGATTCACGAAAAAGGCAGGGCGAACACTCGTAACAACTGCATCAAAGGATGGGCTAGATTTAATTGTTGTAACATTGCAAGCTTCGAGTGATTGGGATGATCATATGTATTTATTTAATGAGGGGTTTAAACAATATACAGCAACTACGGTAGTAGCAAAGGGGCCCCTATCTGAACTGCAAGACAAAAGGTATACCAATCATATATATACGAAAAATGATTTATTAGTGCCATTAACGGAAGAAGAGGCGAAAAAGGTTACTTTAAAAATTGAATTTGATAAAACGGCAAAGCTGATAGATGGAGAGAAAGTGGGGCGTGCTGTCGCTTATTTAAATGAAAGAGAGATTGGAGAGCGGAACCTATTTTATAGTAAACGGAAACTTATTGTGACCACAGGTTTGTTTTGGGGAGATTTTCAGGAAGTATTTTCGCATATGTTAGGTGTGGAAATAGATGGTTAATATTATATGGGTTGCGATGGCGATAATTGGTATTGTATATGCAATGTTTAATGGAACGATGGAAGAAGTGAATAAGGCGGTTTTCGAAGGCTCAAAAAATGCTGTAACCATTTGTATCGGACTGATTAGTGTTCTAGTTTTTTGGCTTGGTTTAATGAAAATCGCCGAGGAAGCGGGCCTGCTAAAAAAACTTGTTGCACTGTTTATGCCACTTGCAAAAAAACTATTTCCAGAAGTGCCGAAGAATCATCCTGCACTTGGTTTCATTTTATCTAATATGATGGCAAACTTTTTTGGATTAGGCAATGCAGCCACACCGCTTGGAATTAAAGCAATGGAACATTTAAAAGAGTTAAATGGAGGAAAAGACTTTGCGAGCCGCTCAATGATAACATTTCTTGCTTTAAATACATCAGCTATTACACTGATTCCCACTACAGTTATTTCAATTCGGATGACGTATCATTCTGCAAATCCAACTGAAATTGTAGGCGTAACGTTTATCGCTCAGGTTTTATCTATGATTGGAGCGATTTGGATTGACCGTTATTTTTACCGAAGAAGAAGTAGAAAGGAGAAGAAAAAATGAGCGTCGTCAATACAATTTCTTTATGGGTTATTCCATGTGTGATTGGATTTATTCTATTGTATGGAACGATAAAAAAAGTGCCGACGTATGAATCATTTGTAGAAGGCGGAAAAGAAGGGATCCAAATTGCTGTATCTATTTTACCGTTTATGGTCGGTATGCTCGTGTCTATTTCAATTTTTCGAGCTTCCGGCGCGTTAGATGCAATGATACATGTAATGAAACCAATGTTAGATGCTGTCCATGTGCCAGCAGAAATTGTTCCTCTTGCCCTCATTCGCCCCATTTCTGGATCAGCAGGGCTAAGTATTACGACAGATTTAATTGCCACATATGGACCAGATTCATTTATTGGGAGACTTGCGTCTACGATGCAAGGAAGTACAGATACAACCTTTTATATTTTAACAGTTTATTTTGGAGCGGTTGGGATTCGGAAAATGGGTGATGCTTTAAAGGTAGGCTTATTTGCTGATTTAATTGGGATTGTGTGCTCAATTGTCTTTGTTTCACTCATGTTTCAGTAATAGAGGTTCATTTTTCATTCGAATTAGACTATAATACGGATACAGCCGCTATTAAGAATGAGCTTAATAGTGGTTTTTTTATGGATTGTTTTTGACAAAAACGTGAACAATTGTTGTAAGAAAATGGAAGGAAGGAAATCTTAATAAAGAGGAAAAATGTATTTTATTCCTTTATTAGCTTATAAAGTTGCTGTAAGTAACGGTAATTGCTATCAAGGTTAGACAGTTGCCAAGTCCTTCTAATGAAGGTAAGATGAATTTGAGGTGAAGAAACGAAATGGAACGACTACAAAAGGTAATAGCACAAGCAGGTATTGCATCGAGAAGAAAAGCAGAAGAACTTATTCAACAAGGGAAAGTTAAGGTTAACGGAAAAATTGTAACTGAACTAGGAACGAAAGTGAGTGCGCAAGATAAAGTTGAAGTAAACAACATTCCTCTTGAAAAAGAAATACCTGCTTACTTTTTATTATATAAACCAACCGGTGTTATTTCGAGTGTAACAGATGATAAAGGAAGAAAAGTGGTGACAGATTTCTTTCTAGAAATTCCGCAGCGTCTGTTTCCAATTGGCCGATTAGACTATGATACATCTGGCTTAATATTGATGACAAATGACGGAGAGTTTGCGAACATTTTAATGCATCCAAAGTATAAGGTTGAAAAAACATACGTAGCAAAGGTAAAAGGTCCGCTAACTGGTGACAAAATCCGCATGTTAGAAAGAGGCGTTATGCTAGAAGAAGGAAAGACGGCGCCTGCACGTGTGAAAATCCTTTCTTGGGATAAACGTAAAGAGATTGCAATTGTCCAATTGACAATTCATGAGGGTAGAAATCGCCAAGTGCGTAGAATGTTTGAAGCAGTTGGATGTAAAGTGATGAAATTAAAGCGTGAGAGTTATGCCTTCTTAGAGTTAGGGAATTTGCGCCCGGGGGATGCAAGAGAACTATCTCCTCATGAAGTAAAACAACTTCGTGCTGTTGCTTCAACGAAACCGAGATAGTATAGAATATAAAAGCTTCTATCAGTAAAGAAAACTTTGCTGATAGAAGTGAATACATATATAAATCCACTTAGATTTTTTAACACTTAGATTGCTGCTATGCAGAATACAACATCTGCTACTTTTGTTTAAAACCTGGCATGTGGCAGGAAAAGGCCCTGACCGCTCCTATGCGCGGCCAGACGCTCTCATCCTCCCCTAAAAAAGGAGGTTTTCTGTCCAGTTTTTAATTTGGATTTATATATGTCCTAAACGTCTTTATTCAGTACAGGAAGGAGAGACAACGTGAAGAAAAATAGACTGTTATTTCGCGTAATTATTTTACTCATATTAGGAGGAGCGTTAGGGTTTACGTTATATCAAAACTTTTTTGTTGATAAAGAGAAAGTACAGGTGGGGAAAGAAGCGCCAAACTTTGTTGCTACTGATTTAGAAGGTAAAAAGATTACGTTAAAAGAGTTAAAAGGAAAAGGTGTCTTTTTAAATTTTTGGGGGACATGGTGTAAACCGTGCGAGAAAGAAATGCCGTATATGAATGAATTGTACCCGAAATATAAGGAAAAAGGTATTGAAATATTGGCATTAGATGCAGACGAAACGGAACTCGCTGTGAAAAATTTTGTGAGTGGGTACGGATTGAAATTTCCTGTAGCTATTGATAAAAGACAAGAGATTTTAAATACATATGGTGTAGGACCACTACCGACAACGTTTTTAATTGATAAAGATGGCAAGATTATCGAAAAAATTACAGGTACACAATCGAAAGAACAAATGGAAGAATACTTAAAGAAAATTACTCCATAGATAAAAAGAATATATAAATCCAAATTAAAAAACCGGCATAGAACTTTAGATAGGCGAGTGTATCTAGCCATGTATAGAAGCGGTCAGGGCCTTTTTCTACATAGTAGCAATCTATATGTCGTATATATAGGAAATATATTTGCTCAAGTAGTCTTGGTTAATTAAGGTGCTGTGTAGCGTTTCAGTACCTACCTTAAGAATTCTGAGTATTTCGTTAAATTAATTATGAAACATAGATACATAGAGAAAAGAAAAAGGCGGTGAAAAATTTGGGACAAGTAAAATGTGATTGTGGTCATGTAAACCCAATCGGTACAATTTTTTGTGAAGCTTGCGGAAAGCCTTTTGAAGATGAGCAGAATACAAAATTACTAGATATGCGATATGAGGGAAGTGCGCGGCGTTCTATTACACATACTAAAACAGTGGTAGATAAAATTTGGAGCTTTTTTTCTTCTGTAAAAGTTGGAATATGGCTTATTGTTATTACACTTATCGCCTCTGGAGTTGGAACGATTTTTCCGCAACAAATGTATATTCCACCAACTGTCACGCCAGGAGAATATTATGAACAGCAATATGGTTTCCTTGGGAAATTGTATTATCAATTAGGATTTAATAATTTATATAGTTCTTGGTGGTATATGATTTTAGTGGCATCTATTGGGATTTCTCTCGTTATATGTAGTTTAGATCGTGTTGTTCCTTTATATAAAGCGCTGAAAAAACAAAAGGTAACAAGACATCCAAGTTTTTTAAAAAGACAGCGATTATATGGAGCGGCACTTGCGACAAAAGAAGAGATTGAATGTGTAAAAGAGAACTTGAAAAAGAGAAAATATAATATTCGAGTCGAAGGTAATAATATTTTAGCAGAAAAAGGTCGTTTTTCACGCTGGGGTCCATATGTAAATCATATTGGTCTTATTATTTTCTTATTTGGGACGATGCTTCGGTTTGTCCCTGGTATGTATGTCGACGCATCGCTTTGGCTTCGTGAAGGTGAAACGAAAGAAATTCCTGGAACAGACGGAAAATATTATTTAAAAAATGAAAAGTTTATTAAAGAAGTTTATGATAAAAGTAAAGAAAATGAAGTGTTTAATAATGCGATTGACCGAGTTGGAAATAAGATGATTGCGAAAAATTTTCAAACAAATGCTGTATTGTATAAAGTAGTTGGGAAAAATGTTGCTGGTGAAGAGCCGAAGCTTGAGAAAGTGAAAGACTATAATATTCGAGTAAATGACCCTCTTAAATTTGATGACTATGCTCTGTACCAAGTCGATTTTAAAGAAGGTGAATTAAGTAAAATGTCTTTCTTTTTACAAAAGAAAGAAGGCGGACAAAAATGGGGTCCGATTACAGTTGATTTAGCAAATCCAAAAGAAACATATGATGTAGGAAACGGATATTCTTTGCATTTGTTAAGTTATTTTCCTGATTTTTACTTTGATGAAAGTGGAAAGCCAAATACAAAAACGAAGCTTCCTAACAATCCTGCTTTTGTCTTTAAAATGTTTACGCCTGAAACGCCAAATGGAGAAGTGAGTTTTGTTGGAATTCGACAAAATATAGAGCCTGAAGGAAATAACTTATATAAAATGTCTTTTGCAGGTATTGAAACGCGTAACGTTACAGCACTTACTGTCCGGAAAGATTTAACGCTTTGGGTAATCGCTTTAGGAGGCTTTATTTTCATGATCGGCGTTATGCAGGGGATGTATTGGAATCATCGTCGTATTTGGATGCAGTGTGTTGACAACGAATGGTGGATTGCTGGTCATACAAATAAAAATTGGTATGGTTTGCGAAAAGAGATTGAGAAAGTGCTAGAAGGAACAAATATTCCACAACCAAATGATAGAGTAAATGAGAAAAAATTTAGTTAAGGTGGGGAGAGAGTATGGTAGAAATAAGTAGTAATTTCTTATTTACTGCTTTCGTATTGTATTTAGTTGCCACACTGTTTTTTGGAGGAGCGATTAAAGAAAAAGGACAAAAATGGGCAAACATTGGAATAGCCATTACAATTTTAGGTTTTGCTGCTCAGTTAGTATATTTCGTTACGAGATGGATTGCATCAGGGCATGCACCGGTTAGTAATTTTTTTGAGTTCGGTACATTTTTCGGCATGATGATGGTTGGTGCGTTTATTATTATGTATTTTATGTATCGGACAAGTATACTTGGCTTATTTGCACTTCCGGTTGCTATTTTACTAATAGCCTATGCAAGTATGTTTCCTAGAGAAATTACACCGCTTATTCCATCATTAAAAAGTAACTGGCTCCATATTCATGTAACGACAGCAGCGGCTGGTCAAGCTATTTTATCGATTAGTTTTATAACAGGAGTTATATATTTACTAAAAAATGTGGATCAGTCCAAAAAAAGCAAGCAAACATTTTGGCTCGAAGCAGTTATTTTTTCGCTTGTTTGTGTCATTGGCTTTATAGCAGCGACAACTGCTTTTTCAAGTGTAAAGTATGAAGCGAAGTTCCAATGGGTAAATAAAGATGAGCAGAAAGCAGAAATGATTTATAATTTACCTGCTTTAGTTGGTCCCCATGAAGGGAAGTTAGTTACAGCTGAAAAATTTGAGCCTGTAATAAATACGCCAGCTATTATCAATGCAAAAAAATTAAATACTGTCATTTGGTCCGTTTTTGTAGGAACGGTGCTCTATATTCTCTTAAGATTAATTTTACGAAAACGAGTTGCAGCAGCTCTTCAACCGGCAGTACGGAAAGTTGATAGTGATTTACTTGATGAAATCGGGTATCGCTCTGTCGCAATTGGATTCCCAGTTTTTACGTTAGGAGCATTAATCTTTGCGATGATTTGGGCGCAAATTGCATGGACGCGTTTTTGGGGCTGGGACCCGAAAGAAGTTTGGGCACTAATCACGTGGCTCTTTTATGCAGCATTTTTACATTTGCGCCTATCGAAAGGTTGGCACGGTGAAAAATCAGCGTGGCTTGCGGTAATTGGTTTTGCTATTATAATGTTTAACTTTGTAGTTGTAAACCTCGTGATTGCCGGTTTGCATTCATACGCATAACAAAAACTTTTGGATAACAAATTCTATTGTGTAGTTCATTATTGCGGTATAAAATAGGAAGGTGACTGTCACTTTCCTATTTTAATTTTGTTAATTTCTTTTCTTTTTTGAGAAAAACATGACAAAGTATAGAGTGATTCTGTAAAATGATGTCGAGGACAAATAGTTTTGTTCGAAAAAAATACATATTTTCGGAAAAAATATGAACAAATTTTATTATTTTTGTGAAATGTAATGCAAAGGTGAACTTTCAATCTTGAAAAGGCTTGTCTATGAAAAGTTATTTTACTCTAACGGGAAAGTAGGATCTCGGCTTTGCTGAAAAGTGTTGTATAACTGCTAGCATGCGCCCGGTGGATTTCATTCATTCTCATAATGGAAGTTTTACTTTAGTGAAGAAAGGTAGGTGTGAACCGTTGTGACATGCATGTGTACAGCGGATAACCATGGGAAATGAACTAAAGATTTTAATTGTAGATGATGAAGATCGTATTCGTCGTTTGTTAAAAATGTATTTGGAGAGAGAGCAGTACATTATTGACGAAGCTGACAACGGAGAAACGGCTTTAGAAAAAGCATTGGAAAATGATTATGATCTGATCCTTTTAGACATTATGATGCCTGGAATAGATGGGATTGAAGTATGTAAAGGGATTCGTGAGAAAAAGGCAACACCAATTATTATGCTAACGGCAAAAGGGGAAGAAATAAATCGCGTGCAAGGATTTGAAGTTGGCACAGACGATTATATCGTAAAACCGTTTAGCCCACGTGAAGTTGTGTTGCGTGTAAAAGCTGTTTTACGTCGTTCTGTAACAACAACATTTTTTACGCAAGATACAACAACGAAAGACGTTATTGTATTTCCTCATTTAACAATTGATAATGATGCACATCGTGTGACAGCAGATGGAGAAGAAGTGAATTTAACACCAAAAGAATATGAATTATTACTATTTTTAGCCAAGGCACCTGATAAAGTGTTTGACCGTGAGCAATTATTAAAAGAAGTATGGCAGTATGAATTTTTCGGCGATTTACGTACGGTTGATACGCATGTAAAGCGTTTGCGTGAGAAATTAAGCAAAAAATCAGCGAATGCAGCAAAAATGATTGTAACAGTATGGGGTGTTGGTTACAAGTTTGAGGTTGTGAACGATTGATGCTTTGGAAAAGTGTTGTCGGAAAGTTATGGATGACCATCTTGCTCCTCGTTTCTTTCGTCCTTGGTTTTGTCGCTATTTTACTGTCTCAGTTTTTCGACAATTATTATGTGACGATGGGAGAAACGAGGTTGACGAATGTTGCAACGAGCGTTTCTGAATTAATAGAAGAGGGGGCGGATGAGAAGACGATAGAACATATCGCATATAAATTCGCTGATCCTCTTTCAAGAATTATTATTGTTAAGGATGAGAATAAAGTATCTGCCTCTCCTACTCAAAAAGGATTGGTAACATTAACATTAGATGATTTAAAACATGACAAAGAGTTACAAGCTGTATTTACAGAACGTAAAAAGATACAAAAAATAAAAAGCGTTCCAGATAAAAAGAATAAGAAAAATCATGAAAATGATATTATGGTTGTCGGTGTTCCATTAAAAACATCAAAAGATGGTGCTGTTTTTGTATATCAATCGTTACAAGTACCAAAACAAGGAATAGAAAAATCGACAGATTTTATCTTTTTATCTGCGGGGATTGCAATTATTTTAACAACATTCTTTGCGTTTTTCTTATCAACTCGGATTACAGCACCGCTTCGTAAAATGCGTGAAGTAGCTTTTGAAGTAGCACGCGGAAAATTTGATGCGAAGGTACCAATGGTTTCACAAGATGAAATCGGTGAATTGGCAACAGCCTTAAATCAAATGGGGAAACAATTGAAGTTTAATATGAATGCCCTGCAGCAAGAAAAAGAACAACTTTTTAGCATTTTAAGTAGTATGGCAGATGGTGTTATTACGCTAAATCAAGAAGGAGAAGTTGTAGTAATTAATCCGCCAGCAGAGCGTTTCTTACAAGTGTGGCATGAAGAAAAAGAAATAGAGTTAAGTGTAAGTTTACCATCTGAGCTTGTTGAACTGTTTCATTTAGTTGTAGAAAGTGAACAAGAGCAAGTTGTGGAAATAAATTTAGAAAAAGGTAATTATGTTGTACTGATGACGCCGCTATACAATCAGACAAAGATTCGAGGAGCTGTTGCGGTACTACGTGATATGACGGAAGAGCGCCGACTTGAAAAAATGCGGAAAGATTTTATTGCAAACGTATCGCATGAATTACGTACACCGATGGTTATGCTGCAAGGATATAGCGAAGCAATTTTAGATGACATTGTTCAAACGAGGGAAGAAATAAATGACTTTGTGCAAATCATTTATGATGAATCTGTACGATTAGGCCGCCTTGTAAATGAATTATTAGATTTAGCTCGAATGGAGAGCGGTCATGTAGAATTACATATATCAGAGGTAGATGTTGTTCCGTTTGTTGAAAAGATTGCCCGGAAGTTCCAAGGGATAGCAAAGGAAAAAGAAGTGCAATTATTAGTTGATTTTCGAACTACAATACAGCAGCATTCTTTTGATCCGGATCGAATGGAACAAGTGTTAACAAATTTAATAGATAATGCGCTTAGGCATACAAATGCCGGCGGGAAAGTATCGCTTATTATTGATGAGAAAAATAACGGAATTATATTCGAAGTTGCAGATTCTGGCGTTGGTATTCCAGAAGATGATATTCCGTTCTTATTTGAGCGTTTTTATAAAGCAGATAAAGCTCGTACACGCGGAAAAACAGGTGGTACAGGTTTAGGGCTTGCGATTGCAAAAAACATTGTGCGCGGACATGAGGGTAGAATAACAGTGTCGAGTGTAGTCGGTGAGGGTACTACATTTTCTGTGTATTTGCCAGCAGAAGCATGATGAAATGATATATGAAAAAAAGCTTATCTTTGTGATAAGCTTTTTTTCATAAAGTAAAACACAAAAAAGTGCAGTTTGTATATTCTAATAATCGAAATGTGAAAGTTACGATATTTCGTAACTACTCAGTCACTCTATGAAAAATCGACAGAAAAGCATTTTTTTAAATGGCCCTGAGCGACTGGCTATGCATAGAAGCGATCAGTGCCTTTTCCTGCCACGCGCAAAGTTTTAAAAAAAAGAAAGAGGAATAGACTCTTTCTTTTTTTGTATACTTTTTTCTACAATTAACCACAATAGAGAAAGTGTGGCAGGTTACCTTTTGCTTGGCGTGGCGTCGATTTGTATGTTGGAAAGTTAAGTTGGATTTATATAGAAAACGGAGGATTTACAATGAAAGTTTTAAAGGTGATATTGTTTTTCTTTTGTATCTTTTTTATAGGACAAGCAGAAGGTGTTGCTGAGGAAGAACGGTGGAAATGGCCAGTAGATGGACGAATTAGCGATTATTTTGGAACGAGAAATGGAAAGCATTTTGGTATTGATATTGCTGCACCAATAGGAACTTCAATTGCAGCTATGCAAGGTGGCATTGTAACAAAATCTTATTTTTCGGATAGTTATGGTCATGTTGTATTTATTAAACATAGAGATTATGAAGCAGTATATGCACATATGAATAAACGACTTGTGAAAGAGGGGGAAGAGATTTTGCAAGGGCAAATAATCGGACAGGTAGGGAATACTGGCCATTCTAATGGTGCGCATTTACATTTGGAAATTCACAAATGGTCTTGGACGGTAGCAAAAACGAATGCGATTAATCCTTTGCAAATACTTGGGGAAAAACAAAATACAGTAGTATCTGCTTCTGTATATGTTGTACAAAAGGGTGATACACTAGTGAGTATTGCTAGAAAGTTTGGAACAACTGTTGGAGAATTGAAAGTGAAAAATAGCCTACAAAAAGATATCATTTATCCGTCGCAAAAATTACATATCAATTGACAAAAGAGCTAGGTTTCCTAGCTCTTTTGTTTGTTACCAAAAAATAAAAAGGCAAATAAATCCGGCAATTGCTAAATAGCTATAATAATAAAATACTTTCGCTCTTGTTTTCTCTTCTGTTCTAAATAGGACAATAGTAGGTTCAATAAGGCCAATAACAAAACAAAGTAGACCGAGCAACATACATCCGAGAGACAGTGAATACAAAGCGATCTGGAAGACTTGAAATGGAACGATAACTTTTAATACAAACGCAATTAGCGCAGTATAGCAAATAGTTCCAATATACATATTTAATGTTGTATTAGAGCGATAACCAGGAAGTTTCTTTAAAAATGTTCTAGAAACAGTCTCTATTTCTAAAGGTGTATAAGTTTGAATGATTTTTTCAGCTTCCTTTCCTGGATGAAACAGAGAAAGAATCCAATTCCGTTCTCCCTGAAAGACGAATTGGGTCTTTGTTAAATAATGATCGATTTTCACTTTTCTCCAGCTTTTCCATGGGTGTCGTTCGCAAATTTTTAGCTTACTGTCTGAGTGCTTATCATATTGGTATATACTAATTCCATCTTTATCAAAGGCAGCATAATATGTTTCTCTTGAGAACTTTCCAGAGTCAACAGGACAATAGAACAGTAATTCTTTTTTTAAATAAAAGTATTCTTTGCGAAGATTTTTTTTCATAACTTCTCGAATTGATAGTTTTTTTTCTTTACTCATGACATTTCCTCCACTGTAAGAAAATGCTGTTTTCTTAACAATATCATATCTTATCACTTTCACACCTGAATGGCTAGAGAATTGCTAACAAAAAGGGACAGACGCTAAAAAATGTTCTTTTTTTTCATATTATTTACTAGTCGTTAGAGTGCCATGCAATGTGAATGAAATAGAAGTATTTTCATTCACATTGTTTTCAAGATGGTGTATAATGGTGAGGAAAATAGAATATCGGTCTATCTTCGGGGCAGGGTGAAAATCCCGACCGGCGGTGATGAACGTATGTATTTGTTCTAAGCCCGCGAGCCGTTAAGGCAGGATTTGGTGCGATTCCAAAGCCGACAGTACAGTCTGGATGGGAGAAGATGGAGGTTCAAGCGTTCAAAAAAGATAAGTATTTGAACGTCTGTTTGATGTGCCTGAAATTTCTCCCTTTGCGTTTTTGATGCAAAGGGTTTTTTCATGCTAGAATATTTGGGCATAGCAGAACCTTTCCACTTTCCATGAGACGATCGATGGAAAAGGAGAGAGAAACATGAAACAACAGAAGAGTGTAGTAAAAATGATGAGTATTGCGGTGCTAAGCAGTATTGCGTATTTGTTAATGATGCTGGATTTTCCATTTCCAGGATTACCGCCTTTTTTGAAAATTGATTTTAGTGATGTCCCAGCATTAATTATAGCAATTATTTTTGGGCCGCTTTCTGGTGTAATTGTAGAGGCGATTAAAAACGTTCTTTATTATGGCATCCATGGAAGTTTAACGGGAGTGCCAGTAGGGGAAGTAGCGAATTTTATCGCTGGCTGTCTCTTTATTCTTCCAGCATCTATATTGTTCCGTAAACATCGCACAATTAAAAGTTTAACAACTGGATTGATGTTAGGAGCAATTTGTATGACTCTTATTATGAGTGTACTAAATTATTTCATCATTTTACCAGCTTACACTTGGTTTTTAGGTCAACCTGCTATGTCTAGCGGTGCAATGCGTCAAATGATTGTGGCGGCAATTTTACCTTTTAATTTAATTAAAGGAATTATTGTAACAATTGTTTTTGTTCCTTTATTTTCTCGATTAAAAGTATGGGTGTTTGCAAAAATGAAAAATGCATAAATTGAAGATTTGGCATCAGTGGATATTTTTCTGCTGATGCTTTTTTATCCTGTAAAAGTCTATTTGTTAAGAGGTTTTCATTTGTTTAGAATGGTTATTTTTCTGAGTAAAAAAATAACCCTCATTATTTGAGGGTTATTTTTGAAGACTATTCAAATTTTAGTGCGTCGCCGTCGAATGCTTCGTCTGCCACTTTAATAGAATCTGTTGGGCAACCTTCAAATGCATCCATCATATCATCGATTAATACATCTGGAATTTCAACGATACCTTGGTTATCGTCTAATGTTACGAATGCGATACCTTCATCATCGTAATCATAAATATCTGGTGCAGCAGCTCCGCAAGCTCCACATGCAATACAAGTATCTTTATCAACAATTGTATATTTTGCCATCTTTGAATTACCTCCTCGGGAATATGTATAAAAAAACACTGATAAAAATTCTAATCTTATTGTAAAACGGTTTTTATAACTTTTCAATACAATTTTATAATGATAATACTTATCAGTTAAGTGTGTCAACTAATTTCTTTAATCGTTCATGATAGTTTAAAAATATCTAAATAAGATGCATTTTGTTACAATAGAAATAGAAGTAGAGTGAAAGGATGGAAGCGGCATTGCAGCTACAATATACTGTACTATACTGTTTAAAGCAATTAAAAGGTGAACGGACAGTTTCTTCCATTTATCATCTTTTAAAAGGAAAGCGTTCTTCGCAAACGTTTCAGGATGGGAATATGTTTCATCTTTCCTTTTTATTTGGTTTATATAAATCTTTAAGACGTCATGATTATGATAAACAGATTGAAACATTATTAAACGCACAACTTATTACATGTGTTCATGAAAATACTTACATTTTATCTGAAGTAGGAGAGAAACAATTAAATGAATGGAGGAAAATATTTTATTTTCCGAAATATTTACATGGCCTGCAATACGGTGAACTTGGAGAAAGCTTTTGGAAAAGATTATCCTTAATTATACAAACTGTCTCAAATTTACAGCAGCAAAATGTCAAATTTATTCCGATTCAACAAGATACAGAAATTACGATTTGGGTAAAACGATTTATTACGAGCTCTTCTGTTTCAAGAGAATATTTAGCTGAGCAGTTATATAAAGAAATCCATTGCATATTAATGAATGTAACTTCTATAGAAGCAAATATTTTTGTGTACCGTCTAACGGGGTATCACCGTATTGGTTATACAACGGAGCAGCTTGGAGATATGATAAAACAAGATGAGCATCGCGTATATCTTTTATTTTGGGGAACAATTCATTTTATCATTCAACATGTGCAACATCATAAGCAACAGTTTCCATTGTTAGCACAAATTATTGCGTATCCAAATGAAAAAGCAGATTTATTAAGTATATCCACACAAAAAACGTATCAATTATGGAAACAAGGAAGAACTATGGATGAAATTGCGCGGATTAGGAAATTGAAAGTTGCAACAATTGAAGATCATATTGTAGAAATTGCATTGCGTGAGAAAAAATTTCAGGTGGAGCAGTTTATAGAAAAAGAAAAAATGGAGCAAATACAGAACATGATTGAGAAGTTACAAACACGGAAGCTGCGTATATTAAAACAAACCGCTGGAGAGCATGTTTCCTATTTTGAAATTCGTCTTGTATTAGCGCGAGTAGGGGGATAACATGAGACTTGAAGATGTTTTATATCAGTGGTTTGGATACAGAACATTTCGACATGGGCAAAAGGAAGTCGTTGCTGATTTATTAAAGGGAAATTCTGTTGTAGCAATGCTGCCAACAGGAGGCGGAAAATCGCTTTGTTATCAGTTACCAGGTCTTGTACAAGATGGAACGGTACTGATTGTTTCACCATTATTGTCTTTAATGGAAGATCAAGTTACACAATTAAAATATATAGTGAAAAATCAAGTTATTGCTCTTAATAGCTTTCGGACAATACTAGAAAAAAAAGAAGCGATGCGGCAGTTGCATTCTTATAAATTTGTATTTGTATCTCCTGAAATGTTGCAATCAGATGTGCTGCTAAAAGAACTAAGAAAAATTCATATTTCTTTATTTGTTGTGGACGAAGCACATTGTATTTCTCAATGGGGATATGATTTTCGAACAGATTATAAAAAGCTAGACCAAGTTATTGCATCCATAGGTTCTCCCCCAGTTCTTGCTTTAACGGCTACAGCGACGAAAGAAGTATTACAAGATATTATTGAAAGCTTATATTTGAAAGATGTGAAGCAACACTTATATTCGATTGATCGTCCTAATATCGCTATGAAAATCGAGTTTGTCCAAACGATTCAAGAGAAAAAAGATGCATTATTATCTTATGTGAAATATTTACAAGGACCTGGAATCATTTATTGTTCAAGTAGGGCCTGGACTGAACGTCTTGCAGCGTATTTAAGGGATGAAGGCATTCATGATGTTGCATATTATCACGGGGGAATGGAACATGAAGAGCGGATGTTAATTCAGCAACAATTTATGAATGATCAACTGCAACTTGTTGTCTGTACAAGTGCATTTGGTATGGGAGTAAATAAGCAAAATACACGATATATTATTCATTTCCATTATCCAATCAATATAGAATCTTATTTACAAGAAATTGGACGAGCAGGTCGTGATGGAGAACCGAGCATTGCTATTTTATTATGTAGCCCGCTTGATCATGATTTGCCCCTCAGTATTATTGAAGAAGAATTACCAAATGAACAACAAATTCGGTTGTTATTTTCTTTATTACGTGAAACAGCGCTGCAAAAAAAGGTGTTATCATTAGAAGATGTAGAAGGAATTTGCTATAATGCAGCAGGGTTAAATGAACAATATTGGAGATTTATTCGCTATCACTTTGAAAAGATGCAAATCATACAACATAGGAAATTCATGAGTGAATTCTTGTCAGATGCGGCTGAACAAAATTTAATTAGAGAAGTGAGAACGCGGCTTTCTAATAAATACGGTCAACTCAAAACGATGAAAGAATGGATAGGGCGAACAGATTGTAAAAGAGAGGCAATTCTTTCTAAGTTTGGATATGAAAAAGAAATTCAACCGGGAAATTGTTGTAATTATTGTGGGATTCATATGGAAGATTACAAAAAAAAGCAAGCGAGGCAATCTGTTTTCGACTATAATTGGGAAGCAGAGTTACAATTGCTCTTTGGATTTAAAGGGAAGGAATGATGGATATACGCAAGAACAGTATTGAAGACTTGAGCCCGAAAGAAATAAGGCTGAATTTATATATTACACAAGCAATTATTATATGTATGGGAATACTATTAGCGTATACATTCTTTCCGAGTATAGATACATTTTTAGATTTATGGTCCTGGGATTTTTCATCTGTTTTTTTTATAGGTGGAGGAGTAGCTTGTATTATTGTTCTGTTGGATTATATTGCAATGCGTATTTTTCCTGAATCGTGGTTTGATGACGGTGGGATTAATGATCGCGTGTTTCAAGGAATGTCTATTTTGCAAGTATTGGCTGTTACTCTTTTGATAGGAACAGCAGAAGAATTTCTATTTCGTGGTGTGATACAAACGTACTTTGGTCTAATTTTTGCGAGTGTGGTATTTGCGGTTTTACATATTCGCTATATTACTAAGCCGTTTTTATTTTGTTTTGTGTTGTTAATTAGTATTGTATTTGGTTATGTGTTTCAATATACAGGGGATTTATTAATTACAATTTTCGCACATTTTTTAGTCGATTTCATAATGGGATTACAATTAAGAAATCAAACGAAAGATGGTGGTGACCGAGATGACGACAAGGCAGACAACAGAGTTTGAAGAGCATAGGGGAGAGTCAACGCAAACAGAAATAGAGGGTTTACCGCCGCGTAGTGAAGTTCATAAAGACAAAAGTAATAAAAAATCAAAATTTAGAATAAAGCATTTTTTTGTCCGGATTTTAACAGTATTATTTATCCTTCTTCCGATTGGGATTTTGTGGTACACAGATCGTTACATTACGGAAAAAAACGGAAAATTAAGTGCTGATTCTGAACATAGTGCATTTGAAGTTATTTTTTTTGATTCAAAAAAGAAAACAAATCATGAATCAAAATTATCTTCATCAGAGACATTTCAGTTTCATACAGTGAAAGAAGGAGAAACTCTGGAAGAGGTTGCAAAGAAATATTTTCCGAACGAAGATGGAATAGCGATTATAAAGAAATTTAATGAGATAGAAGAAGGATTGAAACCAGGACAGGTGTTGAAAATTCCGGAGAAGACAGGGGCAGAAAAGAAGGAATAAAGTGAAACTTTATTCCTTCTTTTCACTGATGGTAAGCTCCCTATCTTAAGTTTGTGAGAAATTTGAAGTAGGTCTTACTACAAATAAGAAACCTGATGAAGAAAAACCTTCTACTGATTGTAGAAGGTTTTTCTTCAGGATGTGTTATGATGTGATTATATAAATTTATTTTAATGTTTTGACATATAAATTGCTTCTATGTAGAATACAACACGACATGTACTTGATGAGGGCGCTGAAAAAGTCCCTGACTGCTCTTATGCACGGCCAGTCGCTCATGCCCTTCCCTAAAAAGAAGAGCGGTTTTATGTTTGGTTTTTAACTGGTATGTATACAGATAGATTCTGTTAAGAAGAAAGATGGGGAAAGTGTATGACTTGGGTTGTGTTAGGGTGTTTCATTTTATGTATTGCAATGGTTTTTTTTATTATGATGTATAGAGAAGCGATGCGTGATACATTGTTAGAGCACACCATATTATTTGCGAATTTTCCGGTAAGTTTTGGAGAAGTTCGAGTTTTTTTTATTTCAGATATTCACAAAAGAACGGTATCTCAATCTTTAATACAGAAAGTAAAAGGAAAAGGAAAAGGAAAAGTAGATCTTGTTATTATAGGTGGGGATCTAGCTGAACGCGGAGTACCTCTATCACGAGTAGCTGATAATATTAAACGGTTAAATGAAATTGGACAAGTATATTTTGTTTGGGGAAATAATGATTATGAAATTAATTTTCACGAATTAGACGCGTTACTTCTTCAAAATGGTGTAAAAATTTTAGACAACACTGGGACTTTATTTGAATCGGAGCTTGGAGAAAAAATATGGTTACTAGGTGTTGATGATGTAGGGTTAAAGCGTGATCGATTAGATTTAGCATTAGTAGATTGCAAAGAAGAGGGCTTTCGCATCCTTGTGAGTCACAATCCTGATATTTTATATAAATTAAATGGAACGGAACGTATTTCTTGTATATTAAGTGGCCATACACACGGTGGACAAATTCGTTTTTTTCATGCTACACGTTTTTTGAAAGGTGGAATTTATGAATATCCACATACGATTTTGTTTGTAAGTAATGGTTATGGAACAACATTTGTACCATTACGGTTTCGAGCCCCTGCTCAAACGCATTTAATTACCTTAGGAAGAAAAGATTGACGTTGTTGTTAGGTGAGAAGATATATGTCAAATTCAACTGGAAAATATAATATTAAAGCCATTTCCAATATGCTCGGTATACAACCAGGAACATTGCGAGCTTGGGAGAGACGATATCGAATTATTACACCGATACGTAATGATGCTGGACATCGCTTATATACGGAAGAACATGTTCAAATTTTCAAATGGCTTATTAATAAACTGAACCAAGGATTTACCATTGGACAAGCAGTAAGTTTATTAGAAAATGATCAATTACGAAATCACAATTTATCAGAAAAAGAATATAATAAAGTAGAACTTTTAGTAGACGATATCTTTTATTCTTTGTTAAAATTTGATGAAAAACAAGCTCTTGAATTATTGGATGAAGCATTTAGTATTTTTTCTATAGATAAAGTGGTTATAGATGTATTCACAAAATTACTGTTCAAGTTAAGAGAGAAACGTTTGAATGAAAAAATAACAAGCGCACAGGAACAATATGCAATTTCTCTTTTACGAACACGTATGGGAGCGGTTTACTATAGTATACCCACCAATACAAGAACATCAAAGGTGCTTTCTATATGTGTTCCAGGGGAATTACATGAACTCGAATTATTTATTTTCACAACATATTTACGCCGAAAAGGTTATCCAACAATTTATATTGGGACAGGCATAGAAGAAGGCGACATTCATGATGTAATCGCACGTGTAGATCCTAAAATTTTATTTATTTCTTGTACAATGCAAGAAAATATAATAACAAGTGTTCAGCTTGCAAAGAGATTACACGAGCAATATAAGAATCTTACTATTGGATTTACTGGTGCTGCCTTTATGTTTGCTTCTAATGAAGAAAAAGAAGAGGTTCATAACTTGTTTGTTGGGGATACGAAAGAAGAGTGGGACGAATGGTTAAAAATGTTAGAATAGTTGTTCGAAAAGAACCATCTATTTTCTGTTTCATATAATAAAAATTAGATGCAACGGTTGCGTAAGGAGGTTACGGGATGAGGCTGGAACGTTTAAATTATAATAAAATAAAAATCTTTCTGACGTTCGATGATTTGTCAGAACGTGGACTTACAAAGGAAGATTTATGGAAAAATGCTCCTAAAGTCCAACAATTATTTCGAGATATGATGCAAGAAGCAAATAAAGAGCTCGGCTTTGAAGCTGATGGTCCAATTGCAGTAGAAGTGTTCTCATTGCAAGCGCAAGGTATGGTTGTTATTGTTACAAAAGAAAATCAAGAGTTAGATACGGAAGAAGAATTTCAAGATGAATTCATTGAAATGCAAGTTACTCTTGATGAGAGTGAGCATATATTATACGAATTTACTTCGTTAGACGATATAATTGCATTAGCTGGTCGTTTATATAGCCTTGGAGTAATAGGCGGAAAGCTTTATGGATGGCAAGATCGTTTTTATTTATGGATAGAAGAGGAAACGGCTACGTTATTAAAAGAAGATATGATTGCTATTTTAGCGGAATTCGGCAACTCTTCCACGATTACAATTTATCGAATGATGGAATATGGAAAAGAACTGATGGCAAATGATGCAATTAAACAAATCTATAATTACTTTATCGCAAAAGAAAACCTCAGCTAAGTAATATAGTTGAGGTTTTCTATATAAATACAAATTGAAAAACTAACATAAAAACCATCTTTTTTAGGGGAGGATGAGAGCGTCTGGCTGTGCTTAGAGCGGTCAGGGCTCTTTTCTGCCACATGCCGGGTTTTAAACAAAAGGATCAGGCCAGTAGCGGGCATGTTGTATTCTCCATAGCAGAGATTTGAATGTTAATAAATCCAAATGAATGTATATATAAAACATTTAAATATTATCTTATATAAGAAAAGGTAGACTTTTTAATCATTTGGCTTTTCTAAAAACAACAAAAATACTATAATGATATTGAAAACGTTTGCAAAGTAAACAAAGGTTTGCATATGTTTGTTAGCGTTTTCTCTTGCATTCCTATTTTAAGAGTGTATACTAAGCAATGAAGGTTTACTAAACAAGTGAAATTACAGGGGGTTTACTTACTATGGTAGCCGAAAAGGGAGCTCAAACACAAACACAACAAAGAGAACAACATTTTGAACTGTTGAATTCGACGCAAATTGTTATTAAAGAAGCCTTAGAAAAATTGGGTTATCCAAACGAGGTATATGAATTACTTAAAGAACCAATTCGTATGATGACAGTGAAGATTCCAGTTCGTATGGATGATGGGACTGTTAAAATATTTACAGGATATCGTGCTCAGCATAATGATGCTGTTGGTCCGACAAAGGGTGGTATTCGCTTCCATCCGAATGTAACGGAAAATGAAGTGAAAGCACTTTCAATTTGGATGAGCTTAAAATGTGGTATTGTTGACTTACCATACGGTGGAGGTAAAGGTGGTATCGTTTGTGACCCACGTGAAATGTCTTTCCGTGAGTTAGAAAGATTAAGCCGTGGCTATGTAAGAGCAATTAGCCAAATTGTAGGGCCAACAAAAGATATTCCAGCTCCAGACGTATTTACAAATTCACAAATTATGGCATGGATGATGGATGAATATAGCCGTATTGACGAATTTAATTCACCTGGATTTATTACAGGGAAGCCACTTGTATTGGGTGGATCTCATGGTCGTGAAACAGCGACTGCAAAAGGTGTAACAATTTGTATTCGTGAAGCAGCGAAAAAGCGTAATATTGATATTAAAGGTGCACGTGTTGTTGTACAAGGATTCGGAAATGCAGGTAGCTTCTTAGCGAAATTTATGCACGATGCAGGAGCGAAAGTAATTGCGATTTCGGATGCTTACGGTGCGCTTCATGATCCAAATGGTTTAGATATTGATTATTTACTAGACCGTCGTGATAGCTTTGGTACAGTAACGAAATTGTTCAATAATACAATTTCAAATAAAGAGTTATTAGAACTAGATTGTGATATTTTAGTACCGGCTGCGATTGAAAATCAAATTACAGAAGAAAATGCAGCGAATATTAAAGCGCAAATTGTTGTAGAAGCTGCAAACGGTCCTACAACATTAGAAGCAACGAGAATTTTAACAGAGCGTGGCATTTTACTTGTTCCAGACGTATTAGCAAGTGCTGGTGGCGTAACGGTTTCTTACTTTGAGTGGGTACAGAACAACCAAGGTTACTATTGGACAGAAGAAGAAGTAGAGGCTCGTTTAGAAAAAGTAATGGTAAGCTCGTTTAATTCTATTTACGATACATCGCAAATTCGTAAAGTGGATATGCGTTTATCGGCTTATATGGTTGGTGTTCGTAAAATGGCAGAAGCAAGTCGCTTCAGAGGTTGGGTATAAAGTGAAACTTCCATCAGCGGGGGGTTCTTCATCCCCCACTGATGGTTAGTTGAACCAATCGGGCTTTTACGGGCAGTTATCCCCCCTATCTTCTTCGATTTTCTCTCAATCTTGAGGTGGGGGTTTTACTGCCCGTTAATGCGGGATAAACCGACTATTGATTATGAAAACCGCAATTTCCTTAAAGGAAGTTGCGGTTTTTTGTCGTATTCGCATTAATTGTATTTATTATGAGTTACATGAATTTGTGAAAATGAAAAGAACACTTGTTCTAGCAGAACGTTTGTGCTATACTCTCCTTAGATGGGAAAAATGGAAATAAAGTGAAAGTTCCACAGTGAAGGGTTTAATTGGTATTCATTGATGGAATGTATGCGCTAATAATAAAGGGGAGATTGTAATGAAAACGACTGCAGAACAACGGTTTATGATGCCAACACATGTAATGGAGCGAGTAGAAATGTTACGTAAGAAGAGTGTGAAAGGATCCTCTTTCTTGCGTACAGTAAACCGCTTTTTTGGTTTAGAAATGAAGCAAGATGGAATTTGGTTTTATGGTTTCTATACGGTGGCAGTAAGTGTGCTACTATTTATGGTGTTTGTTTCGAATATAATGAATTTTATGTTTTCACAATAATGTTTGTGATAGGGACACATCATCTGAATATATATAAGATTAGAAAGATTATTCTATAAGAGCGGAGATGATGTGAATGGCGAAGTTTCCTATACAGCGAGATTACATTAAACATGGAAGCTCACGATCTGGCCTTCCACTTTCAAAAGTTCGTTTTATCGTCAGTCATGACACAGGGAATCCAGGTAGTAATGCGATTGGAAATCGAGACTATTTTAATGATATACAACCGAAAGCTTCAGCTCATACATTTATCGATGATACAACTATACTTGAGATTATTCCGATCAATGAGGTAGCCTATCATGTTCGGTACAATGTCCCAACAGATAATGAAATATATGGTTACAATGCTAATAGCGCAGCAATTGGTGTTGAACTTTGCTACGGTGGGAATGTGAATTTTTGGGATGCATATACACGTTTTACGTGGTATCATGCCTATTTATGCCATAATTTTGGGTTGAATCCTAGGACAGCTATTGTTTCACATAAAAAGCTTGATCCTGCCCGTAAAATTGATCCAGAACATGTATTACATAATCAAGGTATACCTTTTAAACAGTTTTTAGCGGACGTCTATCGCATGTACGTATCGTATAGATGACAAATATATGAAAAATGAATACAATATAGATAGGTGCCTACTGCTGAAAGTAGGTTTTTTCTTGTTTTTCGTTGTTTATTTGAATAGAGAGTAGAAGACTAGGAGTTGAGCCTTACATGCAAAAGGAAACAGCAATTATTATCGGAGGTGGGCCGTGTGGATTAGCGGCAGCGATTGCGATGCAAAATGTTGGGATTAATCCACTTGTGATTGAAAAAGGGAATATTGTTAATGCAGTCTATAATTATCCAACACACCAAACGTTTTTTTCTTCTAGTGAAAAACTAGAAATTGGTGGAGTAGCCTTTATTACAGAAAATCGTAAGCCTGTTCGCAATCAAGCATTAGCATATTACCGGGAAGTGGTAAAACGGAAACAAGTACGTGTGAACGCGTTTGAACGAGTAGAAGAAGTACGGAAAGAAGAAGATACGTTCCTTGTTCAAACGTTAAAGAGTGACGGTAAGCAAGAGAAGTATAAGGCAAAATATGTTGTTATCGCAACTGGATATTATGATAACCCTAATTATATGAATGTTCCTGGAGAAGAGTTAAATAAAGTAGCACATTATTTTAAAGAAGGGCATCCTTATTTTAATCGGGATGTTATCGTTATTGGAGGAAAGAATTCAAGTGTAGACGCGGCGTTAGAACTTGTAAAATGCGGAGCGCGTGTGACGGTGTTATATCGTGGACAAGTATATTCTCCAAGTATTAAACCGTGGATTTTACCAGAATTCGAAGCGTTAGTTGGGCAAGGAACGATAAAAATGGAATTCGGTGCACATGTAAAAGAAATTACAGAACATACAGTGACGTATACAGTGGGAATCGAAGTATATACGGTTTCAAATGATTTTGTCTTTGCTATGACAGGTTATCATCCAGATCATAGTTTCTTAACGAAAATGGGTGTAGAAATTGATTCTGAAACAGGAAGACCGCTGTATAACGAAGAAACGATGGAAACGAATGTGGAAGGAATTTTTATTGCAGGGGTAATTGCCGCTGGTAATAACGCAAATGAAATTTTTATAGAAAATGGTCGATTTCATGGGGGGGCAATTGCGCAGCTCATTGCAAATCGAGAACAGGAAAATTAGTAAAGAAGCGATGGGAAATGAAGACACCGCGGTCTAATTCATAGGTTTAAGAATTAGACCGCGGTGTTTTTTGTTGCAATCAAATTTTAATGTCTAAACATAGATTGAATCTCTATTTGTGCTTTTGTTACTTCTAGTGCAACAAGTAGCTTAATGCGAGCTTTCTGAGCATTTAAACCGTATGTGAAGATAACACCCATATTTTTCAAGTGTGTGCCGCCGCCTTCGTAAGAATATACATCTTGGACAATTCCGTTAAAACAACGAGAAACAAGAACAACTGGAATGTCTTTATCTATCAAACGTTGCAGAGCAGGAAGTGTACGCGGTGGTAAGTTTCCTTGTCCGAGTGCTTCGATAATGATTCCATCGACCGGCAATTGCTCGATTGCAGCCAATAATGTTTCATCCATACCAGCATATGCTTTTAAGATGACAACATTTTTTGTAATTTGTGTGACAGCATATGTTTCATGATGCACTAGTGCGTGATGAAAGACAACGCCGCGCTTTGTTACCATTCCAATTGGTCCATATTGTGGACTTTGGAATGTTGCTACGTTACTTGTATGTGTTTTTGTCACATTCATTGCACAGTGAATTTCATCATTTAATACGACAAGAACACCTTTTCCGTTTGCCTCTTCACTACTCGCAACCTTTACTGCTGACAAAAAGTTATATAAACCATCAGCTCCTAACTCATTACTTGAGCGCATTGCTCCTGTAACGACAATTGGAACATCGGCTTGTACAGTTAAATCAAGAAAATAAGCTGTTTCTTCTAGTGTGTCTGTTCCGTGTGTAATAACAACACCTTGTACGTTATTGTTTTTAACCTTCTCGTCAATCATGACTTGCAATTGTAGCATTTCATTTGGTGTCATGTGAGGAGATGGAAGATGAAAGACATCTTCAACAATTAAATCGATATCTTCTTCTAAATTTGGAATGAATTTTAAAAGTGGATTTTGTGCGCCTTGTTGAACAACCCCAGTTTCTTTATCTTCCTCCATCGCAATTGTTCCACCTGTGTGTAAAACAAGAATTTTTTTCAATGCCTTTACCCCTCTCCAATCAATGCAAATACATAAAAAACATAACACGATTTGATCGGATTCGACAATGGAAAAGTATAAAAGTTCTAAGCGATAATCACAATGAAAATAAAGTGAAAGTTTCATCAGTAAGGGGGGACATTCTGCCCACAAACGGTTACCCGCTTTGTAATTTTAAGGTTTGTTAGAACGGAATCTTAAGAGAAAGGTGATGTAGTTTTTGAAAACAATTGAGAAAGTTTTAATTAGGTTACTTATTGGACAATGTATTTGTTTATGTATTGTTCAACTGCTGTTAACACAAGAACATATAGCGAAATATATATCAAAAGTAGTTTATTATGAAGGAGTCACAAAAGGGGTTATAACAAATATTTTAGAGGTAAATCAATAGCCTTTATCATTTGCTTCTAAGAAAGAGTGTGCTACAATAGTTGAGGACTTGAAACGGGGTAAAGTGAAACGGTTATTAGTAAACAAGCTAATCGTTAATGGAACCAATCGGATTTTTTACTTCCTGTTAATGTGAAATGAAACAATGATGAGAGAAGCAGGGGATACCTGCTTTTCCTTCTGTTCTTATAAGTGAAAATGGGGTGTTACAATGGAGAAACGAATTTCAATTGCAATTGATGGCCCGGCAGCTGCAGGGAAAAGTACGGTTGCTAAAATTATTGCGAAAAAATTGTCTTATGTTTATATTGATACAGGTGCAATGTATCGTACTATAACATATGCAGCATTAGAGCAAGGTATCGATATTGAAAATGAAGAGAAATTAATGGGAATCATTAAGGATATTGACATTTCATTTCAGCATGGAGACAATGCGCAGCTTGTTTTTTTAAACGGAAAAGATGTATCGGAAGTGATTCGCACACCAGAAGTAACAAATCGTGTATCAATTGTGGCAAGACATCGCCTCGTACGTGAAGAAATGGTCCGTCGTCAGCGGGCTTTATCGGAAAAAGGCGGCGTTGTTATGGATGGTCGTGATATTGGGACACAAGTATTGCCGAATGCGGAAGTGAAAATTTTTATGTTAGCTTCCGTTGAAGAACGAGCGGAAAGAAGACATTTAGAAAATACACAAAAAGGATTTCCTTCTAACTTAGAAAAACTAAAAGAAGAAATTGCGCTCCGTGATAAATTAGATTCTGAACGCGAAGTGTCTCCATTAAAGAAAGCTGATGATGCAATTGAGTTAGATACAACGTCCTTATCTATTGAAGAAGTAGTCCAAAAGATTATGGATATCGCAATAGCAACGTTCGTAAAATAAAGGAAGAGGTTAAACCTCTTCCTTTATTTTTGTTTCTGTTTGTTAATATGAAGACAATTTGCTTGACAAATTCATCGATTTGTTAGAAGTTTATAAAAGAGGATATTTTCTAAAAATTTTACATACATGCAAATGGAAACAAGTGTTTCCATTTCGTATATACATAAAGATGCTTTGCCATTTCAGTAGGGAGGTATTTCCATGGTAGAAAAAATGAATGAAGAAGTTGTAAACACAAAGGCATTACAAGTAGGTGATATTGTTACAGGTACAGTAACAAAAGTTGAAGACAAGCAAGTATTTGTAAATGTTGGATACAAAACTGATGGTGTGATTCCAATTAGTGAATTGGCGAATGTTCATATTGAAAAAGCAGGCGATGTTGTAGAAGTAGAACAAACTCTTGAATTAAAAGTAATTAAATTAGAAGATGATGATTTAGTATTGTCTAAACGTGCAGTCGATGCAGAAAAAGCATGGGAAGTATTGCAAGGACAATTTACATCAGGCGAAGTATTTGATGTAACAATTAAAGATATCGTTAACGGAGGTCTAGTTATTGACCTTGGTGTTCGTGGCTTTATTCCGGCTTCGCTTGTAGAGATGCATTATGTAGAAGATTTTACTGATTATAAAGGAAAAACATTGGCAGTAAAAATTGTAGAATTAGATCGTGAGAAAAATCGTGTAATTCTTTCTCATAAGGCAGTTGTAGAGCAAGAGCTAGACAAGAAGAAAAAAGAAGCGGTTTCTTCTTTACAAGCAGGTGATGTTGTAGAAGGAACAGTTCAACGTTTAACTGACTTTGGAGCATTTGTAAATGTTGGCGGTGTAGATGGCTTAGTTCATATTTCTCAAATTTCTCATGACCGTGTAGAACAACCATCTGATGTATTAACAGAAGGACAAACTGTAAAAGTAAAAGTGTTATCTGTTGATGCCGATACGCAGCGTATTTCCTTATCTATGAAAGCGGTGCAGCCAGGTCCATGGTCGAATGTTTCCAATCAAGTAAAAGTGGGCGATCTATTAGATGGGAAAGTAAAACGTCTTGTTACTTTTGGAGCGTTCGTTGAGATTTTCCCTGGTGTAGAAGGACTTGTACACGTTTCACAAATCGCAAACCGTCATGTGAAAAATCCGAATGAAGTATTAAAAATCGGACAAGAAGTGAAAGTAAAAGTATTAGAAGTTCATTCGGAAGAAAAACGTATTTCTTTAAGTATAAAAGAAACACTTGAAGAAAATAATGAAACAGAAGATTATAGTAAATATATACCAACTTCTGATTCTGCAACATTCCAATTAGGTGATATTATTGGAGAAAAGCTAAAAAATTTAAAGAAATAATGAGGGATGTTTGTGGTAAGAGCAAAGCGTAAATTAGAACATATTGAATATGCTCTTTCTACTGGACAGTCTCGTACGCATGGCTTTGGTGACGTTGCTTTTGTTCATCAAAGCTTACCGAATATAAGTTATGAAAGTATATCATTTCAAACAGAAATCGGCGGACTTGCTTTAAGTTCGCCGATTTTTATCAATGCGATGACTGGTGGTGGCGGAGAGCACACACTACGTATTAATGAACAACTAGCCAAAGCTGCGCAGCAATATCAGCTAGCAATGGCTGTCGGTTCGCAAATGGCGGCGTTAAAAGACACTAATGAAGCTGAATCTTATAAAATCGTGAGAAAAGTAAATCCAAATGGAGTTGTTATTGCAAACTTAGGCAGTGAAGCGACAGTAGAACAAGCGAAGCGAGCTGTTGATATGATTGAAGCTAATGCATTACAAATTCATTTAAATGTCATTCAAGAATTGACAATGCCAGAAGGTGATCGAGATTTTACTGGTTCATTAAAGAGAATTGAACAAATTGTCAAACATTCTTCGGTTCCTGTTATCGTAAAAGAAGTTGGTTTTGGTATGAGTAAAGAGGCTGCGGAAGATTTAGCAAGTAGCGGCGTTTCTACTATAGATATTGGTGGATATGGCGGTACAAACTTTGCAGCGGTTGAAAATGAAAGAAGACAACGAGTACTTTCCTATTTCAATGATTGGGGCATTTCGACTGCTTCCTCTTTAATTGAAGTATCCTCTACACAAAAACCTCTCTCTATTATTGCATCAGGTGGTATTCAAACAGCACTTGATGTAGCGAAAGCATTAGCAGTAGGAGCATCGGCGGCTGCATTTGCTGGTCATTTTTTACGAATTTTGATGCAAGAAGGTATAGAGAAACTAATTGAAGAAATTGAACTACTACATACAGATCTGCAGTTTATCATGACGGCGCTTGGAGTACGGACAATCACTGAGCTTCAGCAAGTACCAGTTGTTATTAAAGGTGACACACACCATTGGCTGACTCAGCGCGGGATTGATACAACGATATATAGTAGACGCTAAAGAAACAGCCAACAATATGTTGGCTGTTTCTTTGTTTTAATGTTGATTTTGTTTTCGTGCTTGCTCCGGTGTATCGAGTCCTGTTGCACCTGGAAATTGTAATGATTGGCTGCGATCAGATTCTACGCGCCTTGATTCTTTCAGTTTTTTTTCTTGACGATCTTTACCCATGGTATTCCCACCTCCTTAGTACAAAGTGTTGCTGTTATTTTTTAAAATATGCAGCGATAGAAGACGATTATTTTTCATGAAACATTCCCATAATGGAAATAATAGGAGGTGTTCACGTGGAAGGTGGTTATTTTTATTTTTTAGCGTGGATGGGCTGGATTGTTACGACGTTTTTTTTGAAAAAAGATACAGTTAGATTTAAGCTTAGTGCGGTCATTTTATTATTTATTATTTGTTCGCAAGCGGTGATCTCCTTTGCTTCTATTACAATATCGGTAAACGCTCTTTTGTTAGGCGGGATCTCATTTGTTGGAATTGCGGCATATTCAGTATGGAAAAAGATCTACACTTTATTATGTGCACTTATAATTGCGATGCTATATGCGAGTTTTTTCTTAATCGAACTATATGACCCAATTTGGATTGTTGTAGATCGTACATGGATGTTAAGTAGTATTCTCGTTTACACATCTGTTTTATTACATAGGGATCGTATATTACGTATATGGGGATTATATGCAGGGGCGTTGCAAGGTGAGGTGTTTGTCGCTTTTATTTTAAAGGCATTTAATTTTCCGTATCAATTAGGGAGTTTGCAATTTTTTAATATGATTGCTGTGTCTACAATGTTCTGTAGTCTTTTATACGGAATTGGAAAAGTAATGACGTATACAGGGCAATTTAAGCAAAAGCAAGTAAAGGAGGGACAGGGTTAATTTATGAATTCGTATACATCAGCTATGTTGCTTGGGGTAACCGTTGGAACTGTCACACGAATTTTAATGCTTCAAACGGATACAAGGCAGTATCCAACTCGTTTACATGGCAAGATTATTCATATTGCCATGGGAATTATTGCGTCTGCTCTTGGGGCGGTTGCCATTCCAGCTATTTTGAAAAAGGATTTCTCTGCGATTACATTTCTGACATTAGCGGCATCACAGTTTCGTGATGTACGTAATATGGAGCGGAATACATTGCAGCAATTAGATGGGTATGAGCTTGTTCCAAGGGGCAATACATATATTGAGGGAATTGCAATTGTATTTGAGAGTCGTAATTATTTAGCGATGTTAACTTCCTTCGTAGCTACTTTTGCTTATTTAGGATTTAAATCATGGTATGCCGGTATTTTAGCTGGAATCATAAGTTTCTTTTTCGCGAAAAAGTTGATGTCTGGTAAACGGCTGCGTGATCTTGTTGAAGTTCAGCATGCCTCGTTTCATTTTGAAGGCGCAGGCCTTTATGTTGATAATATTTATATTATGAATATTGGTTTACCAGCAAGGCAAAAAGAAATTATGAAGTATGGTATGGGTTTTATTTTAAAACCAAAATCTGTTGATGCTAAAGTAACATTAGCAAACCTTGGTCAAAGACAAGCGATTTTACATGATATATCTATTGCACTTGGTGTATATCGAGATTCTGGAACACCTGCACTTGTACCACTTGCAAAACGTGATTTAAATGATGGAAGAATAGGCATATTTGTTTTGCCGCAAGATCAAGATGTAAAGAAAGCGATTCAGGTCATTGAAAATGTTCCAACATTAGAAAGTGCGGTTCATATGTCTTCTGAGGCCCCAAATGGAAGGGGAGAAAAAGGGTGATATTAGAAAAATGCATTCTTGCTGTTATTACAACCATTCCAGAAAAATTTGCTGGCGGTGCCCCGTTATTTGTATGTGAGACAGTAGAGGAAACAGAGTTTGTGGCAAGTAATTTAGAAGCGATTTTAGATGGGATTGCCCATCGCTTGCAAGAGAATTTATATATTATTGTGAAACATTCTTGAAAATGTGTTATAATATGAGATGTTTTGATATAAAGAGAAATATTCTGGAATGCAAATCCCTTCTTGCACAAAGAAGGGTTTTTTACATAATAACAGAAGCAAATAGAAAGGATGAAAGTATATGCCAAAACCGGTAGTGGCAATAGTAGGGCGCCCGAATGTTGGAAAATCTACTATTTTCAATAGAATTGTTGGAGAAAGAGTATCGATTGTTGAAGATATCCCTGGTGTAACAAGGGATCGTATTTATAGTGCAGGAGAATGGTTAAATCATGAGTTTAACATAATTGATACGGGTGGAATTGATATTGGAGACGAGCCATTTTTGACACAAATTCGTCAACAAGCAGAAGTTGCGATTGATGAGGCTGATGTTATCATTTTTATGACAAATGGCCGCGACGGTGTAACAGCTGCGGATGAAGAAGTTGCGAAGATTTTATATCGCTCTAAAAAGCCAGTTGTATTAGCGGTGAATAAGGTAGATAATCCAGAGATGCGCAGTGAAATTTACGATTTTTATGCGTTAGGATTCGGGGATCCATTTCCTATATCTGGAACGCATGGTTTAGGCTTAGGGGACTTATTAGATGAAGCAGCAAAACATTTTCCACGAATTGAAGAAGAACCATACGATGATGAAACAATTAAATTCTGTTTAATTGGTCGCCCGAACGTTGGGAAATCATCAATGGTAAATGCAATTCTTGGTCAAGAACGCGTAATCGTTAGTAACGTAGCAGGTACTACACGTGATGCAGTTGATACGCCGTACAGTAAAGATGGACAAGATTACGTTATCATTGATACAGCAGGAATGCGCAAAAAAGGAAAAGTATATGAAAGTACAGAAAAGTATAGTGTACTTCGTGCACTTCGAGCGATTGAACGCTCTGACGTTGTTTTAGTTGTTTTAGATGGTGAAGAAGGAATCATTGAACAAGATAAAAAAATTGCTGGATATGCGCATGATTCAGGTCGTGCGGTAATTATAGTTGTGAATAAATGGGATGCGGTCGAAAAAGATGAGAAAACGATGAAGGAATTCGAAGAGAATATTCGTGCTCATTTCCAATTTTTAGATTACGCACCAATCGTATTTTTATCTGCAAAAACGAGAAAACGTACACATACACTACTTCCTGTTATTAATGAGGTAAATGCAAGTCATAGTATTCGTGTACAAACAAATGTATTGAATGATGTGATTATGGATGCTGTTGCAATGAATCCAACGCCAACGCATAATGGACAACGTTTGAAAATTTTCTATGCAACACAAGTCGCAGTGAAACCACCGACATTTGTTGTGTTTGTAAACGATCCAGAGTTACTGCACTTCTCATATGAGCGCTTCTTGAAAAATCGTCTGCGCGATGCGTTCGGTTTCGTAGGAACGCCGATTAAAGTTATTGCAAGAGCACGAGACTAATGGAGAGGATGTGATTTTATGAAAAAAATCACAGTAGTAGGAGCAGGTAGCTGGGGAACGGCGTTAGCAATGGTATTAGCTGACAACGGCCATGATGTACGTATTTGGGGAAATCGACCGGAACATATGAATGAAATGAATGAAAAACATGAGAATAGTCGTTATCTTCCAGGGGTTACACTGCCATCCAGTATCGTTGCTTACTCTTCGTTAGAAGAGGCATTAGTAGGGGTAGATACAGTGCTTCTCGTTGTACCTACAAAGGCATATCGAGAAGTATTGCAAAGTATGAAACAGTTTGTTTCGCAGCCAATTACATGGATTCATGCGAGTAAAGGGATTGAACCAGGAACTTCTAAGCGTATTTCGGAAGTGATTGAAGAAGAAATTCCGGCCCATCTCATTCGCGATGTCGTTGTCTTATCAGGACCGAGTCATGCAGAAGAAGTTGGATTACGCCAAGCTACAACTGTTACATCAGCGGCAAAGCGTATGGAAGCAGCTGAAGAGGTTCAAGACTTATTTATGAATAGTTATTTCCGTGTATATACAAACCCGGATATTATTGGAGTCGAACTTGGCGGGGCGTTAAAAAATATTATTGCCCTGGCGGCGGGTATTACTGATGGACTTGGCTTAGGTGATAATGCAAAGGCAGCACTAATGACGCGAGGATTAACAGAAATTGCTCGTTTAGGCGGTAAAATGGGTGGGAACCCATTAACGTTTGCTGGCCTTACAGGTATGGGTGACCTCATTGTAACATGTACGAGCGTTCATAGCCGTAATTGGCGTGCTGGTAACATGCTTGGTAAAGGTTGTTCGTTAGAAGAAGTGTTAGATAGTATGGGAATGGTTGTTGAAGGCGTACGGACAACGAAAGCGGCGTATGAGATGGCTAAGAAAATGGATGTAGAAATGCCAATTACAACTGTTTTATATGATGTATTATTTAACGAGAAAAACGTAAAGGATGCTGTCGGAACGTTGATGGGACGCGTACGTAAACACGAAGTAGAAGCGATTCCAGACTTGCTATAAAAAAAGCTGTACAAATGTAACAATACATTTGTACAGCTTTTTCTTTTGGGTTTTTCACCATTCTTTATTTTCTGCATACGATGAAGTGTAAATTACATGAGAGGGTGAACAAGGTGGATAACAATCTATTTAACAATATTGAAAAGGAATCGAAAGTAAATAAAGAGGATATTTTTAAATTAGCCTCATCGGTCCAAAATACGAATTTACGAGATGAGAAAGTATTACGTCAGTTAATTCATCAAGTTGCAACAATGGCGGGAAGAGAAGTATCAAAAGAAAAAGAAGAGCAAATTATAAATGCAATTATTAATAATAACATGCCGACTGATTTTAGTTCATTAGGTAAGATGTTTAAAAAATAAAGTATGAGAAACCGTTGTTATATACATTGCATACAATAATATGAAGGAAGAATATGAGCTGTTTGTGGGGATATTTGGTCAACCGAAGCGAAGAAGTCCCGTTCGCTTCGGTTTTTTATGGGTTTTAATATATATAAATCCACTTTGATTTAAAACCTTGCACGTGGCAGAAAAAGGCCCTGACCGCTCCTATGCCTGGCCAGGCGCTCTCATCCATCTAAAAAGAAAGCGGTTTTTATGTCGTTCTTTCAAGTTGCATTCATGAGAAAATAGAATATTTATATTTGTTTAAAATTTATAATTTGTTAAAATAATAGAAAAATAGAAAATGAAAAGGGGGGTATATATGTCTATTGGACTTATAAAGATGTGGTTTGCTTTGGGAGCGATGGCTCTCATGTTTATTTCTGTCGTTTTCATTTTGTTAAGTCGTCATAAAATAAAGAACACATTTTTGAAAGGGCTTACAGCTTTGTTTGCGTATTCATGTATGATTATATCAGGGTTTATTATTTTTCTTGTCGTATTTAGCGGGCCAATTGAACAATAGAAATTAAAGGACGGATTTCTCATGAAGAAAATACTAATGATTTTCGTATTATGTTGCATAAGTATACTATCTGGGTGCCTATATCCGAAAGAGAAAATGCAACAACATGCCATGCCGTATGAAGATCAACTACAAACTGTACAAACAGCAGTTAATACATATAGAGAACAGAATGGTCATATATTGCCTATTAAAACGCGTGACATGAATACACCAATCTATCAAAAATATCCGATTGATTTTCAAAAGATTACACCTAGACTCATGCAAGAACCTCCTGGGAATGCTTTTGAAAGCGGCGGTATATATCAGTATGTATTAGTTAACGTAGAAACAAATCCAACTGTGAAATTAATTGATGTTCGAACAGCAGAGAGAGTTCAAGACTTAAAGTTAAAACTACAAATCTATCGTGATGAGCATCAATATCCACCATTTAAAAAAGTAATTACAGACGGTGTGTATGAGCTTGATTATAATAAAATGGGATATAAAGAAATTCCTCAAGTGGAAAGCCCTTATTCAGGTAAAAACTTACCTTTTGTTGTTGATGAGAAAGGTGAAGTATATATTGATTATCGTATTGATTTAAATGACATGTTACAAAAATATGGTGATGAAGTAAAAGAAGGAGAAGATATTCGTCAGTTGCTTGTGAAACATACCCCATTTGTACCAGCGTATTCTTTGCCGTATACAGTGAAGGATAAAGAACCAATTTTTTTTAAGTGATAAGTCATGAACCTTTCTTTTAGCGAATAAGTTCTAGAAGAAGGTTTTTTTACTTCTTGAAATATTTGCATCGCTAATAAAAGTTTTTTTAAAAATAGTGATATGAAATTGGGACAAAATCATATGTTGTATTGTCCAAACTTCAAGAATAAACATAATTTATTCCCAAAAATTTTGAGGGAGGGAATCACTTGGAAAAGGTTGATATTTTTAAAGATATTGCTGAGCGCACAGGTGGTGATATTTATCTCGGGGTTGTAGGAGCTGTCCGGACAGGGAAATCTACTTTTATTAAGAAATTTATGGAGCTAGTTGTTATTCCAAACATTGAAAATGATTCGGATCGCCAGCGCGCACAAGATGAACTGCCACAAAGTGCAGCGGGGCGTACAATTATGACGACAGAACCAAAGTTTGTTCCAAACCAAGCGGTTTCTATCCATGTTGACGAAGGGCTCGATGTAAATATTCGCTTAGTAGATTGTGTGGGCTATACTGTCCCAGGAGCGAAAGGGTATGAAGATGAAAATGGGCCCCGCATGATTAATACACCGTGGTATGAAGAACCGATCCCATTTCATGAAGCGGCGGAAATTGGAACACGCAAAGTAATTCAAGAGCATTCTACAATTGGGGTTGTTATTACAACTGATGGAACAATTGGAGAAATCCCGCGCCGCGATTATATTGAAGCAGAGGGACGGGTTGTAAATGAATTAAAAGAAGTAGGAAAACCATTTATTATGATTATTAATACAGTACAACCGTATCATCCTGATACAGAACAACTTCGTCAAAGTTTAGTAGAAGAATATGATATTCCAGTGTTGGCAATGAGTGTAGAAGGACTAAGAGAAGGTGATGTATATAACGTATTACGTGAGGCGTTATATGAATTTCCGGTTCTCGAAGTGAATGTAAATCTCCCAAGCTGGGTAATGGTGTTACATGACAACCACTGGCTTCGCCGAAGCTATCAAGAGGCTGTCCAAGAAACGGTGAAAGATATTAAACGTCTTCGTGATGTTGACCGCGTTGTATGGCAATTTAGTCAATATGAATTCATCGACCGTGCAAGTTTGGCAGGAATTGATATGGGGCAAGGTGTTGCTGAGATTGATTTATATGCACCGGATGAATTATATGATCAAATTTTAAAAGAAGTGGTAGGTGTTGAAATTCGAGGGCGAGATCATTTGTTAAAATTAATGCTCGATTTCGCTCATGCAAAAACAGAATTTGATCAAGTTGCGGATGCACTAAAAATGGTAAAACAAACAGGGTACGGTGTTGCAGCACCAGCCCTAGCAGATATGAGCTTAGATGAACCGGAAATCATTCGTCATGGATCGCGCTTTGGTGTGAAATTGAAAGCTGTTGCCCCGTCAATTCATATGATTAAAGTTGATGTAGAATCAACTTTTGAACCGATTATTGGAACGGAAAAACAAAGTGAAGAGCTTGTTCGCTATTTAATGCAAGATTTTGAAGATGATCCACTTTCTATTTGGAATTCTGATATTTTTGGGCGGTCACTTAGCTCGATCGTTCGCGAAGGAATTCAGGCAAAATTATCATTAATGCCAGAAAACGCTCGCTATAAATTAAAGGAGACGTTAGAACGAATAATAAATGAAGGATCAGGCGGCTTAATAGCAATTATTTTATAATCGAAAGACTCCTTATTTTGGGGTCTTTTTTTATTTTTCATAGAAAAACAAAATGTCATTATCTAATACTTTATAGTTGATTGTCAAGTTTTATCGGTTTTTCGCAATTTCATAGCAACATTTTCTTTAAAAACATTGAATTATAAAGGAGAATCGTATAATATAGGCCTTGATAATGATTTATCTACATCATTGTAGTATAGAATTAGTAAAAATTGCCTACAAATGAAGGTAAGACTCATTTTATAATCATTATACAGTCGTATCTTTGGGAGGAGGTGAATGGCATGAACAAAACGGATTTAATCAATGCTGTTGCAGAAGCAAGTTCCCTTTCTAAAAAGGACGCAACAAAAGCAGTTGACGCTGTTTTTGATTCTATCTTAGAAGCTTTAAAACAAGGTGATAAAGTACAACTTATCGGATTTGGTAACTTCGAAGTTCGTGAACGTGCGGCTCGTAAAGGACGTAACCCACAAACTGGTGAGGAAATTGAAATCGCGGCAAGCAAAGTACCTGCATTCAAACCTGGTAAAGCGCTAAAAGATGCGGTTAAATAATCCTTACATATTTATGGGGAAGAAGAGTTTCCATATTGGAAACTCTTCTTTTTGCTTTTAAAAACATATATATGCTAGAATGTGTTCGTAGCATTTTTAGGTTTTATTTGGGAGGGTTAGTGGATGGCAAATGTAAACTTAGAGAAAATCGAACATGCAGTACGCCTTATTTTAGAAGCAATTGGGGATGATCCAGAACGTGAGGGCGTATTAGATACACCAAAGCGTGTTGCGAAGATGTATGCAGAAGTATTTTCTGGTATGAATGAAGACCCGAAAGAACATTTACATAAAGTGTTTGGTGAGGATCATGAAGAACTTGTATTGGTAAAGGACATTCCGTTCTATTCTATGTGTGAACATCATCTCGTTCCATTTTATGGCGTTGCTCATGTTGCATATATTCCACGTGGTGGAAAAGTAACTGGATTAAGTAAATTAGCACGTACAGTAGATACAGTCGCACGTAGGCCGCAACTACAAGAACGAATTACATCAACTGTAGCTGATTCTATTATGGAAGTATTAGAACCACATGGTGTAATGGTTGTTGTGGAAGCTGAGCATATGTGTATGACGATGCGCGGTGTGAAAAAACCTGGTGCGAAAACTGTAACGACTGCAGTACGTGGTACGTTAGAAGCGGACGCAGCAGCGCGTGCGGAAATTTTATCTTTTATTAGGACGAATTAGTAGGAAAGCAGGAGACTGCTTTTTTTTTATAGAAAAATGAATGAATGTGTTATAATAGGTTTTATGAATTAGAAAACAAGGGTGATTTTAGTGGGTGAAATCTACAGAGGGTTTGCGGATATAAAGGGGCAGCTATATGAAAAACTACGCCATCCTTATTTTATAAAATATATTGAAGAACCAGTTGTTGATGAAAAAAAAATAGCGTTCTTATATTCCGTTTTAAAAAGCGCAAACTTACATAAAGAACAAATTGAACATTACACAGTAACGATTATGCTTGTACAAATTGCTTTGGACACGCATGAGAAAGTATCAAATAAAGAAGAGACCAATGAATTTCATAAGCGACGCCAATTAACGGTATTAGCAGGTGATTATTACAGTGGGTTATATTATTATTTACTTTCAATGAATCATGATATCACATTGATTCGCGCTCTAGCAGAGGGAATTAAAGAGATTAATGAACAAAAAATTATGCTATATCAGCAAACGTATGAAACGATAGAAGAAATGTTAAAAAGTGTCGGAATGATTGAAACGGCTCTTTTACAGAAAACATGCGACCATTTTCAAGTAACTCATGTAAAGTCTGCAATTACTAACATGTTAACAATAGATCGTTTGCAAACTGAGTATCAACTTTACATGAAGAAAGAATCGTCACCTGTATTTGCTGCATTTCAAAAGATTTTGTCTCATGATGGTGGAATGAAAGTAGAAAACGTATATAACGAATTGATAAGTAAAATGCGAATCCAAGTTAACACTTTGATGCAAAATAATACAGGAATTGAAACATTTCTTTCGACATTGAAAGAGGCTACTTGAACATTTTGAATATACAGTTGGAAGAAGGGTAAAGCATGCAACAATCAAAAGAGGAAAGAGTACATGACGTATTTGAGAAGATATATAATAAATACGATGTAATGAATTCGGTTATAAGCTTTCAAAGACATAAAGCATGGCGCAAAGATACAATGCAAATTATGGATGTTCAACCAGGAAGCAAGGCGCTTGATGTATGTTGTGGAACGGCTGACTGGACGATTGCGCTTGCTGATGCAGTCGGGTCTAACGGGAAGGCATATGGATTAGATTTTAGTAAAAATATGCTTTCGGTTGGAAAAGAGAAAGTGGCTGCTTTACAATTAAATCAAGTGGAATTACTTCACGGCAATGCAATGGAATTGCCGTTTGAGGATAATACGTTTGATTATGTTACAATTGGATTTGGTCTTCGGAACGTACCAGATTACATGCAGGTATTAAAGGAAATGACGCGTGTTGTAAAACCCGGTGGAAAGGTTATTTGTTTAGAAACATCTCAGCCGACAATGATTGGAATCCGCCAAGGCTACTTGTTATATTTTAAATATATCATGCCGTTATTTGGAAAACTATTTGCAAAAAGTTACAAAGAATATTCATGGTTACAAGAATCTGCAAGTACATTTCCAGGGATGAAAGAATTGGCCCGTATGTTTGAAGAAGCTGGATTAGAAAAAGTACAAGTAAAGCCGTTTACTTTTGGAGTAGCAGCAATGCATTTAGGATATAAGCCAAAGTAGAGGTAGGAGTCTTGTTACTCATTAGAGCGGGATAAAATAGAAAAGAAGTTTTAGGTTAAGGTGAACGATATGAAGTTACAACTTATGTATTCTTTTTTACGATCGGATATTGATAAAATTGAGAAAGAACTAAAAATAGTTGTTGCTTCTGAGCAGCAATTGCTGGAAGAAGCAGCGTTGCAACTAATTGAGGCTGGTGGAAAACGAATCCGTCCTGTTTTTGTTCTGCTTGCAGGGAAATTCGGTGATTATAAGCTTGATGTGATTAAACATGTTGCGGTTGCATTAGAGCTTATTCATATGGCTTCTCTTGTGCATGATGATGTAATTGATGCCGCTCTTTTAAGAAGAGGAAGTGCGACTGTAAATGCCAATTGGGGTGATCGCATTGCAATGTATACAGGTGACTATTTATTTGCCAAGTCTCTGGAATGCATTACAAATTTAGAAAATCCAGAAGTGCATAAAGCATTATCAAATACAATTCTTGAAGTATGTAAAGGTGAAATTGAACAGATTAAAGATAAGTATGATTTTGGACAAAATTTACGCACATATTTACGCCGTATTCAGCGGAAAACAGCATTGTTAATTGCAGCTAGTTGTCAATTAGGTGCAATCGCATCTGGAGCTTGTCGTGATACTGTAAATCGTTTGTTTTGGTATGGATACTTTGTTGGTATGTCTTATCAAATTATTGATGATATTTTAGATTTTGTGTCTACGGAAAAAAAGCTTGGAAAACCAGCAGGGGGAGATTTATTACAAGGTAATATTACACTTCCTGTTTTGTATGCAATGGAAGACCGAGCACTTCGTGAGAGAATTATTCAAGTCAATGAAAATACGTCTTCGGATGAAATGAAGGGCATTATTGAAGCCGTTAAAAATAGTGATGCAATTGATCAAGCTTTTGCATTTAGCGAAAGATATTTACATAAGGCATTAGAAATAATTAAGCCATTGCCTCGTGGACAGGCAAAAATGGCGTTGCAAAATGTTGCGAAATATATTGGGAAACGTAAATTTTAAATGTTTTTTGAGAAAAATAAAAATCTCTCCATTTCAAAACTATTGCACAATTCTGATTAGGATGATACTATGTGTTTGGGGATATACAATTATATACATAATGAGAAGTGGAGAGATTTATTATGGAAAAAACGTTCTTAATGGTAAAACCAGATGGTGTACAACGTGCAATCATTGGGGAGATTGTTGCTAGATTCGAAAGAAAGGGCTTTCAATTAGTTGGCGCTAAGCTTATGCAAATCACACCGGAGATTGCTGGAGAGCACTATGCTGAACATAAAGAAAAACCATTCTTTGGTGAATTAGTAGATTTCATTACATCAGGACCTGTTTTTGCAATGGTATGGCAAGGTGAAGGTGTTGTGGAAACAGCTCGTCATATGATGGGAAAAACAAAACCAAGTGAAGCTGCACTTGGTACAATTCGTGGTGACTTTGGACTAACAGTTGGAAAAAATATTATTCATGGTTCAGATTCTCTTGAAAGTGCAGAACGTGAAATTGGTATTTTCTTCAAAAAAGAAGAACTAGTTGAGTATTCAAGAGTAATGAATGAGTGGATTTATTAATTATTTCGAAATAATTTGTAACTGCTTTAAAAAGCAGATATAACGGAAAAAACGCAAGAAAGGATGGTCACATTCCTTCTTGCGTTTTTTGTTTCATTTTGATGTTTCGTAACTACTCAGCCATACATTGCATGTAGAAGTGTAGTAGGTGGGATAACTCCAGCAGAAATACGCCGACCTATAATTGTTGCCATGAAGGTAAAAATGGCAATGCACCTCTCTACCTTTCTCTGTTTTGAAACTTTGCACGTGGTAGAAAAAGGCCCTGACCGCTACTATGCATCGCCAGTCCCTCTCTACCGTCTAAAAAAATGCTTTTCTTTTTTTTACAGAGTAACTGAGTAGTTACGAAGAAAGAGGGCTTTTATGACGTTCTTTCAATTTGTGCTTATATAGTTACGAAACAATAAAGGTTATGATATAGTGTTACATAAATACTGAAGTAAAGGGGAGTAACCGATGAGATATATAACAGCTGGTGAATCTCACGGACCGCAACTAACGACAATATTAGAGGGGATTCCGGCAGGTTTATCTTTAGTAGCAGATGATATTAATACAGAGTTAGAAAGAAGACAAAAAGGCTACGGTCGTGGCCGCCGCATGCAAATTGAAAAAGATCAAGTCCAAATTTTAAGCGGTGTTCGTCATGGATATACAATTGGTGCACCAATTACACTTGTTGTCGAAAATCGTGATTTTACACATTGGACAAAAATTATGGGGGCAGAGCCGTTAACAGATGAAGAGTCAAAAGAAGTAAAACGGCAAATTACACGTCCTCGTCCAGGACATGCAGATTTAAACGGAGCAATTAAATATGGCCACCGTGATATGCGAAATGTATTAGAGCGTTCTTCTGCCAGGGAAACAACGGTTCGTGTTGCTGCTGGAGCTGTTGCAAAGCGTATTTTAGCAGAATTGGGGATAAAAGTAGCGGGGCATGTCATTGAAATTGGAGGAGTAAAAGTAGAAAAGCAATCGTATTCCTCTATTGAAGAGCTACAAACGATTACAGAGGCATCGCCCGTTCGCTGTTTAGATGAAGAAGCGGGAAATAAAATGATGCAGGCAATTGATAATGCGAAAACAAACGGAGATTCTATTGGTGGAGTCGTTGAAGTTGTTGTCGAAGGGATGCCAGTTGGTGTGGGAAGTTATGTGCATTACGATCGTAAATTGGATGCAAAACTTGCAGCGGCAATCATGAGTATTAATGCATTCAAAGGTGTGGAAATTGGAGTTGGCTTTGAAGCAGCTCATCAGCCTGGAAGCCTTGTTCATGACGAGATTTTATGGGACAAGGATCATGGGTATACAAGACGCACAAATAACGCCGGTGGATTAGAAGGCGGTATGACAACTGGGATGCCAGTTATTGTTCGCGGGGTTATGAAACCAATTCCAACGCTATATAAACCGCTGCAAAGTATAGATATTGATACGAAAGAAGTGTTTCAAGCGAGTATTGAGCGTTCTGATAGCTGTGCAGTGCCAGCAGCAAGTGTTGTAGCAGAAGCTGTTGTAGCGTGGGAGCTTGCTGCAGCTGTTATTGAACAATTTGGAACGGATCGCATCGATTTAATTCGTGAAAATATGAAGAAACATAACGAATATGCGAGGGAGTTTTAATGGAGACAATACAGATTCAAACAAGTTCTAAACAATACAATGTGTATGTCGGAAATGATGCGCTATTCCAACTATCAACGCTTATAGAAAATATGAAACCAGCTATTTCAAATATTTTACTGATTTCTGATGAAACAGTAGCATCATTTCATTTAGACGAAGTGATAAATTCATTGCAGGTAAAACAAGACGTATTTTCATTTGTGGTTCCAAGTGGTGAGAAGGAAAAATCATTTGAAAATTATTATGCTGCTCAAACGTTTGCGCTTGAAAAAGGATTAGATCGTCATTCAATCATTCTTGCACTTGGCGGCGGAATGATTGGGGATTTAGCAGGATTTGTTGCAGCGACGTTTATGAGAGGGATTCGATTTGTCCAAATACCGACAACTTTACTAGCGCATGATAGTGCAGTTGGAGGGAAAGTAGCAATTAATCATCCACTTGGAAAAAATATGATTGGCGCATTTCATCAACCGGAAGCGGTGATTTATCATACTCCGTTTCTAAATTCGCTTTCTGAAAAAGAATGGCGCTCTGGTTTTGCGGAGGCTATTAAACATTCGCTTATTGGAGATATAGAATTATATCATTGGCTTCGTAAAGAAGTGAAACAGCTGACGGATTTAACAGATGGTAAGTTAATTTATACGTTGCAACGTGCGATTCCAGTAAAAGCGAAAATTGTTGCAGAAGATGAAACGGAAAAAGGTATTCGTGCTCATTTAAACTTTGGGCACACACTAGGGCATGCACTTGAAAAAGAGATGGGATATGGCAACATAACACATGGTGATGGCGTTGCAATTGGTATGTTATTTTCTATCTTTTTAAGTGAACAAATATATGAAAAAGACCTTCAATATAAGGAAATCAAACGTTGGTTTACAGCATATGGCTATCCAAGTATGCCGAATACACTTGATGTGAATCGTCTGATTCAAGTCATGAAACAAGATAAAAAAGCGAACGGTGGAACAATTCGTATGATTGTTATGCAGGAGATTGGGGTAGTAGATGTCGTATCTATTTCAGATGAAACCGTTAGGGCGGCTTTAGAAGCATTTCAAAGAGAGGGGGAGTCTATTTGAATCGCGCGATTCGCGGCGCAACTACAGTCAATTGTAATGAAAAAGCACAAATATTGACCGCAACGGAGCGTTTAGTGAAAAAAATGGCAAGCGATAATAGAGTTTTTCCTGATGAGATTGTATCTGTACTCATTTCAACAACAGCAGATGTAAATGCATGTTTCCCAGCGGCGGCATTAAGACGTATGGAAGGCTGGTCATATGTACCGGTTATGTGCATGCAAGAAATTGAAGTGCCAGATGCACTTGAGAAATGTATTCGCGTTATGATGACGGTTATGACAAATAAAAGGCAACATGAAATTCAACATGTCTATTTAGAGAAAGCGGTACAACTAAGGCCGGATTTACAAAAATGACAGGAGGAATTCGAATGAAAGTAAAAGAGCAATTATTGTCGCTCAAAGCGTATGTGCCAGGAAGAAATATTGAAGAAGTAAAGAGACAATATGGACTATCTAAAATTGTGAAACTAGCTTCAAATGAAAATCCATTTGGATGTTCAAAACGTGTAGATGAAGTGTTGGCATCGTTAGCTGGGCAATATGCGCTCTATCCGGACGGTGCGGCGTATGCTCTTCGTGAAACATTAGCAGCACATCTTCGTGTGAAAGGAGAACAAATTCTATTTGGTAGCGGTTTAGATGAAGTCATTCAAATGATTAGCCGTGCTCTTTTACAAGAAGGAACAAATGTTGTCATGGCAAAGCCGACATTTTCACAATATCGTCATCATGCTGTTATTGAAAAAGCGGAAGTGCGTGAAGTACCTTTAAAAGATGGTACACATGATTTAGAGGCGATGCTTGCACAAGTTGATGAGCATACACGAATTGTATGGATTTGTAACCCGAATAATCCGACCGGAACATATGTAGCAGAAAAACAATTACTTTCATTCTTAGAAGAAGTTCCGAAAACAACACTTGTTATTATGGATGAAGCATACTATGAATATGCGGGAGCAGGAGATTATCCGCAAACATTGCCACTTCTAGAGAAGTATGAAAATCTTATGGTATTGCGCACGTTTTCAAAAGCATACGGATTAGCGTCATTCCGCATGGGTTATGCAGTAGGCAATGAAAAGTTAATGCGTTCGTTAGACATTGCTAGATTACCATTTAATACGTCATCAATTGGACAAGTAGTTGCGCAAGCTGCTGTTGAAGATCAAGCGTTTTTACAAGAGTGTGTAAAAGTGAATAATGAAGGATTGCTGCAATATTACGACTTTTGTGAGAAGTATCAGGTGTTTTATTATCCATCACAGGCGAATTTTATCTTTTTAGATCTTGGACTTCCAGGTGATGAAGCCTTTGAAAGATTATTACAAAAAGGATACATCGTTCGTTCTGGCGGTCCACTTGGTTTACCGAATGGTATTCGTATTACGATTGGAACGAAAGAAGAGAATGCTGAAATTATTGCAGTGCTTACTGAAATAATAGAAGAAAATGCGAGAAAAGAAGAAACATATTCATAAGAAAAGAAACGGCTCCATGAATAGGAGTCGTTTCTTTCATCTTATTTGCGAAAAGAATAAAAAAAGAAGTACAATAAAGAGAGAATACATAGGTGAATAGTTACGAGGTGATAGAGGTGAAACGATTAGTAAAGATTAAGAATGGATTAAACGGGACGATTTTTGTTCCTGGAGATAAATCCATTTCCCATCGTGCTGTCATGTTTGGGGCGATTGCAGAAGGAGAAACGAAGATTACAAATTTTCTTCAAGGTGAAGATTGCTTAAGTACGATTGCTTGTTTTCAAAAGTTAGGCATTACGATCGAGCAAAAGGGCACCGATGTCACTGTATATGGAAAAGGATTACAAGGATTAGTAGAACCAGCGGAAGTATTAGATGTTGGAAATTCAGGGACGACAATTCGGTTAATGCTTGGTATACTCGCAAATGTGCCGTTTCATTGTACAGTTGTTGGAGATGAGTCAATTGGAAAACGTCCGATGAAACGTGTTACAGAACCACTTCGTCAGATGGGTGCGAAAATTGATGGAAGAGAAGATGGACAGTTTACACCGCTGTTGATTCGAGGCGGGAATATAAAAGGTATAAACTATTCTTCACCTGTAGCAAGCGCACAGGTGAAATCAGCTTTACTCCTAGCAGGACTGCAAGGGGAAAGCATGACTACTGTGACAGAACCACTACAATCTCGTGATCACACAGAGCGTATGTTACGTGCGTTTGGTTGTGATGTTACTGTTGACGGATTAACTGTATCATTACAAGGGGGACAAAACCTCTCTAGCACCAATATTGAGGTGCCAGGAGATATTTCTTCAGCTGCATTTTTCTTAGCGGCAGGTGCAATTGTCCCAAATAGTAAAATTGTATTGAAAAATGTAGGGTTAAATCCAACTAGAACTGGGATTCTTGATGTACTTTCACAAATGGGTGCTAAATTATCAATAGAAAATATTCGAAATGAAGAGTTTGAACCATGCGGTGATATTACAGTTGAAACTTCACAGCTAAGCGGCATAGAGATTGGCGGTGCGCTTATTCCAAGGCTCATTGATGAAATTCCAATTATAGCATTGTTAGCAACACAAGCCGAAGGAATAACTGTAATTAAGGATGCAGAAGAATTAAAAGTAAAAGAAACGAATCGTATTGATACAGTTGTGAATGAACTGAAAAAATTAGGAGCAAATATTGAAGCGACAGAAGATGGTATGATTGTGCGTGGTAAAATGCAATTACATGGACATGTGGTAAATAGCTATGGGGACCATCGCATTGGTATGATGTTAGGAATTGCAGCGTGCATAGCAGATGGAGAAGTTATCATTGAAAATAGTGAAGCGGTAGCTGTGTCATATCCTGATTTTTTCCACCAGTTACACATGCTACAAAGCTAAAAGAATCTTTTCCTTTTTGAGAAGGTTCTTTTCTTCATCGCGACGGTTGATTACGTAGAAGCAGTTGTTTATTATAAAATATTAGTATTTATGCAAAGGAGCAAGTTATGCAAAAGTTTGAACAAGCTGTTACATATATTGAAAACGGAGAAGTAGAGAAAGGGTTGCGACTATTAGCAGAACAAGTGAAAACAAGTACGGATGAAGAAAAATATGATATTGCTCGTTATTACTATACGCTAGGGTTTATAGACCAAGCTTTAGCAATAGCAGAAGATTTACATTTGTTATATCCGGAAGAAAGTGAGTTCACGCTATTTTTAGCTGAGTTATATATTGATTTAGATAAAGAAGATGAAGCGATTGAAGCACTTCATGATATTCGGGAAAGTGATGAATTATATGTTCAGTCTCTATTACTTGCATCTGATTTATATCAAATGCAAGGCTTTGATGAAGTAGCAGAACAAAAATTATTAAAAGCGCAAGCGATAATGCCTGAGGAGCCAGTAGTCGCTTTTGGACTTGGCGAATTATATAGCAGTAAAGGTGAAGATAGTAAAGCAATTCCATATTATGAATCATTACTTCCAGAGCACAAAGTGATGGGCGGTGTTGTTGTTGCGCTTCGCTTGGCTGAAAATTTAAGTGCACTTGGGCAATGGGCTGAAGCGATTTCTTATTATGAGGAAGGTTTGGAAGAGCAAAAGGACATTCATTCTTTATTTGGATTTGCGTTTACGCTTTATCAAGGAGAACAGTATCAAAGAGCAATTGGTGTGTGGGAAGAATTAAAAGAGTTAGACCCGGAATATGCATCTTTATATATGTATTTGGCAAAATGCTATGAAAAAGAAGGACTGCTTCAAGAAAGTTATGAAACGCTTCAAGAAGGAATTAAAATCGACGAATTATCAGTACCTTTTTATGTAGAATTTGCTAACATCGCAGCGAAACTAGGGAGAAAAGATGAAGCAGAATTTGCGCTGAAAAAAGCATTAGAGATGGATCCTTCACATTTAGGGGCCATATTAAAATATTCATACATCTTAAGAGAAGAAGAAAGATATGAAGAGATGATTGCTGTTGTAGAAAAAGCCATTGATAATGGAGAGACAGATACGCAATTACTTTGGGATATTGCTTATGCGAAAAAACAATTAGAATTGTATTCAGATGCATTAAAACATTATCAAAGCGCATATACTTCTTTTAAGAATCATCCAGATTTCTTAGAGGAGTACGGCTACTTCCTGCTAGAAGAAGGGTTGCGAAAAGAGGCAAAAGAAGTATTTACACGTTTATTACAACTAGATCCAACACAAACTCATATTGAAGAATTATTATATAATTTAGAAGATTTTTCTTAAGTTTGGAAGGAAACTGAATGCTGCTTCTTGAATGTAAAAAGAAAAGAGAAGGGCAGAGGAGGGATTAAGCGCGATGAATACCCCTGTTTCTGTGAACGAAAAGAAGGATTTCGTAAAATGGTTTTTAAATAATTATCAACTGAAACAGCGAGAATGTGTTTGGATTTTAAATTATTTAATGAGTCACGATCAATTAATGGATAAGGTGCATTTTGTAGAACATGCAAAATATTGTCCGCGTGGTTTGGTGATGTCAGCAAATTGTGTGAAAGATTTACCGTTTCATTTTTATAAACAAAATGTAATGACGACTGATGCGGAAAAATCCTTTCATGATATTCGCTTAAACAGAGATGAAGATATTTATATTCAGCTTAATTTTAAGTCGTCTTTCCAAAATGCGAACTATGTTGCGGTGTTAGAAGAGAATCCATACTTACCGAAGAATATTGAAGTAAATGAAAAAGATCGTTTATTAGCAGAGCGATTTTTAGAAGAAAGTGTATATTCATTTCGGAAAGAACGACTTTTTAAATTAATTGATGAAGCACTTGATACTCAAGATGAAGAAGCATTTCGCAGGTTAACGGGCGAATTAAAACGCTTATAAGTATCCCTGAAAAAAGTAATTTTGAAAATTTTTAGACTATTCTAAAGAAAAACTGTCTTTTATAGATGGTTTTTCTTTTTTTCCCTTTATCTGTATGGTTTAATAGAAGTAAAGCAAACTTTTTGTAATGAGTTGAATCACATTGTTAGAGGAGCAGTGAAAGAAAAAGGAGGGGATTACGTGTGAAATGGACTGTAGCAGATGTAGAACAATATGAAAACACAAGAGAATATATTGATACAGGAATTATACCACTTCTTTCAGTTTCATTTGAAAAGGGAATGAAGACAGCTGCTGTAGAGGGAGAATTTATTTCAGCTTTAACTAGAGAGATAGAGAGGGAGTATAAAGGTAGAGTATTCTTATTACCAGCATTTACGTATGTTGAAGGAGCGTATGTAAGTGAGCGTCAACGTCTATGTGATTGGACGAACTATTTAAAAGAGAAAGGCTTGAGGCATATTTCGCTAATTACAAGTGATTTTTCTTGGAAAAAAATTGAATACGAGTTACCAGAACAATTATTTTGTTTACCAGCACTACCCTTAGATCAGCTTAGTGATCAAGCGAAAAGAGAAATAATTCATGCACAAATAAAAAATATTATGGAAATATTGACTGAAAAGTGGAAAAATAAATAATTAATAGAATGTTTTAATTATTTGGATTAGTATGATATTGACCAATGTAGTAGGGTATTATATCATGATAGTGTCCTAGTCTTTATCTTTTATTTCGATTTTTCACGGGGGACAATTTCTGATAGAGGGGGGAAATTTTCGTGAGTGAGAGAGAACACAAGGTGTCAAGAAGACAGTTTTTAAACTACACTCTTACAGGTGTAGGAGGCTTTATGGCGGCGGGGATTTTAATGCCAATGACGCGTTTTGCGCTTGACCCAGTTCTAAGGAAAGAAGCAGGAGGAGAAATGGTTGCAGTCGCACAAGTAAAAGATATTACGACTGAACCGAAACGCTTCGATTTTAAGGTAAAACAAGTTGACGGTTGGTATAAATCAGAAGAGACAAAGTCAGCTTGGGTACACAAAGATGAAAGCGGAGACATTGTGGCATTCTCTCCAATTTGTAAGCATTTAGGATGTACAGTAAACTGGAATTCGGATAAGTCACATCCAAATCAATTTTATTGCCCGTGTCACGGGGGGCGTTATACGAAAGATGGACAGAACATAAAGGGAACACCGCCTCTTGCGCCGCTTGATGTGTATGAGTCAAAGGTGAAAGATGGAACGCTTTATTTAGGTAAAGCGAAGCCACAAGGGGGGGCAAAGTAGATGTTAAATAAAATTTATGATTGGGTGGATGAACGGCTTGATATTACGCCTTTGTGGCGCGATATTGCAGATCATGAAGTGCCGGAACATGTGAACCCAGCCCATCACTTTTCTGCCTTTGTATACTGCTTTGGTGGTCTTACATTCTTTGTAACTGTTATTCAAATTTTATCAGGCATGTTTTTGACAATGTATTATGTACCAGATATAAAAAATGCGTGGGAATCTGTCTATTACTTACAAAATGAAGTGGCATATGGACAAATTGTTCGCGGTATGCATCATTGGGGAGCAAGTCTCGTTATCGTGATGATGTTTTTACATACACTTCGAGTTTTCTTTCAAGGTGCTTATAAAAAACCTCGTGAATTAAACTGGATTGTTGGAGTTCTTATTTTCTTTGTTATGTTAGGATTAGGTTTTACAGGTTATTTATTACCATGGGATATGAAGGCATTATTTGCAACAAAGGTGGGGCTTCAAATCGCGGAGCAAACACCGCTTATTGGATCTTATATAAAAACATTGCTTGCCGGTCACTCCGAAATTGTCGGTGCTCAAACATTAACTCGCTTCTTTGCTATTCACGTATTCTTCTTGCCAGCCGCACTACTCGGATTAATGGCAGTTCACTTCCTTATGATTCGCAAACAAGGTATTTCTGGTCCGCTATAAGATGATATTAGATTTAAAGGGAGAACATAATTAAAGGAGGGAGACTATGCATCGCGGCAAAGGGATGAAGTTTGTCGGAGACTCGCGCGTACCTGCTGTTAGAAAACCGAATATTCCGAAAGATTACTCTGAGTATCCAGGAAAAACGGAAGCATTTTGGCCAAACTTTTTATTAAAAGAGTGGATGGTTGGTGCAGTTTTTTTAATTGGCTATCTTTGTTTGACAGTGGCGCATCCATCGCCATTGGAAAGAATTGCAGATCCTACAGATACAGGATATATACCACTTCCAGACTGGTATTTCTTATTTCTGTACCAATTGTTAAAGTATTCTTATGCATCTGGTCCGTATACGGCCATTGGTGCATTTATTATGCCGGGCATCGCATTTGGTGCATTATTACTTGCCCCATTTCTTGACCGAGGCCCAGAACGCAAGCCGTTTAAACGTCCAGTTGCAACAGGATTTATGCTTTTAGCAGTGGCATCTATCGTTTTCCTAACGTGGCAATCTGTTGCTACGCATGACTGGGAAGCTGCGAAAAAGCAAGGAGCAATAGTAAAAACGGTACAAGTTGATAAAAATGATGATGGATATAAAGTTATGCAAAAAAATACATGTTTAACATGTCACGGTGAAAACTTGCAAGGAGGAGCAGCTGCACCAGCATTACAAAACTTGACATTAAAGCCAGAAGAAATTGCCAAAGTTGCGAAAGAAGGAAAAGGTGCAATGCCAAAAGGTGTTTTCAAAGGAACGGATGAAGAGTTAAAGAAAATGACAGAATTTATCGAAAAATACAATAAAAAATAAATAGAAAAACTGACTACAATTCTGTAGTCAGTTTTTCTATTTTAGAAGGAGAATTTGCTATAATAAAGTAAAGCTTTTAATTAGTGTGTGTTTATTTCACGCAATAGCAGGATGATTGTAACGATATACATACTAGCATACCAATCTCTGCTATGGAGGATACACATGCTGCCCTTTACCTAGCAAGTGGCAGGAAAAGGCCCTGACCGCTCCTATGCATGGCCAGTCGCTCACGCCCTCCCCTAAAAAGAAGAGCGGTTTTATGTTTGGTTTCAACTGGTATGTATATATATCGTTTTGATTTACTAGCATACCAACCTCTGCAATGGAAGATACAACATGATCGCTACTGGCTGGCTCCCTTTGTTTTAAACCTGGCAAGTGGCAGGAAAAGGCCCTGACCGCTCCTATGCATGGCCAGTCGCTCACGCCTACCTCTAAAAAGAAGAGTAGTTTTATGTTTGATTTTCACCTGGTATGTATATAAACTCATGCGTGCTATACAATGATGTTCATTTTGGAAAGTTGAGGTAGTTCTGTTTTGGCATATATATATTTGTTATTAAGACAACGTTCTTTTCTATGGCTTTTGCTCATTATTAATATATTGGGAACAATTTATGGGTATATTTGGTATGGGGATCAATTAAGAGAAGCGCCGGCTATTTTTTGGCCATTTGTTCCAGATAGTCCGACAGCAAGTTTGTTTTTTGTTTTTGTATTAATGGCGTTTGTACAAAAGAAAAATTGGGGGTTAATGGAAGCTTTAGCAGTTGTAACATTAGTCAAATATGGAATTTGGGCCGTTGCAGTCAATGTATTAACTCTTATTATAACTGGATATATTGGAATAGGTGGATATGTACTCATTGTTTTTCATATGGCAATGGCTATACAAGGGCTTTTATACGCCCCATTTTATCGAATGAAACACTGGCATTTTATCATTGCAATTATATGGACATTGCATAATGATGTTATCGATTACGTATGGGGACAAATGCCGAAATATAGTGTTATGTATATGTATGACCGCCAAATTGGCTATTTTACATTTTGGCTGAGCATCGGTGTTTTGGCTACTACATATTATTTTTGTCTAAGAGAGAAAAGATTGACACATTCTTTATAAAGTGAAACCTTCATCAGAGGAGGGAACTGCCCACGAATAGCGGGATAAATAAATCCACTTTGATTTTTGAACACATAGATTGTTGCTATGCAGAATACAGCATGCCCGCTACTGTCCTGCTCCTTTTGTTTAAAACATGGCATGCGGCGGGAAAAGGCTCTGATCGCTCCTATGCGCGGTCAGACGCTCTCATCCTTCCCTAAAAAAGAAGGTTTTTAATTTGGATTTATAAATGAAAAATAGGAAATGGGGCAGAGGAATGAATTCACATAGTTTATATTTGAAAGTTTGGAATGGAGTCTTATTATGTATTGTTCCTTTTTGTATTGCTTTTAGTATTTTCTCAATTGCAGTTATGTGTGTTGTATATGGGAAAGGCATTTATTACGTAGAGATTGACATGTTAAATATACCGCAAATAGCAAGTATGACAAAAAAAGCAATTATTCAAAATTATGATGCGCTTATTACTTATCTTTCTCCTTTTTATAATAAACCATTACATTTCCCAACTTTAGAAATGTCTGAAAAGGGCAGAATTCATTTTGTTGATGTGAAAAATATTATTGTTGCCATTCAATATACTATGTATATATGTATTTGTATATCTTTTATCGGGGGAGTTTATCTTATACGAAAACAAAAGGAAAAGTTTTTGTTGTATGCAGCGATTTTTGTAATTATTTTTCCAATCGCACTCATACTCCCAATCGCAATCAATTTTGAAAAAAGTTTTGTGTTTTTTCACGAACTTCTTTTTCAAAATGATTATTGGTTATTTGATCCAGAGACCGACCCGATTATTCGTATGTTACCAGAACAATTCTTTATGCATGCAGCCTGTATTATTTTGTTCCTTATTTTGTTTGGAAGTGCTTGTTGTTATTTTCTATACCGTTTTTTTATGAAAAAGAGAGGGCTACATGTAGAACGTTGTAACGCCCCATCAGAAAATTAACCGCTCATTTTTAGTGTAATAGGTTCAAGGTCTATTCTTGTCCACTAGTTCATATATTGAACTAGAAGCTATAGGGGGGACAAGAATGAAAAAAGTATTTGCTGGAATCATAGCGTTTATGTTTATATTGTTTCCTGTTCGGATATATGCAGCTACTTGGAATGATCTAACTGGGCTATTAGATGACTCGTTGCAATTGGTGAAACAAGAAGAATATGACAAAGCGACGCAACTGTTAACATATTTTTCAAAGCAATTTTTATCGGTCGATCAAAAAAAGAAAATAGTACCGGAGCATATTCGTGTGATTTCTCTTGCTTATGATAAAGCGATGCAATCATTAGAAGGACAAGGGATTAATAAACAAATAAAAATAGATGATGTGCTCGCGCTTCGTCTTGTGCTAGATGCGGAAGTGTCGAAATATCAGCCGCTTTGGATGGAACGAGAAGAAAATGTAATGAGTACATTTGGGAAAATTGAAAATGCAATGCAAAAGGAAGAACATGATTCTTTTCAAGAATCATTAAATGTATTTTTGCATGAATTTGATATTATTTATCCAAGTTTAATGATTGATTTGTCTGAAGAAGAGTTGCAACGTGTGAATTCTCATTTGTCGTACTTAGATGAATTTCGTTATATGATGATCCAAAATAAGAGCGGACAAACACAAGTGAAAATAATAAAAGATGATTTACAAAGAATTTTTCGTTCAGCGAAAAAGGATGAGATAGATTCTTCACTCATATGGTTTATGACTGTAACAGGTGGTATTATTATTTTTACATTAACGTATGTTGGCTGGAGAAAATATAAAGGAGAAAAAGAAAAACAAAAAAGTACGCTTCATTCTAAAAATAGATAGGTTTGTTTTTCAAACGAAGTGAAATATAAAAGCTGTGTTGTCAGGTTTCTTTGTTGACAATGTTATGGGAAAAAAATAGAATGGTTATTACTATACAAATCCAACTTGACTTTTGGGCACAGAAGTCGCTGACATGCCAAGAAAAAGGAACTGACCGCTCCTACTCATGGCCATCTAAAAAGAAAAGGGTTTTATGTCAGGGTTTTTAACTTGGATTTATATATATAACAAAATTTTATGGGAGGTTCATGATGGGTTTCTACTTAATTTACTTTGCAATCATCATGATCATACCGATGTATGCACAATCTAGAGTACGCAGCGCATATAGTAAATACTCACAAGTGTATTCTACTTCTGGTATGACTGGAGCGGAAGTGGCTCGAAAGATTTTAGATGAGAATGGTTTGTATAATGTAGCGGTAGAGGAAACGCCAGGGCATTTATCTGACCACTATGATCCAAGATCAAAAACAGTTCGTTTATCGACAGATAACTATTATAGTCATTCTGTTGCTGGTACGGCAGTAGCTGCCCATGAAGTTGGGCATGCGATTCAAGATGCAAAAGATTATAATTTTATGCGTTTCCGTCATTCACTTGTTCCGGTTGCAAATTTCGGTTCAAACATGTCGTGGGTTTTTATTATGATTGGTATGTTCGCGCATATGGCAAATTTGTTGTTATTAGGAATTATTTTGATAGCAGGCGGGGTATTATTCCAGCTTGTTACATTACCAGTTGAATTTGATGCATCAAAACGGGCAATGCAGCAAATTGAAGCGCTTGGTATTGTATCAACGGACGAATATGGTCAAGCTCGTAAAGTATTAAATGCAGCAGCTCTTACGTATGTTGCAGCAGCGGCCGTAGCAGTATTTGAACTGTTTCGTCTCGTATTAATTTATACAGGAATGCAACGTAATGATGATTAAAGACTATCGATTTTGATAGTCTTTTTCTTTAATAAAAGGATAACATGCAAGAGGTGAAAAATATGAAGTATCCAGAGCGATTAGTAGAGCAAGCGAGAGAACGAATGTCTCCTTATCCTGTTGAAGGCTTTGTATATGGACAAGGACCACAACATCCAAAAATAATGCTTGTAGGAGAAGCGCCGGGCGAAACAGAAATTCATAATGGGATACCTTTTAGCGGAAGAGCTGGTAAACAGCTTATGGATTTTCTAAAACGAATTGGTGTAACAAGAGAAGAAGTATACATTACAAGTGCAGTACGTAGTCGTCCGTATAAATGGGGCGAGAAACGAGAACGGAACGGAGAAATTGTGAAGCGTAAGTATAACCGTACGCCAAATCAGCAGGAAATATTTGCTCACGCACCAATTTTAGATTACGAAATTGAGCATATTCCAGCACCTATTATTGTTACACTAGGAAACATCGCCCTCAAACGTTTAGTTGGTTCAGACAAAAAGGTGTCAGAGTTGCATGGCCAATTAATTACGCAACCTGTTCGGCGACTAGAAAATCCTAACAGCACAACCTATACTTGGACAGAGAAATCCTATCCAATTTTCCCGACATTTCACCCCGCTTCTATTTTTTATAATCGCAGTTTATTGGAGTTGATTTATGAGGATTTAGAAAAATTAAGGGAGCATATGTAGGTAAATGTTTCATCATCTAAGTAGCTGCTATGCACTCGCATTCTCTCTATGTTTGAAACGTGGCATGAGGCAGAAAAAGGCCCTGCCCGCTCCTAAACACGGTCAGAGGCTCTCGTCCACCCCAAAAAAGAAAGGTATGTCATATAAATAAATTCATTTTAATGTATTTGCCATCAAAGTAGCTGCTATGCAAATACAACATACCATGCACTCGCATTCTCTCTATGTTTGAAACATGGCATGAGGCAGAAAAAGGCCCTGCCCGCTCCTAAACACGGTCAGAGGCTCTTGTTCTCCCCAAAAAAAGAAAGGTATGTCATATAAATAAATTCATTTTAATGTATTTGCCATCAAAGTAGCTGCTATGCAAATACAACATGCCATGCACTCGCATTCTCTCTATGTTTTGAAACGTGGCATGAGGCAGAAAAAGGCCCTGCCCGCTCCTAAACACGGTCAGAGGCTCTCGTCCACCAAAAAAAGAAAGGTATGTCATATAAATAAATTCATTTTAATGTATTTGCCATCAAAGTAGCTGCTATGCAAATACAACATATCACGCACTCGTATTCTCTCTATGTTTGAAACATGGCATGAGGCGGAAAAAGGCCCTGTCCGCTCCTAAACACGGCCAGAGGCTCTCGTCCACCCCAAAAAAAAGGTTTTTCATGTGTTTTTTAATCCCTATAGTTAGTTATGTAAAGGATTTTTATTCTCATCCAATGTAAATCCTTCCCCAACAACGTCATGCACATCACTTACAGCAACGAAAGCGTGAGGATCAACAGATGTAATAATACTTTTCAGTTTTACAATTTCAGTTTTTGCAACAACGCAATATAAAACGTGTCGTTCCGTTTTTGTGTATGTACCGATTCCTTTTAAGAAAGTTGCTCCGCGGTCCATCTCTGATAAAATTTTTCCGGCAATTTCATCATTTTTCTCAGATATAATGGTTGCTCCTTTTGCAGCGTAGGCACCTTCTTGCATAAAATCAATAACTTTTGCTCCGATAAAGACAGCGACTAATGTATACATTCCTTCTCGGTATGATAAGTATGTAAGGATTGAGATGATAATGACAACAGCATCAAACATAAACATCGTTTTTCCCATACTCCAGCCGATATATTTATGGGCAAGCCGTGCAATAATATCAACACCGCCTGTTGTACCGCCATACTTGAAAATAATCCCTAATCCAACCCCGATAAATAAACCGGCGAATAATGCAGCGAGTGTCATATCATTTTGTAAGTTTAAATGTAAATTAAACGCATCGTAGCGTTGGAATACCCAAAGAAATAATGAAACACTAAATGTCCCGATTAATGTGTACAAAAATGTTGTACGACCGAGCAGTTTCCAACCGATAAAAAAGATTGGTATGTTTAAGAGTAAGTTTGTATAGGAAGGATCCAGTGAAAATAGAAAGTAAAGCAGCAATGTAATCCCAGTAAAGCCACCTTCTGCTAAATGGTTTTCAATATTAATATTAACGATACCAAATGAGAAAATAGCAGAACCAATTAGGATAAAAAGAATGTTTTGAATTTTTAAATTTAACTTCATACGAATCCCCCTAGTATGTAGTGATGATCATAGCTTGTCCTTATGGATAGTATACGTAATATATAGAAAAATTGGCAAGAAAACTTCATATATATAAATACAACTTGAAGACCTGACATAAAATCCGTTTCTTTTTAGATGGACGAGAGCATCTGGCCATGGGTAGATGCGGTCAGTGCCTATTTCTGCCACATGCGATGTTTAAACAAAGAGAGGCAAAAAGTAGCAGGTTACTTTTTGTTTAGCATGGCGGTGACTTGTGTGCCCAAAAGCCAATTTGGATTTATATATATTGAGCATGGAGAAAGAGGAGGCTGTTCTTTTTAAAATCATAAGGAAATTTGTATCCTCAAAAACGTGATAAATAAGCGATAACATTTGTCAAATCGTTATGAATTGGCTAACATGATAATGGAAGGATTAGAGGTGAATCACATGGAACAAAAAACAATGAAAGATATGCAAAAGGAAGTAGACGCATATATTGGTCAATTTAAAGAGGGATACTTTAGTCCGCTTGCAATGCTTGCTCGTTTGACAGAAGAGATGGGGGAGCTTGCGAGGGAAATTAATCATTATTATGGTGAAAAGCCAAAGAAAAGCACAGAAAAAGAGCGTACAATTGAAGAAGAGCTTGGCGATGTGTTATTTGTGATGATTTGTATGGCAAATAGCTTAAACATTGATTTAGAAACAGCTCATAATATAGTTATGGAAAAGTTTAATACGCGTGATAAGGATCGCTGGACACGTAAAGAAGAGGGAGAGAAAGAATAATGAAAGAAATTAAAGTAATTATTGCAGGACCGAGAGGCCGTATGGGTCAAGAGGCGGTCCTTCTTATGGAAAGAACACCGCATTTTAATTTAGTTGCTGCTATTGATTATAAACATGGTGGACTGAAAATTTCTGACATTGCCGGATTGCCTAACATAGATGCTCCAATTTATACAGATTTACATACTTGTTTAGATGAAGTAGAAGCGGATGTTTTACTAGATTTAACAACACCAGAAATCGGAAAAAAACATGTAACACTTGCAGTAGAGCGAGGAATTCGCTCTGTTATTGGAACAACAGGTTTTACAGAAGACGAATTACAACAATTAACAGAAACGGCAAAAGAAAAACAAGTTGGTACAGTCATTGCACCAAACTTTGCAGTTGGAGCTGTTTTAATGATGAAGTTTTCGCAAATGGCAGCGAAATATTTCCAAGATGTTGAGATTATTGAATTACATCACGATCAAAAATTAGATGCTCCGTCTGGTACAGCAGTGAAAACAGTGGATTTAATTCGTCAAAATCGTGAATCAAAACAACAAGGACATCCGGATGAAACAGAACAATTAGAAGGTGCACGCGGTGCAAATGTTGATGGTATTCATATTCATAGCGTACGTTTACCAGGATTAATTGCACATCAAGAAGTACTATTTGGCGGAGATGGACAAATGTTAACAATTCGTCACGATTCCTTTAACCGTGCATCATTTATGTCAGGAGTAAAACTTTCTATTGAAACGGTGATGAACTTAGATCATCTTGTATATGGTTTAGAAAATATTATTGACTAAAGGGGAAAAGTGAAGATGAAGATTGCCTTAATTGCCCATGACAAAAAGAAAAATGATATGGTTTCGTTTGCGTATGCATACCAGCCTATTTTAGAAAAGCATATGTTGTTTGCAACAGGAACGACAGGTCTTCGAATTATGGAGGCGACAGGTATGTCTGTGACTAGATACCAATCTGGCCCGCTTGGTGGAGATCAGGAAATTGGTGCAATGATTGCAAAAAATGACTTAGACATGGTGATCTTCTTCCGTGATCCGTTGACATCACAGCCACATGAACCTGACGTGAATGCACTTCTTCGTTTATGTGATGTATACTCCATTCCACTTGCAACGAATATGGCAAGTGCGGAGCTTTTAATGCATGCAGTAGAGCGCGGTGATTTAGACTATCGAAAGCTACGAAAATGAGGGGAATAATATGAGCGGATTACATATATTAGCTTTTGGTGCCCATGCCGATGACGTTGAAATCGGCATGGCGGGCACGATTTCAAAATATACAAAACAAGGATATGAAGTAGGGGTTTGTGATTTAACTGAGGCGAATCTTTCTTCTAATGGAACGGTAGAGCTGAGAAAAAAAGAAGCGATAGAAGCAGCTCGCATACTTGGTGTACAGAAGCGTATGAACATAGCGATGCCAGACAGAGGCCTCTATATGAAGGAAGAGTATATTCAAGACATCGTGAAAATCATCCGTACATATAAACCGCAAATTGTATTCGTACCATTTTATGAAGATCGTCATCCAGATCATGCGAATTGCGCCAAACTTGTAGAGGAAGCTATATTTTCAGCGGGAATTCGTAAATATATGCCGGAATTTCCTATGCACCGGGTACAATCACTCTATTTTTACATGATTAATGGTTTTCATAAACCGGATTTTTGTATTGATATTAGTTCTTCTATTTCTGATAAGATCGCTGCGTTAGAGGCGTATGAAAGTCAATTTACAAAAGGGCAGGACGGTGTTATGACTCCATTGACAGAAGGATATGTTGAGACAGTTGTAGCACGAGAGAAAATGTTTGGAAAAGAAGTTGGCGTGAAGTATGCAGAAGGGTTTATGAGCAAAAGACCAATTCTATTAGATGAAGATTTAATAGGGGGAGTAAAATGAAATTAAAAATAGGGATTACATGTTATCCTTCTGTTGGCGGTTCTGGAGTGGTTGGAACGGAATTAGGAAAGTTGTTAGCGGAGCGCGGACATGAAATTCATTTTATTACATCTGGATTGCCATTTCGTTTAAATAAAGTATATCCAAATATTTATTTTCATGAAGTGACAGTGAATCAATATTCTGTTTTCCAATACCCTCCGTATGACTTAGCGTTAGCAAGTAAAATGGCAGAAGTAGCGCAGAGAGAAAAGTTAGATATATTGCATGTACATTATGCAATTCCACATGCGATTTGCGCATATTTGGCGAAGCAAATGATTGGAGAGAATATTAAAATTGTTACGACATTGCATGGAACAGATATTACTGTATTAGGATCTGATCCTTCTCTCAATAATTTAATTCGTTTTGGAATTGAGCAATCGGATGTTGTGACGGCTGTATCACATTCACTTATTGAAGAAACGTATGAATTAATAAGTACAAAAAAAGAAATTCAAACAGTTTATAATTTTATTGATGAGCGTGTGTATTTTCAGCGCGATATGTCACAGTTACGAAAAGAATATGGTATACAAGAAGACGAAAAAGTATTAATTCATATTTCGAACTTTCGGAAGGTAAAACGTGTTCAGGATATTGTGAAATCATTTGCTCTTATTGTAAAGCAAGTAAAAGCAAAATTATTACTTGTTGGTGATGGCCCTGAGTTTTGTACGATTGTTCAGCTTGTAAAGCATTTAGAAATAGAGGACAGAGTCTTATTTCTAGGAAAACAAGATAATGTAGCAGAGCTTTTGGCGATGAGTGATCTCATACTGTTGTTGTCTGAAAAAGAAAGCTTTGGACTCGTATTACTTGAAGCGATGGCTTGCGGTGTTCCATGTATTGGCACTCGTACAGGGGGGATTCCTGAAGTTATCCAGCACGGAGAAACTGGATACATATGTGAAGTAGGAGATACAGAAGGTGTAGCAGAGCAAGCAGTGCAGCTCCTTCAAGATGATACATTACATGCTAAAATGGCCGAGCGTTCTATCGAAGTGGCGTATGAACAATTTGGCTCAGAAATGATTGTTTCACAATATGAAGCTATTTATTATGACATACTAAGGGATGACAAACATGAAACGATTTAAACAAGCTGCTTCAATTATTAAGACGTTAACAGAGAACGGCTTTGAAGCTTATTTTGTAGGTGGGAGCGTACGCGATTTTATTATTGGTAGATCAATTGGTGATATCGATATTGCAACATCGGCCCTGCCGGAAGATGTAATGCGCCTATTTTCGCGTCACGTTCCTGTTGGAATTGAACACGGGACGGTTATTGTTTTACAAGAAGACATTCCATATGAAGTAACGACATTTCGAACAGAAGGCGATTATGAAGATTTCAGACGTCCTAGCAGTGTACAATTCGTTCGTTCGTTAGATGAAGATTTGCAGCGCCGTGATTTTACAATGAATGCGATTGCGATGAAAGAAACGGGAGAAATCGTTGATTTATTAGGCGGACAAGAAGCGATTGTGAAAAAAGAAATCGCAACTGTTGGAAATCCAGTTGACCGCTTTCAAGAGGATGCCCTTCGAATGATGCGCGGCATTCGCTTTGTAAGCACGCTCGGTTTTACCGTAGAAGAAGGAACGAAACAAGCTATTATAGACTATGGACATTTACTAGAACATATTGCAATTGAAAGAATTGCAGTTGAATTTGAAAAGTTACTTATCGGTACACATTGTGCAGAAGCGCTTCGGTTATTGGTAGAAACGAAATTATATGAGCATTTACCTTATTTACAAATGTGCGGGGAGTATATTTCAAAAGCAGCAGAGTATGATTGGAACTTTTTCGAAAGCGATATTGAGTCGTGGGCGTTCTTTTTATATTGCATGAGAGAGGAACATCCATCTGTTTTTTTACGACAATGGAAGTTCTCGAATAAAAAAATAAAAGAGATTATCGCCGTTTTATTATATGTAAAAGCACGAAAAAAACAAGAGTGGGACGCACTTTTATTATATAAATCCGGGAAAGATGTTGCTGTTATGGCAGAGCGTGTATACGAAGGAATCATGAATACATATTTAAAATCGAATATTGAGCATGTAGAGAGAGTATATGATGATTTACCAATTTCTAATCGTCAAGAATTGCAAGTTAGTGGCAATGATTTATTAGCATGGTCAAAGGAACAAGCAGGACCGTGGGTTGCGAATGCACTGCAAAAAATTGAAGAAGAAGTTGTATACGGACGTTTGAAAAATGAGAAAGAGTGTATAAAGGAGTGGCTGTATAGATGCAATCTGCTATAAGAAAACAGTTATTGCAAATCTTTTCTGAAGCTAATGGTGAATTTTTATCGGGTCAAACGATTAGTGAGAAGCTTGGATGCTCAAGAACAGCTGTGTGGAAGCACATGGAGGTCCTTAGAGAAGAAGGATATGAGCTAGAAGCTGTCAGACGCTTAGGCTACAGGATTGCAAGTAAACCGGACAAAGTAACGGCAAATGAAATTCAGCTTGGATTACAAACAGAGTTTTTAGGCCGAACAGTATACTTTGAAGAAGCGGTAACATCGACACAGCAAATCGCAGCTCGTCTTGCTTATGAAGGGGCGGCTGAAGGAACTGTTGTTGTTGCAGAGGAGCAAACAGCTGGTCGTGGCCGATTAAGTCGAAAGTGGCACTCACCAAAAGGGACAGGAATTTGGATGAGCATTATTTTGCGCCCGGCAATTCCGATTCATCAAGCGCCGCAATTAACATTGTTAGCCGCTGTGAGTGTAGCGCAGGCTATTGAAAAATGCACAAATCTTTCCGTTGGCATTAAATGGCCTAACGATATTTTAATTAGTGGGAAGAAAGTAGTTGGCATTTTAACAGAAATGCAAGCAGATCCTGATAAAATTAATGCTGTTATTATTGGAATTGGCATTAATGTGAATCAAAAGCAAGAGCATTTTGCTGAAGAAATCCAGCACATAGCCACTTCTTTAGCAATTGAATCAGGAAAAGCGATTGTACGAGCGGAACTAATGCAGCAAATTTTCTTGCAGTTGGAAAAGTTATATAAAGAATATTTAGAACGTGGTTTTTCAGTCATCAAGCTTCTTTGGGAAAGTTACGCTGTGAGTATCGGAAAAGAAATTACAGCGCGGACGATGACAAATACAATCATGGGGATTGCTAAAGGAATTACAAATGACGGTGTTCTTATCCTTGAAGATCATGATGGAATCATACATCATATTCATTCCGCAGATATTGAAGTAAAGTGAAACGTTTAGAAGCTATATAAATCCAAAGAGAAAAATGACATAAAACCATCATTTTTAGGGTAGGACGAGAGCGTCTGGCTGCGCATAGAAGCGGTCAGGGCCTTTTCCTACCACAGGCCAAGTTTTAAACAAAAGGAGCAGGCGAGTAGGGGCATGCTGTATTCTGCATAGCAGCAATCTATGTGTTAAAAAAATGAAATTGATTTATATAAATCCAAAGTAAAAAACTGACATAAAACTTCCTTTTTAAGGGGAAGACGAGAGTGTCTGGCTGCGCATAGAAGCGGTCAGGGCCTTTTCCTACCACAGACAATGTTAAAACAAAGTCTCATTTCTTAGTAGAATCGTATTAATATATAGCCCTTTGCTTAACAAAAGCAAGGGGCTATTGTATGTGAAAATGATTTTCTTTTTTAGAAAAGTATAGCATTTATGTTTTGCTATTTGTTATAATAAGGGCGAATATGGGCAGTATCAATAGGAACTGCACCGCTATATGAGAAAATCAAAATAAACATGTGGTTCTGCCTTGATCCAAAATAGGACTAGGACAGAGGGATGAATATTGCCGAATGATACTACCCTTCTGCCTTTTTACGGTCAGAAGGGTTTTTTATATGTTTTTTCATCCGGCCATCTCCTCTCTCCAGAAAAAGGAGGAGAAATTCGTGAAAACTGTGACGGATTTTTTGAAAATGAAAGAACAAAATGAGCCGATTGCGATGGTAACTGCGTATGATTATCCATCGGCAAAACTTGCTGAAGAAGCAGAAGTTGATATGATTTTAGTTGGAGACTCGCTTGGAATGGTAGTGCTCGGCTACGATTCAACAATTCCAGTAACAGTTGATGATATGATTCATCATACAAAAGCAGTAGGGCGCGGTGCGAAAAATACATTTGTTGTAACGGATATGCCATTTATGTCTTATCACGTTTCATTACAAGAAACGATGCATAATGCACGCCGCATTATCCAGGAAAGCGGTGCGCATGCTGTAAAGGTTGAAGGAGCAGATGAAGTTGTATCAATCATTCGTTTCCTTACGAATGCCGGTATTCCAGTTGTAGCTCATTTAGGACTAACTCCGCAATCTGTCGGTGTGCTAGGTGGCTACAAAGTGCAAGGGAAAGATGCAGAAAGTGCGAAAAAATTGCTTGAAGATGCGAAAAGGTGTGAAGAGGCGGGAGCAATTGCCCTTGTATTAGAATGTGTACCGATGCAATTAGCGGAACTTGTAACAAAGCAATTATTGATCCCGACTATCGGTATTGGTGCTGGTAATCAAACAGATGGTCAAGTTCTTGTCTATCACGATCTGATTACGTATGGTGTTAATCGTGTTCCGAAATTTGTGAAGCAATATACGTCTGTACAAGAAGAAATTGTAAGAGGAATTGGACAATATGTTCATGAAGTGAAGCAGAGACAATTTCCAGAGAAAGCACATTCGTTTACGATGAAAGAAGAAGAATGCTTAGCGTTATACGGAGGAAAGCAGTAATGAATATTATTACAACAGTGCAAGAGATGCAGCAAATCGCAAGTGAGCTTCGTGCAAGTGGAAGAAAAGTTGGATTCGTTCCAACGATGGGTTTTTTACATGAAGGGCATTTGACGTTACTGAAACAAGCGAAAAAAGAAAATGATATTGTCATGTTAAGTATATTTGTCAATCCGTTGCAGTTTGGGCCGAATGAAGATTTAGACCGTTATCCGCGTGATATTGAGCGTGATGAGCGTCTAGCACGTGAAGTAGAAGTAGATTATTTATTTTATCCAAGTGTCGAAGAAATGTATCCAGCAGAGCGAACAACGAATATTGAAGTGATAAAGCGAACGAATGTTTTGTGCGGGAAGCAGCGACCTGGTCATTTTGAAGGTGTTGTAACGGTACTCATGAAACTTTTCAATATTACAATGCCAAATCGAGCGTATTTTGGGATGAAAGATGCACAACAAGTAGCAGTTATAGAGGGATTTGTTAGTGATTATAATTTTCCTGTTACAATTGTGCCAATTGACATTGTAAGGGAAGAAGACGGATTAGCACGCAGTTCCCGTAACGTTTACTTGTCTGAAAGAGAACGTCAAGAAGCACCGCATTTATATAAAAGTTTATGTATGGCAAAAGAGCAAATTGTTAAAGGAGAACGTTGTCCAGAAAAGATTACGAATTTTATTAACGAATATATTGAAACGAACACAAATGGCGTTGTTGATTATGTTGATCTATATGCATACCCAAATTTAACACAGGTTGAGCAAATAAGCGGCCAAATCATTATTGCAATTGCTGTAAAGTTTGAAAATGCCAGGCTAATTGATAATATTACATTTACGGTTTAATAAGGGGGAGCAACTATGTTTCGCACAATGATGAGAGCGAAGTTACATCGCGCTACAGTAACAGAAGCAAACTTAAATTATGTAGGAAGTATTACAATCGATGAAGATTTAATGGATGCAGTCGGGATTGTAGAAAATGAGAAAGTACAAATTGTGAACAATAATAATGGGGCACGTTTAGAAACATATGTTATAAAAGGAGAACGCGGTACCGGTGTCATTTGTTTAAATGGTGCAGCGGCTCGTCTCGTTCAACCGGGGGATAAAGTGATTATTATTTGTTACGGACTCGTTTCAGAAGAGAAGGTATTAACACATGTCCCGAAAATTGCTGTTTTAGATGATCATAATCAAATTGTGGAAATGCTAGGGGCGGAAAAAGCAGGCACGATTTTATAATGTATAAAAAAGCTATCTCAGAAAAGAGATAGCTTTTCTTATGGGAAAGGAAAATCATTTCATTTTTCGTATCTTTCCATTAAGATGAGGGAAAACGTGGTATAGTAACACTATAGAAATTTTGTTGCGCAAAGGTAAGAAATTGAGGTGTCATACATGAGTAAGCGTTATGTCGTAGTCGATTTAGAAACGACAGGGAATGTCTGGAAAGATGGGAAAGATAGAATTACGCAAATTGCAGCAGTTGTTGTAGAGGATGGAGAAATTCTTGAAATTTTCTCTTCTTTTGTAAACCCCGAACGGGACATTCCACCATTTATTACAGAATTGACGGGGATTGATGAAACACTTGTGAAACAAGCTCCGTTATTCCGAGATGTGGCGCCGATGATTATTGAACTATTACAAGGTGCGTACTTCGTTGCGCATAATGTTCATTTTGATTGGAGTTTTTTGACGGAAGAATTACGGCAAGCTGGATTCTCTGAAGTAACATGTTCGAAAATTGATACAGTTGAACTGGCGCATATTTTATTGCCAACAGCTGATAGTTATAAATTACGCGATTTAGCCAAAAGATATGGTTTTGATCATGACCAGCCCCATCGTGCCGATAGTGATGCAATGGTAACAGCAGAGATATTTTTACAATTCCTTTCTAAAATGGAAAGTTTACCACTCGTTACGTTGCAATCTCTATATGAGCTAAGTGATATGTTTCAAAGTAACATTGGAGATATTATGTCTGCATGTATTTTAAATAAAATGATGCATAGAACAGATGATGAGAAAGAATATGATATATACCGAAATATCGCTTTAGGTAAACGCAATTATACATTGCCAATGGGAGAGGATGCTCCTACTGATTTTTCTTCTTTTCTATCAGAAACGATGCAGCGTTTAAAGGAAGTAATGCCGTTTTTTGAAGAAAGAGAAGGGCAGCAAATGATGATCAATGAGGTTTACGAAGCGCTTCGAGACGCTCGTTTTTCATTAATTGAAGCGGGAACAGGTACGGGGAAAACGTTAGCATATTTACTCCCTAGTATTTTTTATGCGAAAGAAAAAGAAAAGCCAGTAGTCATAAGCACACAAACTGTGCAACTGCAGCAACAAATTTTAGCAAAAGAAATCCCGTTGCTGAAAACAATACTTCCGTTTCCATTTGAAGTAGCAATGTTAAAAGGAAGAAAGCATTATTTGTGTCTACATAAATTTGAGTATGCGCTCGGGGAAATTGAAAACAATTATGATAATGCATTAACGAAAGCGAAAATTTTAGTATGGCTTCTTGATACAGAAACAGGAGATCAAGATGAGTTGAATATTCCAGCTGGCGGGAAGCTATTGTGGGAGCGGATTTGCAGTGATGCTCATAGTCCGAGTCGGATGAAAAGTACTTGGTTTAGCCGCTGCTTTTATCAACGTGCCAAAAACAAAGCGTTATTTGCAGATGTTGTAGTTACAAATCATACGTTGTTATTTCAGGATTTTGTAAGTGAAGAACCATTGCTTGCTTCATGTGAACATATTATTTTTGATGAAGCGCACCATCTTGAAGAAACGGCAAGTAGAGCGTTAGGAGAGCAATTTTCTTGTATGTATTTTCAAATTGTATTATCACGATTTGGTACGCTAGAAACATCTAATGTATTAGCAAAAGCGTATGATATGATGAAGCAATTACAAATTGCTTCCCGTTCTACGTTTCAAATGATTAGCTATATGTTGAAAGAAATAAAGTTTGATGCAGACGAATTATTTCAAATGCTACGTACGTTTATATTTCAAAAAACAAAGCAGGAACATGTATCTGGAAATATGCCACTTATTTACCGTTATGATGTAAAGAAGGAAAGAGGCAAGCTTTGGCGCAGTATTGTGGAATTAACAGATCGCTTTGTCCACCAGTTAGGACGAGTACTTACGCAATTAGAAAAACAATGTGAAATATTGCAAAAGCAAAGTGAATGGGAACTACATATGGTTACCGGAGAGTTTGTGCATCTAACTGAAGTTCTTTCTAAAATGACCCAATCGATACGGATGCTTATTTTAGAAGAAACGAGCCATGTCACATGGATGGAAACTGAGACGAAAGGAACCATTCATTCAACTGTTTTATATGCACAGCCAGTTTATATTAGCGATTTATTTGCTGATCAATTTTTGGCGCGGAAACGAAGTGTTATTTTTACCTCAGCCACTTTAACGGTAAATGATACGTTTAATTATATTGAATCGGAGCTTGGTTTAGAGGATTTCACACCAAATACAGTAACCATCCCATCACCATTTCATTATGAAGAGAAAGTAAAGCTAATGGTTTCAACAGATGTTCCGCATATTAAACATGTAAGCGAAGCAAAGTATGTAAAAGCGGTTTCGAAGCATATTACAAAAATTGCGAAAGCTACAAATGGTCGAATGCTTGTTTTATTTACATCATACGAAATGTTAAAAGAAGTATATGAGATATTAAAGAAGGAAGAGGAATTAGAAGAATTCCTGTTATTAACACAAAGTGTTCATAACCGTAGTCGCACTAGAATGATTCGGAAGTTTCAAGAGTTTGAAAAGGCCATCTTATTAGGAACGAGCAGTTTTTGGGAAGGAATTGACATACCAGGAGAAGCATTAAGTTGTCTTGTTATCGTACGTCTTCCGTTCACATCACCACATCAGCCGATGATGCAGGCAAAAGGGGAACGATTAAAAGAAAAGGGAGAAGATCCATTTACACAGCTTGCATTGCCGCAAGCAATTCTTCGTTTTAAACAAGGGTTCGGACGCCTTATTCGTACAACGTCGGATACAGGAACAGTGTTTGTGTTAGATCGTCGTCTTACTTCCTCTTTTTACGGAAAACGATTTCTTCAATCGATTCCAAGTATTCCACTGCATGAAGGACCATTAGATGATTTAATCAAAAAAATGGAGTAACAGAGTGGGATTGCCATCTTAGGATAAAGTTATAAAAGGTAACGCCTGAAGCATAGTTGCTTCAGGCGTTACATGTGGGTAGGAGGAATTTTTATTTTTTCTTACGTTAAATATAGAAATACATTGGTTTTCGACGTCAAACCTTTTTTTGAAGAACATGTCCTGCTATAATAGATGGGTGATGAAGCAGGGGTTGGAAAGAATGTACCCTTATTGTAACCGCAATGCGTTCTTTTATAATTAGAAATTTTGTGTAACGGAGGAATTTTCATGGAGAAGAAAATTGAAGTATTATCAACGACGCGTCTGACATACTCGTCTGATTTATATAAGGTTGTTGATAGCTTAAATCGAACATTAAAAGAGAAAGATCTGATGTTCGGATTAGCATTAGACGAAAATGAAAAAGAGACAGCAATTTTTACGATTTACAGAACGTAGTGATACAATGAAAAAGTGGATTTGGACAATTTTAATTGTAGTCGTTGCAGTTGTTTTATACGGGGGTCACATTTATAATGCGACTATGGAGAAAAAGGTTCCGAAAGAATCGAAAACAGTTGAGATTGCAAAGGAAAAAGCAAAACTCACAAACGTAACAAAAATCGATTATTATAACGGTCAAACTCCATATGAAGTTGTACAAGGTGTGAATGAAAAAGGAGAACAATATATCGTTTGGGTGCCTGAGAAAAAAGGAGATATTTTGGTGCAAGAAGCAAACAAAGGTATCTCTGAAAAAGAAGCATTGCAAATTGTTGCAAAGGAACGAAAACCAAAGCAATTTGTCAAAGCAAAATTAGGCGCCGAAAACAATGTTCCATTATGGGAAGTTACATATATTGATGATGAAAATCGTTATACTTACTATTATCTTGCTTTTCAAGATGGTAAGTTTTTAAAACGATATAGTATTGAAAAATAAGTGCAGGGGGAACTTAGGATGAAATTAGCGAAGCGAGTAGCTGCTCTAACACCATCTTCAACGTTAGAAATTACAGCAAAGGCACAAGCGTTAAAAGCAGAAGGACATGATGTGATTGCTTTAGGAGCAGGAGAGCCGGATTTTAATACGCCGGAGCATATTATAGAGGCTGCTTATAAAGCAATGTTAGAAGGGTATACGAAATATACACCAACTGGTGGATTAGCTGCGCTAAAACAAGAAATTATCAAAAAATTCGAGCGTGACCAAGGCATATCTTATGAACCATCTCAAATTATTGTTTGTAACGGTGCAAAGCACGCTTTATATACGCTGTTCCAAGTATTGCTTGATGAAGGGGATGAAGTTGTTATTCCAACTCCATATTGGGTAAGCTATCCAGAACAAGTGAAGCTTGCAGGCGGAAAGCCGGTATATGTAGATGGTTTGGAAGAAAATCATTACAAAATAACACCGGAGCAATTACGTCAAGTCATTACAGAGAAAACGAAAGCGGTCATTATTAATTCACCTAGCAACCCAACAGGGATGATTTATAGTAAAGAAGAGCTTGAACAGCTTGGACAAGTATGTTTAGAACACGACATTTTAATCGTTTCTGATGAAATTTATGAGAAATTAATTTATGGCGATGCAGTGTATACATCAATTGCTGAGATTTCTAATGAATTACAAAAACAGACGCTTATTATTAACGGTGTATCAAAATCGCATTCGATGACAGGATGGCGCATTGGCTATGCAGCCGGTAATAAAGAGCTCATTAAGGCAATGACGAACTTAGCGAGTCATAGTACGTCAAACCCTACTTCCATTGCACAGTATGGAACGATTGCTGCTTATGCTGGTGATCAACAGCCTGTGGAAATCATGCGCAGAGCATTTGAAGAACGATTAAATATTGTGTATGATAAGCTAATTCAAATTCCTGGGTTCTCTTGTATTAAACCACAAGGAGCGTTCTATTTGTTCCCAAATGTAAAAGAAGCAGTCGCATTAGCTGGTTATGAAACGGTTGATGAATGGGCAAAAGCATTGTTAGAAGAAGAAAAAGTTGCTCTTGTTCCAGGAACAGGATTTGGAGCACCGAACAATGTTCGTTTATCGTATGCGACTTCATTAGAACAGTTAGAGAAAGCGTTAGAACGTATGGAGAGATTTATGAAGAATAAAATGGAACGCTAAATAAAGTTCTTTCATTCTTCCTTCTATAAACTGTTTTTTTATTAGACAATTCAAATGATACCTCCCTATATGAAAGGGAGGTTTTTTTTGTAGAAACGAAAACCCTAGGCTAGGCCTAGGGTTCTAAAAAGCTTTCAGCATGGTATTAAAAAAAACTCTTCCGAGGTGCTAAAATAAAATTGGTTCGCCAACCAATATTTGAGCAAACGGAGGA
>NZ_JAMBOP010000019.1 GCF_023715645.1 Bacillus cytotoxicus | reverse complement strand
TTAAGCGAGTTGGTTTACACCTAACACATCAAATTATAGAAGAAACTCCTTTATAAAACAAATAGAAATCAAAAAATGCCAAAAAAACTTGGCATTTTCTTTGACATAATCTTTTTTCAACAAAGTGAAAACAAGCGCCTACTCAGGCGCTTGTTTTTTTGTTTTATTCAATGTATGTGTTAACCTTCCACAACTCGTTGTTTCTTTTTAATTTTTGTACAAAATTCATTTATGTAAAATAATTTTACTAAAATGAATTTTATGCCTTGTTAAAGACATACTAATATTGAAATAAGCTGTTTCAGTATTAGTAATGAAAAAACAGTAAGATGTCATATCTTTTATAAAAGGATAAAAAAACATTTAATGTGAAATTCGGTAGTCTGGTGGTTCGGAGATGGGAAGGTGAAAGTATTGGAGTCTTACGCAGTATATGTTCGTGTATCAACGGATCGAGATGAACAAGTTTCATCTGTCGAAAACCAAATAGATATCTGCCGAAATTGGTTAGAACGAAATGGATTTAAGTGGGATGAAAAACGTGTTTTTAAAGATGAAGGAATAAGTGGGACTTTATTTGTAGACCGACCTTCTATTCAATTGTTATTGCAAAAGGCAAAAGCAAAAGAAATTAATATGGTTGTTTTTAAATCCATTTCTCGTTTGGCGAGGGATTTGAAGGATTCACTAGAAATTCGTGAAGTGTTTTTGGCTCATCATGTTCGAATTATTTCTGTCGAAGAAGGTTACGACTCTGTAAAGGCTGGAAAAAATGACATGGCATTTGAGCTGTGGTCTTTATTTTCAGCTCAATACAGTAGAACGCTTTCGTCTAGTATCACGGCAGCTTTAGCAGTAAAAGTTCGGCGTGGGGAACATATTGGGAAAGTTCCATATGGATACAATCGTGAAAATCAAAAATTGGTGATTAATGAGGAAGAAGCCCAAGTCGTCCAAATGATGTATAAATGGTATCTCGAAGGTTGGGGATATAAAAAGATAACAAATGAATTAAATCGATTGGGTATAAAGTCGAAAACTAAAAAGAACTGGCAAATGACATCAGTTCAAAGAATCCTTCAAAGTTCAATTTATAAAGGAACCTTTATTTTAAATCAATACACTTCAGTAAAAGTTGGTGGTAAGAAAAAACAAATTCGAAACCCAAAAGAAAAATGGTTTGTTTTTCCTAATCATCATCCTAAGATTGTTGAAGAAGAGATATGGGATCAAGCAAATCGAAAAAAAAATAAAAAAAATAAAACGAAAATTACAGCTTGGAATGAATTTCGTAATCTAGCAAAATGTGCAGTCTGTGGTTCTAATATGATAATTGTACAGTCTCATTTGAAAAAGAAAAGTGGAGAGCGAACAGAATGGAAATATTTAAAGTGTTCTCAATACCGTCGGGCAGGAAAGCATGGTTGTGTAAATCATGTGCCGATTCAATATGGGGATTTTCGTCAGTTTATCATAAATTTATTAGTGGAAAAAGGAGAGTCTGTGACTTTAATGCTTCAAAGTAATGTCGAAAAGGGACAAGAAAAAAAGATAAAAAAGTTAAAACAGCTTATGAGTACAAATCAGCAAAAGAAAAAATCGCTACTAGATTTGTATTTAGAAGAACTTATTAATAAAGAGGAGTTTGAAAAAAAGCGGAACGATCTTGAATCGGAAATAATCAAAGCGGATCATGAATTACTAGTGATACAAAATGGCAATCATGTTCAAATTGATATTCAAACAATAAAACAAGCATTTGAGCAGTTACAAAAGCAAGAGCAAGATTTGATTCATGTATTTCAAACGTTAATTCAAAAAATTAATATCCATCAAAACGGGACGGTAGATATTATCTATACTTTTGAAAGTCCGTTATAAGGGGGGAGTTTACATATCCCTTCTTATTTTCATAATGAATAATAACTTTGTACAAGTAGTTATATATGGAAAATTTTATGTTAGTATCTAATTAGAGAAATAAGTTTGCAAAGAGATAATTTGAGAAAATAGATTAATTTTTATTCAGAGAGGGATAATTATGGGGATATTCAATACAATAAAAAAGTTATTTTCTAATCCGGCTGTTAAGGAACCTAATAATGGTTCAACGGCAAATTCAGAGCGTCGTTTAGGAAGTGTTAAACAAAATAAATACTATGATTTTCTTGATAAGGGTACAATTCGACCAATATCAACTATTCCATTACAAATGAATAGTCAGCTCACATGGAATTCATTTTTTTCTGTAGCTAAGAAAAATCCTAAACTAATAAATTTTGAAACAAGGTCTCGTAGGAAATTTCGACATCTTTATCATAATCAAGATTTACTTATTGTTGAGGCTGCAGGAACTATTGAAATTATTACTAAAGAGCAAGTACAACAAATAAATTTAAAAGAAACAGCTTTAGAAAAAATGCATCCTGTTGCTGTGAATCACGTGGGTGCTCTACTTCATGATAAAGAAAAGGTTGCTTTTGTACATTATAAGAATAAGCGAGCTATTGTATATGAGTTTCAATGGCAACCTTTTAGATTTGCGATAGGTAATGATTTTTGGTTAGTAGGAACCCGGGAAACATATGACGGTCCAGGTAAGCTCTATTGCTTTGACTTTAATGGAGATCTAAAATGGGGCATTGCTTTTAAAGAAATACTCTCCACAATGTTTGGTGAGCTTAGTTTTATGCCTTATTTACTTGAGGTGTCAGTGGATTCAACCGATATTTTTGTCTCGAGTATGGATAGATTGTATCGTTTGGACAATAACGGTAATTTAAAGGCTAGAATTGCTATTTCTGAACTGAAAGAAAAAGAATTACAACAAAAACAAGAAGAAGTTCAACGTGAATTATCTGCCCCACCACAAACTGAAGAAGAAGCAATAAGTATGTTTGCTAAACAATTAGCAGCTCAATTTTCTATGGGGTTTGAGAGAATGAGTTTTAATTCGCCATTCGCTGGTTTCGCGCATGATCACAAAACTGACATGGTATTCATTTTAGAAGAGAAGGGGCGAGTTTCTGCCTGGGATAGTAGTGGGAGGCTTAAATGGATTAATGCATTTAAAAATGAAGGTAGATACATCTGTTGGATAGAGAATAAATTGGTTGTCTCTTTTCAATCTGGAGAAACCTTCTGGTTAAACAGAGATGGGAAATTTATTTATGGAGCACAGCTGCCAAAACAAGCCGCCACTATTCAACTGATTCCTAATCAAGAAAAATATTTAGTTGTTTGTGAAGATAATCGATTATATGAACTACACAAAGACACTGGAAACCTCATAAAAGGCTCAGAAGGGCACTCTGGAATGAAATTATTCATTTTATCTGGTCAAAATGTATTTTTTGATGGAGGGATTCATAATCAAGGATACTTTTGGTTAGCTCCTGAAAATCACCAATGGCAACATTTTGAGGCTAAAATCTTTACGGATGTAGAAAAGGTTGATGTTCAAAGTGGGGTGGCACCTGAGATTACTGTGACTAAGCGGTTTTCAGGGAAATGGGAGATAAAGAGTAAAAAAGAGTGGTTTGGTAGTCGAGTTATTGACATGAAAAATCAAAGGGTCTACGTGGTTGAGGAAGGACCGAGGAAACCAATTAATGAATTAGTAAAGCTATCTGATAAACAAAGAGAAAAAGACCGTTTGAGCCATAAATTAGTATGTTATGACCTTGGTGAAAATGTTATTTGGGAAAACCATATATATTCATCTATGTGGTCGCTATTCCTATCTTTAGATGGAGAGGTTTTGTTTACAAGTATACCTTCAGGATCAGAAATTACCTATCTTCCTGGGCATATTGTTACCTATTCAAAAGATGGTCAGCAACTTGATAAATTCAAAGTGGATGCTCATGGATTTAATCTAGATTTTATTTCCGAGGACAGGGCTATTGTTCATTTTGCTTCCGATAGAGGGGAGAAGTCTGCTTCTGGTATATTCGAAATCGACAGCAAAGGAAAATGGAGACTAAAAATAAATGAATCTGGTGTTGAAAGTGAAAAACAGAATGTGTTCGGCGCAGGATTAAACGATGTAAGTTTACCTAATTTCAGATTAAAAAGAACAGACAAGAAAAAATATGAATTGGAAAGTCGAAATAGTAAAATAGAATTAAAGTTTTCGGCGGCTATTTATGAAGCTTATGAAACAACGGAACATAATTTGGTATTCCGAATAGGAACAAGATTGGTATCGTTCTATAGCACGAATTTAGAGAAAATCCTTGAAATTAAAGAGCAAGAAAGTATTCAATCTGTGACATTGGGATTGAGTAGCTTAGTGGTTGTCACAAAAACAGAAGTAAAAGGTTACAATTATCAAGGTGAAGTCTTATGGAGATATAGCGCTCTTCCAAAAGCATTTGAATCAAGGTTAGTATGGATTCCAAATAAGAATATTTATCTATGGGTAGTATCAAATAATTTGGAAACAATAGTCGCGGCTATACATGAGAATGGGGACGTGTTAAGAAGTCATTCGTTTAACAAGAATAGTTATCATCATTCTATCTTGGTCTATCCTGAAGAGTGTTGTTTTGTAGCTCAGACAAATGAAATTATTCAAGGATATAGTATTTGATAATTATTATGGAACAATATGTGAGTAGACGGGAAGAGGGGCTATTCTTTTTTGCAATCACTACACATCTCAAATGCAATGCAAAAGCTAGGAGTTAAGGGACGCTCACAAGCAGTTGTCGAGCTCCTTCGTATGGGAGAGCTTGAACTATAAAGGATGAAGAAACCGGCTTTCATGTAAAGAAAAGCCGGTTATTTTTGTATCTTGCAAATTACTAGGAAAAGGAGGAAAATGAAAAGGTCTATTCATGTACATAAGGTGAACCTTCTATTATTCTATGAATGGGTGTGCTGTTAGGAAATGTACAGTTAGATTATGAAAGAGAAAACGGGGCGATTGTTTTGAATAGAGCGATTGGTGTAATTGATTCAGGTGTTGGTGGTTTAACGGTAGCAAAAGAATTAATTCGACAATTACCGAAAGAGCGAATTATATATTTAGGAGATACAGCACGTTGCCCGTATGGTCCGCGATCTCGTGAAGAAGTAAGACAATTTACATGGGAAATGACAGAGCATTTACTAGCGCGTGATATTAAGATGCTTGTAATTGCTTGTAATACAGCAACGGCAGTTGTGCTTGAAGAAATGCAAAAGAAATTATCTATTCCAGTTGTAGGTGTCATCCATCCAGGTGCGCGCACAGCATTGAAAGTGACAAATTCGTACAATGTTGGTGTGATTGGAACGATTGGAACAGTGAAAAGCGGTGCGTATGAATACGCGTTAAAATCGATTAACAACCGCGTATTCGTAGAGAGTTTAGCTTGCCCGCCGTTTGTTGAGCTTGTGGAGAGCGGAAACTTTGAGAGTGAAATGGCGTACGAAGTGGTAAGAGAAACATTGCAACCATTGAAGGAGACGGAAATTGATACATTAATTTTAGGATGTACGCATTATCCGATTTTAGAACCAGTTATTGGGCGGGTTATGGGCGATACTGTACAATTGATTAGTTCAGGTGATGAAACAGCTCGTGAAGTGAGCACGATTTTGTATCATAGTAAGATGTTGTATGATATAGAAGAGCAAAGTGATCATCTTTTCTTAACAACAGGAGAAATTGATGTGTTTAAAGAAATTGCTTCGAAGTGGTTCGGACAACCAATTGAGAATGTGAAGCATATCGTTTTATAAATCCAAATTGAAGAACTGACATAAAACCTCCTTTTTTTAGGGGAGGCGAGAGCGTCTGGCCGCGCATAGGAGCGGTCAGGGCCTTTTTCTGCCACATGCCATGTTTGAAACAACAGGAGCAGGCATGTTGTATTCTGCATAGCAGCAATCTATGTGTTGAAATATAGAAAGACCATCCTTATGCAATGGATATTTGCATAAGGATGGTCTTTTTTGCAGGATCGACGCTTTACTGTTCATAAGAGTTGTAACTTCCGCTGAAAGTTTTACTTGATAATTTGCGGAAGCGTAGCTGTTAGTTCTTGTTTGATTCGTTTTGCGAATGCTGGATGTTGACCTGAAGTAGATATACTTACAATATATTCATTATTTCGAATAACGGCAGGTGTGTGAAAAGATGATTGTGTGCCGTCACTTACGATATTAATCCACTGAAAATCATGCGCTGCCTGTTTGACCATCATATTTACATCATGATGATTTGTTGCGGCATAAATGAGATGGGCGTCTTGTATGTCTTCGTCTGTAAATATTTTTTGTTTCCATGTAATATAGGAGAGTTTCTTCATTTCTTCGCAAATTTCTGGACTCACAACAGTGACGAGGGCTCCTGTATCCTGTAATCCACACGCTTTTCGGTATGCAATTTTTCCGCCTCCGATAATGACAACGCGTTTGCCTTGTAAGTTACAGACAAGGGGATATAAGTTACACATATACACATTCCTCCATTCGTTCTAATAATGCGGACTTCATATAGGGATCAAATTGAAGGCAGTTACAGGTTGTAACGTTCGTATATGTGTGTGTATGGCGCTCGATTTTCCGGAGTAATAACCCGGTAAAGAGAAGGTATGGCATGACATATACGTGCTTGGCCGCTGCTGCTATATGATTAAGTTCTTCGGTAAAAGAAGGTGTTCCTTTTGTTAAAAAAGAGCAGGAAACTGGTATGCCAATTTTTCGCTCAACCGCGGATCCAATTTGCTGCAATTCATGTATAGGCTGAAGATCACTACTGCCTCGGCCGACGAGTAGAATTTCGCTATTTTGTATAGGCAAGGCTTCACGTATTCTTTTGATTACAAGTTCAATCATGAGCGGGTGTGTACTAAAAGGCGGTACAATTGAAAATGTAATATGCGGATAGCTCTTTTTCATTTTCTCAATTTCGAAAGGGACGTCACGTTTATAATGAGCCGCTGCAAATAATAAAACAGGGACAAGTAAAACTTCAGTTGCCCCGTCTAAAATTGCTTCCGTAATTGCATCTTGGACAGTTGGTGTTGTGAGTTCAAGAAAGCCGATTTTTTGAATCCCTTCACTTCGCCCCTTTATGACAGACTGGACAAAGTGGATAAATTGTTCGTTGCCTTCTTGTAATCGGCTACCGTGTCCAATATAAACAATCCCTTTCACCGTTTCGTCACTTCTTTCTCGTTAAAAATCGCTTGTACTTCATGATCGATGTTCTGGAAACCGATTTTATTTGCATACTGTAAAGTTAGTTCATCTGTATACGAGAATGGTAAATTAGCAATATGCATGAAACCAAGGCGTTTCGCTTCTGCAATAAATGTATCAATTGCGGCGCGTCCTTCAAATACAATGCTATCCCAAGTAAATTCAGAGAGCATACGTGTGTGAATTTCATCAAACCGATGATCTATTTTGTATTCATGTGTCATGATATAAGAACCAGGTCCAATTTTTTCTTGAATAACAGCAATTCGGTTAATATTTCGTCCTAGATACACAGTTGATTTTGTAGAAAATCTTGCTTGTTCACTGAAGAGACCGCATTTCATAAGGGCTTCTTCGACAGCGTGATTCATATGCTGGAGAACTCCTTGTAAGGAACGGATATCTTTCCGGTGCTGTGCGCATGATTGTAACAAAATTGCTACGCTTTCGGCTGAACAGAAACCGAGTCGTTTGGCATCAAATATTTCAAGGAGTTGTTCCTCTGTTAAAGTATAATCTCGTTTTTTGAAGGTTGGAATTTGGTATGTTTCTGCTCCGGCTTCTTGTAATGTTTTTTCTGTTTTACTTGTTTTATTTGATGAAGAGGCGAGCAAAACTTTTTTTCCATGTAATGGCTTATGTTCTTTCCAAGCGATTTGTTTTCGCAAGGATACGACATCTCCAACGATTGTCATGGAAGGGTTTGAAATATGTTCCTTTTTGACACTGTCAACAATTGTGGAGAGTGTACCTGTAACGACTCGCTGTCTTCCGGTTGTCCCCCATTCGATGACTGCTACTGGTGTGTCTTTTTTCTTTCCGGTTTGCAGTAAGTTTTCGCAAATGGTCGGTAAGTTTTTAATGCCCATGTAAAAGGCGATAGTATCACTATTTAAAAGTGAGTTGTAGTTGACATCATCTTGAATCGGTCCCTTTGTATGACCGGTTAGTAATGTCACGCTATTGCTGTAATCGCGATGAGTGAGAGGGATGCCGGCATACGCGCTAGCGGCGATGCTAGATGTAATACCTGGTACAATCTCATATGGAATGTTTTCTGCTGCTAAAGCAGCCGCTTCTTCACCAACTCGGCCAAATATAGAAGGGTCTCCGCCTTTTAAGCGAACAACGGTCTTACCTTCTTTGGCATATTGAAGTAAATGAGCGTTAATCATTTCTTGGCGCATAATATGATTGGTTGGCATTTTTCCGCAATAAATGAGTTCGCATGTTACCTTTGTATAGCGAAGTAAATTTTGATTCAATAAGCGGTCATATAAAACAATATCTGCTTTTTGTAAGCACTCTATCGCTTTTTTTGTAATAAGCCCTTCATCACCAGGTCCTGCACCGACTAAATATACGTATCCGTTCATCTCCACACCTCATCTGTTTTTACTGGAAAGGAAGCCAAGAAGAGGCTTCCTTGTATAAGTTACATGTATATGTAAATATCACCATCAATAATTTGTACTTCATATGTTTGAATACAACCGTCATCAGGTTTTTGTACTTCACCTGTTTCTAATGAAATTTTCCAATCGTGCAGCGGACAAAAGACGAATTCACCAGATACAATTCCTTCCGCTAATGGCCCGTTCTTATGAGGACATCGATTTTCTACAGCGCGAATGTCGCCGTTTGCCAGGCGAAATAAGGCGATAGACATGTCTTTTATGTGTACTTCCTTACCGATTTGCACGGGAAGATCATCGGCAGACATAATTTTTATTTTTTCTTTCGTTTGTAACATATGAATCGCTCCTTATTTTGTAACTACTCAGTTATGTATTCATTTAGAAGTTTGGTAAGGAGTATGATTCCAGTGAAAATACGCTCCTTATTACCTATAGATAGTTATTTTCATTTTTCAGCATATAAATTGCTGTCATGAAGATAAAAATGGCAATGCACCTCGCTGCCTCTCTTTGTTTTTAAATTTAGCGCGTGGCAGGAAAAGGCCCTGACCGCTGCTATGCATGGCTAGTCCCTCAGGACCATTTAAAAAGATGCTTTTCTGCCTTTTTTCATAGAATGACTGAGTGGTTACCTTATTTTACAATCTCTACTTCATACATCGTTTTTAGTGACCCGGTTTCTAGTGCTTGTCCCCAAGCTTCTTCGTAGGTATTACGTGCTGTTTGGAAGCGTTCATTTAATATAGCGACCATACTGTCATCTTGCAGCACTTTTTTTATGTGATCTAAGCCCATTCGTTCTACCCAAGGAGCTGTACGTTCGCCGTAAATGCCAGTTTCACGGTAGTGTTGCACGTAAGCTGTGGCGATGCGAAGTGCATCTTCTTCTGAAGGGACAATCATTACAAAATCAGCTTCTCGTACTTCTGTACCGCCGTTACCACCGATATAAAGTTGGAAGCCATTTTCAACACAAACGACGCCGAAATCTTTCGTTAATGCTTCTGCACAGTTACGCGGACAACCTGTTACACCCATTTTCATTTTATGAGGTGTATCTACCATTTCTAATGACTGTTCAAGCAACATGCCAAGTCCTAATGAATCTTTTGTACCGAAGCGGCAGAAGCGCGATCCGACACATGATTTTACATTGCGAAGAGACTTCGAGTAAGCATAGCCAGAATTCATATCGAGATCAGCCCATACTTTTGGTAAATCTTCTTTTTTCACACCATATAAACCGATGCGGCTTGCGCCTGTTATTTTTACGAGTGGGACGTCGTATTTCTTCGCAACTTCTGCAATTTTCATTAAATCATCTGCTGTTGTAACGCCGCCGTACATACGTGGAATAACAGAAAACGTACCGTCGTGTTGAATATTGCCATTCATTCTTTCATTAACGAAGCGGGATGCTTTATCATCGGCATATTCCTCTGGACAACTCATACGTAAATAGTAATTTAAGGCAGGGCGACATTTTGAACAGCCTTCTTCGTGTGCAAAGCCAAGGACGTTTCGGACTTCTTTCGGTGACTTTAAGCCTTTTTCCTGAATTGCGGCTACAACTTCATCGCGAGATAAGGTTGTACACCCGCACATGCCTGCAACTTGGACAGAAGCATCAAAGTTATCTCCAAGTGTGTGAGATAAAATTTGTTCAACAACTGGGCGACATTTACCGCAAGATCCTGCCGCTTTTGTACATCCTTTTACTTCTTCAAATGTCGTTAAATCTTGTTCTAAAATAGCGTGAACAATCGTTCCTTTTGTAACGCCGTTACATCCGCAAACAGTTTCATCAGCACTCATACTTGCAACGTCAAGGCCGTTATCTTCACCGGCTTTATGAAGAAGAGAAGCTGGTGTATATTCTTGTATATCTTCTTCTTTTTTTAACATGCTGAAGAGTCGTGTTCCGTCATTTGTATCACCGTATAAAACAACACCAACAACCTTGTTGTCCCGGATGAGAACCTTTTTATAGGAACGTGTACATTCGTCAAAAATGGAGATTGCTTTTGTTGCATCATCTTCATAAATTTGACCAGCGGAGAATAAGTCGCATCCTGCAACTTTTAGCTGTGTCCCGACGACGCTGCCGGTATATCCGTTTGTTTGTGTATTTGTTATGTGTTTTGCTAATACAGCACCTTGCTCATAGAGCGGTGCAACGAGACCATAAGCAATCCCGTTATGCTCGGCGCATTCACCAACTGCATAGATCGAAGCATCATTTGTTTGCATATAGTCATTAATGACTATGCCGCGGTTCACAAGTAAATCAGCGTCTTTTGCTAACTGTGTATTTGGGCGTATTCCAACAGCCATGACGATTAAATCGCAATTTACAATATCACCATCTGCAAATTGAATGCCCTCAACGTGGTTTGTACCAAGAATTTTTACTGTTTTCTTTTCCATAAGGAACTTCATGCCTTGTGATTCTAAATCTTCACGTAGTAGTGAAGCTGCCTTAACGTCGAGTTGTTGTTCCATTAAGTGCGAGGCTAAGTGAACAACATGCACGTCCATTCCTAAGTCAATAAGCCCTCTGGCAGCTTCTAAACCAAGTAATCCACCGCCGATGACAACTGCTTTTTTATATTGCTTAGCGGTATCTATCATAAATTGTGTATCTTCAATTGTGCGAAAACCTGTTACACCAGGAAGATTTGCGCCTTCTACAGGTAAAATAAAAGCGCTGGATCCTGTTGCGATAATGAGTTTGTCGTACATAACAAGACGATTCGTGTCTGTAACAATAACCTGTTCTTCCCGATCAATTTGCAGCACTTTTTCGTTTGTATACAACGTAATATTATTTTCTTCGTACCAATTGTATTCGTTCATAATAATATCTTGTATATTTGTTTTCCCTTGTAAGACGTGGGAGAGCATAATGCGATTGTAGTTTGGGTGTGGTTCATCTCCAAAAATGGTAATGTCATATAAGGTATCGTTTTGTTTTAAAATTTCTTCGATGCAGCGTATTCCGGCCATACCATTTCCGATCATGACTAAACGTGTTTTCATATTCATTTCCCTTCTTTTATGTGAAATGTTTAACAAACTTTGATACTCGTATTATAAAAGTTTTGGGGAATAAGGGGATGTGATATTTATCACAACTTTGGAGGATTCATAAATTGTTCAAAAATGTCTGTAATTTATTTTGTAACTACTCAGTCATACATTTCATTGGAAAGTTATTTTCATGTTTCATCATCTAGATTGCGGTCATGAAGATAAAAATGGACATCCACCTCGCCAACCTAAAAAGAAAAGGAGGGTTCTGCCTTTTTTCATAGAGTGACTGAGTAGATACGTTTTTTTAGATAAGTTGTCATTGCTTGTTCTAAAGTAAGACTCGGGCTCGTATACATGTAGTACAAACTTAGATTTTTTAGGAGGAAAACGTATGCCTAAATCGACGTTCAAATGGCTTGTTTGTGCTACATTAAGTACAGTTTTATTAACAGGATGTGGTTTGTTTAATAAGGAAAAAGCGACAGAACAAATTGATCCACCTAAGAAGGTAACGTATACGGACGGTGAGAAGAAAGAAACTGCGAAACAAGGGGAAACGAAAAAAATAGATTTATATCTTGTAGATAAAAATGGTTATGTTGTGCCGCAAACGGTGCAGTTACCTGTTCCGAAAGATAATGCGGTGATCAAGCAGTCATTACAATATTTAGTGAAAGACGGACCGGTAACAAATGTATTGCCAAATGGATTTCAAGCAGTGCTCCCGGCTAATACAGAAATAAAAATTGATTTGCAAAAGGATGGGACTGCAGTTGTTGATTTTTCAAAAGAACTAAAAAGCTATAAAAAAGAAGAAGAGCGCCGCATTGTAGAAGCAGTTACTTGGACTTTAACGCAGTTTAAAGAGGTAAAGAATGTGAAGTTTAGTATGAATGGGCAAGGTTTATCGAAAATGCCTGTTGCTGGAACACCGATTGGTAATGGGCTAAGCCGAGCAAATGGTATTAACTTTGATGATGAGCAAGTTGCGGATCTTGCAAATACAAAACCAATTACACTCTATTTCTTAGCGCAAAATAATAAACAAACGTATTATGTGCCGGTAACGCGCCGCGTTGCTGAAGGGAAAGAAAATGAAGCTGCGACAATTGTAAAAGAACTTGTGAAAGGACCGTCGCAAAAGTCGGCGTTAACATATGATTTTAATCCAGATGTGAAGCTTATCAATGAGCCAAAACTTGAAAAAGGGACAGTGACATTGAACTTTAATGAAAATATTTATGCGGATAAAGATAAAAGTAAGGTTTCTAACTATGTTCTGCAGTCGCTTGTACTATCTTTAACTGAAAAACAAGGCGTGAATAATGTTTCCATTCAAGTGAACGGAAAGGCGAATCTTGTTACAGAAAAAGGCGATAAATTAATAAAACCGATTGATCGTCCGCAAAACGTGAATACAGGTAGTTTTTAAACAGAAATAATTTGATATACTGAATGTATGAAGAGAAGGGGAATGTAGTTAATTCCTCTTCTTTTATTGCGATACATAACATAAATTTTGAATGGGCTATACTAACAAGTAGTAGTCACAAGGGGGTTATTTTTTATGCGAGTAGATGGTAGACAAGCATCAGATTTGCGTCGTATACATATTCAGACGAATTATTTAAAACATCCAGAAGGATCGGTACTAATTGAAGTTGGTGATACAAAGGTGATTTGTGCAGCGACGATTGAAGATCGAGTTCCTCCATTTATGAGAGGAGAAGGAAAAGGATGGGTTACCGCAGAGTATTCGATGATCCCTCGTGCGACAGAACAGCGTACGATCCGCGAATCAAGTAAAGGGAAAGTAACGGGACGTACAATGGAAATTCAACGTTTAATCGGACGAGCATTGCGTGCTGTTGTTGATTTAGAAGCACTTGGCGAAAAAACAATTTGGATTGACTGTGATGTCATTCAAGCTGATGGCGGAACGAGAACAGCTTCGATTACTGGTGCGTATGTAGCGATGGTATTAGCGTTTGAAAAGCTTTTGGCAGCAGGGAAGGTGTCGAAACTTCCAGTGAAAGATTTCTTAGCAGCAACGTCTGTTGGAATCGTTGATGAGCACGGCATTGTATTAGATTTAAATTATGCAGAAGATTCTAAAGCGAATGTTGACATGAATGTCATTATGACAGGAAACGGACACTTTGTTGAAGTGCAAGGCACAGGAGAAGAAGCGACATTTAGCCGCGGTGAATTGAATGAGTTACTTGATGTAGCAGAACAAGGGATTCTGCAGCTTGTTGAAATACAAAAAGAAGCATTGGGTGATATTGTAACTCATATGGAATAGAGGTGGAAATATGAAACAAGTTGTCGTAGCAACAAAGAATGCCGGGAAAGTACGTGAATTTGCCGAGCTATTTGAAAAATTTGATCTAGAAGTAAAATCACTTTATGATTTTCCTCATATTGAAGAAGTAGAGGAAACTGGTGAAACGTTTGAAGAAAACGCTATTTTAAAGGCGGAGCATCTGTGTAAACAGCTAGATGAGATTGTTATTGCTGATGATTCTGGTTTAATTGTAGATCCGTTGCAGGGGAAACCAGGAGTACACTCTGCTCGTTATGCAGGTGAGCAAAAGGACGACCAAGCTAACATTCAAAAAGTGTTAGACGGACTAAAGAATATTCCGATGGAAAAACGTACGGCCCGTTTTTACTGCGCGTTAGCCGTTGCATTCCCAGAAGTAGATAAACAACCATTGATTGTAAATGGAACGTGTGAAGGGAAGATTTTAGAACAGCAGCGCGGAGAAAATGGTTTTGGATATGATCCTATTTTTTATGTAGAAGAATACAAAAGCGCGATGGCAGAATTGTCGTCGGATGAGAAAAATAAAATTAGTCATCGCGGACGCGCGCTTCGTAAATTAGAAGAAAAAATTCCAGTCTGGTTTTTAGGAGAAGAAGAATAAGGGAGCGAAACCGATGAAGGCGTTAATTGTAAGCGACAGTCACGGTTCTGTGAAAGAGTTAAAGCAATTAAAAGAACAGTACGAGGGAAACGTGGATGTGATGATTCATTGCGGTGATTCGGAATTAACATCGCAGCGCACTGAACTAGAAGGATTTCATGTAGTGAAAGGAAACTGTGATTTTACAGGAGACTTTCCAAATGACATCATCACAGAAGTGCAAAATACACGTTTTCTCGTCACACATGGACATTTATACAATATTAAAATGACGCTGCAGACACTGTTATATCGTGCGAAAGAAGCAGAGGCAAATGTCGCTTGCTTCGGTCATTCACATATATTAGGAGCAGAAATCATAGACGATATTTTGTTTATCAATCCAGGGAGTATTCTCTTGCCGCGTTCGAGAAGGGAAAAAACATTTGCCTTACTTAAAATAGAAGAGGATATAATGGACATTCACTTTCTAACTTTAGAAGGAACAATCGTAGCACAAAAAACATTTAAAATAGGGTGAAAAATTCTTCACCCTATTTTTTAAAAAATGGTGTTGACTTTCATTGGTATCGGTAATATAATGAAAAATGTCGATAAGGCGATTAGAAAAAAATTCATATCATGCGGGTGTAGTTTAGTGGTAAAACAAGAGCCTTCCAAGCTCTGGTCGAGAGTTCGATTCTCTTCACCCGCTCCATGTCCCAGTAGCTCAGCAGGATAGAGCAACGGCCTTCAAGAATAGGAGCCTTTATAGGGAAACAAGAACCTATAAAGTGGACGACACTATATCGGTGAAGCCTTAACAGTACGGCTGATGGTAATACCGAGGAAACTTACGATCTTCTAAGAAGATTGAGGAGTTTTGAATGATTAAGGGAACACCTTAATGGTAAAAACTCTAAAGTATGATGAAAATCATCGTGAGGTTCCGTAGAGACTACACGTGTCGCACCTGAAATGGTGAAGATATAGTCCAGACTACAAACAGTATTTGCTGGTAGCGAAAGCTATGGTGGTAAGCTAAGCCGTCGGTCGGGAGTTCGAATCTCTCCTGGGACGCTACGAAGAATCTTTGCGGTAACGTCAAATTCCGCAATATATAAGCCTTTTAATTCGTTAGTTGAAACGGTCAATAATCGGTCAACAACGAGTTAGGAGGCTTATTTTTTGTGTCGAAAAGAAGAGATTCTTTAACTGTTAAGGAGGATTTATCGAAGAACTGAACGTTAACCATATTTATTTGTGGTTATCGTCTATGAAAGTGGGTAATCAAACAAAATTAACACGTTTAAAGTGCCTAAAGGCGTTTTTAGGGCGTTGTTTCAATAACGGTTGGAATTGATATTAACTTTTGGCGAAATATCAAAATAAAGGTTGATAGTCCTGTTAAAGAAGGAGCGACTGACCGCGAAATTAATATTCTGTAATCATTGCTCGATTTAACGCGCGGTATTGAGTTACGTGATGGAGTCGCTACATTTACCTTTTGATGATGTGCTTATGCGGTTGTTAGACGTTCTTATGAAACAAAACGATATTACACGAAAGGAAAATAAAGCACGTAACGATTATTTATTACCAAAAGCGGTGGATAAATAACAATATAACAAAGCGATTAAGTAAGCATGTGAGGAATTATAGACTAAAGAATATTAACCCGCATGCGTTAAGACGAGGTTTTGCGAAGAAATTGTTAGAGAAGGGTGCGAATATTACGTTGACTTCTAAAGCGCTAGGTTATTGCGATATAGCCGTTATAATGCGTTGTTTGTATTTAGAGAAAGAAGAAGTTGGGGGGAAGTTTACGGAGTTTCTTGTAAATAAAAAAGAGCATCTTGGCGTCCAGACGGTGAAAACACGCGCACAGGAAAATTTTCAACTCGGGTTTGAAATCGCTAGTATAGTTATTGTGCTTCTGTATGTTGTAATTATTTTCTATACATTTATTTCACTTCGGATTTACATAGTCGATTTCGCTAATAATTATCTAGGAAATTTGGACTTGAAATTTAGGATACAAATGCTAATTAGTTAAGATTGAAACAATACATTTTATATTACGCCAAGTTTCTTCTATGTTTTGGTAAATTGAAATATAAAAGAAGCCAACTGAAAAAGCTAGCTTCTTGAAAAGATAAATTTTATTCTATTCTAACCATACATAGATTCGATCAAATTTTTCTATCATAAAGCTTCTAGAGTCCGTAGCTGTAAAAATTACTTCATGGTAGGTGTTATGTCCACGCTGAAACTGTTCTGCATCGAATTCATAAATTACAATACGTCCTATGCCTCCGCCAAAGTCCCATCTATCGTATACTTTCATACGTTGGCTTTCATAATATGCATCTTCGTAATACTTAAAACCACTCCCAAGAGAAAGTATTGGTCGTGGACCGGGTTGTCCCCTAAAAAATACTTTTATATACATTTTATTATTTGTTGTAAAAGGTAGGGTCATATGAGTGTCATTGACAGTCGTAAGGTTATTGGGGTTGTCACCGATAGCTTGAATTTTTACTAATTCCAATGGTGGTGCTGGCGCAGCGCTTGATTTGGTTGGTAGAAATGCTAGTGTAAAAACAAAAGTCATAACTAGCAAACTCATTAATTTTTTCATATTACATCTCCAATACTATTTTTTTAATCTCTTGTATTTTATAGGTTAATAATTACAATTTCAATATCATAATATAAAAATATAATATGCAATTGTGCATAACAGAATAATACGCATCCTCTTTTTTATTAAATTTCATTTTTGGAAATTTTGGGTGGTGAAATTCTATGCATAAGTGTAGAACGGGTAAATAGGTCGCTTAATAGCGAAACATTCGCCTTAACGGTCATGAAAAAGACACGAATTTGAAAATTTTTAAGTCCAAAATAGAATAATTACTTTTTCGTTGGTAAAGTAGACTGGTTGAATAAAAAAATGATGTAACTATGTATTGTTATCATAAATGGATAAAACGTAGTTCCTTTTCTTGTTCAACTAAGGAGAGATTTAGTCGGAAGAACCACTGATACGCCATTCGCTATACTGTTTTTATAAGCGGTGAATGGAGGCTGGTAATGTGAAGGCGAAAGAAATTCATATGTTAGATAGATATGCTGAAGACTTTAATTTCCCTGCACTAGATAACTATAATTTTGATTTAGCCCAATGTAGACTAACTGTTTTTCGTGATAAGGAAAGATGGTTAATTGTATTTGAAATGGTTGTAGTAGATGAGAAGCAGGATATATCGAAAAAATCGTCGATATATTTGAAAAATTGCCTATATATTAGTGAATATATAGGAAGGAGTTGACTCAAAAGATATCTACATCTCTTTTGAGTCAACTCTCCTTTTGTACTGTTACATTAATTGTTAATAAACTTCTCAAACACAAATCCAAAATCTTTTACATTGTATTGTTTTTTCGTATCAACAAGCCAGTTGAATACAATTTGATTAATTTCTTTAAACTGTGCTGCAAGATCTAATTCAGCATTTTTTACATTACTTAGTGTAGAAGATGCCATTTCTAGGCTTTTGTGTGCGTATTGCGTTGCGATGTCATTTTCGTGAGTAATTTCGGCGATTTTTAGAAGGGTTTTATATAAATCTTTCACTTCTTCAATATGTTTTTTATGTATATCAATGGAGTAATGTTCCCCGCCCATAGTAAATTTAATTTCGATGTCTAAATCGACGGTTCCAGCTGTTTCAAGAAGGACGTTCGAAATTTTATGTGTGTTATAATTGTAACGGCGAAGTGTGCGTTTCTTGCTTACTGCACTCGTGCCGTCAACGTGAATAAGAGCTGTATTTGTAAAGCAATACTCGTCTGTTTTTGATTTGATTAAAAAATAAATTTTTTTCATTTTCTTCATGCGTGACATAATCATCAGCATCTACTTTATCGTAATCAGCAGGGGTAATAACGGATCCGATATCACTTAAGCCGAGCATATCAGCTGCTGCTTTTTTGAACATTGTGAGTCATCCTTCCGTTATTGAATTCAGAATTATCTTAATAATATTAATATCATTTGTGCGGAAAGAAATGTTAAATATAAGAAGGAAGAAACGAACGGTGGAATGAAACTTTATAGTGGTAATTCCGTTTGAGAAAATCTCTATAGGTGGTGTAATTGTGTATCATCATACAAAAACAAAAGGAGATTTAGGAGTTTTAAAAGCGCAAGTTGATTTATATGAAAAGGGTTATATGATACTTGTTCCTCAGACTGAGCATGCTCCTTTTGACCTTGTAGCTTATAAAGATGGCGTGTTTAAACGGATTCAAGTGAAATATAGAGAATTAAATGATAAAGGAATTCTTGAAATAAGGTTTCGTTCCAGTTATTCAACTGGAAAAGGCACAACTACGAAAAATATAGATAAAGAAGAAATTGATGTTTATTGTGTGTATTGTCCTCAAACTGATTTATGTTATTATTTCGATCCTAAAGTTTTTCGTAAATCAATTAGTTTGAGAGTTATAGCTCCAAAAAATTATCAAGAAAAATATATAAATTTTGCGGATGAATATAGGGAGATACCATAAAACTACCCCAGTATATGTTAACTGAGGTAGTGTTTTTTTGAGAAATCTTACAATTCTGTAAGGTACATGTAAGGTTGTTCGATGGTAACTATTTCTAAATATTTTATAATAAAGGTAACAAAGATGAATCGAGGAGGAAAAACGATGAAAGGATTAGCTGTAGCAGCTTTAACAATTGCATTTGGAGTTATTGCGTATGACAAACTGGCTCAGATGATCGAGGTTGTAAAACAGTTAATAGCATAAATAAAGATTTAAGGGGACAGAGAATGGAATGGCTATTAGGAATGATTGGCGTTTGTAGTGTAATTTTATTATTCATGTTTCCAGGCGGATTATTAAGTTCAAGTGTAAGTATACTTTTCGCCTGTTCAATCATCTGCACAATCATCATTATTATGTTGTTGATAAAGCGTAGTAAGGTTATTTTCTTTTTTGGAATCATTATGACGACGTTTATTGTTATTCAAATCATAACCCTCTTTATATATCCTACTATTATAAAAGCTTTCCAGTAACTCTCCGCATCGGTAGTAGAGGGTTTTTTGTTTTGGTTATTCATGAAATTTTTACTTTCGTATTTCCCGCTGATATATAAAACGAAAAGTGAAATGCTACTTGTTTGCTCCCTTTGTTTTAACATTTCCTATGGCAGAAAAGGGCCAGATCGCTTCAACTCGCGGCCAGACGTTCAGGGCCATCTAAAAAGAAAATGGTCTGATGTCAGGTTTTTACTTTTTGCTTATATATATCCGCTTTGGCTTTCCAACACACAAGTCGCCGCCATACCAAGCAAAAAGTAACCTTCTACTTTCTCCCTCTCTTTGTTTTAACATCGCATATGGCAGAAAAAGGCCCTGACCGCTCCTATGCGCGGCCAGACGCTCTCGTCCATCTGAAAAGAAAATGATTTTTATGTCAGATTTTTACTTTTGCTTTATATATATTCAATTTTTATATAGAAGAAATTGATGTTTTCTCAATAAAAACGAACAGATTCCCATTATTGTGTTCGGAACTGTCATTTGTTATATTAACTTTAAAGTGTATTGAAAATCTAAAAAAAGAGGCGAGCGTATGAATAAAAAAGAAAGTACGGTCGTATTGTTTCCGCAATTGTCAGCGCGATTTACTGATGAAGGATTTATTGCATTGCGTGAGCGTCGGTTTGAAGATGCGTTAAAAAACTTCGAAATGTTGCGCCAATACGGAGCGCAGACAGAGCAATCAGAATTAGCTTCAGTTATTTGTCTACTTGAACTAAAGGAAATGGAAGAAGCGAAAGAACGATGCGAGAAATTACTTGAAACAGGGGAGTTTTTATTTCAAGATATTCTCGAAACGTATATTACGATTTTAGTGCAAACAAATAATTATGAAGGTATTATTGAAACGGTGCAGTCTGTTCTACAAACGAAAGAAGTAACAGCAGAGCAAAAGGGAAAATTAGCACAACTTGCCTTGTTTGCAAAGAGTATGTTAGAGAGTGAAGAAGTAGTAGAGATAGATGACGGTTTATCTTTTGATGAACCTGTATTTGCGGATGCTTTGCTGACTGGTGATTACGGGGAGCAGCTCCGCGCGGTGAATCGTCTTGCGACTAAACATGTCGAAAAGGCGTTGCCGACGTTTCGTACATTTTTATTAGATGAAACGAAACACCCGTATATTAAAACTTCTATTTTATACTTATTAATGGACTTTGGAATACAAGAGAAGATAGATATAGAGAAGTTTGGGGAGACAATAACAGTTATACCGGCTAATTTGGCTTTTAATCAATATGATACAGAAAAAGTGTTACATATATTGTCTGAACGATTAGAGCATGATAATCCGTCGATGTATGGGGCGATTATTACATATTGGAAAGAAATGCAGACCAGTCTCTTCCCGTTTCCTCTATTAACAGACAAAGATGAATTATGGGCAGCTGTTTTAGAGAGAGTTGGAAGGAAACGCTTTGGAATGCCAATCGATGAAGAGAAACTTCTTCGGGAGTATGGTATTACATTGGAAGAATACCATATTGCATATCAGTGGTTTTTACGTATTGAGAAAGAAGGGTTTATGCCCGTATAATGAAAAAGAATGTTTCAGTTATTGAAACGAGAGTATTCTATGTTATAATGTAAGGGTTGCAAAAGGCTAAAATCTGCCTTTTTGTAAGAGAATAGAAACAAATATTCTCTTACTTATATGTTTCATATTATTCTCGAACAAAATATACCGTATTTGTCTTTTCGACAAATAGTAGATTGAGAAGTATATGTCCAAAGCTTTTCATAATGGATAGAAGACTGAATTTATCAGTTTGCGTTTGTTGTTTCTTTATGAGAAATGATAAAGGCCTTGATCTCTAAAGGTATGTGCATACATTATTATAGTTGGAGGGAAAGAATAAAATGGCTGTAAAATGGGAAAAATCAGAAGGTAACGTTGGCGTTTTAACAATCGAAGTTGATGTGAAAGAAGTAAACAACTCTTTAGACGCTGCGTTCAAAAAAGTGGTAAAAACAATTAACGTACCAGGCTTCCGTAAAGGAAAAATGCCTCGTCCTCTATTCGAACAACGTTTCGGTGTAGAATCTTTATACCAAGATGCTTTAGATATCATCTTACCAAAAGCATATGGAGAAGCAATCGATGAAACTGGTATTTTCCCGGTTGCTCATCCTGAAATCGACATCGAGAAATTCGAAAAAGGCCAAAACTTAATTTTCACTGCAAAAGTTACTGTAAAACCTGAAGTGAAATTAGGCGAATACAAAGGCTTAACAGTAGAGAAAATGGATGCTACTGTAACTGACGAAGATGTTGAGAACGAATTAAAATCTTTACAAGAGCGTCAAGCTGAGCTTGTAGTAAAAGAAGATGGCACTGTAGGAAACGATGATACAGCTGTAATCGACTTCGAAGGTTTCGTTGATGGCGAAGCATTCGAAGGTGGAAAAGGTGAAAACTACTCTTTAACAATCGGTTCTGGCACATTCATCCCAGGATTTGAAGAGCAATTAGTTGGTCTAAAAGCTGGCGAACAAAAAGACGTAGAAGTATCATTCCCAGAAGAATACCATGCAGCTGAATTAGCTGGTAAACCAGCTACATTTAAAGTAACAGTTCATGAAATTAAAGTGAAAGAACTTCCTGCTTTAGATGACGAGTTCGCGAAAGATGCAAACGAAGAAGTAGCAACTCTTGATGAGTTAAAAGCAAAAATTCGTGAAGACTTAGAAGCAAGCAAAAAGCAAGAAGCTGAGCACAAAGTTCGTGACGAAGTAGTAGAAAAAGCTTCTGCAAATGCAGAAATCGATATTCCAGAAGCTATGATCGAAACTGAGTTAGATCGTATGGTTCGTGAATTCGAGCAACGCTTAAGCTACCAAGGTATGAACTTAGAACTTTACTACCAATTCACAGGTACTGATGAAGAGAAATTAAAAGGACAAATGAAAGAAGACGCTGCAAAACGCGTAACAACTAACCTTGTTCTTGAAGCAATCATCAAAGCTGAAAACATCGAAGCAACTGCTGAAGAAGTAGATACAGAAGTTGAAAAAATGGCTGAAATGTACAACATGCCAGCAGACGCTGTGAAACAAGCTCTAGGTAACGTTGAAGGTGTAAAAGAAGAACTTCAAGTTCGTAAAGCAGTAGATTTCTTAGTAGATAACAGCAAGACTGCATAATAAAATAACAAGGCACGACATTGCTCGTGCCTTGTTTTATAAATATAAATATATTTGTAAAACATTTTGTTATGAAGAAGGAAATGATTCTTCAAAAGTCGAATATACATATTTCAAAAGTTTTTAAAAATTTTTATTTGTACATAACTAACTATATTATTTGTATTTCTGGCCACGTAGTGACATAATATGTATTTACATACGATACATTTATCGTGTACATACGAAGGCAAGGTTTTAGCACTTTGTAAGGGGTGTGAAAATATGTTTAAATTTAATGATGAGAAAGGACAATTAAAATGTTCTTTCTGTGGTAAAACGCAAACGCAAGTTCGAAAACTTGTAGCAGGTCCTGGTGTTTACATTTGTGATGAATGTATAGAACTTTGCACAGAAATCGTGCAAGAGGAGCTTGCAAAAGATGAAGAAGTAGAATTCAAAGATGTACCGAAGCCGGTAGAAATTCGTGAGATTTTGGATGAATACGTAATTGGACAAGATCAAGCGAAGAAAGCATTAGCGGTAGCGGTATATAATCATTACAAGCGCATTAATTCTAGCAGCAAAATTGATGATGTAGAATTAGCGAAAAGTAATATTTCTTTAATTGGGCCGACAGGTAGCGGTAAAACGTTATTAGCTCAAACATTAGCGCGTATTTTAAATGTTCCATTTGCAATTGCTGATGCAACATCTTTAACGGAAGCTGGATACGTAGGGGAAGATGTAGAAAACATCTTATTAAAACTTATCCAAGCAGCTGATTACGATGTAGAGAAAGCGGAAAAAGGAATCATTTATATTGACGAGATTGATAAAGTGGCTCGTAAGTCAGAAAATCCGTCAATTACGCGTGACGTATCTGGTGAGGGTGTGCAACAGGCACTTCTGAAAATTTTAGAAGGAACTGTAGCGAGTGTACCGCCTCAAGGTGGCCGCAAGCATCCACATCAAGAGTTTATTCAAATTGATACAACAAACATTTTATTCATTTGCGGCGGTGCATTTGATGGTATTGAACCAATCATTAAACGCCGTCTTGGTGAAAAAGTGATTGGCTTCGGTTCTGAGAAGAAAAATGCTGATGTAACAGAAAAGCATGTTTTATCGCATGTATTGCCAGAAGATTTATTGAAATTCGGATTAATTCCGGAATTTATTGGTCGTCTTCCAGTTATTGCGAACTTAGAGCCTCTTGATGAAGGTGCTCTTGTTGACATCTTAACAAAACCGAAAAATGCGCTTGTGAAGCAGTTCCAAAAGTTATTGGAGCTTGATGATGTTGAATTAGAGTTTGAAGACGATGCTCTAGTTGAAATTGCCAAAAAAGCAATTGAACGTAAAACGGGTGCACGTGGACTTCGTTCTATCATTGAAGGTTTAATGCTAGATGTGATGTTTGAACTTCCATCTCGTAAAGACATTGAAAAATGTGTGATTTCAAAAGAAACAGTAACAGAAAATGCAACGCCAAAATTAGTGCTGCAAGATGGTACTGTACTTGAGCAAGATACAAAAACATCTGCATAAAGTGTTTTGAACAATGGGGGCTTTGGCCCCCATTATTTATGAAGTGGAACGATAGAAACAGCAATTATATAATTGCTGTTTCTTCTTATGTTTAGCGTGTTTCCTCCCAGGGGATACTGAAGAGTAAAACATAGCGGGAGGAAATGAATATGAGCTGGACAAATATTTTTTTAATCGTTCAACTAGTTTTTGGTGTAATTGTCGGATTATATTTTTGGCATTTACTCCGAAACCAGCGGACGCAAAAAGTTTCAATCGATAGAGAATCAAAGAAAGAGCTAGAGCAACTTCGGAAAATGCGGGAAATTTCTTTAACAGAACCGCTTGCTGAAAAGGTTCGTCCGGTGTCATTTGCCGATATTGTCGGACAAGAAGATGGTATTAAATCATTAAAAGCAGCTTTATGCGGCCCAAATCCACAGCATGTCATAATATATGGACCGCCAGGAGTTGGGAAAACAGCAGCGGCTCGTCTCGTATTAGAAGAAGCGAAGAAAAATATGAAGTCTCCGTTTCAGATAAATGCAAAGTTTATTGAACTTGATGCCACAACAGCCCGGTTTGATGAGCGAGGAATTGCTGATCCGTTAATTGGTTCTGTTCATGACCCGATTTACCAAGGAGCAGGTGCGATGGGACAAGCGGGTATTCCGCAACCGAAAAAAGGAGCGGTTACAGATGCGCATGGAGGTATTTTATTTATTGATGAGATTGGAGAGCTTCATCCAATTCAAATGAATAAAATGTTAAAAGTGCTTGAGGACCGCAAAGTGTTTTTGGAAAGTGCCTATTATAGTGAGGAAAATACTTTTATTCCAACGTATATACACGATATTTTTCAAAAAGGGTTACCGGCTGATTTTCGTCTTGTTGGCGCAACGACACGTTCACCGGAGGAAATTCCTCCAGCGATTCGCTCGCGTTGTTTAGAAGTTTTCTTTCGTGAATTAGATACAGAAGAGATTGAAGAGGTAGCTAGAAATGCTGCTGAAAAGGTAGGTATGGAAATAGGGAAACAAGGCGTAGAAATGATTGGCATGTACGGACGAAATGGAAGAGAAGCCATTAACCTTGTACAAATCTCTGCTGGGATGGCAATTAACGAAGGACGCTCTTTCATAAAGGATGAAGATATTGAATGGGTGATTCATTCAAGTCAGTTGACGCCTAAATACGAAAAACATATATATCCAATTCCGAGAATTGGTCTTGTGAATGGTTTGGCTGTATATGGGCCGAATACAGGAGCGTTGCTCGAAATTGAAGTAACAGCAATTCCGGCAAAAGAAAAAGGGACTGTAGTGGTAACGGGGATTGTTGAAGAAGAGAGTATCGGCAATCAATCAAAATCAATTCGCCGTAAAAGTATGGCGAAAGGTTCTGTTGATAATGTTGTAACTGTCCTTCGTTCCCTCGATTTATTACCAGAAGGATATGATATACATATTAACTTTCCAGGCGGTGTTCCAGTTGATGGTCCATCTGCCGGCATTGCGATTGCAACAGGTATATATTCTGCAGTTCATCGTATGTATGTCAGTAATGAAATAGCGATGACCGGTGAAATTAGTATTCACGGGGAAATAAAACCCGTTGGCGGCGTTTATGCGAAAGTAAAAGCAGCAAAAAAGGCCGGGGCAAAGAAAGTGCTCATTCCGGCGGAAAATATGCAGCCTCTTCTTTATACAATTAAAGGTATTGAAATTGTACCTGTACGAAAATTAAAAGAAGTATTTGTATTAGCATGTATAAAGGAGAAAATAGAGCGAACAGGCGATACGTTGCTCTCTTTCGAGGAAGATGATGCACAATCGATTTGAAAGAAAATATGAGCAGATCAATTGGAATCTTAGGGACAGTTTTCGTTAAGAAGAAAGTTAAATCACTTGGATATTTTAGACTTCGCTTAAGTCATTATATGCTTAAGCGAAGTCCTTTTTCTTGAACAGGAAACAGCGTATTAAGTCTCTGCGATTGCATAAGGCTTTATTGTAATATAAAATAGGGAAACAAAGATATTTATGGAGGTGCTATGTCTAATATGAATGCAAACGAAAGAATCGTGCCCCTCCTACCATTAAGAGGCGTTCTCGTATATCCGACGATGGTTCTGCATCTTGATGTAGGACGTGATAAATCGATTAAAGCGCTTGAGCAGGCAGCTATGGATGAAAATGTAATTTTTTTAGCGATGCAAAAAGACGTGAATATCGATGATCCGAAAGAAGATGATGTTTATAAAGTAGGTACATTAGCAAAAGTGAAGCAAATGCTTAAATTGCCAAATGGGACGATGCGTATCCTTGTTGAAGGTTTACATAGAGTAGAAATGACAGAGTTTATTGAAGAAGACGATGTGATTACAGCTAATGTCCGCATGTTAATGGAAGAAGACGATGGCGATTTAGAAGAAAAGGCGCTAATGCGTACATTAATTGAGTATTTTGAGCAATATATTAAGTTGTCCAAGAAAATTTCAAGTGAAACGTTTGCGACAGTTGTTGATATTGAGGAGCCGGGCCGATTAGCTGATCTCGTATCATCTCATTTGCCGCTCAAAATGAAGCAAAAGCAACAAATCTTAGAAATCATTGCAGTGAAAGAACGATTACATACAATTATTTCTTTTATTCAAGATGAAAAAGAGTTATTAAACCTAGAAAAGAAAATTGGTCAACAAGTGAAACGTTCTATGGAGCGTACACAAAAAGAGTACTTCTTACGCGAACAAATGAAAGCTATTCAAACAGAGCTTGGTGATAAAGAAGGAAAAGGCGGCGAAGTAGAAGAGCTTCGCGAAAAGATTGAAGAATCAGGAATGCCAGAAGAAACGATGAAGGCGGCATTAAAAGAGCTGGATCGTTATGAGAAATTGCCGGTAAGTTCAGCGGAGAGCGGTGTTATTCGTAATTATATTGATTGGTTATTATCTCTTCCTTGGACGGAGGCAACGGAAGATCGTATCGATCTTGCACGTGCTGAAAATATTTTAAATGAAGATCATTATGGGCTTGAAAAAGTAAAAGAGCGTGTGCTTGAATATTTAGCAGTGCAAAAGCTTACTAATTCGTTAAAAGGGCCTATTCTTTGTTTAGTTGGTCCTCCTGGGGTTGGGAAAACATCGTTAGCTCGTTCAATTGCGACATCAGTGAATCGTAATTTTGTTCGTGTATCACTTGGCGGTGTACGTGATGAATCAGAAATTCGTGGTCATCGTCGTACGTATGTCGGTGCGATGCCAGGCCGCATTATTCAAGGGATGAAAAAGGCAAAAACAATTAATCCTGTCTTTTTATTAGATGAGATTGATAAAATGTCCAATGATTTTCGCGGTGATCCTTCGGCAGCATTATTAGAGGTATTAGATCCAGAACAAAATCATAATTTTAGTGATCATTACATTGAAGAGCCGTATGATTTATCAAAAGTGATGTTTGTTGCAACTGCTAATACGCTTGCAAGCATTCCAGGGCCGCTCCTTGACCGCATGGAGATTATTTCTATTGCTGGTTATACAGAACTTGAAAAAGTACATATTGCCCGTGAACATTTATTGTCGAAACAATTGAAGGAACATGGGTTGAAAAAAGGGAATTTACAAGTGCGCGATGAAGCGCTTCTTGAAATTATCCGTTACTATACGCGTGAAGCGGGTGTTCGTACGTTAGAACGTCAGCTTGCGAAGCTTTGCCGGAAAGCGGCGAAGGTTATTGTAACGGAAGAACGTAAGCGCATCGTTGTAACGGAGAAAAATATTACTGAATTGCTTGGAAAACGTATATTCCGTTATGGCCAAGCAGAAACGAAAGATCAAGTAGGGATGGCAACAGGTTTAGCGTATACAGCAGCTGGTGGAGATACGCTTGCGATTGAAGTATCTGTATCCCCGGGGAAAGGGAAATTGATTTTAACGGGGAAACTTGGTGATGTGATGAAAGAATCTGCACAAGCGGCATTTAGTTACATTCGTTCTCGTGCGGAAGAATTACATATTGATCCTGACTTCCATGAAAAACATGATATTCATATTCATGTTCCTGAGGGCGCTGTACCAAAAGATGGACCATCAGCGGGGATTACGATGGCAACGGCTCTTATTTCAGCATTAACAGGTATTCCTGTTAGTAAAGAAGTGGGAATGACAGGTGAAATTACACTTCGTGGTCGCGTGTTACCGATTGGTGGATTGAAAGAAAAAACGTTAAGCGCACATCGTGCAGGCTTAACGAAAATTATTTTACCAGCAGAAAATGAAAGAGATTTAGACGATATTCCAGAAAGCGTAAAGGAAAACCTTACGTTTGTGCCAGTCTCTCATTTAGATGAGGTACTAGAGCATGCATTAGTAGGAGTGAAAAAATGAAAGTAACAAAAGCTGAGATTGTCATTAGTGCAGTTAAACCAGAACAATATCCTGAGAGCGATTTACCAGAAATCGCATTAGCGGGTCGTTCAAATGTAGGGAAATCATCCTTTATTAATAAAATTTTAAATCGAAAAAAATTAGTGCGTATTTCTTCTAAACCAGGAAAAACGCAAACACTAAACTTTTTCATCATTAATGATATGATGCATTTTGTGGATGTACCAGGTTATGGTTACGCGAAAGTATCGAAATCAGAACGAGCAGCATGGGGCAAGATGATTGAAACGTATTTCACAACAAGACAGCAGTTAGATGCAGCTGTTCTCGTTATTGACTTACGTCATAAGCCGACGAACGACGATGTGATGATGTATGATTTCTTAAAACATTATGAAATTCCAACAATCATTATTGCAACAAAAGCTGATAAAATTCCAAAAGGGAAATGGCAAAAGCATTTAAAAGTTGTGAAAGAAACGCTTGATGTAGAACCAGGAGATGAAGTCGTATTATTTTCTTCAGAAACAGGTCTTGGGAAAGAAGAAGCGTGGAAAGCCATTCATAAGTTTACAAAAACAAAAAGCGTGTGACGGATGTCACACGTTTTTTGTTTATACAGTTTGAAAAAATGAGGTAAAAAGTAACTACTCAGGCACTCTATGAAAAAAAAAGGCAGAAAACCACTTTCTTTTTAGGTTGGCGGGAGCAACTGGCCGCGTGTTGGAGCGGCCAGGGCCTTTTCCTGCCACACGCAACGTTTTAAAACAAAGAAAGGTTGCGAGGTGCATTACCATTTTTATCTTCATGACAGCAATTTAGATGCTGAAACATGAAAATAACTTTCCAATGAAATGTATGACTGAGTAGTTACGATAAAAAACGTCCCTTTCGTTTTTAGGAGGGAAAGAGCATCTGGCCGTGCATAGAACCTGCCACATGCAAAGTTTAAAATAAAAGGAGAAAGTAAGTCGCGGTCATATTTTATTTTGCATGGCAGCGACTGATGTGCCAGAAAACCAAAAATTCACATATTATTATTTGGTATAATCATACATATTTTCTTTTGATTGAAAGAAGCTAATAAAAGATTGTTTTTCACCGTAGATGGAATAGTTTCCATTACTTGATTCCGATAATTTTTTTTGGTAACGTACAGATAGAGTTTTATTATTTTATAATTATTATAAAGTGAAACTTCTCTTTTAGGAGCGTCCTTTTGAACGGGATAAAGTGGGTTTTCTTTTCAGAGGGGGTTAGTTAAGCGAGGAAATGAAAATCAGTGTCCTTTATGAAAAGTTTTCCGCACTTTTCATTCTTTACTTATCACGGGAGATGACTTATTGTCAGATAAGTAATGAGAAAAAAGACGGTGTTCACATGATTGTCAGATTTATAAGAAGAAAGTTGTATTATGATAGTAGATAAGATGAAAAATCGGTTGAAGGGGGACATGCTGCGTGCATATTCTTGTTGTTGGTGTTAACTATCGAACAGCCCCTGTAGAAATTCGTGAGAAACTAACGTTTCAGGCAGCAGAATTAGAGAAGGCAATGACAACGCTGCAAAAACAAAAGAGTGTATTAGAAAATGTCATTGTATCAACGTGCAATCGAACGGAAATCTATGCTGTAGTAGACCAGTTACACACAGGACGCTATTATATTAAGAAATTTATGGCTGATTGGTTTCAGCTTGAAATAGAAGAAATTGCACCGTACCTATCTCTGTATGAACAAGACGGTGCGACAGATCATTTATTCCGCGTAACATGTGGATTAGATTCAATGGTAGTTGGAGAAACGCAAATTTTAGGACAAATTCGGAATAGCTTCTTACTTGCGCAAGAACTAAAAACGACAGGAACAATATTTAATGAATTGTTTAAACAAGTTGTTACATTAGCGAAACGTGCACATTCTGAAACGACAATTGGTGGCAATGCAATGTCGGTCAGTTATGCAGCTGTAGAACTTGGAAAGAAAATTTTTGGTGATTTGAAAAATTGCCATGTTCTTATTCTTGGTGCGGGAAAAATGGGCGAATTAGCACTGCAGAACTTATACGGGAGCGGTGCTCGTAAAGTAACTGTTATGAATCGTACGTTTGCAAAAGCAGAAACGATGGCAGAAAAATATATGGGACTTGCAAAGTCATTAGATCAGTTGCAATGCGCGCTGTTAGAAGCTGATATTGTAATTAGCTCAACGGGTTCGACTGAATATGTGATTACGAAAGAAATGATGTCCAAAGTAGAAAGCATGCGCTCTGGTCGTCCGCTCTTTATAGTAGATATTGCAGTACCTCGTGATATTGATCCAGCAATTAATACGTTAGAAAGTATTTTCTTATATGATATTGATGACTTACAAGGTGTTGTGGAAGCGAATCGTGCTGAGCGCTTAAAGGAAGCAGAGAAAATTCAAATTATGATTGAAGAAGAAATGATTCTATTTAAGTCATGGTTGAATACGCTTGGGGTTGTACCGTTAATTTCGGAACTTCGCGATAAAGCATTAGCGATTCAAAGTGAAACAATGCAAAGTATTGAACGGAAAATTCCAACGTTAACAGAGCGGGAACGAAAAGTGATTAGTAAACATACGAAAAGTATTATTAATCAATTGTTAAAAGATCCGATTTTAATTGCGAAAGAGTTAGCGGTCCAAGAAGATGCGAAAGAGAAACTTGCTCTATTTGCGAAAATTTTCGATTTAAATTCGAAAGAAGTAGTGGAAGAGAGCGATGCAGAATGGAAGCAAGCTGAGAAGTGGACAGTATCCGCTCCATCTTTGTAATGGAAAGGATAAACGGATGGGTGTTTTAAACAATAGCATTATTTATCATATTGCCATTCTTTTATATGCCTGCAGCGTTAGTTTATATTTCATAGATTATTTTCAAAGTAACCGAAGGGCAAATCGAATTGCCTTTTGGTTACTTTCTGTTGTATGGGTACTCTATTCAATATTTATGTTACTTCGAGCAACAGAAGCAGAAATTAATCCAATTTTAACATTATTATCAGGTATTTATTTTTATGTATGGCTATTAATTACATTATCATTAATGATTAACCGATTTATGCGCATTGACTTTTTAGTCTTTTTCACAAATATGATTGCGTTTGGCGTAAGCGCTTTTTCTATTTTTACGCCACTTGGAAAAATGTCGCCGGTGTTAGCCAATCAATTAGTTTCGGGCCTTGTTTATGTGCACGTTGGTATGGCGATTGTTTCTTATGCGACATTTACAGTTTCTTTTATTTTTTCCATTATGTATTTAATTCAATATCGTTTATTAAAACAAAAAAAATGGAATGCAAGATTAAGACGGTTAGGAAATTTACCGAAGCTGGATTCTATGTCATACGGTTTAAATTTATTTTCTGTACCGTTCTTTTTATTGGCCATTTTACTTGGGTGTATGTGGGGTTATACGAAGTTAGATAATTTTCACTGGTATGACACAAAGGTAATTGGATCTTTCATCGTCTTGTTTGTATACTGTACAGGTATTTATTTACGCGGATCAGATACTTTACAAGGAAAGAAAATTGCGAGCTGGAATATTGGAGCATTTCTTATTATGTTAATTAATATTTTCTTATTTAGTAGTTTATCGAACTTCCATTTTTGGTACTTATAATGAGGAGAGAAAAATATGCGCAAAATTATTGTAGGATCAAGAAAAAGTAAATTGGCATTAACGCAAACAAATTGGTTTATCGATCAATTAAAGGCGCTAGGATTGCCATATGAATTTGAAGTGAAAGAAATTGTAACGAAAGGTGACGTTATTTTAGATGTGACACTTTCGAAAGTAGGCGGAAAAGGCTTGTTCGTAAAAGAGATTGAACATGCGCTCTTAACAAAGGAAATTGATATGGCTGTTCATAGCATGAAGGATATGCCAGCGGTACTCCCTGAGGGATTAACAATTGGATGTATTCCAAAACGTGTGGACCCACGTGATGCGTTTATTTCTAAAAAAGGAGAATCGTTTGATGAGTTGCCAGAAGGAGCGGTGATTGGGACAAGTAGTTTACGCCGCAGTGCACAGTTGTTAGCTGCACGTCCGGATTTACAAGTGAAATGGATTCGCGGAAATATCGATACGAGACTACGTAAGTTAAAAGAAGAAGATTACGATGCAATCATTTTAGCTGCTGCAGGACTAAAGCGACTGGGCTGGGCAGATGATGTGATTACAGGGTATTTAGAAGAGACAGTATGTGTACCGGCTGTCGGTCAAGGCGCACTATCTATTGAATGCCGCGAGGATGATGCAGATTTATTACAACTATTAAGTCATTTAAATGATGATATAACAGCGAGAACTGTAGAAGCAGAACGTGTATTTCTTCATAGATTAGAAGGAGGCTGCCAAGTTCCGATTGCTGGATATGCAACGCTCAAAGAAGATAACCAAGTTGAATTAACAGCTCTTGTTGGGTCAAAAGATGGTACTGTCTTATTAAAAGAAGTTGTTGTTGGTGAACATGCAGGGGAAGTTGGAGAGCGAGCAGCAGACTTGTTAATCGAGCAAGGAGCAAAGGAACTTATTGCCGCAGCGAATCAGGAGCAAAATTAGTAATATGACCTCTCTTTGCGGAAAAACAGTGCTAATTACAAGAGCCCAGCAACAAGCGAAGCAAATGAGTACAGCAGTGCAAAAACAGGGCGGAATTCCAGTGGAAATTCCGCTTTTACATATAACAGCAGCTTCCCATGAGCAATTTCAACAAGTGCGTGAGGAATTAAGCACATATGAGTGGATTATTTTCACAAGTAAAAATGGTGTGGATTTCTTTTTAGATGGTGTAAAGCAACCGTTGCCATGTACGATGAAAATTGCTGCAGTTGGGGCGAAGACAAAGCAAGAATTAGAGCATCGCGGTTATGATGTTCATTTTGTGCCAACTGCATTTGTAGCTGAAGCATTTGCGAAAGAGTTTGTGAATCATATAGGAAGCGGGGCTCGTATATTATTGCCAAAAGGAAATTTAGCAAGAGATGTAATACGAGAAGCGCTGCGAAATCATGGTGCAATTGTCCGTGAACTTGTTGTATATGAAACGGCAGTTCATCTGCAAATGCGTGAACAACTTATCGATGCACTGCAATCAAGAGAAATTGATGTGATTACTTTTACAAGCCCGTCTACTGTCCAGAGTTTTCTTACATTGCTTGAAGGTGAAAACTGGAGGGAATGGATAAAAGGATGTACAATTGCTTGTATAGGTCCTATTACAGAACAAGAAGCCCGTCAATATTTTCAAAATCTTCTTGTTCCAAAAGAATACACAATTGAATCTATGTTACAATGCATTTCAGAATATATATAAATCCACTTTGATTTTTCAACATATAAGTTGCTGGTATATAAAACAAAAAGTGGACTCTCTTTGTTTTACCAACGCACGTGGCAGGAAAAGGACCGGACCGTTTCTATGCATGGCCAGATCCTCTCGCCCACCCCTGAAAAGAAAAGGGTTTTTATGTCTGTTTTTCAACTTGTATTTATATATAACAAAGTGAAACTTTAAGAATTGGAGATGGAAAAGTTATGAATCCTTTACAATTTAATCGTCATCGCCGTTTACGACAAAGTGCAAATATGCGTGCTCTTGTGCGTGAAACACATTTACATACAGAAGATTTCATTTATCCGATTTTTGTTTTAGAAGGAGAAAATAAGCGTAATGAAGTTCCTTCTATGCCAGGTGTATATCAAATTTCGTTAGATCATCTGCAAGCAGAAATGCAAGAAGTTGTTGATTTAGGCATTCGCTCTGTGATCGTGTTCGGTTTGCCGGCTGAAAAAGATGAAGTTGGTTCTTCCGCTTATTGTGAGCATGGTATTGTACAACGTGCCATTTCACAAATTAAAGAGCAGTTTCCAGAGTTAGTTGTAGTTGCAGATACATGTTTATGCCAATATACAAGTCATGGACATTGCGGTGTAATTGAAGACGGGACGATTGTAAACGATGCATCACTTGAATTACTTGCGAAAACAGCAGTAAGTCAAGCGAAAGCAGGAGCGGATATTATCGCGCCATCTAATATGATGGATGGATTTGTAGCCGCTATTCGTCATGCGTTAGATGAAAATGGCTTTACGCATATCCCGGTTATGTCATATGCGGTGAAATATTCGTCGGCTTTTTACGGACCGTTTCGTGATGCTGCACATGGTGCACCGCAATTTGGTGATCGTAAAACATATCAAATGGACTCAGCGAATCGGTTAGAAGCAATTCGCGAAGCTGAATCTGACGTGATGGAAGGAGCGGACTTCTTAATTGTGAAGCCAGCACTTTCTTATTTAGATATTATTCGTGATGTGAAAAATAACTTCAATCTTCCAGTTGTTGCCTATAACGTGAGCGGTGAATACTCAATGATTAAAGCAGCAGCGCAAAATGGCTGGATTAATGAAAAAGATATTGTTCTTGAAAAACTACTAAGCATGAAGCGTGCGGGAGCCGATTTAATTATTACGTATCATGCAAAAGATGCAGCGAAATGGTTGCAAGAAGGGAGCGCACGATAATGAAAAGTTTTGAAAAATCGATTGAAGCGTTTGAAACAGCAAAAGATTTAATGCCAGGCGGTGTAAATAGCCCAGTGCGTGCTTTTAAATCTGTCGGTATGAATCCATTATTTATGGAGCGAGGAAAAGGCTCTAAAGTTTATGATATTGATGGAAATGAATACATTGATTATGTATTGTCGTGGGGACCGCTTATTCATGGTCATTCCAACGATCAGGTTGTGGAAGCGTTAAAAGAAGTAGTAGAAAAAGGAACGAGCTTCGGGGCGCCGACGGAAATTGAAAATAAACTAGCACAGCTTGTCATCGATCGTGTACCGTCTATTGAAATTGTACGCATGGTGAACTCTGGAACAGAGGCGACAATGAGTGCACTTCGCTTAGCACGTGGTTATACAGGGCGTAATAAAATTTTAAAATTCGAAGGTTGTTATCACGGACATGGTGATTCCCTTTTAATTAAAGCTGGTTCTGGTGTGGCTACGCTTGGTTTACCTGATAGTCCTGGTGTACCAGAAGGCGTTGCGAAAAATACGATTACGGTTGCGTATAACGATTTAGAAAGTGTGAAATATGCATTTGAACAGTTCGGCGATGATATTGCATGTATTATTGTAGAGCCAGTAGCTGGAAATATGGGGGTTGTACCACCTCTTCCAGAGTTTTTACAAGGTCTTCGTGATGTGACAACAGAATACGGGGCGCTTCTTATTTTTGATGAAGTAATGACGGGCTTCCGCGTAGCTTATAATTGCGGACAAGGATATTTTGGGGTAACACCTGATTTAACATGTTTAGGAAAAGTAATTGGCGGGGGACTTCCGGTCGGAGCATATGGTGGGAAAGCCGAAATTATGAAGCAAGTAGCACCAAGTGGCCCAATTTATCAAGCTGGTACATTATCTGGTAATCCGTTAGCAATGACAGCAGGATATGAAACGCTTGTCCAGTTAACACCAGAAAGCTATACAGAATTTGAGCGTAAAGCAGAAATGCTTGAAAAAGGGCTACATGAAGTAGCGGTAAAATACGGTGTTCCACATTGTATTAATCGTGCTGGTTCTATGGTTGGTATTTTCTTTACAGATGAAAAGGTTATCAATTACGAAACAGCAAAAACGTCTAATTTAGAATATTTTGCAGCGTATTATCGTGAAATGGTAGAACAAGGTGTATTCTTACCGCCTTCTCAATTTGAAGGTTTGTTCTTATCAACAGCACATAGTGATGCTGATATTGAAGCAACGATTGCTGCGGCAGAAATTGCGATGTCGAAATTAAAAGGGTAAAAAGCCTTTTCTTTAGGGGAGGCGAGAGGTCCTGGCCGCGTGTAGATGCGGTCAGGGCCTTTTTTTGCCACGTCCGTTGTGAAAACAAAGAGAGGGAGCGAGTGGGGGGGTATATTTTATTGTGGAGGGCAGTAGTTTGTAAGTTGGAAAAACAAACTGGATTTATATATAAATAGCGTAACTCAGTCATACATTTTATTTAGAAGTTTGGTAAGGAGTATGATTCCAGCAAAGATACACCCCTTATTACCTATAGCAAGTTATTTTCATTTTGCAGCATATAGATCGCTGTCATGAAGAGAAAAATGGACCTATACCCCTTGCTACCTTTCTGTGTTTTAAAGCTTTGCGCGTGGCAGGAAAAGGCCCTGACCGCTCCTATAAATGGCCAATCCCTCTCGCACATTTAAAAAAATGCTTTTCTTTCGGTTTTTCATAGAGTGGCTGAGTAGTTACAAATTTTTATTCATAAAGTCTTTATTCCTCACATAAACCTGTAATGACATATAGTTTGAGAGGGGGATACGAAGTGGCAGCAGATCAAGAAACTTCATTGCGATTTTCATTGAAAGAATCAGTATGGTTTCAAAAAGGACAGGAAGTCAGTGAATTACTTTCGATTTCATTAGATCCTGATGTTGCTATAGAAGAGCGTGAATATGAAATTGTTGTATATGGACAGCTAGACTTAACAGGAGAATATGTTCAGAAGGAAGAAACGGAGCCGTTTTCATTACGAGAATTATCACCAGCACGTACGATAGATTATGTGGAGACGCGCGATGATGGGATAAATGAATTAGTGCATTCATTTCCACTGGAGATTTCCATTCCACGTGGCCGCGTGAAGCGAGTCGAAGATTTGTATGTGGAAATTGAGGAATTTGATTATGAACTATTAGAACATGGTTGTTTGCAGCTTTTAGCGGATATTTCAATTTATGGATTGTGTGATGAAGAGCGTGAGGTCGAAGAAACAGTAAAAGAAGAGGTATTAGATGAAGGAATGGTAGAGACTGACGAATGGGAAGATTATGCTTTTGAGCCATTTCAGCTAGAAGCTCGTCAAGAACCGGAGTCTGAATTAGAGGAGGAAGAAGATTACGAAGAAGGGGAACATAAACAAGAGGAAGAACAAAGACATGAAGAAGTTGCCTCGCCGCAGTTGATCTTTGGACACAAAGAAACGAAAGTACAAAATGTTGATGAGGAGGAAGAAGTTTTATATTCGCCGCGGGATGAAAACGCACTTTATTTAACAAAATTATTTTCAAAACAACCAGAAGATGAATTTACAAAGCTGCGACTATATTTTGTGCAAGAAGGTGATACGATTGAGTCTGTTGCCGAGCGTTATGATACTTCCGTACAACATTTACATCGTGTAAATCAAACCGAAGATTTGTATTTAACGGCAGGACAAATTTTATATATACCAGTGCCAAAGATGAAAGCAAAGTGAGTGAAGAGAAATCTTCCTCACCTCTCTTCTGTTTCACGCTCCTGTAGAAAGGGTCGTTGTTCGTATGGACATGGAATTACGAGATCGTTATGCTTCTATTTTGCAGCTATATCAATTAGCTCCTGAGCATATTGAGGACTATGGGAATGTAATAAAAATTTATACGAACCAAGGTCCATATGCGTTAAAAAAGTTGCCTCCTCAAAAATTAGAACGAAGTAATCTTATGTACTATGTTCAGTTTTTACGAGAAAAAGGATTTACGAATTTTGCTCCTATTTATCATACGAAAGATGGGAGGCACATTTTAAGTGATGGTGAGCATAATTTTTATTTAATGCCCTGGCTTGGAAACGAAGAGAGTCAAGGAGAAGAGAATGATCAGTATCATAAAATGTTTCAAACACTTGCTATGATGCATAAAAAAACGGTGCGAGAAGAAGACGTGACAGAAGAGGCGGTTCAAGGACATTTTGATACGATTTCAAATCGCTGGGAAAAAGACAGCGTGATGTTAGAGGAGTTTTTAGTTGACTCAGAGGCGAAGTGGTATATGTCTCCATTTGAATTGCAATATTGTACGTACTTTCATCAAGTGATGCGTGCTCATGAATTTGCAAAGAAACAATTTACAGAATGGCACGAAGCGATGAAAGAAAAAGAAAAAACACGTATTTCATTAATTCATGGCAATGTTTCCATGAATCACTTTTTATTCGATTATCAGCGAAATGGTTATTTTATTAGTTTAGAAGATGCGCAGTTTGCTACCCCGGTTCAAGATCTTGTTCAATTTTATTCGCGCTCTTTTAACACGTATCCAATTGCAAGGAATGATCGGTATGAATGGTACCAAATATATCAAAAGGATTTTTCGTTTACGAAAGAAGAAAAATTGCTTATGCTTGCCTATTTAGCGTATCCAAAACCGTTTATTAAACAAGTGAATACCTATGCAAATGCTCGAAATACTCGTAATACAACAAAAGAGCTACAAGATGTGAAAATGCTCCAACAAGCGAATTGGCTTATAAGCAATATTGAATATTTTGTGGCACAGCTTCAAGCCGCTGAGCAGCAAGCGCAGTAAAAAATAGCCGTAGCCTCAAGATGAGGTTACGGCTGATAATGTAAGCGAATCGTTGCTGCGATAAAGATGGCAAGAATAACAAAATCTAAAAACGTCGGAAGTAGTAAAGTGCGTATGCCCTGGAAAACCGTAAGTGGAATTGCAAAATCAGAAAACATCGTTTGTACATTCCTTAGCCATGTAGGGGTTGAAAAGTTGTATGTGCGTCGATAGCGTCGCATAATCGTCCTCCGTATTATAACCTTCTCTAGAATGGAATCATAAGAGAAGTGGAAATGTGATATTACAATATGCAGGGTGGGCATCTAATGTGCTTGTGCTGCACTTTTTTCATTTTCTTTGCATATGTTATAAAAAACTTGGTTAAGCTTATTGGAAATAGAATGTAACAATTGTAGATGTAAGTCGAAAAAAATTTTTATCTTGACGAATGTAGTTTCGTTTTTTACACTATTGTATATAATAAATAACAATTATATAAATGCATTGAAGGGGAAGAGTATAACATTAAACGTCTGCAGAGAGGAGAATTATTAGCTGTGAGATTCTCTAGATAGTCATGTTAGAAGGTAGCCCTGGAGCATCTTTTCTGAACGGAGTCATTCTCATTAGGAAAAGACGGGTCTGTCCGTTATCAAATCAAGAGTATAAGCAAATTTTGAATTTGTTTGTAAATAAAGGTGGTACCACGATGTCCCTCGTCCTTTTTGGATGAGGGGCATTTTTTATTTTTAAGGAGGGAAAAATATGTCAAACACGGAAAAGAATTTACCAACAAAATATGATCATATATCCGTAGAAGAAGGCCGTTATAAATGGTGGCTTGAAGGCAAATATTTCGAAGCGAAAGGAGACGCAGAGAAACAACCATACACGATTGTAATTCCGCCTCCGAACGTAACTGGTAAGCTTCACTTAGGTCACGCTTGGGATACAACGCTTCAAGATATTTTAACGCGTACAAAGCGTATGCAAGGCTATGATGTATTATGGCTTCCTGGTATGGACCATGCAGGTATTGCAACGCAAGCAAAAGTAGAAGCGAAACTTCGCGAAGAAGGTATTTCACGTTATGATCTTGGTCGTGAAAAATTCCTTGAAAAAGCATGGGAATGGAAAGAAGAATACGCGAATCACATTCGTCAGCAATGGGGAAAAGTTGGTTTAGGATTAGATTACTCTCGTGAGCGCTTTACATTAGACGAAGGTTTATCTGATGCGGTTAATAAAGTATTCGTTCAATTATACGAAAAAGGCTTAATTTATCGCGGAGAATATATTATTAACTGGGATCCAGCAGCGCGCACTGCCCTTTCTGATATTGAAGTAATTCATAAAGATGTGCAAGGTGCATTCTACCATATGAACTATCCATTAACAGACGGTTCTGGTCACATTCGCCTTGCAACAACTCGTCCGGAAACAATGCTTGGTGATACAGCAGTAGCAGTTCATCCAGAAGATGATCGTTACAAACATTTAATCGGTAAAACAGTTACACTTCCAATCGTAGGCCGTGAGATTCCGATTATCGCTGACGAGTACGTAGAAAAAGATTTCGGTACAGGTGTTGTGAAAATTACACCAGCTCACGATCCGAATGACTTCGAAGTAGGTAACCGCCATGACTTACCACGCATTCTTGTAATGAACGATGACGGCACAATGAACGAAAAAGCTGGTAAGTATAATGGTATGGACCGTTTTGAATGCCGTAAGCAATTAGTAAACGACTTGCAAGAAGCAGGTGTATTAGTAGAAATTGAGCCGCATATGCATGCGGTTGGTCATAGTGAGCGTAGCGGAGCCGTTGTTGAACCTTACTTATCAACACAATGGTTCGTAAAAATGGCACCACTTGCTGAAAAGGCAATTGATCTTCAACAAAAAGAAGAGGAAAAAGTAACGTTCGTACCAGAGCGTTTTGAAAACACATATTTACGCTGGATGGAAAACATTCATGACTGGTGTATTTCTCGTCAATTATGGTGGGGACACCGCATCCCGGCTTGGTATCATAAAGAAACTGGTGAAGTATACGTAGGTACAGAATCGCCAGCGGATATTGAAAATTGGAATCAAGATAATGATGTACTTGATACATGGTTTAGTTCAGCATTATGGCCATTCTCTACACTAGGTTGGCCAAACGAAGATGCAGCGGATTTCAAGCGTTATTATTCAACAGACGCTCTTGTAACTGGTTATGATATTATCTTCTTCTGGGTATCTCGTATGATTTTCCAAGGGTTAGAGTTTACAGAACAGCGTCCATTTAAAGACGTATTGATTCACGGTCTTGTTCGCGATGAGCAAGGACGTAAAATGAGTAAATCTCTTGGTAACGGTATTGATCCAATGGAAGTTATTGAGAAGTACGGTGCAGATGCAATGCGCTTCTTCTTATCAACAGGAAGTGCGCCGGGCCAAGATTTACGATTTAGCATGGAGAAGGTAGAATCTACTTGGAACTTCATTAACAAAATTTGGAACGCATCTCGTTTCGTATTAATGAACATGGATGACATGAAATATGAAGATATTGATTTAACTGGTGAAAAGTCAGTTGCAGATAAATGGATTTTAACTCGTTTAAACGAAACGATTGAAAGTGTGACACGTAACATGGATAAATATGAACTAGGTGAAGTTGGCCGTGCATTATATAACTTCATTTGGGATGATTTCTGTGACTGGTACATTGAAATGGCGAAAATTCCATTATACGGCGAAGATGAAGCAGCGAAGAAAACAACTCGTTCTGTTTTAGCATATGTACTTGATCAAACAATGCGACTACTGCACCCATTCATGCCATTCGTAACGGAAACAATTTGGCAGCACCTTCCTCATGAAGGCGAATCTATTACAGTAGCGGCTTGGCCGACAGTTCGCGAAGATTTACAAGATAAAGAAGCAGCGGCAGAAATGCATCTGCTTGTTGATATCATTCGCTCTGTTCGTAACATTCGTGCGGAAGTAAATACGCCAATGAGCAAAAAGGTTCAACTGCAAATTAAAGCAAAAGATGAAGCAGTACTAGCACAGCTTACGAAAAACAGCTCTTACATTGAGCGCTTCTGTAATCCAAGTGAATTAACAATTCAAACGGATTTACAAGCACCGGAAAAAGCGATGACTGCAATTGTATCAGGTGCAGAGCTATTCTTACCATTAGCTGATCTAATCAACCTTGATGAAGAAAAAGCACGTCTTGAAAAAGAACTTGAGAAGTTTGATAAAGAAGTAGAGCGTGTACAGAAGAAACTTGCAAACCAAGGATTCGTAGCAAAAGCTCCGGCAGCAGTTATTGAAGTAGAGCGCGCAAAAGAGCAAGATTACCTAGAAAAACGCGAAGCAGTTCGCCAACGTATAGCTGATCTTCAAAAATAAAGTGGAATTTTAATCAGTGGGGGATTCATCTCCCCACTGATTATTAGCCATACCAATCGGTTTTTTACGGGTACCTAACTTCTTTGCGTTTCTTAAAGTTTTGGGTGGGTGTAATACTGCCCGCGAATAGCGGGATAAAATTGTTCGAAAGAGGCTTGCTGTATTGGTGAGTCTCTTTTATTTGCGTATAATAGAGCTGAGACAAGATTTTTTTGCTGATTGGAAAGGGGAAGGGCACACGTGATACATACATATGAAGAAGCAATCGACTGGATTCATAGCCGTTTAAAATTCGGTATAAAACCAGGGTTAGAACGTATGGAGTGGATGCTAGAGGAACTCGGAAATCCTGAGCGTCATATAAAATGTGTTCATCTAGCAGGAACAAATGGGAAAGGTTCTACTCTTACATATATGCGTTATATGTTACAGGTAGCAGAGTATAAAGTAGGAACATTTACTTCACCTTATATTGAAACGTTTAATGAACGGATTAGTATTGATGGTGCACCAATTACAGATCAAGAAATTACCGATCTCGTAAATAGAGTTAAACCTATTGTGGAGAAGCTAGATAAAACAGATTTAGGTGAAACGACAGAATTTGAAATCATTACCGTTATGGCTCTTTATTATTTTGGAAAGACAAATCCGTGTGATGTCGTCTTATTTGAGACAGGGCTTGGAGGACGATTCGATTCAACGAATGTCATTCACCCTGTGCTAACAATTATTACAAATATCGGCCGCGATCATATGCATATTTTAGGAGATACGCTAGAAGCAATTGCATTTGAAAAGGCGGGAATTATAAAGTCGGGTGTTCCTGTTATAACTGGTGTAAAGCAAAACGAAGCGTTAGAAGTCATCCGTACAACTGCCAATGAAAAACGTTCTAACTTATATGAATTAGGAAATCAAATTCAAGTAGAACATCTTTCTTCAGAGAAAGAAGGAGAACGCTTTACATTCTCGTCTCCACTCCATACTTACAAAGATCTTTTCATTTCTATGAAAGGCCAGCATCAAGTGCAAAATGCTGCGCTGGCACTTATGGCGATATCATACTTAAACGTATATCAAGCATTTTTAATTGATGAAGAGCATATTCGAAAGGGATTAGCTGAAGCATATTGGATTGGACGTTTTGAACAACTTTCTACTCATCCCCATGTCATTATTGATGGGGCACACAATCCAGAAGGTATACAGAGTCTTGTAGAAACTGTTCGTGCACACTACAGTGAAAAACGAATTATTATTTTATTTACAGCACTTGGGGACAAGCAGCTGGATGAAATGGTTGGACAATTAGAAACAATTGCGGATGAAATGATTTTTACAACGTTCGAGTTTGATCGTGCTATCTCTGCCGAGGCACTTGCTTTCCATTCAAAGCGAGAATCGAAACATACTTTTGAAAATTGGCAGGAAGCGATCGATGTGACGATGGATTCTTTACAAGAAGATGATATGTTCTTATTAACAGGTTCTCTTTATTTCATATCATTCGCTCGTAAATATGTGGTTCAAAAAACTAGACAGAAATAAGCTGTCTAGTTTTTTTGTTCTACAAATAAAGACGTAAGCATACATATAAGATAACAATATAGGATAATTTGACGAACCTCTTTGACAAGTATCTCGTTTTTTTTTGAAACGAGTATGATACGATGCTGGCAATGATAAGAAGTAAGGAGTGTGGGCATGGACAAACAATCGCGACCAATTTCAATTAAAGTGAATGGAACGGCAGCGGATTATATAGAGAAGAAAGAAGAGGAAACAAAAAAAGAAGAGTTTGATTGGGTGCTTCCGGAGAATACGGTGACAAATAATGTTGTGTCGTTTCAAAAGCATGCAGCATCAATACGTAAAGGGAAAAAGGGATGGAGTAATAGGATTGTTCTCACGGTATCGACAGCGATTGTAATTGGGACAGGGTTTGGAATGGGAATGCTGCACTTATTAACGGGACAAGAAACTGTTCGTGAAACGACAGCACCAGCAGCAAATGTTACGGAGAAAAATGAAACAAAAAAACCGACAAATGAGAAACCAGCACCACAGGCTTTAGCACCGCTAACAATTTATTTTGTACAGGGCGGAGTCTTTTCTTCGAAAGAAAAAGGACAGGCATCATTACAGGAGTTACAAGAAAATGGCGTTCCTGGAGCAGTTATGCAGTCAGGAGATAAATATTTACTCGTTCTTGGAATGGCGCATGATGAACAATCTGTTATGCAGCTAATTACGCAATACAAACAAAAAGATATATCAGTTGTGAAAAAGAAATGGGAGATTACAGATCAGGCACTCTTAAAACAGGATCAAGAGTATGGAGCGTTTTTGGAAAAGTTACAATCGTTATATGGGAAATTATTGAAACAAGAAGCTGTGATGCAGTCCGGGAACAAAATAAGTAAAACAGATATAGAACAGATTGAAAATGAATGGAAAGCAATAAAAAAGGAAGAGGCAGCACTAAAGCAGGATGACTTAAAAAAGTTGTTTACATATGCATCGGTGTCTGTGCAAACAATACAAGAGGGAAAACAAGATATGGAAACGATGACGAAATTACAGCAAGTGTTAGTAGATAACTTTCTTTCTTATGAAAAAATAGTTTCACAAAAAAACAAAAACGTATAATAATTATATGTACAATGTGAAAAATGATATAAAAGCCCATTTCTTTTTTAGGTAGGGACGAGAGCATCTGGCCGTGCATAGAAGCGGTCAGGGCCTTTTCCTGCCACATGCGAGATTTCAAACAAAGAAATCAAGCAAGTATCAGGCATCTTTTATTCTGCATAGCAGCGGTTTATGTTGCGGGAAATTAAAATGGAGATATAATAGATGAGATTTCAATTACCATTAGAATAGAAATGTTTTTTCTATTACTTATTTGAAGAAAGGAAAAGCAAGGTGGTGCTTTTTCCTTTCTTTTGTATTTTTTAAAAGGAAAAATGATATTTTTAAAATTTGAGGAGAATCTATATATTTAGTATGGTTATGCTGTATCTTCCTGCTAATTTTAAAAGTGAAAGGAGAACGTATGAAAAAACTTATTTTAGCGTCTGGTTCACCAAGACGTAAAGAATTACTTGAGCTTGTGGAGATGCCATTTGAGGTTGTAGTTAGCGATGTAGAAGAAACGATTGGTGCATATTCATCACCGCATGATATTGTGATGTCACTGGCATTACAAAAAGCGTCTGCTGTAGCAAAAGATTACGAAGACTGCGTTGTACTTGGTGCTGACACAATTGTTACTTTTGAGTCGCGTATTCTAGGGAAACCAGAGGATGAGAGGGAAGCGAAAGAAATGCTGCAGCTCTTATCAGGAAAAACTCATGAGGTATTTACAGGAGTTGCTCTTATTTCAAAAGAGAAAACAGTGACATTTTATGAGCGCGCAGAAGTAACGTTTTGGGAATTAACTGAAGAAGAAATTCATGCATATGTGCAAACGAAAGAACCGCTTGATAAAGCTGGTAGCTATGGGATACAGGGAAAAGGTGCAATTTTTGTTCAGCATATACAAGGTGATTATTATGCGATTGTTGGCTTGCCGATTGCACGCGTTGTGCGCGAGTTGAAACAATTTAATATGTAAAGGGGGATGGAATATGAGCTGCATTCGTGATGTTGTGAGGGAAGATCAACCACGGGAACGTTTATTGCTAGAAGGAGCAAGCAGCTTATCAAACATAGAACTTCTCGCTATATTACTTCGAACTGGTTCAAAAGAGGAGTCGGTCTTAACATTAGCAAATCGAATTTTGCATCATTTTGACGGATTACGAATGTTAAAAGATGCAACAGTTGAAGAGATGACAAGCATTCATGGCGTTGGGGTAGCAAAAGCATCCCAACTTATTGCTGCTTTTGAACTAGGACGAAGAATGGTACGTTTAGAGTATCAAAATCGATACAGCATTCGTAATCCAGAAGATTGCGCACGTTACATGATGGAGGAGATGCGCTTTTTACAACAGGAGCATTTTGTATGTTTATATTTAAACACGAAAAATCAAGTAATGCATCGGCAAACTATATTTATTGGAAGTTTGAATGCCTCGATTGTGCATCCGCGCGAGGTGTTCAAGGAAGCTTTTCGCCGCGCTGCTGCCTCTATTATATGTCTTCATAATCATCCCTCCGGAGACCCCGCGCCAAGCCGAGAAGATATTGAAGTGACGAAGAGGCTTGTAGAATGCGGGAGAATTATTGGCATTGAAATTCTCGATCATATTATTATTGGTGACCATAAATTCGTTAGTTTAAAAGATAAAGGTCATATTTAAGACTATTTTTTTTCTTTATTTTGTTTTATAATGTGAGTTATGAGTTTTTTGTAGGCGTTTGTCTACCATATAACAAAGAACATGTAAAAACGTTATGTTTTATATAAATATAATAATATTAAAAAGAAAAATAAGCATTTTGTTAAAATCAGAAAGGAAGATATAGAATATGTTTGGATTTGGTGGTTTTACTCGTGACCTTGGAATAGACTTAGGAACAGCGAATACGCTTGTATACGTAAAAGGGAAAGGTGTCGTTGTACGCGAGCCATCTGTTGTGGCATTGCAAACAGACACAAAGCAAATTGTTGCAGTTGGTAACGATGCAAAACAAATGATCGGTCGTACACCTGGAAACGTTGTGGCACTTCGCCCGATGAAAGACGGTGTTATCGCGGACTATGAAACAACAGCAACAATGATGAAATATTATATTCAACAAGCACAGAAATCAAATGGTTTCTTCTCTCGCAAGCCGTATGTAATGGTATGTGTGCCATCTGGTATTACAGCTGTTGAAAAACGTGCGGTAATCGATGCAACTCGTCAAGCAGGTGCACGTGATGCATACCCAATTGAAGAACCATTTGCAGCAGCAATTGGTGCAAACCTACCTGTTTGGGAACCAACAGGAAGTATGGTTGTAGATATCGGCGGTGGTACAACAGAAGTAGCTATTATTTCTCTTGGCGGTATTGTAACAAGCCAATCAGTTCGTGTTGCTGGTGATGAGATGGACGATGCAATTATTCAGTACATTAAGAAAAACTACAATTTAATGATTGGGGAACGAACTTCAGAAGCATTAAAATTAGAAATCGGTTCTGCTGGCGAGCCAGACGGTGTTGAGCCAATGGATATTCGTGGTCGTGACTTAGTAACTGGATTACCAAAAACAGTATCAATTCGCCCAGAAGAAATTGCATCAGCGTTAAAAGATACTGTAGATGCAATTGTTGAGTCTGTAAAAAATACATTAGAAAAAACTCCACCAGAATTAGCAGCGGATATTATGGATCGTGGTATTGTGTTAACAGGTGGCGGTGCGTTGCTTCGTAATTTAGATAAAGTAATTAGCGAAGAAACAAACATGCCAGTTCTTGTTGCAGAAAATCCATTGGATTGCGTAGCTATTGGAACAGGTAAAGCGTTAGACAATATTGACCTTTTCAAAAATGCTCGATAAAGTCCAGTATTTCAACATAAAAATAGTGAATTTAAGAGGGTGTGAACGTGCCACAGTTTTTCTTAAACAAAAGATTAATTGTTTTATTAGTTAGTATTATCCTTCTCGTGGCATTGATCGGAATCTCATTGAAAGAACGGAAAAATCTAACGTGGCCAGAGCAGTTTGTAAAGGATACCGTAGGAGTTGTAGAACGTGTATTTCAAAAGCCAGCGAATTATGTTGCCGGATTCTTTGAGAACGTAGAAGATGTAAAGCGCACGTATGAAGAAAATAAAGAATTAAAATCAAAAATAGACAAGTATGCAGAACTATCCGTAAAGGTAAAAGAATTAGAAAAAGAGAATGCAGAATTTCGTGATATGCTTGATAAGAAAGATACACTTCGTGATTTTAATCCAATTCAAGCAACCGTCATTGCCCGCAATCCAGATAAATGGAATGACCTAATCGGTATTGATAAAGGTGCACAACAAGGCATTCAAAAAGATGCGGCTGTTATTACATCAAAAGGTTTAATTGGAAAAGTAAAAAGCGTTTCACAATTTACTTCAACGGTTGAGTTAATCAGCTCATTAAACCGAACAAATCGTATTTCAGCTGTTGTCCGAGGAGATAGTAATGTTTTCGGATTAATTGAAGGGTACGATAAAGAGAAGCAGCAACTTGTTTTCACAAAAATCCCATCTGGTGTGAAAGTAGAGAAGGATCAAACAGTTGTAACTTCTGGTCTTGGTGGTGTGTTCCCAGATGGATTGGTTATTGGACAAATCGTTGAAGTAACAGCAGATGAGTATGGATTAACACAAACGGCTTATATCAAGCCTGCAGCAGACTTAAATGATGTCAACAATGTTATGGTTGCAAAACGGACTATGCCGACAGTAGATTTAGAGAAATAGGAGGGAGAAGAGATGGAGATTTTAAAAAAAGCAATTCTTCCTCTTCTACTTCTTTTCGTATTTGTACTCGAGAATATGTTTTCTACGATTATTCCAACGAGTCTATTTTGGAAGAATACAATTGTAGCACCGCATTTTTTAATGATTGTGTTATGTTTTATTACAATTTATTTTAATTCTGTACAAGGTATTTACTATGGACTATTATTTGGATTTTTATTCGATATCGTACATACCGAGTTAGTTGGTGTGTATATATTTGCTTATCCGATTTTAGCTTATCTTGTCTATCATGCAATGCGAATTTTACAATTGAACTTGTTTATCGTGTTCTTTATTGTATTAGCAAGCATTGCTGCATTAGAGTATTATGTGTATGGATTTCTAACGTTAATTGGCCGCGTGAATATGCCGGCGCATATCTTTTTCACAGATCGTCTTATTCCAACGCTGTTGTTGAACGGAATTTTTTTACTGCTGTTTTGCATCCCACTGCAACGATATCTTTTACGTCTTTCAGATGCTATGGAAGAAAAAGAAAAAAGGATTTTTTGATTTTATGTCGAATTAAATCGGTGGGGTGAGCATTGGTGACAGAAAAAAAGCAACAGAATGTGACTATAAAAGGAACGAAGGATGGCTTAGCATTACATCTAGATGATTCCTGTTCATTTCGTGAATTGCTGAAAGAGCTTGACGAAAAGCTTTCAACCCATTACTACGAGGGTGATGGCCGTTCTATAATTGAAGTACAGGTCAAAGTAGGGAATCGTTATGTAACAGAAGTGCAACAAGAAGAGTTGCGCAAGCTAATTCGTAATAAAAAGAATTTAGTTGTAGATTCTATTGAAAGTGATGTTGTAACGAAAGAACAAGCGTTAGCGTGGAAAGAAGAAACAGAAATTATTTCTGTGTCAAAAATTGTTCGTTCAGGTCAAATATTGCATGTAAAAGGCGATTTATTATTGATTGGAGATGTGAATCCAGGCGGTACGGTTATCGCTGGAGGAAATATTTTTATTATTGGAGCATTACGAGGAATTGCACATGCTGGATATGATGGGGATACAGAAGCTGTTATAGCAGCTTCTGTTATGAATCCAATGCAGCTTCGGATTAGCGACGTGACAACGCGCGCTCCTGAGGAGAAAGAAGACGGGGCGGAAGGGGCAGAATGTGCCTACATTAATGAGAACAATCACATTGTTGTCGATCGCATTCAACTTCTCACTCATCTTAGACCTAATTTAACAAGGTTAGAAAGGGGAATTGTATAGCTGTGGGAGAGGCAATAGTTATTACATCTGGAAAAGGCGGAGTAGGTAAGACTACAACGTCTGCAAATATTGGTACAGCCTTGGCGTTATCTGGGAAAAAAATATGTTTGATTGATACAGATATCGGTTTGAGAAATTTAGACGTAGTAATGGGGCTGGAAAACCGCATTGTATATGATCTCGTTGATGTTGTTGAAGGGCGTTGTCGTTTACCACAAGCTCTTATTAGAGATAAGCGCTTTGATGAACTCTATTTATTACCTGCAGCACAAACGAGTGATAAATCAGCAGTAACACCTGAACAAATGGAAGAATTAATACAGCAACTACGTCAAGACTATGATTACATATTAATTGATTGTCCAGCTGGTATTGAACAAGGTTTTAAAAACGCTGTGGCAGGTGCTGATAAAGCGATCGTTGTGACAACACCAGAAGTATCTTCAATGCGTGACGCTGATCGGATTATCGGATTATTGGAAAAAGAAGATATCGAACCGCCGAAGTTAGTTATCAATCGCGTACGCAGTCATATGCTTCATGAACAGGATATGTTGGATGTAGATGAAATTGTACGTACCTTATCAATTGAATTGCTTGGGGTCGTAGAAGATGATGATGAGGTGATTCGAGCAACAAATACAGGGGAGCCTGTAGCGTTGCAACCGAGTGGAAAAGCATCCATTGCTTATCGAAATATTGCAAGACGTTTGCTTGGTGAAAATGTGCCATTGCAACAGTTTGAGAATGAAAAAAAATCAGTATTTACGAAAATGAAAAAATTCTTCGGAATACGTTAAGAGCACTTCGCAAATATGCGGAGTGCTTTTTTGTTTCGGAGAAAGCTACTGGTACGCTTCATGACCTTCTAGGAGAATAGCATTCCCATGAATATCTTTCTAGGGCAACTCATACATATGTACAAACTGATGGAAAGAGGAAGGGGTCAGGATGAGAGATAAACGAGTAGAAGAAATAAAAAAACGGATTGCTAAGAGGAAAGCGCAGCAAGAAAAAGAAGATGAATTGTTTTCGTATGAAGAACAGGAATATAAACCGCTGCTTATTGAAGAAGGTGAAGAAATATATCCTCTCTTCCGAAAGGAAATATTTCTCTTTAAGTTGTTACTATCTGCTATTCTTGTACTTGCTGTAGCTATCTTATTTAAAAACCAAGCAAATTCTTTTGAGGAACCACGTACAGTTGTGAAACAAGTGATGAAAGAAGAATTTCAATTTGCATATGTTTCGAAGTGGTATGAATCAAAGTTTGGAAAACCGCTATCTTTTTTGCCTTCTAGTGAAAAGAAAATTCCGCAGAAGGAAAAGAATTACGCTGTTCCTGCCTCGGGAAAAGTGATGCAAAATTTTCAGGTAAACGGACAAGGTGTGTTTGTACAAACAGCCACAAATGCTGTTGTGGAATCAGTTAATGAAGGAATTGTGGTCTCGATTGGTCAAAAAGAGGAGTTTGGAAATACAATTGAAATTCAACATGCAGACGGTACGGAATCTTGGTACGGAAATTTAGGTGAAACATCAGTTAAGTTATATGATTATGTAGCGAAAAAACAAAAAGTTGGAACAGTTGCAAATGGAAAATTTTATTTTGCATTTAAAAAGGACGAAAAATTTATTGATCCAATTCAGGTGATTTCATTTGAATAAATATAGCGAGATTTTTTCAAAGATTACAATTCATCCATTGTTTTGGGGGATTATCGCAATTGCGGTTTTTACAGCTCGTTTTACAGAGGTACTCATTTTATTTTTTATTGTTCTTATCCATGAATTGGGCCATGCGATAGCAGCCGCCCATTTTAAATGGCGCATTAAGCAAATACAGCTCTTGCCGTTTGGTGGGGTAGCTGAGCTTGATGAGCATGGGAATAAGCCGTTAAAAGAAGAGATGATTGTTATTATAGCAGGGCCCATTCAACACATATGGATGGTAGCGGTAGCCTATGTATTATACACGGCAGGTTGGATAGGAGAAAGTTTTTACGATTTTTTTCTGTGGAATAATATGATCATTCTATGTTTTAACTTATTACCGATTTGGCCACTTGATGGAGGGAAAATTGTACTAAACATGTTATCTCATCGCTATCCATTTTTACAAGCGCACAATATTATGATGAGAATTTCAATTGTTTGTCTTAGTGTTGTATTAGGGCTGCAATTTTTTTGGAATGGAAAGAATGCAATGATGTGGGCATTACTTCTTTTTTTAGCATTTTCTTTATTTCAAGAGTGGAAACAGCGTCACTATGCATTTATGCGTTTTTTGTTGGAGCGGTATTACGGGAAAAAGCGAGAAATTGCCAAGGTTAAAGCAATTACAGTTCAAAAGGAAACGAGTTTGTATCACATTTTTACACAATTTAGAAGGGGATATAAGCATTCCATTATCATACATGGAGATCATAAAAATCAATACACATTAGATGAAAATGAATTGCTTTACGCATATTTTACCGAAAAAAGAACAACATCATCTGTAGAAGAGTTAATAGGTTAGTGTTGACGGTGACACTAACCTTTTAATATTGTATAAAAAAAGGATAACTACTCAGTCCCTCTATGAAAAAAGGCAGGAAAACCACTTTCTTTTTAGATTGGCGAGAGCAACTGGCCATGCATAGAAGCGGTCAGGGCCTCTTCCTGCCACGTGCAACGTTTTTAAACAAAGAAAGGTAGTGAGGTGCATTGCCATTTTTATCTTCATGACAGCAATCTAGATGCTAAAACATGAAAATAACTTTCCAATGAAATGTATGACTGAGTAGCTACAAAAAAGGATAAAAGTGAGGAATTAATTTTGAAGACGTTATACATAAATTACAGCGGTTCGGAAAAGCGAGTTGCTGTTGAAGAAGAGAAAGAGATTGTAGAACTGTTATGGCAACGAAATGAACAAGCACAAATTGTTGGAAATATATATATTGGACGCGTCATGCGAACAATCGCAGGGATGAACGCGGCTTTTGTTAATATTGGTTTGGAAAAGCATGCTTATTTGTCCTATGAAAATGTGCCATCATCTATGCGATTACACGAAGGGCAAGCACTTCTCGTACAAGTTGTGAAAGAAGCGATTGATACGAAAGGACCAAAGATAACAGCAAATATAGAATTTACTGGGAAATATGTTGTGCATATGCCCTATGACACGGTTTTTGCCGTTTCCCGGAAAATAAAAAATGAGAAAAAGCGTGAACAACTTCTTGCGCTAGAAGAAACAGGAGGATTTATTTTCCGTTCTGCATGTGAAAAAGTACAGATTCAAGAAGTTCAAGCAGAGATGCAGCGACTTCAATCTCAATTTGAACTTGTAAAAAAACAAGAACAGCGAGGAAAGGCGCCGCTGCTCTCTTATTCTCCTTCTAGTTTTTTAGATCGAATTCTTCAAGAAATACCAGTAGAGACGATTTCGCAAGTGATTGTGGATCAGCGTAGTATGATACAAGAATTAGAAGAAAAAATAGGTGCAGAAAAAATTACTTTCTTTCATGAAAAGACGCCGTTATTTGCTCGCTATGGAATTGATCGTGAAATTGAAAAGGCACTGAAAAAAGTAGTGTGGCTTCCAAACGGAGCGTATTTACTCATTGAACAAATGGAAACGATGACTGTAATCGATGTAAATACTGGCAAATTTACCGGGAAACAAAATTTACAAGATACAGTACTGCGCACAAATGAAATAGCGGCAAAAGAAATTGCAAGGCAGCTGCGACTTCGTGACATTGGCGGAATGATTTTAATTGATTTTATAAATATGAAGCGCCGCGAAGAAAAAGAAAAAATAAGAGAAATTGTAAAGTCGCATTTAGAAAAAGACCATACTTATACGAGAGTATTGGGATTTACAGAACTTGGAATTTTAGAAATAACAAGAAAACGAAAAAAACAATCGCTTCGTGATATGTTGTTAACGGATTGCAAAACTTGTCAAGGTAGTGGTTATGTGTTATCGCATGAAACGATAGCATATGAGCTAGAAAGAGAATTAATTGCTTATAATGGAATAGATGACGAAGCTGTTTTAATCGCTGCTCATCCGAATGTGCAGCAAATCTTTTTTGAGAAAGAACTGCAGCGCAATATATCTTTTCAAGTTTATTTCATTGATGATGACGAAGTGCGCTATACGATTGAGCGCTTTGGAACAAAAGAAGAGATATGTGCGCGAAAAAAATAGTTCGTATATAAATTCAATTTGACTTTCGGGCACACAATTCGCCGCCATGCAAAGCAAAAAGCAACCTGTTACCGCATATGGCAGAAAAAGGTCCTGACCGCTTCTACGCATGGCCAGATGCTATCGCCTACCAAAAAAGAAAAGGGTCTTATGTCAGTTTTTTAATTTGGATTTATATATAAGATTCATTGACAATAGTCTATGTTTCATGATAACATCTCTATGTTATAGTTTATAGCACCTAAATGGCTATATACTACAACCGCGCAGGACAGGTTCCTAAAAGACATTGTATGTCTACCTCGTTTTGGCGAGTCTTAGTAATTATGAGGAGGTGCAATTATGTACGCAATTATCGAAACAGGTGGAAAACAAATTAAAGTTGAAGCTGGTCAAGAGATCTACATTGAAAAATTAGATGTAGAAGCTGGTGAAACTGTTACTTTTGACAAAGTTCTTTTCGTTGGTGGCGAAACTGTTAAAGTTGGTAGCCCAGTTGTAGAAGGTGCAACAGTTACTGCGAAAGTTGAAAAACAAGGTCGCGCTAAGAAAATCATCGTTTTCAAATACAAAGCGAAAAAGAACAATCGTAAAAAACAAGGTCATCGTCAACCATACACAAAATTAGTGATTGAAGCAATCAACGCTTAATTTGGGTTGTCATGATTAAAATTACGATTAACCGCACGGAATTAGGAAGTATCCAATCATTTAAAATGACCGGACATGCGAACTTCGCTCCGCATGGACAAGATCTTGTCTGTGCTGCAACGACAGCGGTTGTGTTTGGTGTAATAAATGCAGTGGAATCACTTTGTAGTGTGCAAGCAACCATTGAACTTGGAACAGATGGTGGATTCTTAATGTATGAATTGCCTAGTGATTTAGATAATTCTACTAAAGAAAAAGCATGTTTCTTATTAGAGGGCATGGTTGTTTCGCTTAAAACGATCGAACTTGATTACGGAAAATATATCCGATTAATAGAAAAAGTGCAGGAGGTGTAACGTATGTTAAGATTAGATCTTCAGTTTTTCGCATCTAAGAAAGGTGTGGGTAGTACTAAGAACGGTCGTGACTCTCAGTCAAAACGTCTTGGTGCTAAACGTGCAGATGGTCAAATGGTTTCAGGTGGTTCAATTCTTTACCGTCAACGCGGTACAAAAATTTATCCAGGTGTTAACGTTGGTCGTGGTGGCGATGACACATTATACGCGAAAGTTGACGGCGTAGTACGCTTCGAGCGTCTTGGCCGTGACCGCAAACAAGTGAGCGTATATCCTGTTGCTCAAGAAGCATAAGAAACTCACGGAAAACTCTAACCTGAGTGCAGGTTAGGGTTTTTCTATATTAAAGGGGTATATGAATGGAAGGAAAATGGACAATTATAGATGCGTTGCGTCATTCAAGACATGATTGGCTTAATCGTATGCAGATGATTAAAGGAAATCTTTCACTTGGAAGAGTGGAAGAAATCCATGGACTCATCGATCGTTTTGTCCAAGAAGCGAGACAAGAATCGAATCTGATCGGGCTTTCTATGCCTAAGTTTTCAGAATGGATTTTAACATATAATTGGAAACAGCATCCGTGCTTGTTGGAGTATGAAGTATTAGGAGACATACATAACTTATCACATCTAGATGAAAGAGTATCTGTATGGACGGCTCAATTTTCCCAAATACTTGAGCATAGTTTAGACGTTTATGTTGAAAATTATGTTTGTATCACAGTTGGATGTGAAGGTGAGGATGCTCGTTTCTTTTTTGATTTTCGTGGCAAGCTAACAAATGTACAAGAGATACAAGAGTGGCTTGCTTCTCAGCATAATAAATGGTGTTCCATTTCTTATACAGTGCGAGATGAAGAAATCTCGATTATATTACAAATACTAGAAAAAAGTGTGGTGAGATAATGTTTGTAGATCAGGTCAAGATATATGTAAAAGGCGGCGACGGTGGTAACGGAATGGTTGCATATCGTCGTGAAAAATATGTTCCAAAAGGTGGCCCAGCAGGCGGTGACGGTGGTAAAGGTGCCGATGTTGTTTTCGTAGTAGACGAAGGATTACGTACATTAATGGATTTCCGCTATCAGCGTCATTTTAAAGCGGATCGCGGTCAACATGGAATGAGTAAAGGCCAACATGGCCGTAAAGCAGATGATTTAATTGTAAAGGTTCCGCCGGGAACAGTTGTAAAAGATGAAGCTACTGGTCAAATTCTTGCGGATTTAGTAACGCATGAGCAATCAGCAGTTATCGCAAAAGGTGGCCGTGGTGGCCGTGGTAATTCACGTTTTGCAACGCCAACGAATCCAGCTCCAGAAATTGCTGAGAACGGTGAACCAGGTCAAGAACGTGAAGTTGTACTAGAATTGAAAGTGTTAGCTGATGTAGGTCTTGTTGGATTCCCAAGTGTCGGTAAATCAACATTATTATCTGTTGTATCATCAGCGCGTCCAAAAATTGCTGAATATCACTTCACAACAATTGTTCCAAACCTTGGAGTAGTTGAAACAGGTGATGGTCGCAGCTTTGTTATGGCAGACCTTCCAGGATTGATTGAAGGGGCACACGCAGGTGTTGGGCTTGGACATCAATTTTTACGTCATATTGAGCGTACACGCGTTATCGTTCATGTGATTGATATGTCTGGTTTAGAAGGACGCGATCCATATGAGGATTACGTAACAATTAATAATGAATTACAAGAATACAATCTGCGTTTAACAGAGCGTCCACAAGTTGTTGTTGCAAACAAAATGGATATGCCAGATGCAGAAGAAAATTTACAAGCGTTCAAAGAAAAAGTGGGCGATATCGTTAAAATCTTCCCAATTTCTGCAGTAACGCGTCAAGGTGTTCGTGATTTACTATTTGAAGTAGCAAATCTGATCGAAACAACACCAGAATTCCCAATACACGAAGTTGTAGATGAATCTGAAGCGAGTGTAATGTACAAATTTGAGGGTGAAGGCTCTAAATTTGAAATTACACGTGAAAGCGATGGTACATTTGTCATTACTGGTTATGATATTGAGAAAACATTCAAGATGACAGACTTCTCTCGTGATGAGTCTGTACGTAGATTCGCTCGTCAAATGCGTGGTATGGGCATTGATGAAGCACTTCGCGCACGCGGTGCAAAAGACGGCGACATTGTTAAAATTCTTGAATATGAATTTGAATTTATCGATTAAAGACTGCCGAAATTCGGTGGTTTTTTTTTATGGCGAAATAAAAAATTCTCCTCAAATGGGAAGTTCCCCTTATAATGGAAAAAGAGGAGTGTAAGGCAAATATATAAATCCAAATTAAAAACTAGATATAAAGCCCTTTTCCTTTTAGATGGACGAGAGCGTCTAGCTATGAGTACGATCTTCAAACAAAGAGAGGGAGCGAGTAGCAGGTTACTTTTTTAGCATGGCGGCGACTTGTGTGCCCAAAAGCCAAGTTGGATTTATATAGTAATCGTGCCTGCATGTACTTCTTATAAGGGAGTGGGAATGATATGTATAAAATAATGATTGTAGAAGATGATTTGAAAATTGGTGATATTTTAGAAGGGCACCTTGATAAATACGGTTATCAGTCATTTCGTGTACAAGATTTCCGGCATATAAAAGATGAATTTGCAAGAGTGAACCCGCATTTAGTTTTACTTGATATTAATTTACCATATTTTGATGGATTTTATTGGTGCCGTCAAATTCGTACTGTTTCTAATGCACCAATTATTTTTGTATCTGCACGTACAGGAGAGATGGATCAAGTAATGGCGATTGAAAATGGCGGTGATGATTACATTGCGAAGCCGTTTCATTTAGATATTGTTATGGCAAAAGTAAAAAGTGCATTGCGCCGTGTGTATGGTGAATATGCATCATCGGCAGAAAGTGACTACTTTGGTGTGAATGGGTTGCTTTTATATCCAGCGCAGCATATGGCAGAGTGGCAAGGAAAGCAAGTGGAACTTACAAAAAATGAGTACTATTTATTAGAATGCTTAATGAAGCAAGCGGATCAATATGTAACGAGAGAAGAATTACTAGAAGCATTATGGGATGAGATTGCTTTTGTTGATGATAATACATTAACTGTAAATGTAAAGCGTGTCCGTAAAAAGTTAGAAGAGATAGGAATTAAGGATGCAATTGTGACGAAACGGAGCTATGGATATGCGCTCTTAACGAATTGGGTGAATGAACATGAATCTTAAAAAATATGTGATGGACCGCACCCCATTACTTGTTTCTTACATAATGAGTATGATCCTATTTGGTCTTGTCTTGCAACTGCAATCTTTTTTACAAAAGCAATCTATAAATTGGAGTACATGGCTATATGGATTTTTATTATCAATCGTCGTTTTTGCTTTCTTTCTGATACATGATTATCGGAAAAGACGAGCCTTTTTACAAAAGGTAGAACATTATATTGCGGAGGGACAGGAATTGCATCATTCTTTATCTGTCAGTTCATCTTATACATACGAACAAGAAGCAATTGTGGAAGCTTTCTCGCTCTTAAGACAACAATACATGAATGAAATGCATGAACAACAGGAAAAAGGAAAGCAGCAAACGATCTTTATGAACCAATGGATTCACCAAATGAAAACGCCTGTATCTGTCATTGAATTATTGCTGCAAAAACTTGGACAAACGCACCGCGAAGCAAGAGGTACGATTGAAAGTATTCGTGAAGAAAATAATCGTATTTTATCTGGATTAGATTTAGCGCTTCATATGGCACGCCTCGAACAGTTTGGGAAAGATTATAAAATAGAAGAAGTCAATGTAGTGGACATTGTTCGTGACAATATTAATCAGCATAAAAAGACATTCATTCAGTATGCTGTATATCCGAAAGTTCTATTTGAGAAAGAACAGTACGTGGTAGCTTCGGATCAAAAATGGCTCAGTATAGCCATTAATCAAATTGTCATGAATGCTTTGAAGTATACAAGAATTACAGAGAAAGAGAAAAAAGAGATTATATTTCAAATTGAGGAAACAGAAAATGTTCTTGCATTGCATATTCGTGATAATGGAATAGGGATTCCAAAGCAAGATATAAAGCGAATTTTTGAACCATTTTTTACAGGCGTCAATGGACGGAAAACGAGAGAAGCGACAGGGATGGGGTTATACATTACAAAGCAAATTTGTGATCATCTGAGCCATGGGATTTCTGTACAATCAATAGAGAAGGAAGGAACAACATTTACGTTTCAATTCTCAAAAGATAAAGGATATCATCAAATGATGCGAAAAATGACAAAATTGTAAGATAACAAACCATTTTGTAAGGGAAATCACTCGTTACTTTCTCTCATTTTTTCTATAGTAAAAGTAAGAAGAAAACATATAGGGGGATTCGAAATGAGTGTTCTTGAAGTAAAAGGTTTGACAAAGGTGTATCAATCAAAAGGATCGGTAACAACGACAGCGCTAAATAATATTAACTTTAAAATTGAAGAAGGTGAATTTGTCGGCATTATGGGACCATCAGGGAGCGGAAAAACAACGCTTCTCAATTTATTAGCAACGATTGATAAGCCGACATCAGGTCACGTTTATATGAACGGCGAAGAAATTAGTCAAATGCGTGCCGCTAAACTTGCGGCGTTTCGCCGTACACATTTAGGATTTATTTTCCAAGATTTCAACTTGCTTGATACGTTATCCATTAAGGAAAATATCATATTGCCACTAGTAATGGCAAATCGCCCTGTGAAAGAAATTGATGCAAAAGTATTAGAAATTGCAAAGTTTCTAAACATAGAGGAAATTTTACATAAAAAGGTGTATGAAGTATCAGGTGGTCAGCAGCAGCGTGCAGCAGCAGCGCGGGCGATTATTCATCAGCCGACTTTAATTTTAGCTGATGAACCGACAGGAAACTTAGACTCTAAATCAGCAAAGTCATTGATGGGTGCCTTGCAGGAGCTTCATGAAGAGAAGAAAGTAACAATTGCAATGGTAACGCATGACCCTGTTGCGGCAAGTTATTGTGAACGCATTTTATTTATTCGTGACGGTGAAATTTTCTCAGAGATTCATAAAGGAGAAACAAAGCAAGCCTTTTTCCAAGAAATATTAGACGTACTTGCGATGTTAGGGGGAGAGTACCATGAACTTTCGCCAGCTCGCGTTTAATAATGTCAAAGGAAACTGGCGTAATTACAAAGCCTTTTTAATTAGTAGCTGTTTATCGATTTTTGTGTTCTTTATGTATGCTTCGTTTATATATCATCCAGATGTCGTTGGTGGTAACATTAGTCAGAAAATGCGTGTTGAAAAAGGGTTAGAGACATGTAATTATATTGTTATTTTATTTTCAGGGTTATTCATTTTATACTCGAACTCCATCTTTTTACGTGCTCGTAAAAAAGAGCTAGGGTTGTTTACTCTAATTGGTGCGACAAAAGGACAGTTAGGAAGAATGATCATACGAGAGCAAATGATTCTTGGCTGCATTTCAATTGTCGGTGGAATTGCTCTCGGTATGCTCGGTTTACCGCTCTTTTTTAAAGCGGTAAGTGCTGTAATAGGAATTGAAAAAGCATTGCCATTTGTCTGGAATGGAAAAGCAATCGCAATTACTGCCGGTGTATATTTCGTTCTCTTTTTCGTGTTATCACTATTTGGATTATGGACGATATGGAGATTGCAAATTATTGATTTACTTCGCGATGCAAGAAAACAAAGAGTTGAGCCGTTTTCGTTTACATGGTTATTTTTAGTTGGATTACTAAGTATTATCGTTGCATACGTTCTTTGCTTCCGAGTAACGTTTATGAACCTTACGTTGTATTTCTTTCCCATCGTTGGTTTAACGATTATCGGAACATATTTTTTATTCACGCAAGGAAGTGTTGTTTTATTAAAAGCATTACAAAAGAGAAAGTCGCTTTTTTATAAGCAGCCGAACTTGTTTGTTATTAGTAACCTCGTTTATAAGATGAAAGATAACGCACGTTTTTTATTTGTTGTTTCGATCATCACAGCAATTGTTGCATCAGCAATGGGGACGTTATACGTCTTCTTTGAAGATATGAGTGCAAAAGTAGTGGAGCATTCTCCGCATGCTATTTCTATTCGAGAAAAAGGGGTAAACTCTCATGAAGTGGTGAAAGAAGAAACAGTGCAATCACTACTTAAAAAACATGATTTTGAACAGGCACGAAAAGTAACCGTAACAGAAATACCAGGAACATTTCATATGAAATGGATGAATGGAGAAAAAGATTTTGACTTAAGGATTATCTCTGAGCAAGAATTTAATGCAGAAGCACGAAAGCAACAGGAAGAAGAGATTCATAATAAACCGGGAACTGGCACGATGGTCGTGTTAGATATGATGAATGAAGTGATGAAATTTGATGCAACGAAGCCGTTTACATTTAAAGTACAAAATCAATCGTATGAGCTGAAGTTAAATAAGCCATATACAAAAGCATTATTTAATACTGATAGTGTAGTTGTTGTCAATGAGCAAGACTACGCCAAGTATGCAGCTGCCGTTCCAGATACAGAAAAGATGATGTATTACGGCTATGATATTAAGAATTGGAAAGATACGGAGGCTCTCGTGAAGGAATTGAAAGGTCATATCGCCGATGATAAAAAAGCGAATTTTGATAATTCGATTCTTGTTTATCAAAATGTAAAAGAAAATGGTGCGATTACGATGTTTATTGGTTTCTTCATAACAATATTGTTCTTCTTCTTCGCTTGCAGCATGACATACTTTAAGTGGTTTAATGATAAAGAACAAGATCGTATGCAATTTCATTCTTTAAAACGAATCGGTATGACGGATCAAGAAATTCGTAAAATTGCAGTTAGACAGATGGGAGCGATTTTCTTTATTCCTATCTTGATAGGTATTATACATAGCGGGTTTGCATTATACACGTTAGGAAACATGTTGTATTTAGACTTATGGAAATCAGGAGCGGTTATTATTACAGCATATGTACTAGCATCCGCATTATATTTTGCCATCGCACAAAGAGGATATTTAAAGCACGTAAAAAGCTAGGACTTCCTAGCTTTTTACGTATGTAACGGGTTTTAGGAGGGAGAAAGGTGAAGTTTTACGGGCTTACTTTTCAAAATGTTAGAGGGAATTGGCACAAATACAAAATATTTTTCTTAAGTAGTTGTTTCTCTGTTTTTGCTTTTTTTATGTATACATCCATTATTATGCACCCTAACATGGGAATGGATAAGCTGTATGAGGGAGTACAGGCAGGTCTGATTGTGTGTGATGTTATTGTAGTTGCTTTTTCGATTCTCTTTATTCTATATTCTAGTTCAATCTTTATTCAGTCTCGAAAAAAAGAATTTGGATTATTCATATTGATGGGAGCTACGAAAGTAAATCTCATCAATATGATGATTATGGAGCAAATGGCAGTGGGGCTCCTTGCGAGCTTTTTCGGCATAGGGATTGGTATGCTCTTTTTAAAGCTATTTTTTATGATTTTTAGTTTATTACTTAATATGCCGACTGAATTGCCGTTTGTGCTCAGCTCAAAAGCTATTATTGTGACGATTATGACATATGGTGCTATATTTCTTCTTTTATCCATTTTTAGTGCACTGCGCATCTGGAAAATAGAAATTATTCATCTATTAAAAGAAATGCAAGAAGGAAAAAAAGAAACAAGAAGTAAGAAGTGGCTTTGTTGGTTCGGGTTAGTCTGTATAAGTATCGGTTATGGTTTAACAACAAAGGTGACGATGATGAACATTGCCCTTTATTTTATACCTGTTACGATTTTAACAACAGTTGGTACGTATTTTGTCTGTACGCATGGCCTGATTCAAGTATTACAAGGAATTAAAAATAGAAAGAGTGTCATGTATCGCTATCCGCATTTATTCGTTGTCAATCAGTTGTTACATACAGTGAAAGATAATCGGCGCTTTTTCTTTATTTTATCTATGTTAACAACGATCGTAGTAACGGCGACAGGCTCTGTTTATTTGTTTTTTTCAAATATGAGAGAACTATTTCGCTATGAACAGCCACATGCTTTTTCCTATGTTGAAAAAGGAATTGATTCTAGGGAAGTAATGGAGAAAGAAACGGTTGAAAAGCTATTGCGTAAGCACGGTGTCAACGATTTTCGATACGTAACATTTGTCGGACTCCCAGCGACATTCCAATTAGATTCTGGTAAAGAATCTTATGCAACTGTGATTGGAGAAGATGAATATAATAAAGAAGCAAAAAGGCAGTCGAAGGAGCAGATTCATCCGAAAGAAGGAACAGTGACATTTATTTATTATAGTAAGTATGATCTTCCCCATAAAGATCCTCAGAAATATATAAATTTAAAAGTACTAGGGGAACCATATCGCTTTACATATAATGGAGCAGATGAAGGGAATGCGTTTAATAGTGATACAAGTCAGCGGAGCGGAAGATTCCTCGTTCTGCACAATCAAGACTTTCAGAAACTTTCTCGTCAAGTTCCGAATCACGAAAAATTTGTATACAACGGATATGAATTAAAAGATTGGGACAATACAGAAAGATTAGGCGAAGAATTACAATCTCTCATTTTAAAGGGGAAAGAGTCAGTAACTCGCAATAATATGTACATATATAGGATGTCGAAAGACGGAGGGAATCTAGTGTTATTTGTCGGTTCGTTCATTAGCGTCCTCTTTTTTCTAGCGTCTTGTAGCACAGTGTATTTTAAATGGTTTCATAATATTGAAAATGATCGCTTGCAATATCAAGCTCTTTTGAAAGTCGGAATGACAAAGCAAGAAATAAATAAAATTGCACGTTGGCAATTAGGGATTCTCTTCTTTTTTCCAGTTTTACTAGGAAGCGTACATAGTGCAGTTGCTTTACATACGTGCCAAAAGGTCTTTTTTATGAAATCATCGGGGCTCGTTTTAGAGGTTATTGCGATTTATCTGATCGCATGCACACTCTATTTCTTCTTTGCGCAAAAAGAATATATGAAACATATCGGCTAGCTCTTGCCTGCTCCCTTTGTTTTAAACTTCGCATGTGGCAGAAAAAGGCCCTGACCGCTTCTATGCACGGCCAGATGCTCTCGTCCCCCTAAAAGAAAAGTGTTTTTTACTTGTATATAGTGTTTGTTTCAATTTTCAAAAAACAAGTAGAAGAATAGAGGTGTTTATGGTATAACAATAAGAAAACGAAAAAGAGGGGACGAGATGACGATTCGAGTTGGCTATTTAGGACCGGAAGCAACTTTTACAAATATGGCGGTGAGTCGCTTCTTTCCTGCGGCTGAGCATGTACCGTATCGGACGATTCCAGATTGTATAGATGCAGCGGCAAATGATGTAGTCAATTTTGCAGTTGTACCACTTGAAAATGCGATTGAAGGCTCCGTCAATATTACGATTGATTATCTTGTGCATGAGCAAACGTTGCCGATTGTTGCTGAAATTACAGTACCTGTCCAGCAACATTTGATCGTTCATCCGCAGCACGCGCAAAATTGGCAAGATGTATATGCGGTGCATTCTCATCCACATGCGATTGCGCAGTGTCATAAGTTTTTAAACCAAGAATTAAAAGGTGTGACGGTGCGGGATATGACATCAACGAGTGCTGCCGCGCAGTTTGTGATGGAACACCCAAAAGAAAAAATTGCGGCAATTGCCGACGAGTCTGCGGCAAAAAAGTATGGGTTATCGATTGTTCAGCGTGATATTCATACACATAAAAATAATCATACACGCTTTCTCGTATTGCATAAGAATGGGCGTGTGGAATTACCGAGAAACGGAGAATGGCGCGGGACGAAAACAACGCTTATGATAACGTTACCTTCAGACTATGCAGGGGCATTATATCAAGTGTTATCCGCATTTGCATGGAGGAAATTAAACCTTTCTAAAATTGAGTCTCGTCCAATGAAAACAGGTCTTGGTAATTATTTTTTCTTAATTGATGTGGAGAAAGAGTATGATGATGTTTTGCTTCCAGGAGTGAGAATGGAATTAGAAGCACTTGGGTTTTCGGTTACATTACTTGGAAGTTATTCTTCTTATTGGGTGTAAAAAAAGAATCCCATTTCGAATTTTTGTTAAGAGTAAATGTTAAAAACAAAACACGCTAACATATTCTATACGAGTAATATGTTAGCGTGTCATATGTTTCATTCCAGTGCAAATTACTTTAGAAACAATATTTCCCTTAAATTTTGTTTCTAGCAATTTACTACTATTTTTCTTTATGTTAATTTCTCAAGCCGTGTCATTAATGATTTTCGCCAATCTTCTGCGAGTTCAGGAACGGCAATAATCTTTTTCATGCCCTCTACATCTTTTTGACCTCGGAAATAAGTCTCGTTTGCAAATAAAATGGAAACTTGGTGCGGATGACGTTCGAGTAATGTAATTTGTGAGTCTTTACGAACTGTTCCTTCTTGCAGAACGCGGCATAAATATCCTGTATAGCCAGTTTCAACAATACGAGGTAAAATGCCAGGAATACCGAGTCGTTTCGAAATTGTACTGCATGGAATTCGCCCTTGCGTCACTTGAACAATTGCATCTCCGAGCTGATAAATGTCGCCAATACAAACATCTTGTTCTAGCATATGTGTAACTGTTACATTTTCTCCAAATGCAGATGAAGGAAGTGATGTACGAAACTCGTTTTCCCACAAATCATAATGTTCGTAAGGATAAACACAAACGGCACGATCAGCCCCGCCGTGAAAGCGTAAGTCTGCAACACCGTCTCCTTGAAATCCATCTGTTGATAAAAAAGCATCTTCCACAAGCTGTTTACAAATGCTGCTTGTCATTTCTTTATTCTCTGCATATTGAATTGTTTTTGGTTTCCCGATGCTAAAATGAATGAGCTCAATTTCCATATATTATCTCCCTTCCCGCTATTTATCTATTTTAGCATGTTGAAAATAAAAAAAGATTATGTCTTAACATATTTCCAAAAGGAAAGAAGGAGGGGTTATTCACTGAACAAGAAATCCGGCCCGATCTAATGCTTCGCAAGCAGCAGTTAATTTTTTGAGCGAATCTGCTTCAATTGTATGCAAATGAATCCCATCTGTAAGCTGAGATAGATAAGTCGCTTTTGTTTCCTCAATCTTTTTTAAATATTGTTCAAGTTCAAATCGATTACTTACGAGAATTAAAGCAGTTAAATCTCCGTACACTGGATGTTCCACTTTTACATCTTTAATTGTAACTCCATGGTCAACAAGTATTGTAAGCTCTTGGCGTACTTGTGATGGTTGATGATTGGAAACGATAATACGCTCGAATGTAGTATGTTGTTTTTCTGCCGGTTTCAAATATAAATATCCTTGTGCTGTTGCAATAATAGGTTCGTTTCGTGCTTTTAATAAAGAAATATCTTGTACGATAACTTGGCGGCTGACGTTTGTTTTTTTTGCTAATGCACTGCCGGACAATGGTTTATTTGCAGCGAGGAGCCATTCTAAAAGGAGCTGTCTTCTTTCCTCACCTAAAATTTTTTTTTGGTCATTTTGATTCATTTTCTATTAACACCTCTATTGAATTGATTTCTAACTTCTGCAATTGCATGAATTGCTGCATCGATGTGTTCTGCTGTTGTTTGTTGTCCGAGTGAAAAACGGACATATTGTTTCGCCTCGTCATATTCTTTGCCGATTGCAAGCATCGTTTTAGAAGGCTCTTGTTTTCCGATTTGACAAGCGCTTCCGGTTGAAATTGCAATGCCGCGACGATTACACTCTAGCATCGTATACTGACCTTCTATTCTTTTTATTGTAACCCCAATGATATGCGGTAAACAAGAAGTAGAATGACCTTCAATTTGTATTTCAGGTGAAAGAGCTTGTAATTGTTTGATAAAGTATGTTCGTAATTCTTGTAAACGAATAATCTCTTCTTGATGGTTCTGTAGCATATGCTGCGCCGCCGTAATAAACGAAGCGATGCCTGGAACATTCACGGTACCGGGGCGAAATCCTTTTTCGTGAGAGGTGCCAGGAAACACTTGGCTCCAACGAACTTGAGGATTTATATAACATGCACCTACCCCTTTTGGCCCATAAATTTTATGAGCAGAAACAGAGAGGCTATCAATATTCATTTTTTCTACGTCAATCGGTATTTTTCCAAATGTTTGTACGCAATCTGCATGAAATAAGACGCTATGTCTTTTAAGAATGGATCCAATTTTAGCAATTGGTTGCATCGTGCCGATTTCAGAGTTTCCATGTTGAATGCTTGCAAGAACGGTTTGTTCTGTAATCGCACGCTCGAGTTCTTCAAGTTGAATCATGCCAAAGCAATCCACTGGAATTTCGGTAATTTCATAGCCCTGCTTTTGAAGAAGGTGAAAATAATTTCGGATTGATGCATGTTCCAAAGGTGTTGTAATAATATGCTTGCCGCTCTGAATATTTAGTAACGATTGAATGGCAAGATAGTTCGATTCAGATCCACCGCTCGTAAAAAAAACGCCTTGTTCTTTCCCGCCGATTATTCTAGCCAATGTTTGACGGCAAGATTGTAGTAAAGAGGAGGCAGTCCCGCCAATATTATGTAAGCTTTGCTCATTTCCAAAATAACGTTCAGCGGCTTTTGTGTATGTCTCTAATGCTTCTTTACTCATAGGTGTTGTTGCAGCATAGTCCATATATATCATAGAGCATAGTCCTTTCTGTATAAGATTTTCTTGTCGTTTTCTAAAAAGTTCTTGTTATTATTTTAATTATATGTAAATATAGGTGTCAAGACAGTTGGAAAGTGTAAAATAGGAGGCAATGAAAATGCCAAATGCAGATGTCTTAATTATTGGTAGTGGGGTTGCGGCGCTGCGCGTTGCACAAACCATTTGCCACGAAAAGAATGTGATAATTATCACAAAGAAAACAGGGCGAAACAACAATACAAATTTAGCACAAGGCGGGATTGCAGCAGCAGTATCTTCATCTGATCATCCAGACGATCACTATGCAGATACGCTTACAGCAGGTTGCCATTATAACAATACAGAAGCGGTTCGCTATTTAGTAGAGCATGGGCCAAAAGAAATGCAAACATTATTAGAAAACGGAATGCGCTTTGACGGCGATGAACAAGGGCTTCATCTTGGAAAAGAAGGAGCGCATCGACAAAGGCGTATTTTACACGCGGGCGGGGATGCAACTGGGAAAAATTTATTAGCGCATCTTGCAGAGCAAGTACTTCCATACGTGACGGTTGTTGAACAAGAAATGGTTTTGGATTTGATCATAGAAAATCAAACTTGTCATGGTGTTGTAACACGTGATTGTAAAGGGGAAATACAAAAGTATTACGCACAGAGTGTTGTATTGGCAACAGGCGGTATTGGAGGACTGTATGCATTTACTTCTAATGATTGTACTGTTACAGGCGATGGTTTAGCGATGGTGTATCGAGCTGGCGGAGAGCTTGTTGATTTAGAATTTGTACAGTTTCATCCAACAATGTTGCATGTTAATGGTGCTTGCTGCGGCCTTGTCTCAGAAGCGGTGCGCGGAGAAGGAGCGATTCTTCGAAATGGAAAAGGAGAGCGCTTTATGATGAGTGTTCATGAACAACAAGACCTTGCGCCGCGTGATGTGGTGGCGCGTGCCATTCATGAACAAATGTTAGCTGGTGAAACGGTGTACTTAGATATATCATCTATTGCAAATTTTGAAGAACGGTTTCCAACAGTCGCTTCGTTATGTGAAAAACATGGCGTAGCTATTCAGGATCAATCTATTCCAGTTGTACCAGGCGCTCATTTTCATATGGGCGGTGTAAAAACAAATTGTGATGGGGAAACATCAATTAATCGTTTATATGCAGTTGGCGAAGTGGCATGTAATGGTGTACACGGTGCGAATCGCCTTGCGAGTAATTCATTATTAGAAGGTCTTGTTTTTGGAAAACGTGTCGGAGAACACATTTTAGAAAATAGTAGACCGCGAATCGTTGGTACCGATGAAATAGTGAATGGTGATTTACAACAAATACAATTACCAACCAAAGAGGAAATACAAGAGATGATGATGCAATATGTTGGAATCGTCCGAACAGAAGAAGGTTTATTATACGCAAAACAATGGTTAGAGCAGTATGGAACATATAACAAACCGCTTCCATATGAAAATCTCACAAATGAAGATATAACAATTATCAATATGTTAACGGTTTGTCATTTACTAACAAAAGCTGCACTACAAAGAAGAGAGAGTATCGGGGGTCATTATCGCAGCGACTTTCCAAATCGGAGCAATAAGCTGCGCGAAATTGTAATGAGAAGAAACATGTTGCGATTTGCGTAAGAAAAGAGGGGCACTATGAATTCATTAAAAGTAAAAGAGGCATTAAAGCAATTTTTTCTAGAAGATATCGGGGAGCGAGACGTAACATCGCAGCTTATTTTTCCAAACGATCTGCAAGCAAAGGGAACGTTTCTTGTCAAAGATACAGGTGTGTTTGCCGGTGCTGATGTAATTCAGGAAGGTTTTTTGTTATTAGATCATCGAATTGAAGTGACATTTCATAAAAAAGACGGGGACATAGTAACGAATGGAGATATTCTTGCTACTGTACAAGGGCCGATTGCGTCTTTATTAACAGCTGAGCGCGTTGTGTTAAATGTTATTCAGCGTATGAGCGGCGTAGCGACGATGACAAGAAAAGCGGTTATTGCACTAGGGAGCAATCATACGCGCATTTGTGATACGAGAAAAACAATGCCAGGACTTCGTATGTTTGATAAATATGCTGTTGTCTGCGGCGGTGGTTATAATCATCGCTTTGGATTATACGATGGTGTCATGATTAAAGATAATCATATTGCATTCGCTGGATCGATTACAAGGGCGGTAACAGCGGTGAAAGAGCAGCTAGGGCATATGGTGAAAGTAGAAGTAGAAACAGAGACGGAAGAACAAGTGTTAGAAGCAGTTTCTGCCGGGGCAGATATTATTATGTTTGATAATCGTACGCCAGAAGAAGTACGCGAATATTGTAAGCTCGTTCCAAGCGCAATTGTTACAGAGGCTTCGGGCGGGATTACGCTGGGAAATATAGAGAAGTATGGTCAAACAGGTGTGGATTACATTTCATTAGGGCTCTTAACGCATTCTGTTAAAGCGTTAGATATTAGTTTTAATATTGAAGTGTGATTGAGGAAAGAGGGGGACTTCACTGATGGATATTTTAGAAACAGTGCAACCGATTGAAACGATGTTACCAGAGCGTTATAGAACAATGTCAATCGAAGAGATGGAAGCACGTGTGCGTGAAATTAAAGAAAAGTTGGGGGAAAAGCTTTTCATTCCAGGACACCATTATCAAAAAGATGAGGTCGTTCAGTTTTCAGACGGGGCGGGAGATTCTTTGCAGCTTGCCCAAGTAGCAGCACGTAATAAAGAGGCAAAGTATATTGTATTTTGCGGTGTTCACTTTATGGCAGAAACAGCTGATATGCTAACAACAGATGAACAAATTGTTATTCTTCCTGATATGCGAGCTGGTTGTTCGATGGCTGATATGGCCGATATTGAACAAACAGAGCGAGCTTGGAAAGAATTGCAGCAACTATTTGGAGATACGATACTTCCATTAACTTATGTAAATTCAACCGCTGCAATTAAAGCGTTTTGCGGGAGAAATGGCGGCGCAACAGTTACATCCTCAAATGCGAAAGAAATGGTACAATGGGCGTTTACACAAAAAGAGCGGATTTTATTCTTACCGGATCAGCATTTAGGACGAAATACAGCATATGACCTTGGCGTACCATTAGAAAACATGGCAGTTTGGGATCCACACACAGATTCATTAGAATATGATGGGAATATGGAAGATGTTCAAGTTATTTTATGGAAAGGGCATTGTTCCGTCCATCAAAATTTTACTGTAAAAAATATTGAGAGTGTAAGGGGAAATCATCCGGATATGAATATTATTGTTCATCCGGAATGTTGCTATGAAGTTGTTGCTGCTTCTGATTATGCAGGCTCAACAAAATATATTATTGATACGATTGAAAAAGCTCCGTCTGGAAGTAAGTGGGCAATCGGTACAGAGATGAACTTAGTGAATCGGATTATTCAACAGCATCCGGATAAAGAAATTATTTCACTAAATCCATTTATGTGTCCATGCTTAACGATGAATCGTATTGATTTACCACATTTACTATGGGCACTAGAAGCGATCATGCGCGGAGAACTTGTAAATGTAATTGAGGTAGATAAAAAAGTAACGGAAGAAGCGATACTTGCATTAAACAGAATGTTAGAGCGTGTATAAAAGCAACGGATTTTCGTTGCTTTTTCTTTTGTACATAATTTTGCTTTTATGAGCATACATTGTGGTGAAGAAATCATTGCGTGTATATTCGTTTTTATCCCGCTATTCATGGACAGTAAGACCACACCTCAAGACTCAGAGAAAAGCGAATAAGACAGATGGTGGGGAAGAAAACCTCCACTGATGGAAGTTTCACTTTATTATAGATAAGTTATACAGGAGGGGGAAAATTTGAAAATTCATATTGTGCAAAAAGGGGATACCCTTTGGAAAATTGCAAAAAAGTATGATGTAGATTTTGAAGCGTTAAAAAAAGTGAATACACAGCTTAGTAATCCAGACTTAATTATGCCTGGCATGAAAATTAAAGTACCAACACACAGTGTTCCAATTAAAAAAAATACAGGTGCTGGTTCAGTGCCTCCAAAAGAATATGTAAAAGAAGTACAACAAAAGGAATTTCCAGTAGCGCCGAAACCTCTTGGTATAGAAGAAGAGGAAGAAATGGCTCAGCAAGCTGGGCCAATTACAGAACAGCCAGCAGCGCAAATAGCACAGAAGGAAACGCAAGTAAAACCGCAAAAAGAGCATCCTATACAAAAAGAAGTACAAAAGGAGCAACCGATACAAAAAGAGAAGCCTGTGGAAAAACAACCTATTATTGAAAAGAAACCAATTGTCGAAAAGCAACCGACTGTTAGTAAAGTAGAAAAACAAAAAGAGAGTACGAAATTTTCCGTAAACATTTTACCACAGCCGCCGCAAGCTCCAGTCAAACCAGTAAAGGAATATAAAATTGCAGATATCATAAAAAAGGGGAACAATTTAATTGCTCCGCAAGTGAATAAGATGAAAGAAAGCAATATCGTTGCACCAGAAGTAAAGAAAGGAAACGTAAGTAATATCGTTGCACCAGAAGTAAAGAAAGAAAACGTAAGTAATATCGTTGCACCAGAAGTAAAGAAAGAAAACGTAAGTAATATCGTTGCACCAGAAGTGAAGAAAGAAAACGTAAGTAATATCGTTGCGCCAGAAGTAAAGAAAGAAAATATAAGTAATGTTGTTATGCCGAGTAGTACAAAAGAAATTCCGCAAGTACTCCCACCTAATATTCCGATACCGATCATGGAAAATAGCCCAATGCCAAACGTAATGCCGATGATGGACAACAATCAAATGCCAAATATGATGCCAATGATGGAAGACAATCAAATGCCAAATATGATGTCAATGATGGAAAACAATCAAATGCCAAACATGATGCCAATGATGGAAAACAATCAAATGCCAAACATGATGCCGATAATGGAAGATAATCAAATGCCAAATATGATGCCAATGATGGAAAATAATCAAATGCCAAATATGATGCCAATGATGGAAAATAATCAAATGCCAAACATAATGCCAATGATGGAAAACAATCAAATGCCAAACATAATGCCAATGATGGAAAATAATCAAATGCCAAATATGATGCCAATGATGGAAAATAATCAAATGCCAAACATAATGCCAATGATGGAAAACAACCAAATGCCAAACATAATGCCAATGATGGAAAATAATCAAATGCCAAATATGATGCCAATGATGGAAAACAACCAAATGCCAAATATGATGCCAATGATGGAAAACAACCAAATGCCAAACATGATGCCGATAATGGAAGATAATCAAATGCCAAATATGATGCCAATGATGGAAAACAACCAAATGCCAAATATGATGCCAATGATGGAAAACAACCAAATGCCAAATATGATGCCAATAATGGAAAACAATCAAATGCCAAACGTAATGCCAATAATGGAAAACAATCAAATGTCATACCAACATAACCCATACTACGGAATGCCGCCGATGCAAGGAATGCCGCTGATGCAAGGAATGCCGCCGATGCAAGGAATGCCGCCGATGCAAGGAATGCCGCCGATGCAAGGAATGCCGCTGATGCAAGGAATGCCACCGATGCAAGGAATGCCGCCGATGCAAGGAATGCCGCCGATGCAAGGAATACCGCCGATGCAAGGAATGCCGCCGATGCAAGGAATGCCGCCGATGCAAGGAATGCCGCCGATGCAAGGAATGCCGCCAATGCAAGGAATGCCGCCGATGCAAGGAATGCCACCAATGCAGGGAAGGCCGCCATATGATATGTCCCCTTCTATGCCTGGTACAATGGGTAATAATGTACCACCAATGGAGCAAATACAAGAGGATTGTGGTTGTGATGACGAACCAGAACTGTATAGTCCACAGCCGGGTATGCCTTATTTTCCGCGTGAGTTTCATCAGCATAACCCATATATTCCGTATACACCGCAGCCGGGCACAATGTATTATCAACAAAATCCTCCCTCTGTATTTGGAACACCTTATCCAGAAGAAGAAAATTAAAAAAAGTGTTAGGAAGCCGTTCTTTTATAAAGGACGGTTTTTTTGTGAGAATCTGTTTGGGGATTTGGCGGAGATTACATATTAAAGTATTGTGAGTACAAGGAATTGTAAAAGTCCTTATTGTTAGGGAGCGGTATGGTATTAGGTGCATCAAGCACAGGTCTTTGGGAAGGGCAAACAGATAAAAATGAAATGGGTTCAATATATAACATAGTTGATAAATATTTGAAATAAGAAGGGGGTTTTTGAAAAGGATCTCCTTATTATTGAGCGACTTCATGCCTACTTAGGACATAAATGTCATTTAGTGATGGCACATCCGAGATTTTAAGTAAAATACTTACAGTGTAAAAACCCTCTTTGTGACTCATGATAAGAGGGAGCTTTTCGAATGAAAAGTTCATTCTAACAGAGGGGGTTTTTGCATTGAACAAAAAAATTAAAATTATTGCTGCTTCTTTGTTAGTTACCAGTGCATTAGCTGCATGTGGTACATCTAAAGATAAAAGTGCGATGGACCGTAATGCTACTTATAATTATGAGCGCACATCTTATGAGAATGCTTATCCTCATAGAGATAATGTAGCAGGTACAGACCGTTACACAGATTATGTCACATATCGCAACGATACGCGAACTGACCAGTATGGGAATGTAAAGTATACAAAAATTAATCAAGACATTCACAATCGTCGTGATAACGTTGGATACAATTATTACCGTGATGTAAACTATCATGGGCAAATGACGAATCCGTACCCAACGCGTAATGTTACGATGAACAACGCGTATATAAACAACGATGGAAAAGTAGCGGAAGCAGTTTCCAACCGAGTAAAAGGGATGGATAATGTAGATCGTGTTTCTACTGTTGTACGTGGTAACGATGTTGTCATCGCGGTCAAAACTCGCAACAACCCAGACGAGAAAGCGCTAGAAAATGACATTCGCAAAGCTGTTGCGCCTCTTGTGAACAATCGTAATATCTATGTAACGGCGAAAGAAGATATGTTTACTCGCGTTGATACAATGAGTACGCAGCTACGCAATGGAACAATTACAAACGATTTAAATCGTGATGTAACAAATATGTTCCGAGACCTTCGTACGAATGTAACTAACGTAGCGCGATAATGGAAAGAAGGGGAGAGGTTATTTCCCCTTCTTTTCACTTATGTAGTGTATCGCTTTTTCTGTTAATAAATGTATATCTTCTATGCAGTCTAATTGAAGCTCATCTTCTAATAAGTCTGTATTAATTGTACTATAATGTTGTTTTTAAAAATTGAATTTATATATTTCCTTCTTGCTTTCTCTTACCATTAATGTTATATTAACAAAGCGATGAGCTAATTTACGTAAGACGAGAGATATGCTTAAGTGCTAAACACGCGGATGTGGCCGCCTGGTTTCTCGCCGTAAACGCATCAAGACGCCTGCATGACAGGCGTCTTTCTTATTATATAAAAAATGCAGTGGAGTAGGCTGAAGAGCTCACTCCGCTTTTTTGTATTCTTAATTTTGTACACCTCATCCTTTATGGATAAAGAAGTTATTCTATACAAATTCATTTTTTAACACATAGATTGTTGCCATGAGAATAAAACATGCCCGCTACTGGCTTGCTCCATTTGTTTAAAACATTGCAAGTGGCAGAAAAAAGGCCCTGTCCGCTCCTATGCGCGGCCAGAAGCTCTCGTCCATCCTAAAAAAAGGAGATTTTATGTCAGTTTTTTAATTTGTATTTATATACAATGAGCTAATGCTGTTTTTCGAGATATGTAACTTCACATCTTCTAAGAGCATAAAACTTCTATTTTCGGTCAAACTGTAAATAGAAGTTTTTATTTTCCCTAAAAGAGGTGACAGCATATGAAGCGCATGATCATTGCCATGCAGATTGTGCTAGCTGCGTTTTGTTTGTATCATGAATCGGGCGTAGCATCGGCAGAGAGTTCGGGTAATACAGTTAGACAAGAACCTCAAATTACAATCATGTTGCAGCGTGTATATTTAGACGGGGAAGTGAGTCAGGAGATTTTTAAAGAAGAAGTTGTAAATTTAGAAAAGTTTTTCGAGCAATATAAAGATTGGCAGATCGTTGATCGAGATGATGTTCAAATTGTATTGCAACAACGTATGGATGATATTTCACCGTTATTAAAAACGAGTGGGTATTTTGGCATTTCGAAAGAGGGAATTCTCCAAATTTTTAACGGTGTGCCAAAAAATAACAATGCCATTCATTCCTTCTTTCAAATTGATATGAAAAAGATGGAGAGCTATCAGCGTGAACAGTTGAAACGAGGAATTCGGGTGAAGTCAAAAGATCGGTTTGTGAAAGTGATGAAAGATATGGAGCAATATTCGATGAGAAATGAAAGCAGCCGTAGCGTAAGATAGCTACGGCTGTTTTTATGCCGCAAAAACATTTTTACGATAGTATTCTGTCAATATGGAAATGAAAGGGAACATTTGTTGGGGGAATCTCGCATTTCTATCGTTATTTATGTTAAAATGGAATACATGATTTGAGAGGGAGAGATACAGTTTTGTTTGAATATATTACAGGTTATGTGGAATGTGTGGGACCGGAGTATATCGTTCTTGATCATAACGGAATTGGTTATCAAATTTTCACGCCAAATCCGTATGTATTTCAAAGAAGTAAACAAGAACTTCGTGTATATACATATCATTATGTAAGAGAAGATATAATGGCCCTTTACGGATTTAAAACGCGAGAAGAGCGTTTACTATTTACAAAGCTTTTAGGTGTATCGGGGATTGGACCAAAGGGAGCGCTTGCGATTTTAGCCTCAGGTCAAACGGGGCAGGTTGTACAAGCGATTGAACATGAGGATGAAAAATTCTTAGTGAAGTTCCCGGGTGTCGGAAAGAAAACAGCTCGTCAAATGATTTTGGATTTAAAAGGGAAATTGGCAGATGTTGTGCCTGATGCCTTTGTTGACTTATTTTCAGATACAGATCGTTTCGATGAGAAGAAAGGAACATCGGCTGAGCTTGATGAAGCGCTGGAAGCACTTCGAGCGCTTGGATATGCAGAGCGAGAAGTATCTCGCGTTGTGCCAGAACTATTAAAAGAATCACTTACGACGGATCAATATATTAAAAAGGCACTTAGTCTTTTACTAAATGGTAAGAGGTGAGTAGAATGGATGAACGTCTCGTTTCAGGAGAATCCGCGTATGAAGATGCGGATTTAGAATATTCGTTAAGACCACAAACGCTCCGTCAATATATTGGCCAAGATAAAGCAAAGCATAATTTAGAAGTATTTATTGAAGCGGCGAAAATGCGTGAGGAAACGTTAGATCACGTCTTATTATATGGGCCACCAGGACTTGGAAAAACGACATTAGCAAACATTATTGCCAATGAAATGGGTGTGAATATTCGTACAACGTCAGGACCAGCAATTGAGCGACCTGGTGATTTAGCAGCCGTTTTAACGGCACTTCAACCAGGTGACGTTTTATTTATTGATGAAATTCACCGTTTACATCGTTCAATTGAAGAAGTATTGTATCCAGCGATGGAAGATTTTTGTCTCGATATAGTGATTGGAAAAGGCCCATCAGCACGCTCCGTTCGACTTGATTTACCGCCGTTTACATTAATTGGAGCAACAACGCGTGCAGGGGCGTTATCCGCACCGCTTCGAGATCGCTTCGGGGTATTATCTCGTTTAGAATATTACACAGTTGATCAGTTATCAGCTATTGTAAGACGTACTGCAGAAGTGTTTGAAGTTGAAATTGACTCTTTAGCTGCTTTAGAAATTGCAAGGCGTGCACGAGGTACGCCTCGTATTGCGAATCGTTTATTGCGTCGTGTGCGTGATTTTGCGCAAGTTCGCGGCGATGGAACGGTTACGATAGAAATTACGCAAATGGCCCTTGAACTACTACAAGTAGATAAGCTTGGTCTTGATCATATTGACCATAAGTTGTTGCTAGGTATTATTGAAAAATTCCGCGGCGGCCCAGTTGGATTAGAGACGGTTTCTGCGACAATAGGGGAAGAATCACACACTATTGAAGATGTGTATGAACCGTATTTACTACAAATTGGCTTCTTGCAAAGAACGCCAAGGGGGCGCATTGTTACACCGCTCGTATATGAACACTTCGGAATGGAGATGCCCAAAGCATGACAGATATGCCAAAGCTGCTCATTACAGTAGGTATTCTGTTTATTGCTATTGGATTAGCTTGGGAGTTTCACTTTATAGGTAGACTTCCAGGCGATATTTTTGTGAAAAAAGGAAACGTTACCTTTTATTTTCCCATCATTACGTGTATTGTGATAAGTATTGTATTATCTTTATAACTACCCAGTCATACATTTCATTGGAAAGTTATTTTTATGTTTCAGCATCTAGATTGCTGCCATGAAGATAAAAATGGACATACACCTTGCTACCTTTCTTTGTTTTCAAACGTTGCGCGTGGCAGGAAAAGGCCCTGCCTGCTCCAACACGCGGCCAGTTGCTCTCGCCAACCTAAAAAGAAAGTGGTTTTCTGCCTTTTTTTTATAGAGTGACTGAGTAGTTACTTATCTTTTATTATGTATGTCATAAATCGATTTAAATAGAAATAGGTGAACATAAGTTATGGATATTAATTTGTTTGATTTTCATTTACCAGAAGAACTCATTGCACAAATACCGCTTGCAGAGCGGGAAACATCAAGATTAATGGTGTTAGATCGTGAAACTGGTGAGATTCAGCATAAGCATTTCACGGATATTCTTTCTTATTTACATGAAGGTGATTGCTTAGTTTTAAATGAAACGAAAGTAATGCCTGCCCGTTTGCACGGTGTAAAAGAAGATACAGGTGCGCATATTGAAGTGCTTTTATTAAAGCAAGAAGATGGAGATACTTGGGAGACACTTGTTAAACCGGCAAAACGTGTAAAAGAAGGAACGATAATTTCTTTTGGTGAAGGAAAACTAAAAGCGACATGTGTTGGAACTGGCGAACAAGGCGGACGACATTTGGAATTTTCCTATGATGGCATTTTCTATGAAATTTTAGATGAGCTCGGTGAAATGCCGCTTCCTCCGTATATTAAAGAAACGCTGGAAGACCGTGACCGTTATCAGACGGTATTTGCTCGTGAAGTGGGCTCAGCAGCAGCTCCGACAGCAGGACTTCATTTTACAGAAGAGCTGTTAGAAGAACTGAAGAAAAAAGGCGTTCATTTAGCGTTTATTACGCTTCATGTCGGTCTTGGGACATTTAGACCGGTTTCTGCAGATACAATTGAAGAACACCATATGCATGCGGAATACTATCATGTGTCAGCAGAAACAGCCGACCTTCTAAATCGCGTGAAGCAAGAAGGTGGTCGAATTATTACTGTTGGAACAACATCAACGCGTACGCTTGAAACGATTGCGACAGACAATAATGGTAAGCTTTGCGCAGCTTCTGGATGGACTGATATTTTTATGTATCCAGGATATGAATTTAAAGCGATTGATGGCTTAATTACAAATTTCCATTTACCAAAATCAACTTTAATTATGCTTGTGAGTGCATTAGCAGGAAGAGACAATGTTCTTCATGCCTACAATGAAGCGGTGAAAGAACAATATCGTTTCTTTAGCTTTGGTGATGCGATGTTTGTTGCCTCTCACTCTCAAGTAGAGAAGAAATAAAAAAGGAGTAAAGATATGACAGCAATACGTTATGAATTAATTAAAACATGTAAACAAACGGGTGCGCGTTTAGGGCGTGTTCACACACCGCATGGCTCATTTGAAACACCGATTTTCATGCCAGTTGGAACACTTGCGACAGTAAAAACAATGTCACCAGAAGAGTTAAAAGCAATGGATGCGGGTATTATTTTAAGTAATACATATCATTTATGGCTTCGTCCTGGTCATGAAATTGTACGTGAGGCAGGCGGCTTACATAAATTTATGAACTGGGATCGTTCGATTTTAACAGACTCTGGTGGTTTCCAGGTGTTTAGTTTAAGTGACTTCCGCCGCATTGAAGAAGAAGGCGTTCATTTCCGCAATCACTTAAACGGGGATAAACTATTCTTATCGCCAGAAAAGGCAATGGAAATTCAAAATGCACTTGGTTCTGATATTATGATGGCATTTGATGAATGTCCGCCGTTTCCGGCAACATTTGAGTATATGAAAAAATCAGTAGAGCGTACGAGCCGCTGGGCGGAGCGTTGCTTAAAAGCGCATCAGCGTCCAGAAGATCAAGGTTTATTTGGTATTGTACAGGGCGGAGAGTTTGAAGAGCTTCGCCGTCAAAGTGCACGCGACCTTGTTTCAATGGATTTCCCAGGTTATGCAGTGGGTGGTTTATCCGTTGGGGAACCGAAAGATATTATGAACCGTGTGCTTGAATTTACAACGCCGCTTCTTCCTGATAACAAGCCGCGTTATTTAATGGGCGTTGGATCACCGGATTCGTTAATTGACGGTGCAATCCGCGGTGTTGATATGTTCGACTGTGTACTTCCAACTCGTATTGCACGAAACGGTACGTGTATGACAAGTGAAGGCCGTTTAGTTGTCAAAAATGCAAAATTTGCGAAAGACTTTGGTCCGCTTGATCCGAATTGTGATTGTTATACATGTAAAAACTATTCACGTGCGTACATTCGTCACTTAATGAAATGTGATGAAACATTCGGAATTCGTTTAACGTCTTACCACAACCTTCATTTTCTGTTAAAATTAATGGAGCAGGTGAGACAAGCCATTCGTGAAGATCGTCTTGGAGATTTCCGAGAGGAGTTCTTTGAACAATATGGCTTTAATAAACCGAATGCTAAAAACTTTTAATACATAATAATTAAGGAGGAATAAAAAATGAATCCAGGTATGATGAATATTGTCATGATCGTTGCGATGTTTGCGATTTTCTATTTCCTACTAATTCGCCCGCAACAAAAACGTCAAAAGGCTGTAGCGCAAATGCAAAGCGAACTGACAAAAGGCGATGCAATCGTAACAATTGGCGGCCTACACGGTACAATTGAGTCTATAAACGATACAACAATTGTGATTAAATCTGGTGGTTCACACCTTACATTTGATCGCAGTGCAATTCGCGAAACTGTGAAAAACTAATACAAAAGGTGCCCTAAAAACATTACTTTTAGGGCACCTTTTTTTCATAAAGTAACGGAGTAGTTACATTTTCTTATTACTATTAATTACATTTTCAATTAAGCCTTTACCAGGAAAATCAGCAGCAATAATTCCTGTATATGCTGGTTTGTTATTTGCTATATAATCAGTTGTTAACACGTTTGTTCCTTCAAATGAAATGGTACAAATTCCTAAAAAACAACCTGTTCTAGGGAAGTCTGGGTAGGAACTATTCCAACCAGGAGTAGTAAGACCAGTAGCAAGGCGAGGTGCAGACGTTCCAGGGCTACTATGTCCACTTGCTACAAAGTATGGGAATGAACCACCGCTACCACTTAAATAATTTATAAATTTATATTCATACCCCCATTGATAATGCTGATTTGCACTTTGTAAGTGTTCTTTTACAGATTCCCATTTTGCATACAGATCCCAGTTTGTAGACAGAGAATAGTTATCTTGTTTATAAAATTCTTGAGAATAACTAATACCAATATTCGACCCACCAACATCGCGAAGAATGACAATTTTACCCCGTATTTCTTTTAACTTAGGGTTAGTTATTCTTCCGTCTTGACTATCCCAAAAGAATTCAGGATATTTCTCCATATACCCTCGAAGTGTATTATTAAATACTTCATTCGATTCAGAACTATATTCTTGTTTCACTCGCATTAAAATTGTTTCACTAGGGTTTTCTTTTAAGAATGTAGTAACTTCGTTTAGTACATCATCAAACATTGCATTCAAATAATAAGGGCCGTGATGAATTGCAAAAGCTCCATCCGTATATTTACAACGAATGTCTAAAAAACGAATTCCAGAATTTAATTGCGTTTGTAATGACATAGATTGTGTATGAACTATATCTGTTGGAGCGCTCCATGAAGTGCTATAAGACATGGAATCGTGTGTACCTGGAATTGATAATTGACTTAATTTCGTATTACCGTTAATGCTCTTCATCCAATTTGGATTTTCATATCCTATTGTAGAATCATGAGAATAACCCGAGTGTTCATGAGCGAATGCTGATGAAGAAAAAGTGAACATAAACAGTAAAACGATCATGTAACTAAAGATTTTTTTCAAATTGATTTCCTCCTTGTATAGTAGTGAAAGTTTTGTGATAGAATGTCTAGTTAATTCAGGGTGCTGGAGAAGCATAGAAGTATCGTTCAATTTTATTTCCCTGTTTATTTAGGATGCATAAAGACTTGTGGAATTGATTTCTGGGAATAAACGATTTTTAATTTTTCTACCGGATCTACTGCTGCTGAATTTTGTTACATTTTTCACACTACTAATTGTATAGTATAAAATAATAATTTTAATATATAAATTAAACAATAAATATGCAATTATGCATATTTAAGAGACGTTATGTAAGGTTTCTGATGGCCTTTTTAATTATATACGGGTAAAAAAACGTAGAAGCTGTCTCCAAAAGTCGTCATTTATATAAATCCATTTTAATTTTTCGACATATAAGTAGCTGTTATGCAGAGTGCAACACGACCTGTACTCGCTTGTTCCCTTTGTTTTAAAACATCGCATGTGGCAGGAAAAGGCCCTGACCGCTTCTATGCACGGCCAGATGCTCTCGTCCTCCTCTAAAAAGAAAGAGGTTTTTTAACTTGTATATATAGTAATCTTTTTAGACAGCTTCTCTGTTTAATACGTTGTGCGCTTACCGATATTGACTCCAAGTATGCCCCCAATTGTACTTGCCGCAATAATGACAAGTTGATAGAGAAGCTGTGCGTTCGATAACGCCGATGAAAAGCCTAAATAACTTACAAGAAATACGAGAATTGTAAATACGAATCCAGTAGAGCCACCGACAAACCATCCTTTTCCTTGTGCTTTTACTCCGGCAACAAATCCAGCGATTAGTGTCGACAAAATGGCGAGGACAAGAAGTGCGATGGATAAAGTCCCTTCATTTATGTTTGTAAATTTCAACAATAAAGCGATGATGAGACTTGCTAGGCAAGCGAAAATAAGTAAGGTAACGATGCCGAATCCAACTGCAATTGATAATTTTTTTGTTCCATCCATAGAACATCTCTCCTTTCTAATACAAGCATATTTCCTCTTTGGCTAAGTTAGACTAGTTTCTTTTTGTACGGGAAAACTAATGGATAGAAATTGCAATGAGAAAGGAAATAGAAGATGGAACTACTTCAAATTATCTTTCGAACAATTCTCTTATACAGTGTGATGTTCATTATTTTTCGGCTGATGGGAAAACGTGAAATTGGTGAATTAAGTATTTTAGACTTAGTTGTGTTTATTATGCTTGGTGAAATGGCGGTAATTGCAATTGAAAATATGGATAAGGCAATTTGGCATCAACTCGTTCCGATGGTACTGATTATGCTCATTCAAATTGTGTTATCCTTTGTCTCGCTAAAGAGTCAGCGCATTCGTCACATATTAGAGGGGGAGCCGGCTATTATCGTACGTGAGGGAAAGATAGATGAAAAGCAAATGCGTAAACAACGATACAACATGGATGATTTACTTATGCAATTACGTGAGCAAAGTATCGGTGATATACGTGATGTCGAGTATGCGATTTTAGAGCCATCTGGAAAATTATCAGTATTTGAAAAACAAAAAAGTAAAAAAAGTAAAAATGACACACCATTATTTTCAGTTCCGCTTATTATTGATGGGGAAATTCAGAAAAAACATTTATACATGATGGAACATACTGATCTATGGCTAGAGGATAAGTTAAAGAAACTAGGGCATACAGATATTGAGAAGATTTCCTATTGTAGTTTTCAAAACGGGCAGTTTTTTGTGGATTTAAAGGATGAGTAAATATGCTCTAAACAGGACTTTATAGAGCTATGTCGAATAGAAAAGTGAAAAGAGGTCTAATTTGGAGTGAATAATATGGAAGTCACACTAGAAAAAGCTACAGTTTCTGACGCAGAATTGATTTATGCAATGCAAGTAGAGGTTTTTCTGCCGTTATTGGAAACATACCAGGATTACAATACGAATCCGGCAAATGAGAAGCTTGATAGAGTCATTACGAGAATCAACAATCCGTATGGTGGGTTTTATAAAATCATGTACAATAAGGACATTATTGGTGCTATATGTGTAGTTTGGAAAGAAGGGACAACCAAGTTTTGGATTAGTCCTATGTTTATTCTTCCGAAGTATCAAGGGAAAGGCATTGCCCAGAAAATAATATTGTTAGTAGAAGAGTTGTTCCCGCAAGCAACAAGTTGGGAATTGGCTACAATTTTAGAGGAAAAACGGAACTGTTATCTGTATGAAAAAATGGGTTTTGTACAGACTGGTATTAGAAAAAGATTAACTGAGTGTGCAACGCTTGTCTATTATAAAAAAACGCATAGTAAATAAAAATAGCTATCGAAATACATTCGATAGCTATTTTTATTTTAAAAAAGAAAATTTACGAAGAATCGGGAGCCTTAGTAATTCTTCTTTTCGAATAATGCCAAAAAGGATTAACAGAAATACGTATAGTATCGAAGTAGATACTACTTCCCATAATGTTTGCATGCCAAGTGAAGGAGAGAAGATTACGTGTTTATGTATGTAATAGCCTACGCCCCCAGCGATAGCAATAGCAAGTAAGCCGTATGCATAATCTTTTATATAAATAGTAAACGTAATTTTTTTTAAGACAGTTGCATAGTGAAGTAAAGTAACTGTAACGATATTGGCTGCCATGGCGAGAGCGACACCCATCATTTGAAATTGTGGTTGTGAGGCAAATACGAAAATAACAAGTAGTTTCACAATTGCTCCAATAAATGTATTCATCATGGCTGCTCGCGCTAAATTGAGAGCTTGTAATACAGATGTGAGTGGTCCTTGAAAATAGTGAAATAAAAAGCAAGGTGCAAGCAATTGAATGAATTGGGTCGCACTATCGGAACCGTACATAAGCGTTAAAATGGGTGAAGCAAATACGTATAAAATGAAGACAGACCAGCCGCCTGTAATAAGAGAGATGCGCAGTGCCTGTTGTAATCTATGTTCTACTAAACGGTGCTGTTTTTTAGCATTTGCTTCGCTAATAGAGGGAACAAGTGCTGTAGAAAGAGCGTATGTAATAAAGGCTGGCAGAGACAAAAGTGGAAAGGCATATCCATTTAATATACCGTATTGCTGCGTTGCGATAGAGGCTGCAACTCCGGCAATTGCTAAGCTTTGCATAACAACGATTGGTTCGAAAAAGTAAGAAATAGATCCAATTAAGCGGCTTCCTGTTGTAGGAAGGGCAATATCCATTAAAGAATAAAAGGTACTTTTACTTTCTTTTACAGTATTTATAAAATGGGAACGAATGGAAAGGTGTTTTTCTCTTTGAAATAATGTTAGCAAAAATAATAGAGAAGCGATTTCTCCAAGTACAGCTGAGAGCATGGCACCTGCTGCGGCGTATTCCACTCCATAAGGTAAGAAAAAGCGAATGCATACAGCGATAATCGTAATACGAACGACTTGTTCTAGCACTTGTGCATAGGCACTCGGCTTCATATTTTGTCTTCCTTGGAAGTAACCGCGCAGCACAGAGGAAACAGCAATGACAGGTACAACTGGTAAAATAGCGATTAATGGATAGTAAGTTCGTTTATCAGTCAATAATGTTTCTGCTAATAAAGGAGCAAGAAGCATAATTCCGATTGTTAATAAAATACTAATGATTGAGGTAACGGCTAATGAAACGGTTAATATTTTTTTCACTTGTTGTTTATCATGTGTCGCCTCTGCTTCAGCGATCAGTTTTGCAATGGCAACTGGAAGACCGATTTGTGTAATGGTAATAGCTAATATAAATGTTGGAACAGCCATCATATATAGCCCAACGCCTTCTTCGCCTAAAATGCGCGCCATTACAATGCGGTTTATAAAGCCTAATATTTTTGTAATAAAACCAGCGAACATTAAAATAAAAGCACCTCGTAAAAAGGTTTGTTTCGTCATCGTCTTCTCCTACCTTCTCAAAATCAATGGAATGATTTACAATAATTTATATGCATGAATAAGATAAGCATGACAAGCTTTTGAAAAGAGGAACGTGAGATCAGAGGGAGATGAGATAGAGATGGCTGGGAAAGATGCAATAGTAGAAGCGTATCGAGAGCAATTACAAATCGTTTTGGACAGTAAAGTGGAAGAGTTTCAGATGCTTGGCTATGATCGTGTTACACTAGAAGACGTATGGAAATGTTTAAAGGACAAAAAGTGGAAAAAAGTAGGGCCCGATGTCAGATTGTATGAGCTTGTAAATGATGTGTTAACGTTAACAGCTAGCGATTATATGACATATTTGACGTTGAAAGCATATCAAGCACCACTTTGGTCGTTTGATGAATATGAAAATAAATAATAAGGTTGTAATTGGTTTGTTCTTCCTCTTGCAGTATAATAGTGAGTATTGATAAAGAGGTAATTTTGGAACAAGCGCTTTTGTTCAAAGGAGGAACAAGAAACATATGGCAAAGCGAAGCAGCAGAATCGTTGCCTTTTTCCTTGTTGTGTTATTAATTGGAGGAATCATTGGAGCAACGACAAAAAACATTACAAAAGGAATTAACCTCGGACTTGATCTACGAGGTGGCTTTGAAATTTTATATGAAGTAAAGCCAGCGAAAAAAGGGGACAAAGTTACTAGGGATACCCTTGTGAGTACGGTTGGTGCGCTTGAAAAACGTGTAAACGTTCTTGGTGTAAGCGAACCGAACATCCAAATTGAAGGAAATGATCGCATTCGTGTGCAGCTTGCCGGCATCAAAGATCAACAGCAAGCGCGAGATGTATTATCAACGCAAGCGAAATTAACGTTCCGTGATGTAAATGATAATATCCTTATGGATGGTACGGACTTAGCATCGAACGGTGCAAAGCAAACGTTCGATGAGCAAGGTCGACCAAGTGTTAGCTTAAAGTTAAAGAGTGCTGATGATTTCCGTAAAGTAACTGAGAAAGTATTAAGCATGAAGCCGAACAACTTAATGGTAATTTGGCTTGACTTTGAAGAAGGAAAAGATTCTTACAAGGCAGAAGCAGCGAAACCAAAACCGAAATATTTATCAGCAGCTACTGTGAGTCAAGTATTTAATCAGGCGGAAGTATCTATTGTTGGTGGGAACTTTACAGTAGAGAGTGCAAAACAACTTTCAGAGTTATTAAATGCCGGAGCACTTCCTGTTGATTTAAAAGAAATTTACTCTACTTCTGTTGGAGCGAAATTTGGTGAGCAAGCACTGCAGAAAACAATTTTTGCTAGTGCAATCGGTATAGCTCTTATTTTCTTATTTATGCTTGGGTTCTATCGTTTACCTGGTCTTGTAGCGATAATTATGCTTGGTTTATATATTTACATAACGTTACTCGTATTCAATTGGATGCACGCGGTTCTCACATTGCCGGGGATAGCAGCGCTCGTGCTCGGGGTCGGAATTGCGGTTGATGCCAACGTTATTACGTATGAAAGGCTGAAAGAAGAACTGCGCATCGGAAAATCGATGTTATCAGCATATCGTGCCGGTAATCAGCGTTCGTTATCAACCATTTTAGATGCGAATGTTACAACACTTGCAGCAGCTGGTGTATTATTTGCATATGGTCAAAGTTCTGTTAAAGGATTTGCGACAAGTTTAATTGTGAGTATTTTAGTTGGTTTTATCACAAACGTATATGGTACACGTTTCTTACTTGGCTTACTTGTGAAGAGTCGTTACTTTGATAAAAAATATGCTTACTTTGGTGTAAAACCGAAGGAAGTTATTCCGTTAACAAAAGGTGTAGAACATGCACCAACGAAATTTGACCGTATTAACTTTGTTAGTATTGGACATAAATTCTTCTGGTTTTCAGTTGTTGTCATGATTGCAGGTTCGATTATTTTACCAATTTTCAAATTGAATCTAGGCATTGATTTTGAAAGTGGTACGCGCATGGATATTAAAACAAATCAAGCGATAACAGTATCACAAGTACAAAAAGAATTGCATGATTTGAAAGTAGATGTGAAGCAAGAAGATATCGTGCCAACAGGTAATGATAATAAAGGATTTGCTGTTCGTACAATTGGTGTACTATCAAAAGATGATATTTCGAAAGTAAAAACAGTCTTCCACGATAAGTATGGTACAGAGCCAAACGTAAGTACAGTTTCTCCGACAATCGGGAAAGAAATTGCACGGAATGCACTTATCGCTGTGCTGATTGCATCAGCTGTTATCATTTTATATGTGAGCATTCGTTTCCGCTTCACATATGCATTATCAGCAGTATTAGCACTTCTGCACGATGCCTTCTTCATTATCGTTGTGTTCAGCTTACTTCACTTAGAAGTTGATCTAACGTTTATCGCAGCGGTATTAACAATTATTGGTTATTCTATTAACGACTCGATTGTTACGTTTGACCGAAATCGTGAGTTGTACAAACAGAAACAAAAAATTCGTACGTTAAGCGACTTGGAAGAGATTGTGAATGCGAGTATTCGTCAAACAATCGGTCGTTCTATTAATACAGTTATGACAGTGTTACTGCCTGTTATTACATTGCTAATTTTCGGCAGTGAGTCATTACGTAACTTCTCAATTGCATTATTTGTTGGTTTAATTGTTGGTACTTATTCTTCTGTTTTCGTAGCATCCCAAATTTGGCTGATGCTTGAAAACCGCCGTTTGAAAAAAGGGAAAGGTCAGAAGAAAGTAGAAGTAAAGACATCTGAACCGCAAGTATAAGAAACAATCACTTGAATTTGAATGAAAAGAGATGCCTCTTTGCAGGCATTTCTTTTTTTGTTCTGGGATAGAATAAAGTGAAGGTTAGTGCGGGATAAAGTGTACGTTGATGAAAGAAAGGGTTTCGATTATGGAAAAAGATGAACGTTTTAAACAAGCGGAATTTGGGGCGATTGTTGGAATTGTCGGCAATATTGTGCTTGCGATTGTCAAAGGAGTCATTGGATATATTGGAAATAGTAAGGCGCTTATGGCGGATGCGGTTCATTCTGGTTCGGATGTGATCGGTTCATTAGCAGTCTTCTTTGGACTGCGTGCAGCAAAGCAACCGCCTGATGAGGATCATCCATATGGGCACGGAAAAGCAGAATCTATTTCTGCAATTATTGTAGCCGTTCTTCTGTTTATTGTAGGAATTGAAATTATTGTTTCTTCTGTTAAAGCTTTTACACAAGTGCTTGAGCCTCCGCGCTGGATTACTGTGATTGCTGTCCTTCTTTCGATTGTTGTGAAAGAAGGGATGTTTCGTTATAAATATCAATTAGGCAAAAGGATAAATAGTGATGCGATTATTGCGAATGCGTATGAGCATCGTTCTGATGTATTTTCGTCAATTGCGGCTTTAATTGGTATTGGAGCAGCAATTATCGGGAGTCAATTGGGGATGGAGTGGCTTGTATACGCCGATCCAGTTGCTGGTTTATTCGTATCTTTACTCGTTATAAAAATGGCTTGGGATATTGGAAAAGAAGCGATTCATACAACGCTAGATCACGTACTTCATGAGGAAGACATCATTCCGATGAGAGAAGCGGTTATGCAGGTCGAAGGAGTAAAAAAAATAGGTTCGCTATATGCAAGAGAGCATGGACATTATGTCATTGTTGATATTAAAGTGTCTGTTGATCCATACATTTCGGTAGAAGAAGGGCATCGTATTGGTAAACGTGTGAAAGAAGTGCTTATGCAGCAAGATCATGTGCAAAATGTTTTCGTTCACATAAATCCCTATTCTCCGGATTAATATAGGATACAGAATACCTGTAAGAGTTAATTGGTTAATCAAACCTCATTGTCACCCCTTAGTCTGTCTAGTATAATAGACGGGTTAAGGGGTGATTTCGTGTTACAACCGAAGACGCGTTGGAAAGAAAAGGATAATAATGAGGGGCTTGTAGAACAATTGGCAAATAAACTTCAATTGTCACCTCTTGTTGCTTCGTTATTACTAAATAGAGGTTTAGATACAGAAGAAAAGATTGTGGATTTTTTAAGTACAGAGCAGCAAGAATTTCACGATCCTTTTTTACTTGAAGGTATGGATCGTACTGCACTGCGCATTCGTCAAGCGATTGAAAACGGTGAACAAATTTTAATTTTCGGTGACTATGATGGTGTGACGCGTTAACTCTAAATCTAGATGGAAACATCTAGCTGGGAGAGTTCACTAGAAAACTAAAATCTTGAAGGATAAAAAGAGATAATCATGCTTATCGAAAATATCCTCGCTAATACTCC
>NZ_JAMBOP010000018.1 GCF_023715645.1 Bacillus cytotoxicus | reverse complement strand
CATGTGTATTTGTAATCGTTAAACGTTTCATTCATAATCCGCTCCTTTTTCTTGTCCTTGGAAACAGTATGGACAAGATTTTGAGAGAGTAAGCACAGAAGATGAAGAAACTAGTCAGTTATATATAGTTATGCATAGCAGTGACTTCTATCTGGAAAATCAAAATAGATTTATTTAGTTCGTAATTTTTAAAAAATATTATTTTCAAAAAATGTTTTTGAGAAATTTACATAGGTATACCCTAGAAAGTTTTTTCTAGGGTATTTGTGATTGTATATCATGTTAAAATTTGGGTGAGTTAACTTCGAGGAGGGGTAGGGTGAAAGAAAATCATTTAGACATAAATGAATTGTATGTAACGTACAAAGCTTATTTTATTGCTATTGCTTATAAAATGCTTGGATCGATAAGTGACGCTGAAGATATTGTTCAAGATACATTTCTAAAGCTACAGATGAGTGAGGTTCATTTAACTGATATTAACAATATAAAGTCGTATGTAAGTAGAATGGTCGTAAATCGTTGTATTAATGAATTGCAATCAAGCCGAAAAAAAAGAGAAACTTATGTTGGCACGTGGCTGCCAGAGCCAATTGTACAAGACACGAAATGGGACCCTTCAGAGAAAATCATTCAAGATGACCAATTATATTATACTTTTGTGGTTCTTATGGAAAAACTTTCGGCCACAGAGCGAGCAGTTTATGTCCTAAAAGAATCGTTAGATTTAAAACATAGTGAAATCGCTGACTTACTCAATATAACGGAGATGAATTGCCGTAAAGTGTTTAGCCGTGCGAAGAAGAAAATGAATGTATCTTTTGATGAAAATTCTACATCGTACGAAATTCAACAAGAGCAAATTCATAAGTTTATTTCAGCTTTATCGAGAGGAAACGTTCAAGAAATTTCAGCAATTCTTACTAGCGATGTAACGCTTATTGCAGATGGAGGAGGGAACGTCGCTACAGCTATTAATCAAATTCTTAGTAAAGAGCGTGTCCTAAGTTTGTTATCTGCAATTGCTACAAAATTTTTCACAGGAAAAACAGCACGGGCAGTCATAGTAAACAATGAGCCAGGCGTTCTTATAGTAAAGGATGAAGAGGTTGTCGGTGTTTTCAGTTTCGCTTGGAAGCAAAATACGAATCAGATTGAACAAATTTTTTATGTTGTGAATCCTGATAAACTGGGGCACATTATTATACAACAATAAAGGCGGAGAGTTGTTCTAAAAGTTGTGAGAGGACTGTTAGAGCAACTCATATTTATATTATTTGCAAACTAATCATTTTGATTAGCTTGTATTTTTTCGTAAAGAAAATGACATTAGGAAAGCCAAGAGTAAGATAGAGAAAATAGTAAGAATGACATATTTAAACATCATTTTTGTCCCAATATATGGACCGATACTAGATCCTAAAAATAAAGTAAATGTATAAAGGGCCATTGCAACTCCTTTTTTCCTTCCGCTTATTTGTCCAATATGAAAAATACTAGAAGGTAGTACGATTGAAATTCCAGCCGGAAATAGGATTGTCGTGATAGAAAGAAAATAAATACGATCCCATTTCAAGAACAAAAGTACTCCTATACACGTGATAATAAGCCCTAATGTAATCATTTTGGGAGCTTTAGTACGTGTAATAAAGTTATTCATAAAAGGTGAAATAGACATTCCAATTAAGCCAAGGCATTGAAAGAGCAAAATTTCATGATTTGTAAGGTGATATATTTGGGTCAATAAGTGATGTAAAGAACTATAAATGGCAACGAATGAAAGAAATTGTGTAAAGGTAATCGCAAAACAAATTGCTAAGTAGCGATTCCGAAATAATGTAAACATATCAAACCAGTTTGCGATAGATATTGGACGATCACCTTTGATAGATGCAGGGAGAATGAAAGATAAGAGTATTGCACATAAAAGATGAATGAAAGCGAAAAAATAAAAAAGAGTAGGAAAAGCGTATAGAGATATAAACCAATTGCTGACTATTTGTCCTAATAGGCTAGACATTGTAAACGCTGTGCTTAAAATCCCGATAACATAGCCTTGACGTTTTGGAATAAACAATTCGAATGCATATGCAAGTGCTAAAGGTGTAAACGTGGCTGCTACTAGTCCTTGCAAAGCTCTAAGGAACAAAACCAGGTTGTATATTTTGCAAAAGCTAATCGTCAGCGTACAAAAGGACAAAGCGAATAGACCGAGAACTAATATAGTTTTCTTCCCAAATCGATTGGAAAGGGGAGCAAAAATTAAGAATCCAATGGCGTAGAAAATGGAAAATATACTGCCTGAGAGATAGGCAATATTTTTAGGGATTTGAAAATAGAATATAAGTTGACTTTCGATTGGAATCATGATGAACCCTTGAGAAACGACACTAATCCCAGCGGTGCAAAATACAAATACATATAACCATTCAGGAGCTTTATTTGTTACATTACTCATGAAGATCCTCCTTACATTTTATCTGTACTAATAAGACAGTATAATTTGTTGAAGTGTGACACACTTTATTTTGTAAATACGCAAAATAAAGAATTGAAAAATATTTTAAAACTTTTAGTTGACTTTCTTCTTTTTTTGTATAGAATAAACATTAATAAAATGTTTCAGAGATGTGACAGTAAAACGACTGTGAAAGGAAGAGTAGTAATAGGACGTAGTCCAAGCGAGTCAGGGGTGGTGTGAGCCTGATACGAAGCCTGTTATGAAGAACCTCCTGGAGTCGCTAACCGAAATCCTTTTTAGGAAAGTAGACTTAGCCGGGAACTTCGCCGTTACAAGAAGAACAGTATCGAGTTTTCTCTAATCTCCGTACTGATAAGTGAGCAACCTCTGTTGCTAATTTGGGTGGTACCGCGGAACCAAAGTCTTTCGTCCCAGTTTTTTGGGAAAGAAGGACTTTTTTTATTGGTTTCTTTCCTCATTACATCAAAACATTTTAGGAGGAAAACATCATGTATCAAACATTAATGACAGTAAGAGAAACACAAATTGCAATTAAGGAAGTTAAAACATTTTTTGAGGATCAATTATCAAAACGTCTTGAGTTATTCCGTGTATCAGCACCATTATTTGTAACGAAAAAATCAGGGTTAAATGATCATTTAAATGGTGTGGAACGTCCAATTGAATTTGATATGCTGCATTCAGGAGAAGAGTTAGAAATTGTACATTCACTAGCGAAATGGAAACGATTCGCACTGCATGAATATGGATATGAAGCTGGTGAAGGATTATATACAAACATGAACGCGATTCGCCGTGATGAAGAGTTAGATGAAACGCATTCCATTTACGTTGACCAATGGGATTGGGAGAAAATTGTTCAACAAGAATGGCGTACAACGGATTATTTACAAGAAACAGTACAGAAAATTTACGGAATATTCAAAGATTTAGAGGGCTATTTGTTTGAAAAATATCCGTTTCTTGGTAAATATTTACCGGAAGATATCGTGTTTATCACATCGCAGGAGCTTGAAGATAAATATCCAGAATTAACACCGAAAGATCGTGAACATGCGATTGCAAAAGAGCATGGTGCAGTATTTATTAGCGGGATTGGCGGGGCGCTGCGTTCCGGTGAAAAACATGATGGGCGTGCATCTGACTATGATGATTGGAAATTGAACGGAGATATTTTATTCTGGTATCCAGTATTGCAATCTTCATTTGAGTTATCATCTATGGGCATTCGCGTTGACAGTAAAGCACTTGATGAACAATTAACAATAGTAGGAGAAGATTTCAAACGTGAGTACGATTTCCATAAAGGAATTTTAGAAGATGTACTGCCACTAACAATTGGTGGTGGAATCGGACAATCGAGAATGTGCATGTACTTTTTACGTAAAGCACATATCGGTGAAGTGCAGTCTTCTGTATGGCCAGATGAAATGCGTGAAGCGTGCAAAAAACAAAACATTCACTTGTTTTAAAAGAACGTGTTTCATGGACCAGACTATTTTTTATCAAATATTGCCGAGTAATCTTTAAATCATGTCGAATCGCCGATAAATGCACTATTTGCGCCGAAAAATGTAAGAAGGAACCGATCTCTAGTAAGCACCTAAATGATTACTGGAGTCGGCTTCTTTTTTACTTTACTGATACAAAAGGCTCGATTTTTGCCATTTGCTTTTCTATATGAAAAAATAAGCCGGCGTGTACAACAAATTCATTTAGGGATGGGAAATCGCTTAGAGAGGATGTATGGGGAAATTGTTGCTATAAAAGATGAAAAAGATGGTAGAAATGATGTTAGAGCGTGGGTTTGGAAAAATGAAACAATCTTTGTCGCGCTCTATTCTCAGCATGAATATAGCGAGGAAACATACATGAATATTGCATTGCCATTACCGTATGCAAATATGACGGGGATATTAAAATTGCGTAATGATAAAAACAATCTTATCATTACGAGTCGATTAAGGAATAGTGCAAGAGGGGATGAGGGGATATATTTACATAACCGCTTCTTTACTATTCGCTTGCCACTCGCAGAAACGTTTACGATAAGAGAGAAGGCTACAGCAACGTTAACAGCACATCATCAAATGTGGCTGTTTGGTGTGAAGTTTCTCGAGATTGATTACGAGATAGAACAAAAAGAGAATATTGCTTAACAAAAAATGAGTTTGGTATGATACCAAGCTCATTTTTTTTCGTATTTATATCGTGAATCTTAAGAATTCTTAAGAATTTACCTACAAAAAACTTAAAAAATTTCTGGGAAGATACTAATAGATACTAAGAGATAGGGGATGAAGTGATGAAAAATGATGTAGTAGAAGTAAATCAAGTAGAAAAAATATATGGAAAGAAAAAAGAAAACCATTCAAGGGTATTAAAAGGAATAACGTTATCGGTAAAAGAAGGCGAGTTTGTTGGAATAATGGGCCCATCGGGATCAGGGAAAACGACATTGTTGAATGTAATTTCGACACTTGATCAAGCGACTAGTGGTACCGTGAAAATTGCTGGAACAGACATAACAAATATGAAAGGAAATGCATTATCTGATTTTAGAGCGCAAAAGCTAGGGTTTATTTTTCAAGATTTTAATCTTCTTGAAAACCTTTCAATTTATGAAAATATTGCGTTGCCGTTGTCACTGCAAGGAGTGCCTTCGAAAGATATTGAAGGAAAAGTACAAGAGGTAGCGATAAAACTGGGGATAGAAGCAATTCTAGAGAAATATCCAACTACAGTTTCTGGTGGTCAAAAGCAGCGTACGGCAGCAGCTCGTGCACTCGTACATAATCCAGCTATTATTCTTGCAGATGAACCAACAGGAGCGCTTGATAGTAAAAATGCGAAAAGTTTATTAGAAGCGATGCGTGATTTACATGAAAATCATCAAGTTAGCATTATGATGGTAACGCATGATGTATTTAGTGCTAGTTATTGCGAACGAATATTATTTATCCAAGACGGATTGCTCTATGAGGAAATTCACCGCAATGGAAGTAGAGAAGCATTTTATCAAGATATTTTAAATGTGTTAGGAAAAATGAGTTCTTCTAAGGAAGCGATATAAGGAGGTGGGGACATGTTACTGAAATTATCTGTACATAGTATACGAAAGATGATGAAAGATTATCTTGTTTTGTTAATTGGTCTTATCGTTAGTATAAGTATTTTTTATATGTTTCAAACGATGGCCTTAAATACTGAATTTACGAAAGAAAATAGTATCATTAACAGCATTCGTATTGTCTTCGGGATTGGTTCTGTGTTACTTTCGTTTATCACCTTATTTTACATTCTTTATGCAAATTCATTTTTGCTTACATTACGCCGAAAAGAATTAGGTATGTATATGATGCTTGGGGCAAAAAAGAAGAAGGTTGCACAGCTGCTATTTATGGAAACATTAGGGCTTGGAATAGTTGCTTTAATGATTGGAAATGCGGTAGGAATTGGATTAGCCAGTGCAGTAGGAAAGACTCTTATAAAAAGTATGGATGTATCAGCGAAGGGATATGAGGCACTTTATTTTCCTGCTTTAATTGCAACGTTCCTTTTTTTCTTTGTTCTTTTTGTAGTGACAGGGATGATGAATAGCTTTCGTATTCTACGCAAAACAGAATTAGAGCTTATACGAGAAGATGAAACGCAAGATGAGGTAGAAAAAAGTAAACTTCGTATTACGGTTTTTACGGTGCTTGGAATTTTGATGTTAGGTATTGGATATTACGCAATCATTCATGTGAATGACTTGCAGGAAATGGGACTTATAGTTGCAACATTTTGTACGACAATTGGAACTTATTTTATATTTGGTTCATTATTTCCTTTATTTGTTACGATGTTAAAAAGAAATAAAAAAAGAAACGAAGCAGGGCTTAATAGTTTTACGCTTGCACAGCTGCGTTTTCGAATTAATAGTTTATCGAGAGTGTTAGGAACAGTTTCTATGTTAATTGCACTAGGTGCTGGTGCGATGACAGCTGGGATGGCATTTCAAAAAAATGTTGGGATGACAACGGAATTTTCGCGAGTGTATGATGCGACGATTCATGATCCAAATGCTGAAGAAATAAAAGAATTAAAGCAAATGAACATTATAGAAGAAAAGAAGTATGCTTATAAAGAAACTGAAGAAGCGGTATACTTTTTACGTGACGATTTACTTGATCATCCACCGCTTATTTCAGAGCACAAAAGTGCGAAAAAAAGTAAAGAGCCAATTCGTGTTCGCGTAAGTGAGACACTACCTGAATCTATATATACATCGCTTGAGAATCCATCAACAAGAAAATATCCAAGCATGCCTCAGCAATGGGAAGATGCACTTACTCGTGAATTTCAAATTAGCTACAATCAATTTGAAGGAAAGCCGCTCCGCATTGCTGACAAAGAAAATTATGAAAAAGTACAAGGGACAACACATTTACTCCTTTTAGTTCGTGTTGATGATCTGCAAAAATATAAATCGTTTCTTACGAAAATTGATCAACGCCAAAAAGAAGTCGCTGAAAAACATGTTGGTGAAGAAGTACCGATGCAAACGAAAATGACAACGTACCAGTTTATGTATACTTTTATGAGCGGCACAATGTTTATGGGTTTTTTCCTAGGCGCTTCTTTTCTTGCGATGATGGCTAGTTCACTTATGTTTAAAATTTTAACAGGAGCATCTAGAGATAAACGCCGCTATGCTATGCTTCGAAAAATTGGTGTTCGAAAAGGAATGCTTTCTCGCAGCATCTATAAAGAAGTATTCTTCATCTTCTTATTTCCTGGGATTGTCGGAATCGCTCATGTATTAGTTGGTATGAATTTATTTTCATTCATTTTGCTTGATCCGTATGTGAAAATTTGGATGCCAATTAGTTTGTTTGTTCTCATTTATTTTGCATATTACTGGACAACAGTACAATTGTATAAAGGTATGGTATTGCCAAAGGGATAGTAAAAGGAAAGGCGATTGCTTGAAAATAGCAGTCGTCTTTTGCTAATAATAAAATATATAAAGGAGTCTACCTAAAAGAGAAGATTTTGAGCAGACTGTTCGTATTTATATATAATGGCAGTTTCACTTTAATGTTTCAAAAAAATTGCAAATAAGTTTGAAGAATCCTCACAAAATGTTCACATATATCCGATATATTAAAAATCGAAATTATAGCCTTATAAGTTTGTATAAAGAAGGAAGGACAAGCATCATTTAGGGGGGGACGAAATATGTTTGCAAAACAACAAATAGTAAATCATTCTACTGAAGATCATGAAGCTCAGGTAGACAATTCGAAAGCGCAATTTTTATATCGAGCTGTATGGCGCTGGCATTTTTATGCTGGCATTATTTTTGCACCTTTTGTAATCTTATTAGCAATCACAGGTAGTATCTATTTATTTAAGCCACAAATTGAAAATATTATATACAAAGATTATTACTATGTACAAGCTACAAAAGAAAAGTTGACTGCTGAAGAGCAAATAGAAGCAGTCAAAAAAGCGTATCCCGGTGCTTCTGTTACAAAGTACAAGCCATCTTTCGCTCAAAATCGTTCAGCAGAAGTAGGAATCGTAGATAAGAAAGTTCCAATGACGGTATTTGTAAATCCACATGATGGAAAAATTTTAGGGGATTTAAAGAAAGAAGAGAAATTCATGAGCCAAGTAGAGCGGATGCACGGCGAGCTTATGATTGGCAAGGCAGGAGATCGGATTGTAGAGATGGCTGCTTGTTGGGCCATGATTTTGTTGATTACCGGCTTATATTTATGGTGGCCGCGCAATAAAAAATCAATTTTTGGTACATTGATTCCAAGGTTTGCTAAAGGAAAGAGGACAATGCTAAGAGATTTACACTCTGTTCCAGCGTTTTGGTTTTCATTGTTCATCTCGCTATTTATACTGACAGGACTTCCTTGGTCTGGATTATGGGGAGATTATATTAATAAAATTGCAACGACTACAAAAACAGGATATCCGACAGGACTATGGGATGGTAATTTGCCTCAGTCTACCGTTCCATCTAAAGCGGTAGCGGATGTTCCTTGGGCAGCAGAAAAGTTACCAGTTCCAGAATCTAAGGGAAATAAAACAGCCCCTCTTATGGTGGCAGATATTATGAAACTAGCAGAAAAAAATCATCTAGGAGATGGATACGCAATTACATTCCCTAAAGGAGAAAAAGGTGTGTACACATTATCCGTTAAACCTGACAATCCAAAAGGGGAAGCAACACTGCATATTGATCAGTACAGCGGAAAGGTATTAGCGAATTTGCAATTTGCAGATTATGGAATATTGGCTAAAGCGATTTCTATAGGGATTGCGCTGCATGAAGGGCGTTATTTCGGGTTAGTTAATCAACTATTGGACTTTGTAATTTGTCTTGTATTAATCGGAATTGCTATAACAGGCTGCATGATGTGGTGGAAACGTAAGCCGTCTGGGCGATTAGGTGCACCTTCTTTACCGAAGAACTTTAAATTAATGAAAGGTGTAGTAGCGCTTATTATTATGCTTGGGATTTTGTTCCCGCTAGTAGGTATTTCGTTGCTTGTGGCTTTGACGCTTGATTGGCTGGTAATAAAGCGAGTGCCAACTTTGAAAAAATGGTTTGGTTAATGTAGGATACATTATTGATAAAGTAAGGAGAATGAAATGAAAAAGAAAATCTTTTCATACATAGTAGTGGGTGTATTATTAATGTTTGGTGTATACATGTGTATAGACCACAATAAAACAAAAGAGACGAAATCAACATCGACGCCGCCTTGTCATATCGACAAGTAATATATAAAGACTTTCAATATAAGTACTATACACAGCGTATATTTAAATATAGAACTATAATTAAAATACCCATAAAGGTTAATCTTTACGGGTATTTTTTGTAAAAAAGAAAAAAGTAGATAACTACCTACTATAGTAGGTGATTATCTGCTTTTTATTTTCTGTATACAGAAAAAAATTTTAGCGACTTACTAAAAGTATGTTGTTTTTCGGGAGCCTCAATATATACCCAGCGTCTTTTTATCTAGGAGATAAACTATATTATTTGGGATTTTATAAGAGTTTTTTCTGAAAAAACTCTTATGACCCCCTAAAAAATAAGGTTTCTTACGAAATAGGTATAGATGGAAAGAAGCGATAAGAGAGTTTATTTCTTATGTGAGGTCTATGAAAAGCTAAATTGAGCGATAATTAAGTGCGTATGTAGTATCTAAATTTTACACCTATACGGGTCTGTAAAAATAGAAGCCTACTTTTATTAAAACACTGGAAACCGTACTAGAAAGGGAGATTTAATTTGAAGGAATTTACTGTTTGCTATACTTTGGATAATGATATTAAAAAAGAAAAAATAATAAAAGGTTTAGGTGTTAAAAAGGAAGAGGTTATACAAGAAGTCTTAGAAAAAGTGAAACATGACAAGTTTTTTGTTGCGAAAAGTGACGAAGGAGATTATATCATAAATTCCTATTTAGTACGTTATGTACGTGTTATAGATGAGAAAGTGTTAGGCCAAATATAATATTCGTAATTTAGTAGGTAGTAAGTTAACGAAAGGGGCTTATTTAACATGGCCTGCAACTTTCATAAGTAAACGAAACAAACGTAGAGGAGAACAAAATGTCAGAAACGTATCGTTCTCGTGAAGAACGAAAACAAACAAAGAAAAAACAAAACGGAAGTGGAAAGTCCTCTGAAAAAGGATCAATGTTGAAAAAAATCTTACTTGCTTGTTTCCTAATTGGCCTCAGTTTAGTAGTAGCAGGAGTTGCTATTTTCTTTTACATTATCAAGGACGCTCCCCAAATAGAGGCTACAAAATTGGTGGACCCGCTATCCACGAAATTTTATGATAAAGACGGGAAGTTTATCTATGAATATGGAAAGGAAAAACGAACAAAAATCACTTATGATCAAGTTCCGAAAGTGTTAGAACATGCATTTATTGCTACAGAAGATTCTCATTTTTATGAGCATCATGGTATAGACGTAAAACGAACGGGTAAAGCAATTCTCGAAAACTTGACTGGGGACTTCGGATCTCAGGGCGGAAGTACCATTACACAGCAAGTTATTAAAAACTCATTTTTGTCTCCTCAAAAAACGTTAAAACGAAAAATACAAGAATGGTACTTGGCGTATAAGTTGGAGCAAAAATATTCTAAACAAGATATTTTAACAATATACTTGAACAAAATTAATCTTGGAAATCGCTCATACGGCGTTGCTGCCGCAGCCAAAAATTACTACGGTATTGAAGCAAATGATTTGAAAAAATTGACCCTTCCGCAGGCTGCAATGTTGGCAGGACTACCGCAAAGTCCGAATAACTACGATCCGTCTAAACCGGAAAACGAAGAAGCGGCGACAAAGCGCCGTAATCTTGTCTTGGTTTCTATGCAAAAACAAGGATATATTACAGAGCAACAAATGCAGGACGCAATGAAAGTTCCGGTAACGAAAGGGATTGTTCCGAAAACCAATCAAGAAGGTATGCCTTATGAAGCGTTTTTGGATGCTGCAACAAAAGAAGTTGAAGACAAGGTGAAGGACATTAATATCGGTACGGATGGTCTTCAAATTTATATGACACTCGACCCGAACGCACAACAGTATGCCGATAAAATCATGAATACGCAAGATATTGTGAGTTATCCGAACGACCGTTTCCAGGCGGCTTTCACGTTTATGGATTCGAAAACGGGTGAAGTGCGTGCGATTGGAAGTGGGCGCAATGAATACAAATCAACATTCCGCGGAAATAATTTCGCTATTGATATAAACCGTCAACCAGGTTCGACGTTTAAACCAATCTTTGATTATGGTCCGGCGATTGAAAATTTAAAATGGTCAACATACCACCAACTTGTGGACGAACAGTATCATTACTCAAATGGAAAACCCATTCGAAACGCTTATACGGATTATCAAGGTCCTATGTCTATGCGAAACGCTTTAGTAGAGTCACGTAATATTCCAGCTTTGAAGACATTACAGGAAGTTGGTTTGAATAAAGCAAAAGAGTTTGCGCAATCACTTGGGATTACGTTTCCCGATAATCAGGTTTATGAGTCTTACGCAATTGGAAGTAACCTTGTGTCTCCTCTTGAGATGGCAGGGGCATATGGTGCCTTTGCAAATGATGGTGTGTATACAAAACCGCATTTTGTTACAAAAGTTGTTTTCCCAGATGGTAAAGAAACAAGCTTTAAGTCGAAGGGTAAACGTGTTATGCATGACTATACGGCTTATATGATTACCGATATGCTTCGTGGTGTAGTGAATGCCTCTAACGGAACAGGTACAGCAGCTAATGTAGCGGGTCTTGATATTGCAGGAAAAACGGGAACAACAAACTTTGACGAAAAGACAATCAGTGAGTTCGACTATCCATCTAAAGCGACCAATGATAGTTGGTTTGTCGGTTATACACCACAATACACAATGGCTGTTTGGACTGGATATGCGAAGAATGGCCCAGGGAATTATATGCTTGGAGATACAACAAAAATCTCACACCTTATTTTTAAAGCAATGATTCAAGCATTTGAAACAGACACATCTAGATTCCAACAGCCGAGCAGCGTATATCAAATGAATAATGAACTGTACATTAATGGGGTTAGTCCTGACACTGTTCCACCAGCAGTGGCCCCACCCGCAACTATTTTACCGGAAGCTCAAAATCTGGAACGGGACAATAGTAAAGGTAATAGTAATGAAGACACAGATCATGGTGGAGATAAAGATAAAAAAGACAAAGATAAAAAAAATAAAGATAAAAAACATAAACATAAGCATGACTAAGGTAAGTACAGAAAAGGGGAAAACTAGTTTTAACTTGTGAAAATTTTATTTCATTGAAGAAATAGGAGAAAGTCTTCATAAGAAAAGAGTTACCTCTCAATTGGTACCTCTTTTTTGATATGCTTTCGTTGAAATGGTTACAATTAGAGAAATGGCAATAAGAATATAGGCAATACCCCCAATCAAACCTAAGGAGCGGGGTGTAAGGTATTGTAGCACTGCTCCAGAAATAAACATAGATATTCCTAATACAGTATTTGTAATCGTTGCCAATATCCCGAACGTAGTTCCTTGGTGTTGTTCAGGAATTTCCTTCATAAGAATCGTATCAAAGCAGGCGTTACCAATCCCGGACATAAATGCAGCTCCGCAAAATATAAGAAATGCAAAAACGACTAGATGGGTTTGACTTAATAGCAGTTGAAATATCCCCTCAAGCAATAGACACACTAAACCTGTAACAAGGAAATTTTTTTGTAGTCGATTTGCAACCGAAAAGCTTAATATTAAGCCAATACCTAATGCACCATAAAAAAGACCTACACCTATATCAGCAAGATGGAATTCGTTAATCGCATAGACGCTTATTAAAACATTATCAATTCCATTTATAGAAGCTATTAATATTTCACAGAAAAAAAGAATTTGCACCGTAATAGACATTAAGATTACCTTTTTGAAGGTGAAAATTAGATTTTCGGACTTTTCTACCTTTTTTCTATTTTCATTCTCTGGAAACTTAATCGTATAGTTGATGGCGGCAGCTCCTAAAAATGATCCTGCATTTAACCAATAAGTCACATTAGGTCCGAAAATAGACGAAATGATTCCGCCTGAAAGTGCTCCAATGATTAAAACGATTCCTATCATGACTTGTTCCAAACTATTAACTTTTACGAGGTGTTTTTTATGAACAAGCCTAGGTATTGCTGATTTTCTTGCCGGTCCATATATAGCTTCTCCTGCGGCTAACATAAACGAACTTAAATAAACAATCCAAATATCTTCTTTACCTTGAACAAATAGGAAGAACAGGGCAAATATAATTCTTATAAGGTCTGTTACAACTAATATTGTTTTTCTTGAAAATCGATCAGCCAACCTTCCGCCTATTGGTCCAAAAAATAAAGAGGGTATGAGGCGAATTGCTAAAGTCATTCCTACAGCCAACCCTGACCCTGTTACATGTAATAGCATCGCTAGCACAGCTACAGAGCTAAAACGATCCCCAATACCATTCACAATACCAGCTAAAAATAACCTCCGATATTGTTTTTCTTCATTTACAAATGAAATATTCAATGCTATCCGCCCTTTTATTTTATAAGTATCTAATTTTATAATCATCTAATTAGGTGGTTATAAAAAGGACGCCAAGTAACGTCCATTATTTTAACCACCATAATTCAACGGGGTTTAACTCATATTGATTATTTTCTCGGTACATATATTGGCACATAATGAGTTCGCGTCTTAATGTTGCGTAATCCTCATGAAATTGCTTTAAATATTCATTAATTTCTTTTTCTGGATAATTTTTTCCGAATTCTAATCCTTTAACCATATGTGTAAGTACGACAAGTTTTTTCTTTCGCTGTGCAGGATAGGTTTTTAGTTTCCCATCTTTTGTGAAGAAGTTGTTGATAATAGCTGCACGTTCTTTTTCAGTAACCGACATTTCCATATTTGAATCGCCTCCTGTTCCTACAGTAAAAATAGCCGTAGCACTCATCTCCAATATTTTTGTATTAAGAGAAAAATAAATCGTATTTTTATCACGGCGTTCTTTTATCAGTCCAACCTCTCGCAGCTTCGTCATATGATGGGTAATTGTTGGGGGTTTAAGTCCTAGCTTTCCGGCAATCTCTTGTCCGCTCAAATGGCCTTGCTTTAGCAAAGCGATAATACGAACACGTGTCAGATCACCTAACGCTTTATGAAACTCAACAAGTTTGTTTAATTGCATTTAGAAATCATCTACTTTCACATTTATCTAATTAGATTGTAATCGAATTGGATAAAATATTCAAGTGATGAATGTATTTTTAACAGTTGTATCTTAGGAAGTTGAAAGGGGGGAGTAAAAAGATACACAAGAAGTGTATTGTATAAACACTTTCGAGAATCATATATTTCAAAGTTTTTTCGGTTTTATTGAAAGAATTTCAAAAAACTACCCCCATAAAAAGATTAGTTGGTTCGAATATTATAAATAGGGAAGGAGGGAATTAGTGTAATACATGGTATAAGATACTCATTCTAAATCTATTAAAGTATAAAGTATCTTATTTTAATATATTATCGAATATAAAGATGTTGAAATTCATTATTGTACGATTGATTTCTTCATTAGCGAGATACATTAATATTCGGCAAGTACATAATATGTGAAAATAAAGAATATATATCAGAATAATAGAGTGGTGTGTATTAGAAGGTATCGTTTATTTGTGTAAAACACGAATGAACATTTCCATATAAATATTTTTGGTAAGTGTGTATGTTGAAGAAATTATGAAATACTTGTCAAAAATACTATATTAAAGTTATATTAAAATAGTAATATGTAAAAGTAGTAGAGAGGAACATGAATGTTAGGGATCTTATTTATTAGAACATATATTAAAAGATTACATAAAAATAGACCTTTTCCAACTACAAGATTATTACAATTTAAGGAGAGGGTGTCTAGAAGTGAAGAAATTTTGGCTATCTGTATGTACCACGATTACTGTTTGTGGTGCTCAAACAGTAATTGTTGGAAATACAAACACGGCTTTGGCAGCTAGTACAGTTACAAATGAACAAACGGTAAATTTCGATGGCTTGATTAAAAATAACATGAATGGTAATGGGATATGGTCAGTACCGTATGGTTTACAAGGGGCTAGTTACCTTGGAGACGTAACTAAATATAATGGTACGATGGTTCATGTTATTGGAAGTGTGCAGGTTGGAGACGTCCTTTGGTATCACGTACAAGTAGGTGGGAAAGATGGAGGATGGCTTGATAGTAAAGTCCTAAATGCTGGAACGAATGTGAATCAGAATCAGCTAATCGTTTATACAACAGGGAACGGAGTTTGGTCTAGTCCATATGGTGTAAATGGCGCGAGTTATGTAGGCGCCACTAATAATTATGTAGGAAAAGACATAAAGTTGCTTCAGAAATTAATAATTGGAAATGTTACATGGTATCAATTTAGCATGAATAATCAAGTTATTGGTTGGCTAGATGGTCGTGTGTTAAGTGGTTTGACAAATATACAAGCCATAAATCAGGCGGCTGTTATGGGGGCGACAAATGATAATGGTATATGGAGCATGCCATATGGCCTTTCAGGAGCAAATTATTTAGGGGCAACTAATCAATATGCTTTACGAGATCTACAGTTAATCGAGAGCGCTACATACCAAGGTACACAATGGTATAAGTTTAGTCTAAATGGTCAAGTTATTGGCTGGATTAGCAGTAATGCATTAGACAACGCAGGAGTAGTAAAGCCGGCAAACTTTTCGGTTGTTATCGGAAGTACGAATGGTAATGGCATATGGACAGTACCGTACGGCATTTCTGGTGCACAGTATGTACAAAGTACAAATGATTATATATATCAAACGCTTCAAGTTGTAAAGACTGCAACAATAGGAAATGTTACTTGGAATCAAGTAGCAAAGAATGGTAAGGTAATAGGTTGGCTTGATGCCGGTAAGGCGCTTACAGATTTAACGAATATTAAAGATGAGAATCGATCAGCAGTTATAAGACTATCAACAAACGGTGATGGTATTTGGACCTTACCGTATGGGGAATATGGCGCGAATTACGTAAGGCTTACAAATGATTACAAGTTTCAAATGGTACAAGTTGTACAAAGTGCAACAAAAGGTTCTACTACTTGGAATAAAATTAAGCAAGGCGATCGTATTTTAGGCTGGGTAGATGCGAATATATTATCTTCGCAACTTGCTTATACACAACTTGATCCAAACGGTGAAGTTCATTATAACTGGGGATATGGAAGTCCTGCTGGTTTTCCTTCTCAACAGTTCCAAGGTGATTTTGTTCAGAATAAGCAACTATCTGGAGGAGATTATTTTGTCCAGTCGTTTGCAGACGATGGCGTAAAGGTTTCGATTGATAATAATTTAGTTATTAATCGCTGGTCGTTAGCTGCCGGTGAAACAAATCGCGCTTTATTACCAAACGTAGCAGCAGGTTCCCATAGTATTCATACGCAATATTATCAAGATGGTGGACAAGCAGCTGTATTCTCAGATGTAGTACCATTTGGTAGTTGGCTTGCCTACTATTATCCGAATGAATCTCTTTCTGGATATCCTGTTGCAGCGAAGACCATTTCACAAGCAGCAAATGGTGGTTTGCAAGATGATAATGGATTTGAAGGATCACCGGCTACAGGTGTACCAGGAACTCATTTCTCGGCACGTTATGTTACAGCTAAGCGCCTGAAAGCTGGTCAGTATCTTCTGTATACAGGAGCGGATGATGGAGTTCGTGTATATGTAGATGGAAAAAAAGTTGTAGATACATGGGGATATAATGCTTACAATGAAAAAGCATCAAGAATTAATATTCAAGATAACTCAAATGCAGCAAATGGATTGTCGGATGTTCACTGGATCGAAGTTGAATATATGCAAGGGACGGGATTTGGTAAAATAACGACAACACTGAAACCTTCTTATACATTTATTGACGTTTCACACTGGGAAGGAGATATAGATTGGAATCAAGTAAAGCAGTCTGGTATTAATGCTTCTTATATGAAAGCGACTGAAGGTACTTCATATACTGATCCAACCTATGGACAATACGTACAAAATGCATCTGCAGCAGGTCTTTTAGTTGGAGCATATCACTTTGCTCGTCCAGAACAAAATGACCCGATTGTGGAAGCAAAACATTTTGTTGATGTATTGAATCGATATCATACGGATTTAATGCCTGTCCTTGATCTGGAATCACCCTCTAGTCCGACTGGTAATATAACAGGGCCATATGTGACAAAATGGGCACGTACTTTTATTGATTATGTGCAGCAGACAACAGGAAAACGCGTTATGCTTTATACAGGGCCTTGGTATGTAAATGGTTTTAATATATCCGGACTTGGTGATGTACCTCTTTGGATTTCCAGATATAACTCTACTACCCCAACTACATTAAGTGATTGGAACGGATTTAATGCTTGGCAATATACAGAAAGCGGGAATGTAAATGGAGTAGGAACGGTTGATGTGAATGTTACTACTTCTTTAGATGGGCTGAAACCATAACGGATTTCTTGCCTGTATAATTAGGGAAATGAAAAAGAAGAATAGTAGAAAAAACTCCTGGATATAAACGAGGCCACTGAAAAAGTCCTCAGAGAAAAAACGAAAGCTTCCTCGATGAAATCGAGGAAGCTTTCGTTTTTTCATGTATAATAGTTGTACTAATTCTAGGTGGTGTCTTGGATGATTTCAAAACAACAATCTCTTAACCTTAGCCCATTCATGGCGATTTACGATATCGTCATACCAAAAGATAATATGCTCCGTCAATTTAATGAAATGGTGGATTTTTCTTTTGTTTTAGAGGAACTGAAAAGTAAATATTGTCTCGATAATGGTCGCAATGCAGTGCCGCCCGTTCGTATGTTCAAATATTTATTACTAAAATCCATTTTTGACTTATCAGATGTAGATGTTGTTGAACGCTCAAAATACGACATGTCATTTAAATATTTCTTAGATATGGCACCAGAAGATATGGTAATTGACCCTAGTTCATTAACGAAATTTCGTAAGCTTCGCTTAAAAGATATAGGATTACTTGACATGCTTATCCAAAAAACAGTGGAAATCGCACTGGAAAAGGATCTGATTAAAAGTAAATCTATTATCGTCGATGCCACGCATACTAAGGCACGCTTCAATCAGAAATCACCGAGAGAATTTTTAATGGAGAAATCAAAACTACTCCGCAAAGCGGTTTATCAAATCGATGAAGGAATGAAAGAAAAGTTCCCACCAAAAACAACAATGGACGACTTAGGTGACGAACTTGACTATTGTCAAAAAGTCATTGAGGCTGTAGAAAAAGAAGAAATCATTCGTGAATATCCAAATGTAAAAGAAAAGCTCAACTATTTAAAAGAAATTGTAGAAGATCATCAAGAACACCTTCAAATGTCACAAGATCCTGATGCACGAGTAGGGCATAAAACAGCTGACTCTTCTTTCTTTGGATATAAAACCCATATTGCGATGAGTGAAGAACGAATCATTACGGCTGCGGTAATTACAACTGGTGAAAAAAGCGATGGAAAATACCTTCAAACATTGGTCGGGAAAAGTCGTGAAACAGGAATGAAAATTGATACGGTCATTGGAGATACTGCGTATTCAGAGAAAAATAATATTAAATACGCCAATCAACATAAATTACAATTAGTCTCTAAATTAAACCCAATCGTAACACAAGGACCGCGTAAGAAAGAAGATGAATTTGAGTTCAATAAAGATGCGGGTATGTATGTTTGTAAAGCTGGACACATGGCCGTTCGTAAGGCACGTACTGGTAAGAAAAATGTAAACAATAATCAAAGTCATACGTACTATTTTGATATTGAAAAATGTAAAGTATGTCCATTTAAAGCTGGGTGCTATAAAGAAGGTGCAAAAAGTAAGACATATTCTGTCACGATTAAATCTACAGAACATAAGGAACAAGAGGCATTTCAAGAAAGTGCATATTTTAAAGAAAAGGGTAAAGAACGTTATAAAATTGAAGCGAAAAATAGTGAACTTAAACATAGACACGGGTACGATGTAGCATCTTCCTCGGGTCTCATTGGTATGCGAATGCAAGGTGCGATGGCTATATTTGCCGTCAATTTAAAACGAATTATGACCTTAATGAAGGAAGAAAAGTAAAAAAAGAATAGAAAGAAAGGCGACTTTTCGTTCCATTTTGAACGAAAAGTCGCCTTTCTAATTTCGCATCCGGTTTTTGAGCTGAAAAAACGTTAGTTTTTCAGTGGCCTCGATATAAACAGGAGTTTTTTTCTATGGTTTAAATGAATAGAGGTAATCCAATTTATATAAATCTAACTTGACTTTTGGGCACACAAGTTGCCGCCGTGCTAAGTGAAAAGTAACCTGCTACTTCATATCGCATGTGGCAGAAATAGGAACTGACCGCTTCTACTCATGGCCATCTGAAAAGAAAAGGTTTTTAATTTGGATTTATATATTTAGAATACTTTTATCCTGAAAATGTAGTAAAGAGTAGATAGGCATTTAAAATAGCGATAATAATCGCAATAAACCAAGCGATCCCTTTGGTCCAACGTGAGTTTACAAATTCGCCCATCTTCTTTTTATCACTAGTAAACATGACAAGTGGAATAACCGCAAATGAAAGTTGAAGAGAGAGGATAACCTGGCTTAATACTAATAAATCAGTGGTTCCTTTTTCTCCATATATTAGCGTTACAATGACCGCAGGTATTATGGCGATTAAACGTGTAATTAAGCGGCGAATCCATGGTCGTAAACGAATGTTTAAAAAGCCTTCCATTACAATTTGCCCAGCTAATGTTCCTGTTAACGTAGAATTTTGTCCTGAGGCTAATAAAGCAACCGCAAATAATACGCTCGCAATTCCGCTTCCAAGAATCGGATTTAACAATTGATAGGCATCTTGAATTTCTGCTACTTCGGTATGTCCTGTTGTATGAAAAGCAGACGCTGCCAATATTAAAATTGATGCATTAACAAATAAAGCCAACATTAATGCGATAGTAGAGTCAATCACTGAAAATTTAATTGCTTCTCGTTTTCCTTTAGGCGTTTCTTCATAATTTCTCGTTTGTACGATCGAAGAATGTAAATACAAATTATGTGGCATAACCGTAGCTCCTAAAATTCCAAGTGCAATAAACAGCATTTGTGGATTTTGGATAATCTCTTTACTTGGAATAAAGCCTTTTGCAATTTCGCTCAGTTCTGGTTGTGACATAAACAGTTCCACGCCAAAACAAACGGAAATTGTTACAATTAAACTGATGACAATAACTTCAATATAGCGAAATCCTTTATTTTGCAATAATAGTACTAGTAAGATATCAAATGAAGTAATGCATACACCCCATACAAGAGGAATGTGAAATAAAAGATTTAATGCGATTGCGGAACCTATTACTTCCGCTAAATCACAAGCTGCAATAGCCAATTCACATAACACCCATAAAACAAACGATACAGGCTTACTGTAATGATCCCGACATGCTTGCGCTAAGTCTCTTCCTGTTACAATCCCTAACTTTGCAGATAATGCCTGCAAAATAATAGCCATAAAGTTAGAAATTAAAATGACAGATAGTAACGTATAGTTATAAGCAGATCCTCCAGCTAGCGATGTAGCCCAGTTTCCAGGATCCATATAACCTACTGCCACAAGATAACCTGGCCCCATAAATGCAAGAAGCTTTCGCAGGGAATTCCCTTTCTTCGGTATCCTCATACTTTTGTGCACTTCTCGTAAACTAGGGTCGCTGTTTTGTTGCCGCCATCCCTCTTGATGTGACACGGCAACTGCATTTTGAGTTTTGACTGGTTCTAATTCCTCCATAACATATCCTCCCTTTTTAACTCGTTATAATTTGGTTTACTTAAGGTGAAATGAAAGATCACATTGTTTTATTTTAAAACCTAAAATATGGTTTGTTTTTTGATATGGACAAAAAAGTAGCGCTTCACTTTAATATTTTACCTCGACCAACTTTTTTAGTCTAGTTTAAAATTATGATTTGTGATTAAATTTTATGCAAAGGTTAGAAAATAGGTGAATATAAATATGCTTATTTTTGCAATGAATTATATGTACTTGTTAACAGAAAACATAGGAGCAGTTAATTGACACTATTATGGAGAGGATCTGGAATCATTAATATGAAGGACATATTTAAATCTGTTGATAATATCGAAATACTACTGTAAAATTATACTAGTTTCTATTTATGCAAACGCTTTCGTTGAAGGGGTGTTAATTTATATTTTACAATTATTTGTCATGTTTAAGAGGCAGGTGTAATAGGATGAGGGGGGATTTGATTGTTGTAACATTTTCATCTTTATAACGGCTAACATTTATAAAGGGGAAGTAGGAGAATTGTCAATGATTGAAGTAAAGAATGTTACTAAGAGTTATAAAATTTTAGAGAGAAAACCAGGTCTAATAGGTGCAATAAAGGCTTTAATTAAACGTAAGTATTACGATAAACAGGCAGTGCAACCGATTTCTTTTTCTGTTGAAAAAGGAGAAATGGTTGGATATATCGGATTCAACGGTGCTGGTAAGTCAACTACGATTAAGATGCTGTGTGGAATCTTAACGCCTGATACTGGTGAAATTAAGGTGAATGGAATTATTCCATACAAAAATAGGCAGGAAAATGCTAAAAATATAGGAGCTGTTTTTGGACAACGTACACAACTTGCTTGGGATATACCAGTGCGAGAGTCTTTTGAACTATTAAAACATGTTTATGAAATACCAGAAACAAAATATCAGGAAATGTTGCATTTATTTGAAGATGTACTGGACCTAGGAACTTTAATGCCATTACCAGTTCGTCAACTATCACTCGGACAAAAAATGCGTTGCGAGTTGGCTGCTGCTTTTCTTCATCAACCTTCTGTAGTGTTCTTAGATGAACCTACAATTGGTTTAGATATTGATGTAAAGGAAAAAATACGCAGTTTTATTAAGGAAATGAATAAGAAATTGGATGCAACAGTGGTCTTAACTACTCACGATATGCAAGATATAGAAGCGCTGTGCCAGCGGATTATTATTATTGATAAAGGGTCTATTATTTATGATGGGGAATTACAAGATCTTAAAGATCGTTTTTCTTATAACCGCATTCTATCTTTAGAATTGGAAGAGCACACAAAGTTTGAGATTCCTGTATCATTACAAAATTACATAGTGGTACAGAAGAATGAAGCAGAAAATAAATCCCATGTAGAATTAAGTTTTCACACAAAGTATGTCTCATCGGAGTTTGTGCTTTCAGAACTTGCAAAGCACAATAAAATATCAGATTTGACGATCTCAAATCCTAAATTAGAGACAATTATTAAAGATCTTTATCAGCATGGAGGTGAGGATTCCTTTGAAGAAATATTGGGAAATGCTTAAAGTGCAGATAAAGCTAGATACTTCATATGCAGCGTGGTATTGGGCAGGAACATTTGCAATTATCGTTAAATTATGTACGTTGTATTATTTCTGGACTGCTGTTTACGAGAATAAAGAAATTGTTGGAACACTTTCACTAACGAATATGCTAACTTATATGGTCATTGCTTTGTTATTGGAGCAATACGTATCTGGAGTAGGGAACGATTTAGCAAGAATGATTAAACAAGGTGACATTGCATTGGAACTGATGAAGCCCTATCACATATTAGATAAACTTGTAGCGATGGATATAGGGCAAAAAATTTCTAATTCTGTGCGTACAACGTTTCCTATGCTACTGTTTGCCGTCTGGTTTGTAGGGATTCAACTCCCACAATCATTAGAATCTTTTCTATTATTTACGGTAAGTGTAGTTTTCGGTATTTTAATCGGAACTCAATTAGATCTTATTATTGGTATATTAGCCTTTTGGACTGTTAATGTATGGGGGCTTCGCCTTTTGCGAGAGTCAGTTATTCAATTTTGTTCCGGTGCACTTGTCCCATTATCGCTTTATCCACAATGGTTTCAAGAAATTAGTATGTTTTTACCTTTTCAGTCTATGGTCTATATACCTGTTTCTATTTATACAGGTGCAATATCAGGTACTGAGGCCTATATGGCAATTGCGACACAATTCATATGGTTAATTGCTATTACAGTACTTGTTAGATTCTTATGGACTTTAGCAATCCGAAAAATCACAATATTTGGGGGGTGAGAGAATTGCTGCAAACTCTTAAACGATACTCATTTTTATACATTGTCTATTTTAAACAGCACTTAAAAGTGATGATGGAATATAAAGTAGACTTTTTAATAGGAATATCTTCAGTCTTCATTCAACAATTTGCCGCTATCTTCTTTATAAAAGTAGTATTTGATCATATTGAAACGTTGAAGGGATGGAACTTTTATCAAATTCTTTTAATCTACGGTATTGCTTTTGCAGGAAGGGCAATCCATCATATTTTCTTCGATAACTTATGGACGATTGGATGGCAATACATTCGGACAGGAAATTTAGATCGTTTGCTTATCCGGCCGATTAACCCGCTGTTCCAAATTATAGCGGAGCGTGTTCAACAAGATGGAATAGGACAACTCATAATAGGAGGAATCGTTCTTTATTATTCCATTAGTAATCTAGATATTGCGATTACACTGGGAAATGTACTGATACTCATCATCATGATAATATCAAGCGGTTTCATCTTTGTTGCATTAAACTTGTTTTTTATAACATTCTCTTTTTGGATGACAGATAGTATTCCTGTTGTAGCAGCAGTATTCAGCTTAAGCGATTTTTCGCGGTATCCGATTACGATTTATAATAAAGTAATTGCATTTATATTAACGTTTATTATTCCTTACAGTTTTACATCCTTTTATCCAGCAGCTTATTTCTTCGATAAGGGATATAAGTGGGTTTCCTTATGTACACCACTTGTTGCTGTCATACTATGTTTCCTTGCTTATCGTTTTTGGAAATATGGATTAAGTGCATTTACTAGTACAGGAAGCTAACATATGTATATAAGGAGTCTAGTTATGGAGAAACATATATTAGAAGATTATTGCCGAAATCAGCCTGGATCAATTTATGATTATAAAATAGAATGGCAAGCAGATCGTTATCAAGTGGGAGGTAAAATGTTTGCTATGTTTGGCGGGGATTCAGTAGGGAAGCCTATACTTTCATTAAAATGTGATCCGGAGCGTGCAGAATATTTAAGGGAAACATACGAAGGTATTATTCCTGGATATTACTTGAATAAAGTACACTGGAATTCCATTTATTTAGATGCTGATATTCCTAAAGAGTTATGGGAGAAGTTAATTATTCATTCTTATGAGCTAGTCCTTCAAAAATTACCTAAAAAGATTCAGAAAGAAATTGGTAGTAGGGAATAGAGCTTGAAATGATGAATGGATGGGATTAAAGGACTAAAAAGAACTTAAAATGAAATGAACCTCCCAAATCACCAACATTAAAAAAGTCTATGATTTGGGATACATTTCATTTTTAAATGGTCTTGTGGGTAATTTCAAATGGTAAATCATCTTTTATATTTATAATTTCAAATGATACACGTTATTGAAAATCAATTAATGAATTAATTGGTACCGCTTGTACGCATTCCTCAATGGTTTGCTTATTTTCATAAATCCAAAGGAACATGTCTTGATTTATTTCTTTAACTTCAAGAACGCTGCCAGCTAAATATTCGTACATACAATAATGTGTATTGTCACATGAAATGAAATAATCACCTTCGAGAGTTTGTATTGGTTGCTGAACTTTGATGTTATGTTTTGAAAGGGTAGTTAGCAGTTTAATTTCAGTGATAATTTGATTGGGATTTTCTTTTTTCTTTAAAATATATTTTTGTTTTTCTGTTGTTATCAGGGTAACTTTTTGATTAAGCGGTGTGACTGATAAACTAGGTTCTTGAATCCGAGATTTTGAAATTTATAATACTTGCTCCATTTACCTTCTCCTGTTCCATCTTTTTCTATTGTATGTATGTTAATTTCTATTGCATAGAGGCGTCTATTTATTTTTCGACTAAAACGGTCTCAATTCCTTGCGAGGAGACATGCTATAACTCATATCACATTAAAGATGATTTAATGTTAAAGCAAAACGTACGGTTAAACCGATGAATTGCGGATCGAATATTTCTGACACTAAGTGAATTGAAAGGTATAAATTGTTAAAAAATACATTTAATATGATACTATTAATATAACATAATTTATTATTTGTTTATATGGGGGAGGAAAAATACATGCCACATCGATTGGATAATGCAGCATTAGTAATTATAGATGTTCAGAAAGCATTTAATCATGAAAAATGGGGTAAACGAAATAATTTAGAAGCAGAACAAAATATTGAAAGTTTATTAAAATTGTGTAGAAAAAAGAAATACCCAGTTATTCATATTCAACATCTATCAGATAATGTTCATTCTATTATGCACCCTAGTCATGAAGGTTCTGAATTTAAAGATATTGTAAAACCAATTGAGGGTGAAGTCGTTATTCAAAAGAAGGTAAATAGTGCGTTTATAGGGACAAACTTAGAAGAATATTTACGCGCCAATGATATTGAAAAGGTTGTGATAGTTGGATTAACTACACCTCATTGCGTTTCAACTACCACTAGAATGAGTGGTAATTTAGGATTTGATACATATCTTATTTCTGATGCTACCGCTGCATTTGGAATGAAAGGACCCAATGATATTTACTATAGTGCAGAAGAAATTCATGCTATTTCACTGGCTACCTTGCATGAGGAATTTGCTACGGTTCTTACAACTAAAGAGATGATGGGAATTATGGGAATGGAGATTTTAAAGTAATATCATGTTGAGGTAGTATCACGTAATTGTTGAATAATGTGTAGTGATGTATTATGAAAATCGGGTTTAGAACTGCACCCCAAATCATAGACACAAAAAGAGTTTGTGTTTTGAGGTACAGTTCATTTTTTAAAGAGCTTGTTGTTAGTTTGGAATGAAAAGTCATCTTCTACAGTTATTAAACAGATAAGAAATTTTGAATACGTAATTGTTTGTTGCGATATTCGGTAATGGTTAACCATATTCCGCTCATAGCAATGAGAAGAGCTAGAATCATAAACGGAGCGGTATAACTATGTAGATAGTCAACAAGTATACCGAATAATGAAGGCGCAAGTACAATAGCAAATTGATTTAAAGTTAAAGCGAAACTTACGGTTAAACCGATAAATTGCGGATCTGATTTTTCTGTTACGAAAATGATAAACAAACTAAACCATCCGATAGCAAAGAAACCAAGAAAGAAGCAGAAGATAACGAGTAACCAAAAAGTCATATAAGATATGATAAAGCTCGTACATAGGAGCAATAAAAAAGTGATGCTAATAGTTATTTGTAAGGGAACGACACGATTTCCTTTACATACAGTATCACTAGCCCACGCTAAAAGAATTCTTCCGATCATTCCACCCATTAATACTACACTTAATAAAGTTCCGGCATGGTGAAGACTTGTATGAACTTCAGTTGTAAGATAACTCATTAGATGGGCAACGAGCACCATTTGTAAGGACATCATTGATATTCCAATTAAAAAGACAGGATAGAGAGAAGTGTTTTTTTGTACCTTCTTTAACTTTATAAGGAAGGAGACCGTTTCCGCTTTTTGGATAGGGGAATGATCATCACGATAAAATAGGATGAACAATAAGCCGCCACAAATAGCGACAATCGCTTGCACAAGGATGACAGAAGGTAACCCATATTTATAAAAAAAGAAAGGAAGCGTACTAGAAGCTAAAGCACCTCCAATCGGAATCCCAGTTTGACGGACACCCATGGCAAGGCCTCTACGCTTAGGGGGAAACCACTTAACAATAGCTTTACTACCTCCAGGTTGGGCCGTTCCATACCAAACTCCTACAAATAGTAAAATAACAACTATATATGTGTAAGTGGCGACTGGATAGGCAAGCAACATACTTACTCCAAGTAAGATAGAACCTCCACCTACAATCCATCTTTCGCCATATCGATCCATTAAGTTTCCGAAAAACAGCATCGAGAAGATCGGTCCAATATTTACAGCTGATACAAGTAACCCAGTTTGAAATTGAGATAGGTGATGCACTTGCTGCCATAAAGAAGCTAACGGGCCAATCCCGTACGTAACAAATGTAGCACATGTTTGTGAAATAGTTGCAATCAATAAAATAATCCATTTGTAAGAACTAGTGAAATCATGTTTAGTTTTTTGTCTCTGCATTTTTATTATAACCTCCTCTTGCTCTTATTGTATGAATAGAAAGGTATCATGCAAAATGAATAATAAAGATAAAAGATATCAAAAAAAATGATATCTCAAGAGGTGAGATGTGTGGATATTAAAGACTTGAAGGTATTTATAAAAGTAGCTGAAGAAGGAAGTATATCGAAAGCAGCAAAATCACTAAACTATGTTCAATCAAATGTAACGATGAAAATTAAACAGCTAGAGGATGAGTTAGGAGTTCCATTATTTTATCGCAATGGAAAGGGAGTTACTTTAAATTCTAATGGCGAGATTTTGTTAACATATGCTAGGAGAATACTAGATTTAACTGAGCAATCAATCAGATTGGTACAAAGTAATCACTCAACACCTCTAGGTACGCTGAAAATTGGATCTACCAACTCTACAGCTGCGGTCCGCTTGCCACCACTTTTGAAAAGTTATTATGAAAATTATCCTGAGGTCGAATTAGTGTTAGAAACCCACACAAGCACTGAGCTAATTCAACTTGTGATCGAACGTAAACTAGAAGGAGCTTTCATTGTTGAAGATGTTCATCATCCGGATTTAACTTCCACTTTGTTCTGTGAGGAAGAACTAACGGTTATTAGTCATCAACCTTTACATACTTTGCAAGAACTTGATAAAGTCACAATGTTAGCTTTCGGAAACGGCTGCCACTATCGAAATAAGGTAGAAAAGTGGTTAAAAGAAGAAGGTATTTATCCAAAGCGTGTATTAGAATTTGGTACGATTGAAGCGATCATTGGCTGTGTGAAGGCCGGAATGGGTATTGCTGTCATGGTCAAATCAATTGTGAAAGACCATGAACAATCTTTAACATTAACTGCTCTCCCTGAGAAATATTCTAAAGTGCCAACTTATTTTATCATGAGGAAAGATGTACTATTTTCAGGTGCTCTTCAGAAGTTTGTTGAGATGATAAAATAAGTAGCAGTTTCGTTTACATTTGAGAATGCCTTTTAAGAGGGATATCTAGATATTTTACATATTTGTTTGTTTCTTTTTCTTGATATATCCTTATGAAACTAACTTCAAATGTAGGATAAGGACTTAGCTCTTTTTCAATAATTTTAGCCATTACTTTTAAATCTTTACTAGATAGTCCAAAAGCTGTTTGTCCCATTGTTAAATGAGGTACATAATTATCTAGTTCCATATATTTTTTTATCAACTCACTATCAGGAGAAATGGCTTTAACAATTTTCTGATGTAATTCAAATATTTTTTCTGATGTAACACTCAAGAAAAGAACACTTTCTCCAAAAAACATGGGTTGATTTAGTGAGATATTGAACACAGGGAAATTTGCACAAATCTTTTTTAGTTTTTCAATCCATTCTAAATCGGCAGTTAAACCACCTTGAGCTTTTACCGTAATGTGTGGTTCAACAACATCCACAAGTAAATTATTTTCCAAGCGTTGTTGAACCTTAAATATTTTTTCTTTGTATTCGTCTGAAGGCACAATCCCAATAAAGTATTGCATATGTATTCTCCCTTTTTATAAGTTAGTCTAAATTTATTTTAACAAAAATTCTAAATAATATAAAATTTATTGGTATGTAAAGTTGTGAGTTGAAGTTCAGCTTTCTATGAAAAGAGAGGATATCAACCAAAATGTAAAAATTGAAGTGGATGAATAGAACAGGAGATGAATCACTTTGAAACAACTGAATACTATAATTCTTTCAGCAGTTATTTTTTCCTCGTTACTATTAGGTGGTTGTCAAACGACTGAAAAACAAACAAATAATAAAGCAGTAGCAACACAAACAGCAAAAGATGTACGAGAAATTGCTTGGAACTCACTTTCTGATTCGCAGAAAAAAGAAGTGATCGGTGAATGGAAAGAAGCTCAAGTTAGTAAAACGGTTGCAAATACAGATGGGTTTTCTTTAAAAGAGCGTTTTTTTGAAGAGAAAGAAGTGACACAAGTTGTGTTTCGCTCTACAAAGAGTAGTTTATTAGGGGACATCATCAAACTTGTAGATGAGAAGTCAGGAAAAGTTGTTGGAGCTGGTTTGAGAGAGTAGTGCAAAGAGTGGAGAAGTGCGGACAAGGTAGTTCTCCATTGTAGTTAACTTTATGAGACTTTATCATCAAAACTCAATAAAATATATGAAAACAAGGGGAACAACACACTAATTGATATGTTGTTTCCTATGCTGTTTATTATGTTTCTCTATATTATCTGAACTACTTACCATAATAGGTGTTTTTTAGTTAATAACATTGCAAGATTAACCAAGTATTTTCGAAGTTTTTTTGTAATAAGTCTTCTTTTTTTATCCAAAAATACAGTCGGCCAGAATCTCCCCAATACAATTGAGATTCATCATCGGTATCGACTTGTAAAAGTAACATCCAATCACGAGGACTACCAGACAAACGTTGTATCTCCTTATTAGAAGGATATCCATTTCCTAAATAAAATCCGTTTGTAACAAGATGACACTCTTCTGCCATCTCTTCTGATTGTATAGCTTGTGCTGAACCGAGTAAATGATGGAATCCATGATCTATATCTTTAACATACGATTGTTCTATTTCTTCATAAAAGTCCCATTCATCATCATCGGATAAACCAGTTTCCCCAACTTTTTCTTTGTTCAATGTCCATGTTTCTTGAAATGAAATTAATGAAGAAGGGAACACTTCCGTTGTGATTTTTCTTCGTTTTAGGTTTTCTACATTATTCGTATATAAAACACGATGTCCTCCAATATCTTTTGGATCAAATCCCCATGGTTCTTCTTCTACATCATAAAAGAAATACAACATGCCTTTCGTAGGCAGTGGATTTCCTTGGTGATAGGATTGAACTTCCTCTAAATTCAGTTGTCCGATAAAATGTAGAGGCATGTCATTTTTTATCGGAAGTTCTAACTCAACAGGTAAATCAGGAAAACCCCCGAACTTTGATGTTCCCACTGTTATTTTTTCGTCAGATTCTTTACATAAACGTATCTGAATGGTAGGCTCAAGTGAATCTAAAATACTTTTCTCTAAATGCATGACACCGTAATTTTTCAGCACATTTTGTAGTATTTTTTTCATTATTTATCACCTCATTTTTATTGTACAACAATAGAGTTCTAATGTACCCTCTAAAAAGAAATGTATATTTATTGCAAATTAAAAATAGCCATTGTATTCAATGGCTATTTTTAAAAAGTTAATACATGAGTGAACCGGGGGGTGAGAGTTTGTTTTAAAGTACGATATGCTTTTTCAAAATCTCACTTACAAGCAGGAATTACATACTTACCAAATAAGTCTAATGATGAAAGCACTTTATGGTGTTCTAATCCACCAAAATTCATTACTGCCATAACGTTTGTAACACCTATTTCACGGTAAGATTGAATTTGTTTAATAACTTCATCAGGACTCCCGAATACTGGATTAAAATTCTGTTTTAGGACCTCATACGAGATGTTTTTCCCATGCGGAGCATTCATAAATAATTGATAAGGACCTTTTGCATTTGATTCAGCTTCTGCAAATGTTTCACCAACATGGACATGGAGGGCAACAGGAATTTCTAATTGATCTGGATTACCGTGTCCTGATTTTTGATACACATTTTTGTATGTATCAATCAGCTTTGCTAATTCATCTTGTGATTTGCTAAATCCAAGTGCCATGAAATTGCGTCCCATACTGGCAACATGAGTAGCCCCTTGTTCACTAGAGGTTGCAATCCAGTGAGGTGGAAATGGAGTTTGAATTGGCTGGACACTAAGCTTGATATCTTTGTATTGAAAAAAGTCCCCTTGATGAGAAAAAGGTTTACCTGACCATGCTCTTTGTAACACTTCTAGAGACTCGTTAAATCGCTCCGCTTTATCTTCTAATGAAATATTATAACCATCAAATTCCTTCTGATTATATCCACTACCCAACCCTAAATCTAATCTCCCGTTTGATAAAAGATCGACAACCGCATAATCCTCAGCAATTCGTAAAGGATTGTGTAATGGAAGTACCGAAACACCGACACCAAGACGAATCCTATTCGTCCTTTGAGATACCGCAGCGAGTAGAACTGCTGGAGAGGGATTGATGCCAAAATCTGAGAAGTGATGTTCTGTAAACCATACACCATCAAAATTCATTTCTTCAGTCCGAACAGCTTGTTCCAATACTTCGTTGTAGAATTGTCTTGGTGTACGGGATGATTGATTTGGATAATGGTCAAATATTGTTAATGTACTAAATTTCATTTCATATCGCTCCTGATAATGTTATTCAACGTCTTTATTTCACAGATAGATTACAAAAACTCAAGATGATGATTTACTTAAAATACTTATTCTAGTTTTCCGAATCTTTCCATTGGCGACTCATTTCTAAACCATAATCCATGTCGTAAACTTCTTTTATAGCTTTAATCTTTCCAAGATTTTCTTGGCTAAACATGGGTTTGTTTTCAAAAGAATGAAGAACAATTCTTTCAAGGAGAACACCTAGTGAAATATCGTGATACTCTGCCATTGCTTTTAAAACTTTTACCATTCTTTTTTCCATTCTCATACCAGTTTGCACACGTTCAACTTTGATATTTTGATCTTTTCCAGTTGATTGTTCGTTATGTTGTTTCATAATTCCGCATCCTTTTCGCTTGATATAACCAGATTGTTATTTTTGTACCGATGTACCATTATAACAGTGTTGTGCGTATTGTTAATTATGATATTTTATTAGAATCTGATCGTGATATATTGTTTTATAGTTGTAAATATAGAAGTACTAGCACGAGGTCAAATTAAATAGAAATTCAAAAAAATAATTCGGATTCAGTGAAATAGCGAACTGTTGAAGCGAAATGGTCTGTTATTCAATATCATTGAATAGAGAAATTGATGAAAAGATACGTTATTTATTATCTGTCTTATAGAACATTATTAGGATCAGGTGTTGTCAATCATCTCTTGGCTTCCAATTAAAAAGGGTGTTTTTTCTTTTCTACAAGCTTGCTATATAATTCGTTGAAATTTTGAACTACATCTGGCATCGATAAATGCTTTGCTAATGAAAGGCCTTTCTGAATAGAGTAAGAAGCCTTTTCTAATAAATTTGTTTTTATTTGTGCATCCGCAAGACAATACCAATAAAACCAGGCATCCATTTCTGTAATTTTATCGTGATAGAATTTTTCAATGATAGGATAATATTGAGAATATAATTCTCCATCAAAAGCTAATTTTTTACCGTTCCATTTTAAAGTATCTATGAGATAGCTATCAGCAAGGTACCACTGCCAAATGGCTAAACCTACTTTTTGGTTTCCATTCAAAATATCCATCTTATGATAAGGAACATCGGCAATCTTTCTTATTCTCGTTAGCGAAAATAAGAATCGAAGAAGAATTTAAAATTCCTAATGAGAGTAAGATGATTTGCATTATTTTCATTTTAAAATAGCCCCTTTAGAGTGGTATCAAAGGTTATAATTCCCTGACATTACTTTGTATATTTAATAAAAATAGCTCTAAATCAAAGTGTTTTGGAAGTTTTTTCAAAAGAACAAAAAGAGCCTAGGGCAATTTAATTGAATATGAAACACTAATCATAGTACATTTGAAAAAGAGAGAATTTTTAAAAAAGATGGTGAGGGAATGCTGGATAAAGCTGATGGTTCAATAAGGAATCATATGTATACAGTAGAAGAACAAAAAATGTTATATAAACGGACGTTAGTAATTGTAAGTATTTCACAAATGTTTGGCGGTGCGGGGCTAGCTGCTGGAATTACGGTAGGTGCACTTCTCGCACAGCAAATGCTTGGGACAGATGCGTTCGCTGGGTTGCCATCTGCTATATTGACAATGGGATCGGCAGGAGCCGCATTTATAGTAGGAAAGCTATCGCAACGTTATGGGCGTCGAATAGGACTTGCGACAGGATTTATGGTCGGAGGACTTGGAGCTATTGGTGTGATACTTGCTACTTTAACGAGTAGTATTATTCTCTTACTTGCTTCTCTGCTTATTTACGGTGCAGGTACAGCTACAAATTTACAGGCTCGTTATGCTGGAACAGACTTAGCAAATAATAAACAACGGGCAACTGCTATTAGTATTACAATGGTTATGACAACCTTTGGTGCGGTAGCGGGACCGAACTTAGTGGGAGTAATGGGGCGTTTTGCTCGTTCTGTTGGTATTTCTGAACTTGCTGGTCCTTTCATATTATCAGCAGCTGCATTTCTTTTAGCAGGTCTCGTACTTTTCGTTATGCTTCGCCCAGATCCATTACTTGTAGCAAACATGATAGAAACACATAAGCAGAAACATACATATAATGAGCATTCGATAACTAAGAAAGCAACAACAAATAATAGGGGTGTTACAGTTGGAGCAATCGTTATGATACTTACACAAGTTGTCATGGTTGCTATTATGACGATGACACCTATACATATGAAACACCATGGACATGGCTTAAATGAAGTAGGTCTTGTTATTGGATTTCATGTAGGAGCAATGTACCTTCCATCACTTGTTACAGGAATCCTTGTTGATAAAGTTGGTCGAATGGTGATGAGTATTGCTTCCGGAGTTATACTTCTCAGTGCTGGGGTGGTAGCTGCTATTGCACCGAGCGATTCTTTAATACTCCTAACTGTTGCTCTTTCTTTACTTGGATTAGGATGGAATTTTGGATTAATAAGTGGCACGGCTCAAATTGTTGATTCAACAGAACCTGCAACACGTGCAAAGACACAAGGGAAAGTAGACGTTTTTATTGCATTGGCAGGTGCTTCTGGCGGCGCGATGTCCGGCATGGTAGTAGCTAATTCAAGTTATGCATCGTTATCATTAGCGGGAGGGGCTTTAGCGTTATTACTCATTCCTGTTGTGATATGGTCTAGAAAAGGTGAAGGGCATAAAATAAAATAGCCTAGAAAGTGTTGCAGAATGATTTGTACTTACAAAGAAAAAGGACGAAATGATTCGTCCTTATTAAAATAAGGCCTCTTCGTTTCTTCTTATTTCAATAAGGAAAGGGATAATTAGCATAACTAAAGTAGGGTAGATAATTAATGAAGGAACAGATATTATCATAGGAACTTGGAAGGCAGTCAAAATTACAAATAAAATAGGGAAAAGGGCTACTAATAGAAATAACCTCTTTTTCGACTTGGCAGTAAAGAATAAGTCATGTTTACAGTGTTGGCATTGTAAAGGGTCTCTTTTTATAATCATTGTTTGTTTAAATGTATGTGTCCAAGAAAGTTTATGGTTACAATTCGTACATTTGGGTAACTTCATTATCGACACCTCCTCGTGGTTCAATTTTACTATAATTATCCTTTTGTCTCTATCTTCATTAGTAACACTCTTTCAGAAAAGAGCCTTACAAAAAGAAGCTCATAAAATTTTAAGGGGTATGTTTCCTTTTAATAATTTAGTAGAGGATGAAGGCCGCTGCTGATTGGAGTTGTGTGCTTGTTTGTAATCTTATGGAAGATGTGATGTGTAGGGATTGCGAAAATAGAGGTGTAAATCGCGCCTAATTGTTGAACAATTATTACTCCAAATAGGAATATTTTAATATATTTCCCGAAAAGAAGTCCCCTTCCTCAAGGAGCGAGAAGGGCAAGTGGTGGGTAGTTCACAAAAAGTGATAGTATTACTACAATAGATTTTTAAGTATTTCGAAAATAACACCAAACGATTCAGGAGGTGTATTTCTTGGATAAGAAAGTAAAAAGGGATTTGCTAAAAATTATATCCGTGACTGTTGTAGGTGTCATTCTGGTATTATTAATCCCGTTTCTTTTTAATTATTTGTCCTAATTTGTCTGTTTTTCCATAAACCCAAAATTTTTTTCAATAGAAAAAGCCTCCCAACTCTATTCTATTTATTCTGAATATTGTAAACTGGAAAGAAAAAGATATAGGAGAAAGATGATGACAATGAAATTAGTGAAACCAACTCACCAACATAGCAAACAAATTATGGATTATCGTCAAGCATTCCTAAATTCAAGAGAGCAACCGTATGGTAGTTGTTCCTTACAGCATTTTGATTCTATTAACGAATGGCTTGAAAAAGTCAGAATTCAAGAAAAAGGAGAAACTTTACCACCAAATCGAGTTCCGTCCACTCAGTATTTGAGCATTGGAAAGGGGAAGTTAATCGGTGTAATCAATATCCGCCATCGATTAACGCCAGAATTACTGATGGAGAGTGGGCATATCGGTTATAGTGTGCATCCCGACGAACGCCGTAAGGGTTACGCCGCTGAGCAACTTCGGCTTTCTTTACTTGAAGCGAAAAAATTAGGATTGGAGAGAGTGTTGATAACTTGTGACAAAGCAAATATCGGCTCTGCCAAAACGATTCAAAAAGTTGGAGGTATCTTAGAAAATGAAGTGATTTCCCCTAATACTGGCGAAATTGTTCAGCGTTATTGGATAGAACTATGATTTAGTACAAATTGCATCTTTTATTGTCATTAGATGGATAATAAGTGATTCACTTTTTTTACTTTCAGTAACACGCGTTATATCAACTTTACATATATGATATTCATACCTAAATAAAGAATAAAAGCTCTCTAGTTTTGAATGAGAGCTTTTATTCTTTATTTTTGATTGAACACAAATATTTCTTTATATTTTCTTGCGTTTATCGTTTCCCCATTTGGTAATGTCTTAGGTAGTCCCTCTTGCCATGTAATAATAACTGTAATACCCTTTGCGTCTACTGATACAGGAAAGTTAGAAAAATGGTATTCATTATTTGGAACTGTTCTCTTAGTTTCTGGTGCGTCTATGTTTGCTTGCAAAGTTTCGGAATCGTTAAAGTTACTATATATATCTACATCTAAATTATACACATTTTTCCCAAGGTTCTTCACATCTAGACTATATGTATTAACTACGCCTTGTTTTGGTTTTGAAAGCCTTGGTTCATCGTCAGCTTTATTTATTTTTAAATACCAATGGTCAGAGGACTTGGATATAGGAAGATTACTAAACGAGGAAGCTTTCGCTAATATATTACTACTGAAAATAAAACATATCATACAAAAAAGAACAACTGTTATCTTTCGCATACTATAACCTCCAAAGTACAAAGTTGTATCTTATTTATCATTTTCGTCAATAAAAGAAAATATGTACTAAATTCTTATATTTCATACTTGTTCGTAATCACATTTAACATCACTCAGAATAACATGTGTCTAGAGGGTGTGACAATATTGGAAAAAAACATTGAAATTACAAAAAATATACAAGTCATAAGGTCTATCCAACGTGATCTCAGTATTGTGACAGTCGCGCTATTGTTAACTGGACAAATCACCATTATAGGAGTTTTTGTGACACCAGGAGGGTTTCGCGTTTCATTAGGAGGACCATTAACTGGAGAAAGTCGAATCGAAGGTAAATCTGAAAAACAAACTACGAATATAATTATTGATGTAATAGACGTTATCCTAGCCGTTTTATTACTCAATGACGAAATTGGTGTTACGGGTAGTTTTATTGCACCTGGTAGATTTACCATTAATGTTAGTGGGCCAATTTTTGGTGTTCCTAAACTTGAACCTACTCTTCCTTACTTGAAAAGGGATTATAATTTCTTTCAAAAGGTTGTGTCGAAACATTTTGATGTTAATCCTAACTTATTAAAAATACTTACAAAGGAATGATGACATGGCTTTAACCGATATTCCTTCTATTATGCCATCTAAAAATGGAGTCTTTCTTCTAGCTCTTCCTTTAATTATTTTTATCTTCTTTTTTACTCAATCTAAAGAAGAGGTAATGCAATAGGCCTTTGGTGTTCTGCCTCATAATCATCAAGCTAACAAATAAAAAAATACTTTAAAACGAAAAAAGTGAACTTAATTATCGTAATTAAATGTAGCAAGAAAAAATTTCGTTTTTGGTGCACTTCAAAATCTTAAGCTGATGGATATGAGGCGATGGGGTCTTCCGTAATGTTTTCTTTAATGTAGTAATAATTAGATCAACAGTGCAATGCAAAAGCTAGGAGTTAAAGGACGTTCACAAGCAGTGGTTGAGCTTCTTCGTATTGGAGAGTTAGAACTATAAGAAAGCAGCCGAATTTTATACAAAGGGTCGGCTGCTTTTCTGTTTGTATTTTGAAGAAGCTGGGACGGTGGATATTATATATACTTTTGAAAGTCCATTGTAAGAAGGGGATGTGCCCTTCTTATTTTTGTTAGGAATAGAATTGTACAAGTAGTTACATATTGTTTTAAGTGGCATAGAAAGGGGGTATTACATTGAAGGATATAAAATTACATACACGCTGCAAATGAAAATTTTGTATGCTTTTGTGGTAAATTCATACAAATAACGTTTTGTATTGACATCAAAAATATAAAATCATATAATTTCGTTAGCGCTTTTAATGATAATGATTTTCAATATTAATTACATTAAATTTAATGTAAAAATTGTTTATATCTAGAAATGAGGGGTTAGCATGAGGTGGAAGGTACATACCTTTTTACTAATTGTGTTATTAGGTTTTATAAGTTTACCATTCCGTGGATTTGCTGCAACACCGGCAGATGATTTAGGAAAAGCAAATAAATCCGTTATACAAGCACTTCAGCTTGTACAAGAAGGAGATATAAATGGAGCTTCCAAACAATATGAAGCTTTTAGGTCCACGTGGCTTTCCATTGAAGAGGGAATTAAAAAACAATCTTCACAAGCGTATCGCGAGATTGAAGATGCAATGGGGCAGGTGCAATTTGCGTTTGCTCAACAACCAGCAAATAAAGAAAAAGTAGAGACGGCACTTCAAAAGTTAGAGGAAGTAGATGATAACTTTATTGCCGGTAAATTCTCTACTACATCTATTCAAAAAGAGGAGGGAAATACAAAAAAAGCGGATGTGGCTAGCTTGATTGCTCTTTTAGAGGATTCGCTTTCCAAAATCGACAAACATGATATTCAAGGAGCGAAAAAGGATATTGAAACATTCCGCTCCTCATGGTTGGATGTAGAAGGCGTAGTGCTGACGCAGTCCTCCCAAATATATGGAGATGCTGAGCGTGATATGGTTACTTCGTATGCTATGCTTGCTTCCGATTCTCCTGATATAGCAGGGGCTAAACGAACAATTGAAGACATGCGTAATTACTTAGCACCGCTTGTTGAGAAAACGAGCTACAACATGTTAGATGCAACTACTATTCTATTGCGAGAAGGATTGGAAGGGCTATTAGTTGTTGTTGCGTTGCTCGGATTTTTGAAAAAGGCTGGACATGAAGAAAAAAGCAAATGGATTTGGATTGGTGTTGGAATAGGGCTTGGCGTAAGTATCATTCTCGGTGTGATTGTAAATATGCTTTTCTCCGCAGGGGCATTTGGAAGTAATAACTTTCTCATTGCTGGCTGGACGGGAGTATTTGCTGCGGTGATGCTGATGTACATGAGTTATTGGCTTCATAGTAAATCTAGTATCGCAGAATGGCAACGGTATATTCGTACCCAAAGCACAAAAGCATTGAATGCGGGAAGTCTATGGTCATTAGCGATTTTGTCATTCCTTGCGGTATTTCGTGAAGGAACAGAAACTGTACTTTTTTTCATCGGTATGGCATCTTCCATTAAACTATCAAGTTTGTTAATGGGCATTGCAATTGGAGCAGTTATACTTATTATCCTATCGTATTTAATTTTAAAGGTAGGCTTGAAAATTCCGATGCGTCCATTTTTCTTAGTTTCAAGTATTCTTATGTTTTATTTATGTTTTAAATTCACAGGAATGGGTATTCATGGCTTGCAACTTGCTGAGTTATTGCCAGCTACGCACCTTTCAATCCCTACGATAGACTTTTTCGCGATTTATCCATCATGGGAAAGTACGATTCCACAAGTAATTCTTCTTGTTGTTGCAGTAATACTTGCAGTGAGAAATAAGAAGAAGGATACAAAAATAGAACAACTACAAAAACAGGCATAATAGGAGGAAACAATATGAAATCTCGTAAACTAATTTTACCAGTTATAGTAGCAACTTCTCTAGCATTAGGAGCTTGCGGAACGCAAGGAGAAAAGAAAGATGAAAGTAAGAAAACTACGGAGCAGGCATCTGAGAAAAAAGCAGTCTCGATTGCTGATGGAGCAACTAGTATGAAACAAACTGTCAGTGATTTGAAAGCTCAATTACAGGCAAATAATAATGCTAAAGTAAAAGATAATGCAGAGCAATTAGAGAAAACATGGGAAACGTTTGAAGATGCAGTAAAAGAAAAGAATGCTGATTTGTATGAAAAACTAGAAACACCGCTTCATACAATCGAAGCAGGTGCAAAGGTTAAACCGCTTGATGTACAAACTTTAAATAAAGCAGCGGATGGTTTAGATACTGTGTTAACTGAAGTAGGAAAACTTAAATAAGAGTATGAAAGAAAGTATCTTATCGAATAAGATGCTTTTTTTCATACTCTTAATAACATACAAAAAAAATTCGTAACTACTCAGTCACTCTGTGAAAAAAGGAAGAAAACCCCTTTCTTTTTAGGTTGGCGAGAGCAACTGGCCGCGTGTTAGAGCGGTCAGGGCCTTTTCCTGCCACGCGCAATGTTTTAAAACAAATAAATGTTGCGAGGTGTATATCCATTTTTATCTTCATAACAGCAATCTAGATGCTGAAACATGAAAAAAACTTTCCAATGAAATGTATAACTGAGTAGTTACAAAAATTCTATATAAACCATTAAGACAAGATGTATTTAAAAGACGATTAAAGAATATTTTAGAATTATAGAAAATGGGGGTGGATGATGAGTGAAGACAAAGAAACACCTGAAAGAAGGAGAGAGAGCCTGAGACAAGAAGAATTAAAAAAACCAACTGGAAATATGAACGATGCATTTGATAGAGCTGAAACTGGAAACTTTGCTGATTTACTAGGTAGTTTGGGTTGGAAGGGTATAGGGGTATTTATTCTTATAATCATAATAGGTTTTATGGTCGTATCAATATTCTTAAAGTAAGGAGACCGCTTTTTGAGGTCTCGCCAACAAAACGTGGAATATATAAGCATAAGGATATGCAGGATTTCATGCAGGCTACGAGAACAGCTTGAACTACCAAATGTTGTTGTGACAAGGATATATGAAAGCTTGCATATAGCGGTAAGAATGGCTTTCTGAGATTTGGTTACTGTTGAGAATGAGCCGTTATGTTAACTTCACATGTATAGGATATACATAAATACATTTTGTCGAAATTATTAAAAAGGGGAATTTTTTTATTTGAAGAACTAATAATTGTTTGCCGATATGTATTAGAAATCCCAATCTAAACTAAAGGAGAACAAAATGGGACAAAACAATAAAGGCTTTTCCGAAACAGGGTTGCGCAAAATGCGCAATGTACTGGCGCAGCATGTTGATTCTGGAAAGATTCCTGGGCTCGTCGCCTTAGTCAGCCGAAACGGCGAGACGCACGTTGAAGCGCTTGGAACAATGAGGCATGATGGTGGCGCACCAATGCGTCGGGACACGATCTTTCGATTGGCGTCTACTAGCAAGCCGATCGCAGTTTCACCGGTAATGGTTCTGCTCGACGAGTGCAAACTACATTTAGACGACCCAGTAGACAAATGGCTTCCCGAACTCGCCGACCGGCAGGTGTTGAAACGGCCTGATGGTCCGCTGGAAGAGACCGTCCCAGCACGGCGTCCTATCACTGTAAGGGACCTGTTGACCTCCACATTCGGGCTCGGAGTAGATCTTACGTTGATGGGTTCTCCGATCATGAATGCGTTCTTCGAGAGTGGGATATTCGACACGCCAGGGCAGGATATGCCCGATCCAGATGAGTTTATGCGTCGCCTAGGTGCACTTCCGCTAAGTTACCAGCCCGGAGAGCGGTGGCAGTATCATATCAGTATCGAAGTGCTCGGCGTGCTTGTTGCCAGGGGCACGGGTCAGACATTCGAGTCGTTTCTGCGCGAACGCATCCTTGATCCACTGGGGATGAAGGACACGGGCTTCTACGTGCCTGAGCACAAGATTGACCGGCTTCCACCTGCCTTCAACCCCGATCCGCAGACAGGTGAGTTCATCGTGTGGGATGAGGGTGCAGGCGGGCGTTACAGCAAACCTCCAGCATTCCAAGCAGGCGGCGGGGGGCTGCTCGCAACCGTCGATGATTATCACGCGTATTTGCAGATGCTGTTGAACAAAGGGATGCACGGAACCAAACGGATTCTGTCCCGACCTGCAGTCCAGTTGATGACCACCAATCGTCTCACTCCTGAACAACAAGTATACCGAGACGATTTGGCCAAAAATAACGTCCATTTGTCGTTTGGACAAGGGATACAAGGCGGCTGGGGCTTTGGAATGGCGGTGCGTACCTATCTTGGAGACTACGCGTCTATCGGTCAGTTCGGCTGGGATGGCGGAACGGGAACTGCAGCTTACGCTGATCCAGATAAACAGTTTACTGGAATCCTGTTCACCCAGGTTGGGATGTCCACTCCGGACTCATCGCATCTTATCCAAGACTTCTGGACCACTGTCTACCAAGCAATCGAAGACTGAAACCGAAATTAGGTATTGTTTAAAAGAAAACGCCAAGCCGGATGCATAATCATAGGCTTGGTGTATATTTTTTAATTATATATTATAATATTATTATTTATATGGATATCCATCTATTTTGAGGGTATGATTTTAACTTCGCTTGATGGACATGGGACGCTCCCTCTTTAAGAGGTAATCATTTGGTTTTGTAGAAAATAAATATAGAAAATCAAACTAAGTAAAGTGCCTTGATTGGATAAGATCCATTCTTACCCGAAACATATAGTTTCCGTTTTTGCCTATGTAACTAACAATAATGATGAAGTTTTACTAGTCAAAACACATTGGCGTGCAGATACTTGGGAACTTCCAGGGGGACAAGTTGAAGAAGGCGAATCATTAAGTGAAGCTGTAAGTAGAGAATTCCTTGAAGAGACAGGAATTATCATACGTCCAATTGGAATTACTGGCGTTTATTATAATGTGACAAAAAGTCTCTTATCAGTAGGCTTTTATGCAGAATACGTTAGTGGTGAATTACGTATTCAACCTGATGAAATTAAAGAAGGGCGTTTTATAAAATTAGATGAAATCAATATTGATCAGTATATTACACGGCCTCATATGAAATCTCGTACACTTGATGCCATGAGACAAAAAAATTTTGCTCCATACGAAGCGTGGGAAGTGAATCCTTATAATCTACTGACAAGACTTGAAGATGAAAAAGTAAGTACTTCTGATAACACTGATTATGTGAAAAGAGAGTAGTCTGTAATCATATTAATAATATGATGCGAATATTAAGAAATAAGAAAAATCAAATAAACAAAAACGAGCCCCCTAACTTATTTATAGTTAGAGGGCTCGTTTTTATAGAAAAATAGAAACTTGAAACATTCTCAAACTCTATTTTTTAAATCGATACGGAACAGTTGAAACAATAACATTCTTTTTATATAAAAGATAAATCCTTAATAAAACACTTGATTGGTTGTGTAAAATGTTATGCCAACTTTTCTTTGTGATAAACTGCGGAATGAGAACAGTAACTGAATGATGATTCTCTTCCGCTTTATCTTGGATGATAGTTATTAATTTCGTAATAGGTCTTATTAAGTTTCTATAGGAAGAAACGACTGTAATGAGACGAACATTTGGCTTCCATTCTTTCCATTTTTGCTGCATTTTTATTTCACTTTCTTTATCAAAGGCTACGTATACAGCGATGACTGTTTGACCAATGGCCTCAGCATAGTTAATCGATTGTTCAACTACCTTTGTAATTCCTGCAACAGGTACGATGACGATGTTTTCTTCGATTTTGTGAGGGATTTCATTTGGATCGATACGTAGTTGTTCTCCAACTGCATCGTAATGTTTATGAATACAATGAAAGACATACACAATAATTGGCAGGAATATAACAACAGACCATACGTGTGTAAACTTTGTGATAAAGAAAATAAGTAATACAGATAATGAAATAAGTGCGCCTACTAAATTTGTTAGTAATTTCGGTAACCATCCTGCTGGTTTTTCACGCAACCATTTTATAATCATTCCGGTTTGTGACAAGGTGAAAGGAAGGAACACACCAACTGCGTACAGTGGGATTAATTGTTCTGTTTTTCCGTGAAACGCAATAATTAAAATAATGGAAGCAATTCCTAGAGTCATAATTCCATTTGAATATCCTAGGCGATCACCGCGCATTAAAAACATACGAGGCATATATTTATCTGATGCCAGGTTGAAAGCTAATAATGGGAATGCCGAGAATCCTGTATTAGCAGCTAACACTAAAATAAGTGCAGTTGTTCCTTGTATAAAGTAATACACATAATTTCTTCCGAATATATCCGAAGCAATTTGAGAGACAACAGTTTCGTTGTGTTTCGGCGCAATACCGTACCAATATGCTAAAAAGGTGATACCAGTAAATAAGATTGCGAGAATTGCTCCCATCATGACCAAAGTATTCGCAGCATTTTTAGCAGCTGGCGCCTTAAAGTTAGGGATTGCATTTGAAATCGCTTCTACCCCTGTTAATGCAGAACATCCAGATGAGAATGCTTTTAATAAAAAGAATAATGAAATTCCTGGCGCTACCGTACCAATAGGTGTATGTAAAGTTGCCGGCGCTTGTCCAGTTGCAATTTTAAATACTCCAACAGCAATTAATACGATAAGTGCTAATACGAAGAGATAGACAGGATATGCTAAAACAGAAGCAGATTCTGTTACTCCTCTTAAGTTCAAAATTGTAATAAGAATAACAAGTATTACAGCAATCAGAACAGTGTACTGATGTAAAGCTGGAAATGCGGATGTTATTGCATCTGTACCTGCTGATACACTTACAGCTACGGTAAGAATGTAGTCTACGAGCAAGGATCCACCTGCAACAAGTCCAGCATTAATACCTAAATTCGTTTTGGAAACAATGTAAGCTCCCCCGCCATGCGGATAAGAATAAATAATCTGTCTGTACGATAAGATAAGTGCCGTTAACAAAACGAGAACGCCAATTGCAATTGGAATAGAATACCAAAAAGCAACCGAGCCAATTGTTGCAAGAACGATTAAGATTTGTTCAGTTCCATAAGCAACAGAAGAAAGTGCATCAGATGAAAGAATGGCTAATGCCTTTAATTTATTTAACTTTTGTTCACCTAATGCATTTGATTTAAGAGGTCTACCAATTAAAAATCGTTTGAATACTGAAAACATGGATGCACCACCAATAAGTAATTTTTCCAATGAAAAGAATATCACAATTTGATAGTGGGTGAATAGATATTTTTATTATGAATTCATTCTTTTTTTATAGTAAATTGACAAAACAGTGACAGAATAACCTTTTTATTTCATAAAAAGAAAAATAGCGAAGAGGGAAAATAAAAGTTATTGATGATATCTAGGGTATGAAATTGTAAAATAGAATGACCTATGGAAGTTTATGGATATTTTTATAATGCGTGTTATATGTGAAAATGAATATCTCTATAGATAAAGGGACAAGCCTTCAATATGTTAAAGGTTTGTTCCTGTTAAATTTTTATTAAGTGGGGAAATCAGTGATGTTGATCCCCATTTCTCGTGCAATTAACGTAAAGTCTTCTTTGCATATTTTGAGATGTCCATATCTAAAGGGATATCCCCATCTTTTCTTATCTTGAATAAAGGATAGTTGATCTATGAGAGGGTGAATGCTTACTTCTTTACATGGATAAAAAGTAATTTTTCTGCGAAAAGGAATGAAGCCGTTTCCCATATCAAATTCGTAAATATGGTCATCAATTACTTTGCCAATAGCTGTGAACATTTGACATGGTGCTTTTTCGTTTAATTTATGTTTAGAAGAATAATAAATAATCCAATCTCCAGATTTCATTCTTTTTAAAGGGGAGGATTTACCGTGACAAAGCTGGGCGAATCCACCTTCAATGCCTTTTAAAACATGATCCCTTGAAGCGACACCGATCCAATAGTTACTCTCGTTTATTGGCATATTAGCACCCGCATGATAAATCACTAGTTTCTTTAATACATAAAGGTATGATTGGTAAATTCATTGTTTTCCATGCGGCAATACCTCCAGCAAGCTCTTTCACATTGTATCCATTTTCTAAAAGGAATAATGCGGATTTTGCAGCTGTATTACACCATACGTCCCAGCAATATAAAACGATTGTTTTTTCTTTCGGTAGCTCTGATAAACGATTAGCTAATTCAGACTGCGGAATTTGAAGTGCTCCTGTTATGATTTCTTTTTTTAACTCCTGTGTTCTATTTCGTACATCAACTAATATGTAAGCATCAGGATTTAATTTTTTGGCTTGTAAAAAATCCATTGGACTAAATGTAGAAGCTATACGACCTTTAAAATATTCTATTTCAAGCATATTAGCATTCCTCCGTGTTTTTTAAGATTTTTAACAAACATGTTTTAAAAAAGAGTTGCTCTTCTTTCGTTAAAGAAGATAAAATCTTCATCTCTGATTGTGTTAACAAGTCCCAACAGTTTTCTAATACTGCTTGACCTTTGTTAGTAATTTGGATGCAATAGGATCTGCGGTCTTTTGGATTTTTTATTCGATTTACATATTGTAGTGATTCTAAATGGTCAATGAAATCTACCATTGTTGTCCGATCAATTTTTAATTCGTCAGCAATTTCTTTTTGATAAAGATTAGGTTTTTCATTAATTTTAATTAAAACTCCATATTGTCTCGCGTTAATGTCGTAAGATTTTAATCTTTCAATCAAATCAAGTTCTAGTAATTGCTCTACTTTTCCGGTAAGAAATCCGTACGAGTCTAAAATTCTACTCAATATATCATCCTCCTTGATAATCATCTTTATATATAATCAGTATAGCTGATTATTTCAGGGTGTCAACCATTAAATGGTAAAAATACATAAGGAATAGGATGACGAAGTGATGTTCCAATGACAATTTTCAATGGGAAGACAAGAATATAGTAAAAAATTGGAGAGAAAGTGAACTTTTTTCTAGTTTGATGGTAATAAATATATAGAATGAAAAATAGGGAGGGAAGGGTTTGGAGGAACAACGGTTAATTCAACAAGTAAAACAAGGGGACAAAGAAGCGTTTAATCAACTACTACAACCGTATATACATAAAGCATACCAAACAGCTTATCTCATAGTAGATGATAAAGGGGCAGCGGAAGATGCGGTACAGGAATCGCTCATACAAACATATGAATCTATTTATCGTTTTAATGGAGGGATTGCCTCGTTTAAAACTTGGTTTCATCACATTTTAATCCATACAACTTTAAAGCAGAAACGAAAAAAACGCTTTGCTTTTTTGCAACCTGAAACATGGTTCCGTATAAAAGATGTGAAAACACCAGAATGTAATTATCTCATACAAGAAGAGTCTCAGATGATCCTTGATGCGGTGCAGCAATTATCTAGTAAGCATCAAATTGTTATTATTCTTTTTTATTATCAAGATTTATCTATTTTAGAAATTTCGGAAGTTTTAAATGTGAAAGAAGGGACAGTAAAGTCACGTCTTTATAAAGCGAAAGAAAAGCTGAAGGATTATTTAGCACATACTATCTTTTTAGATCGCGATATGGAGGTGAGTCTATGGATAGACAAATAAAGAAGGCATTTTATGAGAAAACGAATGGAACTTTATTTCCTCAACATGTAAATATTGAACAACTGTTACATAGTAAGAAAAAAAGAATAAGCGGTTGGAAACAGTATGTTGCGATAGTCTCTGTCGCAATTTGTTTAATAGCTACCGTATTGGGATTAACGTTTCCTGCTTCTGCGGTAAGTATTCCTATTATAAAAGATATTTTTAGATTTTTTGATAACGAAGAAAGAGTGGAACTTCATAAAGAAGTTAAAATACATAAAGAGGCAGGAAAAGGACTTCATCATGAATATAAGAAGTATTCAAATGTAATCAACCTAACTCAAAAGAGTAACGGAATTAAATTCACAGTATATGATGCGATTTATGATGGACAGACGGTATCTTTAACGTATTCTATTGAAAGTGATCAAGATTTAGGTAACAATCCATTTACTTTGGACTTTCTAAAAATAAAAGGGACTGAAGGCACATCGGGAAGTGATGGAATTAAAAAAGTAGATGAACATAAGTATGTAGGTTTATTAACTGCTAGTAGTATAAAAGCTACTACAGAAGATAGTGTAAATGTGCAGTGGAATATAGAGAGTATTACAAACTCAGATACGCAGAAAGAAATAAAAGGGAATTGGAACTTTAACTTCACCTTAAAGGCAATAGAAAGCAAAGAAAAATTAATCCGTAGTAGTGTAGAACAAGATGGAGTAAAAGTAACTATTGAAAAGTTGTTCATATCACCGATGTCATTTATCGTTTCATATAAAGAAGAAGTTTCCGAGTTTATGAAAAATAGGTGGGATGATGTATATGTTGATTTGAGAATTAAAGATGATTTAGGGAATAATTATGCCGGGGAAGGAAAAGGAACTATTCGTGATGAAAGTTCTTATATGGTGAATGGAAGTAAAACATTTCAAAAACTCAATCCGAATGCAACAAAACTTATTATAACTCCTCATATTATGTTGCGTAATCACAATGCTGATAATTATGGAGAAGCAGGAGGGACTGGAAGCGAAGGAAACAAATTTTCTATACTAAAAAAAATCGGTAGCCAACAAGATGAACTTGTGTTAAAAGAGATTGTTATCGAATTACTAAAATAACATACAAAGGACTGTTTTCTTCAAGGAAGACAGTCTTTTGTATGTTACAAGGTAGATAAGAGTGATGATAGTCGATATAAATAAATCCAAATTAAAAACCTGACATAACCCCCTTTCTTTTAGCTGGTCGAGAGCGTCTGTCCATGAGAGATTGTGCCACATGCGATGTTCAAACAAATGGAGGAAGAAAGTAGCAGGGAACTTATCGCTTGTCATGGCGGTGACTTGTATGTTGAAAAGCCCGATTGGTTCAACTAATAATCAGTGGGGGATGAAAAAAACCCCCACTGATTAAAGTTTCACTTTATATATGTATGCGCAAAATACTGAAAATTATGTTAAAATAGTGTTAATTGTTTGAATAGGGGGATTATATTGTGAAAAAAGGTCATCTTGCAAAAGCAGATTTAACGAAAAAAATTGAATCCAAAAAAATGTATAATAAGAAGCTTGAAAAATATCAAATGCGTTTACTAGCCCTGCAGCAGATTTTACGAAAAGAAAAAATAGCTGTTATTTTGGCTATGGAAGGCTGGGATGCTGCTGGGAAGGGCGGAGCAATTAAACGAATTACTGAGCATCTTGATCCGCGTGGATTTCAAGTAAATCCAATTGGTGCGCCTGCTCCCCATGAAAAACGCTACCATTATATGCAACGATTTTGGCGGAAAATCCCGCAATATGGGCAAATTACTATTTTTGATCGCTCATGGTACGGTCGTGTATTGGTTGAACGGATTGAGGAATTTGCTACAAAGGAAGAGTGGACTAGGGCATACGATGAAATCAATGACTTTGAAAAACTATTAACAGATGATCGTTACATAGTAGCGAAATTCTTCTATCATATTAGTAAAGATGAACAGTTAGCGCGATTTAAAGAGCGGGAACAAAATCCTCTTAAGAAATGGAAGATTACAGATGAAGATTGGCGCAATCGTGAAAAATGGGATGAATATGTCGAGGCTATGGAAGATATGTTTGAGAAAACAGATAAACCAAATGCGAAGTGGCACATTATACCTGGCAATGATAAGTTGTATGCGCGTGTGAAAACATTGAAAGTGATCATTTCATTAATTGAAGACTATTTCGTAGAACATGGTATAGAACTACCTTCGTACTATCATGAAATGAAAGAAGAAAAGGAAGAGGAGACAGAAGAGGTATAAGATATAAGTCGTTAACTTTGTATGGTATATGGATATTGTTAATAAGAAATATTCGCAAAAAAAGATGATTAACATAGAAAAATAGCGATTTTCTTTATGTTAGGAAATGGAATTCACTCTTGTGTCAGCTCCATAACTATGCTAAAATTTATATAAATTTTAATGAACGGAGGGGTCTCCTTTGATTTTTATCAGATTACGTCTCAATACTTTGTGCCAATAATTGAATAGCGCTCAAAGGCTCTGTCTGTGAACAGAGTAAACGGGATTGGTCTGTCTCTTTAAAGGAACCCTATTGAACTTATGTGTGAAAAGAGGGGAGGACGAATACGCCCTCTTTTTGTTTTGCCTTTAAAACAGAATGACGAGAAGCATGTATATAAACATTTTTTATGTTGTATGATGCTGGATTTGACGACCACTGAACAAGCGAGAAGCAATGCTTCTATGTTTATTTGTCGCGTTTTCGTCCGTTTATGAAAAACACAGGCAGTTGCTTGTGTTTTTTAGTTTACGCGTAATCGAAATGGAGGAATAAATATATGGAACAAATAGTACAAAAAGCAATATTAGTCGGAGTGAATTTAAATAATGGAAGTGATTTTGAATATTCAATGGAGGAGTTAGCGAATTTAGCGGAAGCGTGCGATGTAGAAGTAATAGGGACAGTGACGCAAAATTTACATCGTGTGAATCCATCTCATTATATTGGAACTGGTAAGATTGAAGAAGTGTCAGCGTTCGTGAAAGAAGCGGATGCAAATTTGGTCATTTTTAATGATGAGTTATCGCCTTCACAAATTCGGAATTTAGAATCAGATATAGATTGTAAAGTGATTGATCGTACGATTTTAATTTTAGATATTTTTGCGCAGCGTGCGAAAACGAAAGAAGCGCAATTACAAGTTGAGGTCGCGCATTTGCAATATATGATGCCTCGTTTAATAGGCCTTCGTGAATCATTAGGAAGACAAAGCGGAGGTGTTGGTACAAAAAATAAAGGTGTAGGGGAAAAGAAATTAGAGCTTGATCGCCGTAAGATTGAAGAGCAAATTGCTGCGTTAAATAAAGAGTTAGAAGCGCTCGTTGCACAGCGCCAAACGCAGCGTAAACAGCGTAAGAAAAATGAGGTGCCAGTTGTTGCGTTAGTAGGGTATACAAATGCCGGGAAGTCAACAATGATGAATGCGATGCTTGAAATATTTAACGGGTCTGCGGAGAAGCAAGTATTTGAAAAAGATATGTTGTTTGCGACGCTTGAAACAGCTGTGCGAAATATTCAATTGCCAGATAACAAATCGTTTTTATTAACAGATACTGTTGGATTCGTAAGTAAATTGCCACATCATCTTGTGAAAGCGTTCCGTTCGACGTTAGAAGAAGTAGCGGAAGCAGATTTATTGGTTCATGTTGTGGATTATGCAAATCCGAACTATGAGCATCTGATTGAGATTACAAATCAAACATTAAAACAAATCGGTGTAGAAAATATCCAAACTATTTATGCGTATAATAAAGCAGATGTTATCGATATTGAAATTCCAAAAGTACAAGATAATCGCGTGTATGTATCTGCGAAACAAAAGGTAGGTATTGATGAGCTTGTGCAAATGATTCGCACGCAAATTTATAAAGATTATACGAAGTGTGAAATGTTAATTCCTTATGATCAAGGACAGTTAATTTCGTATTTTAACGAGCATGCGCACGTTTTAGCGACAGATTATGAAAATGAAGGTACGAAGATAACTGTGGAATGTAAAACGAGTGATTTTGAAAAGTATAAAAGGTATGTAGTACGTTAAAGAGTTTGCTTGAAATAAGGAAAGAAGAGCTGCCGGATAGGAGCTCTTCTTTTCTTTACCTTTTCACTGCATAAATACACGTATCTCTTAAATCAGTCCCATCGACTGATTTACTATTATTCTCTAAAATACCTTCTAATTTAAAACCTAATCTTTCAGGTATGGCACGACTTTTGACATTTTTTGAGTCACAGCGAATTTCTATTCGATTTGCTTGTAATTCCTGAAAAGCAAAATTTACAATTCCTGTAACAGCTTCTGTCATGTATCCTTTTCCGCTATAACGGGAGTCAATCCAATACCCAATTTCAAATTTTGGAATATCCCAGTTAATGCGATGTAATCCTGAAGAGGCAATAAACTCACCTGTTTCTTTAAGGAAAATGAGTAATCGTAAATCTTCACGTGCCAAAAATTTCACATGAGACTCTCTAATATTTGCCTCTACCTCTTGTTCTGTTTGTTCTTTTTGAGAAAAAGGCATCCAAGGTTTTAATTCTTCGATAGATTCATTAATCGCTTTATACACTTCTTTCCCATCTCCAGGCTTTGGCATCCTTATGAGAAGTCTTTCCGTGTAGAACTCAGAAGGGAAATTTAATAGTAGTGGATTCATAAGAAACGCTCCTTATTTGTTATTTTATAGTAATTACTCAGTCACTCTATGAAAAAAAGGCAGAAAACCACTTTCTTTTTAGGGTGGCGAGAGCATCTGGCCGCATGTTGGAGCGGTCAGTGCCTTTTCCTGCCACGTGCAAAGTTTTAAAACAAAGGAAGGTAGCAAGGTGTATGTCCATTTGTACCCCGCTATTCGTGGGCAGTAAAGGTTGACGAAGCACAAGGAAGAAGACTGCCCGTAAAAGCCCGATTGGTGAGGGCTGATAATCAGTGGGGGATGAAGAAAACCCCCACTGATTAAAGTTTCACTTTATAGGTAATAGGGAGCGTATTTTCGCTGGAATCATACTCCTTACGAAATTTCGAAATGAAATGTATGACTGAGTAATTACATTTTATATTATGATACATGAATGGGTGGATATGGTAAATGTTTTTTCTGAATTTTAACAAAAATAAAATTTTAGTAGTTGCGTTCATTTCGCCATGTAGTAAGCTAAGAAGTGGAAAAAGAAGAAAAAGAGGTATAGAATAGATTTTGTTTAAAAAGTCAGAAAAATAAAAGCGTGTGAAACATATGTAGAGATTGTTTCAAGCGCAAGAGGAAAGGATCGTGTAAGATGCAGACAATAGCAAAGCCGAACGCGGTGAATGCACCAACGATTTACCGTATTTTATTTGCGATTAGTTTAGGGCATTTTCTTAATGATTCAATGCAGGCAGTTGTACCGGCGCTGTTTCCTATTTTAGAAAAGTCGATGAATTTATCCTATATGCAGGTGGGCTGGATTGCCTTTGCTTTGAATATGACATCTTCCATTATGCAGCCGGTGTTTGGGATGTATTCGGATAAGAAGCCTTCCCCGTTTTTGCTGCCCTTAGGGATGTTTTCAAGCATGCTTGGGATGATTGGACTTGCGTTTGCGCCGAACTTCTTTATTGTTATTTTATCCGTTTTATTTATTGGACTTGGATCCGCTGTATTTCATCCTGAAGGCGCACGTGTTGCTTATATGGCAGCAGGAGCAAAGCGTGGTTTAGCACAATCCATTTATCAAGTAGGAGGAAATACAGGGAATTCGCTTGCGCCAATTTTTACGGCACTTGTATTTGTACCGCTTGGACAAATTGGAACTGTATGGTTTACAGGCTTTGCGATAGTTGGGATTATCCTATTATACTTCGTTTCTACCTGGTATAAAGGAGAGTTAGCAAGCGGGGCTGTGAAAAGGAAGAAACGTGCTGCATTAGAAGCTGACAGTTTAGTAATAAGCAGCCGAATTAAGTTTGTTATTGTTTTACTTGTATTTTTAACGTTTGTTCGCTCATGGTACGGGGCAGGGGTTGGAAACTTTTATCAGTTTTATTTAATCGAGCATTATGGTTTATCTATTAAAAATGCACAATTTTACGTATTTGCTTTCATGATTGCTGGCGTACTTGGAACATTTTTTGGTGGACCGTTAGCAGATCGGTTTGGAAAGCGAAATATTATTGTTTTTTCCATGCTCGGTTCAGCACCTTTAGCGTTGTTATTGCCACACGTTTCGCTCGGATGGGTTGTTCCGTTGTTTCTTTGTATTGGATTTATTAGTTCGAGTAGCTTCAGTGTGATTGTTGTGTATGCACAAGAGCTTGTTCCTGGAAAGGTTGGAATGGTATCTGGATTAATAGTCGGGCTTGCATTTGGACTTGGGGCATTAGGAGCAGTTATACTTGGAAAATTGGCAGATATATACAGCCTTAACTTTATTATGATACTATGCAGCATGTTACCATTAATTGGTTTATCATCATGGTTATTGCCAAATGATCGGAAAAGTATGTGAAAATGAAACGATTTATTTACAAGACCTCTAAATGACTTCATGTTTTACCACAACAAAGAAAAAAGTATAATTCTAATTGCATAGTGCCAACTCTTAGTTATTTTAAATTAATCTTTTAGCAAATATAATTTAAAAATATAAGTATGGAGGGAGAGATTATGAGGGGGAGACCCGAACTAAAAATAGAAGCAGAAAAAATTTATAAAACAAAGAAGAATCCTAATGGAATGTATGTGGCACGGATTATCCAGATACCAAAAGAAGAAAAGTTAGACTTTGTTTTGGTGATTCAAAACCGAAAAAACAAACAGATTACTTATAAAAAAGTCTTGGTAACAACAAATAATGACTATTATTCTTTTCGACTTGCACGGGGAAATCTTGAATGGGTGTCCTTGAATGTAGTTGCAGTATGGGACAATCTTGGTCATAAGTTAGTGGAAGTATCAGCTTTAACTGGCAGGGAAAATTACCGTATTTCCGATGAACATTGTTCAGCATATCGGGAAAAATAAAAATTTTCATCTTAAATCCCGCGACGATATTAAAATGATTTTTCTTCATTAAAGGGTACTAAAAAAGGATAGATAAAGCCGATTATATCTGCTTTTATCTATCCTTTTTTCTTAGGTCATATAATGTGGAACATTATATGGAAAGTCAGTAATCTGAAAGCCAGATGACAACTTTCAATGTTTTTAACAAAAATATTGAAAGTTACACCTCTTTAACATTTAGCGTTTTAATTTTTTTAACAGTGGTAGTCGATTAATTCGATCGCCAAGAATGTCAGAAGCAAGTCCACTTGTAAATACAAAAGCAAAGTAAACTATTCCGCCAAGAGCACCGCACACGACTACAATTATTAATGACTCGATGTATGATTGACCAGGAATTAACCATTTAAATAACATTTTTGCGCCAACTACTACAGCAGACATCGCTGCTGAGTAAATGGTAATAAGTAATATTGTCTTACCGGTTTTTACAATGTTAAACTTTGTATATTTCACAATGCAATATAACATGATTACATCAGAAACGAGGTAACCAAGTATCGTTCCTAATACTGCGCCGTGCCCGCCGAGTAAGTATAGAAGCGGCGTGTTCACAATAACTTTTACGAGAATACCGGCAGTAAAAGCAATCATTGTTTTGCGCTGGTAATCAATACCTTGTAATATGGCAGCTGATACGGTGAAGATCGCACTCATTACAGCAGATGGTGCATATGTGATTAAATATTGTGCCCCGTCTAATGCTGTATTGTGATTAAAATAGACCATGCGAAATGCATCGTATGCGATGCTCGCAAGTCCAAATGATGCAGGAATTGTGAAAAATAATAAGATTGTAAAAATCTTTTCAATTTGGTTTTGCAACTCATCTAATTTACCACCCGTAAATGACTGTGTAATTGCCGGGATGATTGTAAGTGAAAATCCTGTTGCTAGTGATGCTGGTATCATAATTAGTTTTTGAGCATAGTTCGTAATGTAAGCGAACACAGCGTTTGCTTTATCAAGCGGTGTGCCTATTGCTTGCAGTGCATCAGCAACAGTATATTGATCCACTAATGTATAAAGCGGAATAGCAATACCTACAAAGACAATTGGAATCGCATATCGAAGCAGTTCCATATAAATCTTTGTTAAGGAGAGTGAGGAAGAGCGTGTTTTTAGTTCTCCTTCTGGTGCACGAAGTCCATTGTATTTTTTCCAGTACATAATGAGCATGGAAACACTGGCAATTGCTCCAATAACAGCGCCAAATGTTGCTACTGCTACAGATGATGCTACCGATCCGCCTAATAGTTTAGAAACGATAAAGCTTCCAACTAAAATGAAAATAACACGTGCAATTTGTTCCACAACTTGTGAAACAGCACTTGGTTTCATATATTGAAACCCTTGGAAATAACCGCGGGTAACACTCATTGCTGGCACGATAATAAGAGCAAAGCTTAACGCACGCATTGTTAATGTTACATCTTCAACGAATCCAGGTTCAGGTGTTTTAGAGCGAATAATCAATTCAGATACGTAAGGTGCGCCGAAAAATAAAATTAGAAAACCGAGGAATCCCATAAACATCATTACTTTTAAACTGGAGTTGTATAATTTTTTACTTGTACTATAATCTCCTAAAGCATTATATTTGGCAACAAATTTTGAAACGGCGATAGGGATACCTGCCGTGGAAAAGCTTAGTAAAATTCCGTACCAGGAGTACGCATAAGAATATAAAGCAACTCCATCACTCCCGACTAAAGCTTGAAATGGGAAGAAATAAATAAAACCTAAAATACGTGAAATCATTGTTGCACCGCTTAGTAAAGCAGTGCCTTTTAATACTTTTGAAGTAGACAAAATACTTCCTCCTACTCTGGTTGCTTAAGAATCATCTTTTTCTACTATAAACGTGTCTTAGTATTTTATAAAGTAAAATAATAAATTTATTATGAAAGTATTTGTACAAATTGTGTTTGTTTACGAAATTCAAGTGGGAAGTTGTACTTTTATAAAGAGTGAGCTAACTCAGTGCTTCTTAATAATACAATTGTTTACAGGACATGAAGATGCAATTAGGAAAAATTTATCATATAATAATGTTGATTCATAAGAGATAATTTGGAGGTGATTATGTGGCGATTATAATGAAATTGCTAGATACTGCAGCGTCTCATGCAAAGCCAAGTATGGAACCGGCGATACTTTGCGTGAGATAGAGATCTAATGTACAATCGCCTAAATGGACTTGTATCATTTTTCATATATTTGGCTTTGCACCTTATTTAGATGAAACATAAAAAATAAGGGGCGAGCGGAAATGAAATATGTAAAAGCAGCGGCTGTTTTACCTGAACAGTTGATTAGAGAAATTCAAAAGTATGTGCAAGGAGAAACGATTTATATTCCGAAACAAGAAAATGCTTATCATAAGTGGGGCACGCGTTCTGGCGGGAGAAAGCAACTTGATGATCGAAATAAAGAAATTAAACATGCTTTTCAAAACGGAACAGCAATTCATCAACTAGCTGAAGAGTATTTTCTCGCTGTTGAAACCATTAAAAAAATCGTGTACTCCAATTGAATAAAGATAAATTATTGGCACTGCGTATTTTATATGAAATACGCAGTGCTTTTTATGTAAAGTTTGTTTCTAAATGATTTTTTACATTTTATAAAGTAAATTCATTGTGTAAAATAAAAAATAGATAAACAATTTTGTATGGAGTGATAGAAATGAAAGCCTTTATAAGAAGTGATCAATACAATTTCATAAAATCACAAGCTTATATTCTAGTGAATGGACATGCAACTGCAAATGATAAGGGAGTTATTGCAGCACTGAAATCATTGGCGATAGAAAAAGTATTACATTTGTTTGAGGAGTTTACTGATGAACAAAAAGAGTTAATGGATATGATTTTGACGATTGAAAATAGAGAGGATGCAGAATCATTTTTGCGAAAGTTAACGCCATATGTAATACCATTCCAAGAGGTGTCCGAGCAAACATTAAAAAAATTATTTCCTAAGGCTAAAAAGCTTAAGTTGCCCCAAATGGAAGAAATCAATATGAAGGAGACATCTTATTTAAGTTGGGTTGATAAAGGGACAAACAAAAAGTTCATTATAGTTCGTAAAGAAAACAAGTTTGTAGGCGTGCAAGGTACATTTCAAAGTATAAACAAAAAAGGGATTTGTACATTGTGTCATAAACATGAAGAAGTAGGGATGTTCCTTGTTGAAATAAAAGGTGATATACCAGGTACGTTTGTTAAAAAGGGAAACTATATTTGTAAAGATAGTATAGTATGTAATCAGAATATGACTTCACTGGATAAATTAGCTGATTTTATTGAGCGATTAAGAAAATAACTGATAGGGAAAAGAAAAGGACACTGCTATTTGTGTCCTTTTCCTTTATGTTATTATTTTTTTCCAGTTTGTTTTAACAAAGTCTTCACGGCCAGACTCTTTCTGTTCTTGTACATATTTCTCTGGATTTTTTTTATAAAAATGTTGATGATATTCTTCAGCCACGTAAAAGGGAGCAGCTGGGCGAATCTCTGTTACGATTGGCTTCTTAAACGTACCGCTTTTTGCTAGTGCTAGCTTTGATTTTTCAGCAAGCTCTTTTTGCACTTCATTATGATAAAAAATGGCTGTACGGTAAGATGGACCGCGGTCGATAAATTGTCCGCCATCATCTGTAGGATCGATTTGCGGCCAATATAAATCTAATAACTTTTGATAAGGAAATATAGTAGGATCAAATGTAATTTGGACGACTTCTAAATGTCCAGATTCTCCAGATTTTACATCTTCATATGTTGGGTTTTCAACATGTCCGCCTGCATAACCTGACAGGACTTTATGTATACCAGGCAGTTCATCAAATGGTTTTACCATACACCAAAAGCAGCCGCCCGCAAAAGTTGCAAGTTCATATTGTTTTTCTTCCACCACATTTAATCCCCCTAAATTGATATGTTTTATATAGTATCGTATATGTTTTGAATTATCGCAAGAGAAAAGCAAGAAAGAATAATAAAAATCTACTGTGCTCGTTTATTCATAATATCTCCATGTTGATTAATTTGTACATCGTTTGAAATAGATTGTAAATATTGCAGCATGTTTTGTTTTTCTGTACCTTGAAGTGGTGTAATTTGGTTATTACGAATCATATAAGGGTTAAATGACATGCGAACATCTTTTCCTTTAAATTTAATCGTTAGTACACCAGTTTCTGCACTATGTTCTTTTACATAATCAGGGAAGAGAAAGTTTCCAAGTGAGTATGCAACAGGAACTTTGTCGTAATATTCAAAGCCTTGTAACCAGTGAGGATGGCTTCCTACAATCGCATTTGCACCTGCTTCTACTATTTTTTGTACATATTCTTTTTGATAAGCAGCAGGACGGTTTGTTTTTTCGACGCCCCAATGCATATATACAATCATATAATCGGCATCTTTCTTTTGTTCTTTAATTGTTTTTGTGACTAGGTTTAAATCATAACCATTTGCAACGCCTGGTTTGTTATCTGTAGCTACCCAAGCGGTATCAGGCATAAAACGAACGAAAGAGAGAAACTTAAATTTTTTACCTTTAATTATAACTTCTCGTGCTGTATATGCATCTTTTGCATTTTTTCCAGCCCCGATATACGGAAATCCCATTTTTTCAACATGGGAAATTGTATCCGATAAGCCATCTTGATAATAATCAAGCGTATGGTTATTTCCAATATTAACGATATCATAGCCTGTATTTTTAATAGCTTTTAGTGTAGAAGGGTCGCTTTTAATCCAAAATAGTTGGCCAGGATATTTTTTCTCACGAGTTGTAAACGCAGATTCTAGATTAATAAATGAGTAGTCGGCTTTTTCTATTTCAGGTTTTACATGCTGAAATGGATAATCAGCACCTTTACTTTGAATAACAGGTCGTAATTGCCAATCGAACATTGTATCACCTGAAAATGTAAGGGTAATCTCAGGATCTTCTTTCGGTTTTTTTGATTGTTCTTTTCCTTTTGCCTTTTCTGTTTGTACATTATTCGTTTCTGAATGTAGTGCATAGTTGATCAATAAGATTATTGGGGTAAAAAGTACAGCTAAGACTATAATTCGTTTTAGTAATGTTTTTTTTCGAATTTTCATAAGCAGTCCTTTCCTTATAAAAATAGTATGTATTAATTTTGAAGGGTATTTAAATATCTGTTTTTAGTGATTGTAATGTTAAGGTAACATGGATGGTTTTGTTTGAGCAATGGAGAATTGAATACACTGGAGCATTTTAAATCTTTAATTCTACTTATAACTGTATATTAAGAGGGATTTTTAGGGGAGTAAAAAATTTGTATTCGTTGTATAATAGGAATATTCAGTTTTTTTGAAAAGAGGGTAGAATATATGGATAATTTAGTAAATAACCTATGTGTTAGAGCGACTACACAAGAAGATTTACAGCAAATTGTAAAATTATGTACGATTTATGATCAAGCTATTTATGGTGAAATTGATACAACAGCAGAGGATATTACGAACTCATGGAAGAAGTCCAGTAGTTAATTGCTGGACTTCTTTGATTTTTCGGCACATAAGTCGCTTTTATACAGAATACAATAGACCTGCACTTGTTTAATCTTTTCTGTTTTAAAAATATGGCATGGGGCAGGAAAAGGCCCTGACCGTTTCTATGCGCGGCCAGAGGCTCTCGTCCCCCCTAAAAGGAAAGGGGGTTTGGTGTCGTTTTTTTACTTGCATACATACTAAGAATTAAAATTCTAAACAAAGATAACTTAAAGTCCCGAATTCATAGCTTCGATGAATTACTTTTGGCTTTTCATTACCACTTCCCATTGCAATGAAAAGAGGAACAAAATGTTCTGCTCTTGGAACAGCTAAACGTGCATGCGGAGCTTCAGCTTCCCAGTTAAATAACGCATCTGTGTTATTGTTTTGGAATTGATTAATGAGCCATTCGTCAAATTCAACAGCCCATGGTTCAGGTGCAGTTTGTTCCCACTTTAACATTCGCAAATTGTGGACGGTGACACCGCTTCCGATAACTAAAATATCTTCTTTTCCTAGTCCTTGAAGAGCTTTTCCAATTTCATATTGTTCTCTTGCAGGTAGGAATGGATTTACTGAGATTTGAACAACAGGTATATCAGCTTTTGGGTACATACGGTGTAGGAGCGTCCAGGAACCATGATCTAATCCGCGTGTTGTATTTTTTTGAACTACAATTCCTTGCTTTTTGAATTTTTCTTCTAACATAGCTGCAATAGATGACGAACCTTTTGCTCTGTATTTTATTTCGTATAGTTCAGGTGGAAAACCGCCAAAATCATAAATTGTTTCATATTCATTATTTGAAGAAGAAATAGTTAAAACCTTACTTTCCCAATGAGCTGTAAAAATGACAATTGCCTTTGGTTTGTATGTTTCACCAAGTGTTTGTAAGAAACTCGTATATTCTGTCAATTGAATAGCTAGCATAGGAGACCCATGTGCTAAAAAAAGTGAGGGCATCATATTGGTTACCTCCAATAATTTAATTACTTTATATTAGTAACTATATATATTAACTTTTGTTTCGTCAAGTAGGAAGCAGTGGAAATAAAAATAGTATGATTTGTAATAAGGAAAGCTTTTACTTATAATTTTAAGTAAGAAAAAAGAATGACAATTCATTTTGGATGGATGTAGATTCATATTGTTGAGAAATAGAAAATAGATTTGGAGGGCGTTCAAAATGAATAGACAAGAAAACTTCGTTATGGCGTCGGATGGAACGGAAATTTATTTACGTCAATGGTTACCAGAAAGTGAACCGCGTGGGATTGTTCAAATTGCACATGGAATGGCTGAACATGCTGGTGCGTACATAGAATGGATTGAAGCATTATTGGAGGCTGGATACGGGGTATATGCTTACGATCATCGCGGACATGGAAAAACAGTGAAGCAGGAGGAAGATTACGGTCATTTTGAGCCGAATGTGGGCTGGGATCAAGCTGTTTCTGATGTGATTTTCGTTTCGGATCTTATTCGGAAGAATCATACATGTCCACTTTTCTTATTAGGGCATAGTATGGGTTCTTTCTTATCAAGACGTGCCGTGCAGCTCCGTGGTGAGTTATATAATGGATTTCTTATTTCAGGAACGGGAGGAAATCCAGGACTTTTGGGAGTTATTGGTCATAAAGTGGCAACGATTGAAATGAAACTTCGCGGTGCAAAAACGAAAAGTCCAATGTTGAATTTTTTATCATTTGGTAATTTTAATTCACATTTTAAGCCAAACCGTACGAAATTTGATTGGCTGTCTTCTGATACGAATCAAGTTGATAGATACATAGAGGATTCATTATGTGGGTTTATTTGTACGACGAGTTTTTACCGTGAATTATTTAACGGTGTGTTGACTGTGAATAAACTTGAAGCATATGAGAAAACACCAAAAGATTTACCTATCTATATTTTTTCGGGAGACCGTGATCCAGTTGGAAATATGGGAAAAGGTGTTCAAGAAGTGTATTATATGTATAAAAAATCAGGTGTCAATGATATAACAATCCGTTTATATGAGAACGGAAGGCATGAAATGCTTCATGAGGTAAACAGACAGGAAGTGTTCCAGGATGTAATCTCTTGGTTAGATGGGTATGTTGTATAAGAGAAGAGGAGTTGATTCAAAAGAGATGTAGATGTCTTTTGAATCAACTCCTTCTTATATGTTCACTGATATATCGGCGCTTCGACACAAGATAAAGACGCCTCGACAATGTTCAACATTCTGAGTGCATTGGAGAAACACCTTCTACTGTTTTTAAAAATTGCTTATTGCCACTTTTGGGATATGATGTGGAATAAATTTATTTAGATAGGGGATGTTAAGTATGATGTATACAGAAATAAAAAAGATGAGCAGAATTTTAACTCAGTGTTGGTCATTGGAAACGAGTTCAAAATGGACATTAGATAATCCAGCGAAAGGGCAATGTGGTGTAACAGCTTTAGTAGTTCATGATTTATTTGATGGCGAAATTATGAAGACAAAGGTTTCGGAAGGCTGGCACTTTTACAATTTCATCAATGGTGAGAGATATGATTTTACAGCATCACAATTTTTAGAAGAGATTACATATATGGACGTTCCTTCAAGTAGAATCGAAGCATTTGCGGATACGAATGAAATGCAATATGGTGCGTTAAAACAAAATGTTCGTATCCATGTAAAGTATTAATTTATCTTTTGACTGTTACCCTCAAATAGGTTACTATAACGGTAGTAACTTATTTGAGGGTATTAATTATTTCTAAAAGAGTCGAGAGGGGAAATATTCGTGAAAACAGCATATGTAAGCGCTACAATCGTGACTTTGAATGAAACAAATGAAGTGTTGAAAAATGGATATATCATTGTAGAAGATGATCAAATTATAGAGGTACAATCAGGAGAATTACCGAGCGGAACAGAAGTGGATCAAGTCATTAATCTTCATGGAAAGTGGGTATTGCCAGGTTTGGTGAATGCGCATACACATGTTTTGATGAGCATTTTACGTGGAATAGGTGACGACATGCTCTTAAAGCCATGGCTTGAAACGAGAATTTGGCCGCTTGAAAGTCAATTTACACCGGAGCTTGCTGTTGCTAGTACAGAGCTTGGTTTATTAGAAATGGTGAAAAGCGGAACGACAACATTTTCTGATATGTTTAATCCAATTGGAGTAGATCAAGATTCTATTATGGAAGCTGTTCGTAAAAGTGGCATGCGTGCTGCTGTTTCGCGAACATTATTTAGCTTCGGAACGAAGGAAGATGAAAAGAAAGCAATTGAGGAAGCAGAGAAGTATGTGAAACGTTATGCCAATAAAGATGGTATGTTAACAACAATGGTTGCTCCTCATAGCCCATATGCATGTTCTACGGAAATGTTAGAAGAGTGTGCACGAATTGCAGTCGAAAATAAGACGATGGTTCATATTCATCTTTCCGAAACAGAACGTGAAGTTCAAGATATTGAAGCACAATATGGAAAACGTCCAGTAGAGTATGTAGCAGATTGTGGATTGTTCCAAAGAAAGGCAGTAATTGCTCACGGTGTTGTGCTGAATGATAATGAGCGAACATTTTTAGCGGAACATGATGTGCGCGTTGCCCATAATCCAATTAGTAATTTAAAATTAGGATCTGGTATCGCAAACGTTCGCGCGATGTTAGAGAGTGGCATAAAAGTCGGAATTGCAACAGATAGTGTTGCATCTAATAACAATTTAGATATGTTTGAAGAAATGCGCATTGCGACTTTATTGCAAAAAGGTGTTCATAAAGACGCGACAACATTACCAGTTGAAACTATTCTCACATTAGCAACAAAAGTAGGGGCAGAGGTAATCGGCATGAGCCAAACAGGTTCAATAGAAGTAGGCAAGTGTGCAGACTTTATTACAATTGATCCATCTAATAAACCTCACTTACAACCGGCAGAAGAAGTATTGTCACATCTTGTATACGCAGCGAGCGGAAAAGACGTTTCAGACGTTGTTATTAATGGACAACACATTGTTTGGAATGGTGAGTGTAAAACGTTAGATGAAGAACGTATTATTTTTGAAGCGAGCCGTTATAAGCAAGGGTTGAATATGTAAGGAATAAGAACACTATCTTTTCATGAAACGAAAGGATAGTGTTCTTAAGTATATAAATTTAAATTAAAACCCTGACAGAAACCATTTTTTTAGATGGACGAGAGCGTCTGGCCATGAGTGGAAGCGGTCAGTGCCTATTTCTGCCACATGCGATGTTTAAACAAAGAGAGGAAGAGAGTAGCGGGTTATCTTTTGTTTAGCATGGCTGCGACTAGTGTGTAGGGAAGTCAAGTCGGATTTATATATAATAGCAGTTAAAACCCTGACAGAAACCCATTTTCTTTTAGATGGACGAGAGCGTCTGGCTGTGAGTAGAAGCGGTCAGTGCCTATTTCTGCCACATGCGATGTTTAAACAAAGAGAGGAAGAAAGTAGCAGGTTACTTTTTGTTTAGCATTGCGGCGATGTGTGTGAAGGAAAGTCAAATTGGATTTATATATTTAAATAATAAAAATTCGGTGAAATGTAACACTTTTAAGATAATTATTCTGTTATAATATAAAACGTTTGATAATTGAATTAAAGGAGCCGATTTATGAAGGTAAGATTATTGATAGGAATTATACTTGTTACCTCTTTATTAATTTCAGCTTGCAGCAATAATTCGAGTAAACAAAAGGAAGTAAGTGAAAAACAAGTATTAAATGTAATGATATCAGAAGAAATTCCGTCCTTGGATACCGCAAAATCTATGAATGGTACATCATCGCATGTCATGCAAAATATATTTGAAGGGTTATATGTACTTGATGAGAAAGATAATCCAGTGCCTGGTGTTGCAAAAGCCTTTGAGAAAAGTAAAGATGGAAAAACATATATATTTCATTTGCGTAAAGATGCAAAATGGTCGAATGGGGATTCTGTAACTGCACATGATTTTGTTTATTCCTTGCAGCATACAGTGAATAGGGAAACAGCATCACAATATGCATACATGTTATTTTACATGAAAAATGCAGAACAAATAAATAAAGGAGCTATGGGTGTAGATCAATTAGGTGTAAAAGCTATTGACGATGTTACATTAGAGGTACAGTTAGAGGAACCAACCCCGTACTTCCTTCAGTTACTAACACTTCCTATTTATTTACCACAGCACGAATCGTTCGTTGAGGGAAAAGGAAGTAAGTATGGATTAGAGCCAGAACATTTAATTTACAATGGTCCATTTGTTTTATCGGAATGGAAACATGAGCAAGAATTTAAGTTAAAGAGAAATGATGCATATTGGGATAAAAATAACGTTAAATTAGAAGAAATTAATTTTCATATCGTAAAAGATACAGCAACAGCAGTTAATTTATATGAAACTAATAGTATTGATCGTGTGCCAATTAATTCTTCGTTTGTAGATAAATATAAAGGAAAAAGTGATTTTAAAACAACGAAAGATTCTGCTATAGCTATGTTGCGTTTTAATCAAAATAATTCTACACTGGCAAATACAAAAATACGACAATCGCTTTCTATGGCCTTAAATAAAGAAGCAATAGTCAATCATTTTCTAAATAACGGTTCAACAGCAGCTGAAGGACTTGTGCCAGAAGGGTATAAAAATGAAAAAGATGGAAAAGATTTTAGAAAAGAAAATGGTGAACTTGCCGTATATAATGTTGAAAAGGCAAAGGCTTTATGGAAAGATGCGAAAAAAGAGCTCGGTGTAGACCAGATAACACTTGGATTTTTAACGTTTGAACAAGATCAAGCGAAGCAAACAGCTGAATATATAAAAGGAGAACTTGAAAAGAATTTACAAGGATTAACAATAAATGTAAAACCGCAACCGTTTAAACAAAAATTACAACTCGAACAAACAGGACAGTATGATATTTCGATGGTTGTATGGGGACCGGATTATAAGGATTCAATTAGTTATTTAGAATTATTTACGAAAGATAATCCAAATAATAAAATGAATTATTTTAACCAGAAATATGAGGAGCTTATAAATAGTGCGAAAAATGACTATGTATTGGAAGAGCAAAAACGCTGGAAAGCAATGCAAGAAGCAGAGAAAATTTTATTAGAAGACGCTGCTATTGCACCGCTTTACCATACTGGCTCAGCATACGTTCAAAAGGAATATGTAAAAGGTATTGAAAAACATCAATTTGGCGGTGTTTATACGTATAAACATGCTTATATAAATCGAAAAGAGAAATAGATAAGAGATTAAATAGCTAAGCGCTTTGGATAAGCCTTAGCTATTTTTTTATATTGATTAAAATGGATTTATATAGTTTAAAGTCTAGAACATTTCGAAGTTTTTATATTATGAACATGGTACTATAAAATTGTAGGAAATATTTCAAATTTACAAAAAAGAGGATAGAGTATGAAACAACAATCTATATTAGTCGTAGACGATGATAAGGATATTGTTCAAATGATTGAAGTGTATTTGCAGCAAGAAGGTTACAAAGTTGTAAAAGCTTATGACGGAGAACAAGCTTTACAGTTATTTTCGGAACATGATATTGAATTGGCGATCCTTGATATTATGATGCCAATGATGGATGGAATTGAAGTGTGCAGGAGAATACGAGAAAAATATAATATACCAGTTATGTTCTTAAGTGCGAAAGCAACGGATGTAGATAAAGTCATTGGATTAAGTACAGGGGCAGACGATTATATTGTGAAGCCATTTAGTGTAATTGAGCTGGTAGCACGAGTAAAAGCGCAGTTAAGAAGATATACATACTTAAATCAAACTCCGGTACAGATGCTTGAAAAGAAGATTCAAATTAGGGAATTAGAAATAGATGAGAATTCTAGAAAGGTACTGTTATATGGAGAACATATTAATCTTACAAAGACAGAGTATGAAATCTTGCATTTGATGGCAACACACCCAAACCGCGTATTTACGCTAGAAGAGATATATGAAAGTGTTTGGCGAGAAGCAGCTTATGAAAGTAATAATACTGTTATGGTTCATTTAGCAAGGTTAAGAGGGAAGATAGAAGCCAATCCGCAAGAATCAAAATTTATCCAAAATGTATGGGGAGTAGGATATAAAATTGAAAGCTAAATTGTTTCAAGGATTAAGAATGAGGCTTTTTTTCATTTTTATATGCAGTATTGTATTAGCGACCTTAACTATTGTCTTCTCTCAAAATGCTATTAGTCATGTATATGGAAATATAGCAGAATTAGAGGAGAAGTATTCTTTTGTATATTTTGTTATTTTTCTGATCTTCGTATCGTTCTTTTTCTTTTTATTATCAAAAAATATGATAACAAGATTAGAACAAATGAATCAAAATGTGAAAGAAATTAGTAAGGGGAATTTAGACGTACAGATACAGACAAAGAAGAATGATGAGATTGGACAATTAGCAGTAAACATTAATAAAATGACAAACAGCTTAAAAGAGTCAATTGAAAAGGAAAAATTGGCACAAAAGATGAAAAACGAAATGATTAGTAATCTTTCTCATGATTTGCGGACACCTGTAACATCGTTAATTGGTTACGTTGATTTAATAGAATGTAATCTTGATATGAACAAAGAGAATTGTCAGCAATATGTAGAAGTTGTAAAGCGGAAAAGCTATGAGTTGAAAAAGCAAATAGATGATTTACTTGAATATAGTCAAATTAATTATAGAGAAATTCAGTTATATAAAGAAATAGTTGGGATAAAACAAGTAGTTGAACAAGTGATGATAGATTTTATTCCGCAATTAGAAGCGGTACAAATGAATTTTCATATAGAGTGTAGTGAAGACTTACAAATAGAAGGTGATATTAGTTTGCTAGTAAGGTTAATCCAAAATGTAATTAGTAACAGCATTTTTTATGGGGAATCTGGAAAGAAAATTGATATACAGATTTTTCAGGAAGATGGAAATGTTAGGGTGAACATTAAAAATTATGGGCAGAAAATTTTACAAGAAGATATCCCTTATATATTTGAAAAATTTTATCGAGGAGAAAAGTCACGAAGTGCTTATACTGGTGGAAAAGGGATGGGACTTGCTATTGCTAAAAGTATTGCCAATATTCATAAAGGTGATATTACGGTATGTAGCGATGATACTGAAACGGTATTTATAATTACTTTGCCTCAATATTTACAAAAAACGTAAGAAAGTTGTAAGTATTTCTTTCAAATGTCGTAATGATTATTTTGTACGATCTTAATATGAGATATGCAAATGGAGGGAATACGATGTGGAAGAAATGTATAATAATCATGTTATTTACAGTATTAGTAGTAGGGTGGAGTTCTGTTTATTTTGCTACTGGTAGTGTGTCTGTTTTAGCTTGGTGGGGGATGCAAGCTTTTAGTATAGTAGGTTTCATTAGTGTAATGATTACGGTTTGTGTAATAGTAGGTAAATTGTTTTCAAGAAGAAAAATACATAAAACAACTGTTACGATTTTTATTCTATCCACAATAGCTGCTTGGCCAGCATGTTGGTTTGTTGGAATTGGACAAATCGCTTATCCAGCTGATGTTCATTCAGTCACACCGAAAGCAACAATTCGACTTCCGTTTAATGAAACTGTTCGGGTAGGCTGGGGGGGAAATCAACTTCAAACAAATTACCATGCTATCGAGCCAAATCAACGCTGGGCGTATGATTTTATTGCTCCGCAAAATGGGGTAGCAAATTCACAATTAGAGGATTATGACATATACGGAGTGGAGGTAATTGCACCTGCATCAGGAACAGTTATATCTATAGAAGATTCTGAAACTGATTTACCACCTGGAAATGATGATTTTAAGTCTATGGCGGGTAATCATATTTATATACGCTTAGATGACACGGGGACATACCTTGTCCTTGCTCACTTAAAACAGGGATCTGTCAAAGTGAAGATAGGACAACACATAGAAGAAGGGACAGTAATTGCTCGTGTTGGCAACTCTGGAAATTCTAGTGAACCACATTTACATATTCATCATCAACGGCAAGATCCATCTAAGACGAGCATATTTCTTTCTGAGGGATTGCCATTATATTTTCGCGATATAGACGGACCATCTATGCCAGAAGGGGGAAGTCGTATAGAAGATGGAAGGGATGTACCTACAGGGAATGTCATTTCTCCAACCTGAAATCATTATTTGCTTTATACATATTAGAAGAAAAAAGAGAATGCCATTTAGATTTCTAAAGGCACTCTCTTTTTTCTTAACCAACAAATGTTTGATACAACAAAAATATATTTAAAGCAATAATTAATACGGCAATCAACCATGCAAGAGCGGTTGTAAAGCGATGGTTGACAAGGCCGCCCATTATGCTCTTTTTACTTGTAAAGACAATGAGTGGAATTAATGCAAATGCAATCCCGAAAGATAAAACGACTTGACTCATTACGAGGGCATGAGTTGGATTCACACCTAGTGCAATTATAACGAGCGGTGGAACCATTGTAATAAATCGGCGCAAATATAAAGGAATATGCATACGGATGAATCCTTGCATAATAATATCACCAGACATCGTACCAACGGAAGAACTTGATAAACCGGCAGCTAATAATCCAATTCCAAAAAGAGATGCTGATACAGGGCCAACTAAATGGCTAAATTGATGAAAAGCAACATCTAGATCTTCGACATGTAGTCCATTTTTGAAGAATAGGGCAGCTGCTACAATTAACATACTCGCGTTAATTGCTCCGGCGATGACCATTGCAATTATAATATCGATAAATTCAAAGCGGAAAATCTTTTTTCGTTCTGCATCTGTCGAGCCTACGACGCGTCGCTGTGTTAAAGCAGAATGTAAATAAATTGCATGCGGCATAACGGTTGCACCTAAAATTCCTGCTGCCAGTAAAATACTATTTACACCTTGAAAGTGAGGAACGAAAAGCCCTGATAGAAGGGGACTTAGTTCTGGTTTTGCGTAAAACACTTGAACACCAAAAGCAATAACGACGATAAAGACCATACCAGTAATGATTGCTTCTAGTGGACGGAACCCTCTGCGTTGAAACTCGAGAATAATGAATGAGCCTACTGCAGTAATTAACGCTGAGGGCAATAGTGGAATGCCAAATAGTAAATTTAATCCTAAGGCAGCACCGATAAATTCAGCGAGATCAGTCGCCATAATGACTAATTCACCTTGTATCCATAAACCGATGGAAACAGGTTTTGGAAAATGCTCCCGAGCAACCTCGGGAAGGTTTTTCCCGGTAGCTATCCCTAATTTAGCTGATAGGGATTGAATTAATACGGCCATTAAATTTGAAATAAGGATAACCCAAAGTAGTAAATAACCGTATTGGGACCCTGCCGCAATATTCGTGGCAAAATTCCCTGGATCAATATAAGCAACAGATGCGATAAAAGCGGGGCCTAAAAAAGGTAATAATCGCTTCAGTCCTTTTGTCTGCCCGCTTAAAGCTAACTGTGCCGATTGCATCGTCCTATTATTTGGTGGAAGATGTTCACGTTCTTTTGTGTTTTCTGTCATGTTTTGTTTCCCCTTTTGCTTGTTAACTTGGTGCAGTTTGTTTTATTTATTTTAGTAAATGCAAATACGTAAATTATATTTCTTTTATTTGAACATAAATTTTGCCTTTGTGCAAATTATATTACATTAGGAAAAATTGTGCTAGATTATTTATGTATATAAATTCCCTTGGATTTTTTAACACTTAGATTGTTGCTATGTAGAATACAACATGTTCGCTACGTAAAAGGAACTGACCGCTCCTATATGCGTCCAGACGCTCTCGTCCGTCCCTAAAAAAGGAGGTTTTCTGTCAGTTTTTCAATTTGTATTTATATATAGTTACAATACGATTACTTATGGAGTATACTTTCTGTTTACAATATTCATCGCTAGCAATGGAAAAAAAGATGGCTCGGATCAAACCGAAACCATCTTTTTTGTTTATTTCATAGGGTATAGTTCAAACAAAATTGGCATGTATGCATAGTAGAGTAGATTAAGAAACTATTTGTTTTCTTTTAATTTCTCTAATTCTTGCTTTATTTCTTCTTGTAAACCTTGGTCTAAAATCTCTGTTTGATTAGGAGATTTTAATTGATAAAAATAGTTGCTAGCGGCAGTTTCTGCTTCTAACTTTTGTACGTAAGATTCAACGCGTGCGAAGCCTTTCGCTGCATTTTCCATATGGAAAGAAGCAAGTGCTGCGTTACTTTCTTTTATCGCTTGTGCTGCATTTAATCGAGAAACAAGAACGAGTTCTTTATATTGTAATTCTTGATATTTCTCTTGTAATTTGTCAATTTGTTCATAAAGTGCGGCTGTTTGTTGTTTTGTTATTTCATACTGTTCACGATATAGTGTAGCTTTCTTCTCATTTATGATTTTGTCTTGTAAAGCTATCTGTGCCATATGATCTTCTTCACGTGATACCGCAAGCTCAGCTTGACGAGTTCTTTTTGCGATAAGAGCATCAGTTTCTACAATTAACGCTTCATATTTCTTTTCTAAATAGAATTGATGAGATAGCGCTTTTTGTGCTTTTGTAATTTGTTCTTCTGTTTCTCTTAAGTATTGCTTTAACATGCTAGCAGGGCTTTCTAGCTTGTCTAATGTTTGGTGTACATCTGCCATTACAATATTTTTAATACGTTTTAGAATACCCATTGTTTAATTTTCCTCCTTACGAATATTACGTTCCCATTGATCTAAAATATCTATTTGTTTTTGCATTGTTGAAACATGATACATATCAATATTTATTTGCTCGTTCGTTATCGTTCTTTTTTCTTTAAACTTTTTATACGCCCAGGCAGTCATTGCAATAAGTACAACAATTGGAAGGAGCGGTAATAAACCGATAATAAGGAGTAATATTCCTGTCCACTTTTTAGCTATATTCCCTTCAGACTTGCGAAGAATTAACCAGCCGAAAAGAACAAGGCTAAGTTCTAGCAGGAATGATACAAAGAATAGATCATCGAACCTCTTTTCATGATGTTTATCATGATGAGTGTGTCTTTCGAAGCCGGCAGAATCTTCTTTCTTTGTAACGAAAGCTTGTCTCTCTTTATCGTGAGAAATCGCATATTCAGCTTTCTTATGCTTTTCATGATCCCATCTTTCAAACTTCATACTATGTAATCCAAAGAATAGTATAGAAAGAAGCAGAGGAAGGATCAAAATCCATTTTAACCAACATAATTTTTTGCGTTTGTTCTTTTTCTTCTTCATAGGTTCACCTCCATCTATGATTCGTTATGCTTCAAGAAAAAACGAATCTAGAACTACTTTTAATAGAGTCAAAATCTGAAAGGCTGTGCTTGAACTTATCACCTCGTTATATCTTTGATAAGTAGTAGTCTAAAACGTAGATGTGAGAGGGGCATGAAAGGGAAATGATGAAAATATGAGAAATATCTAAAAAAATTCTCATAATAATGAAAAAAGCTCGTCACAAAGTTGATGAGTTCATTATGTAGATTTTACTTTTTTAGATGGATCGTAAAAATAGTCCCATGGCCTAATTCACTTGTTACAGAAATACTACCACCTTGCAATTCAACAATTTCTTTTACAATTGCAAGGCCTAAATCAGTCCCACCTGTTGCGCGAGTTTGAGATTTATCCACTCGATAAAATCGTTCGAAAATATGAGGTAGATGTTGCCGGGAGTTCATATAACTTGTAGCAAAATAACATAAAGCAGCTATTGCATTGATAGCTGCTTTATCGATTAGTTGTATGGAAAAATACTTTTCATTTTAGGATGCTATTGGTTTTCCCTAAAAAAATTACAACAAATAGGCATTTAAACAGTTGCTTTGTATACCCCATACCCGTATTATGTATATAAAGATTGATAATAATAATTCATGAGGTGATAGTAATGGATCATTGCGAAGGAAATCATAGCGATCAAAAAATGGTTCCTCGAACAGAAGAGGAAATTCAAAGTGTGATGAAACGTTTAAAGCGTATAGAAGGGCAAGTACGTGGTGTACAAAAGATGGTTGAAGATAATCGTTACTGTGTTGATGTTTTAATTCAAATTTCAGCGATTAATGCAGCGTTAAATAAGGTCGGTTTTTCTTTGTTGGAGCGTCATACAAAGCATTGCGTTGCAAAGGCAATTCACGAGGGGAATGGGGATGAATCGATTCAAGAATTAATGAATGTAATTAAGCAGTTTTCAAAATAGGAGGGGTATACAATGGGGAATCAAAAACATGTTACGCTTGGAGTAACAGGAATGACATGTGCAGCATGCGCCACTCGTATTGAAAAAGTACTAAATAAAATGGATGGGGTGGAAGCTAGCGTAAACTTAGCGATGGAAAAAGCAAGTATTAAATATGATCCGTCTCAGCAAGAAATTTCTAATATAAAAGAGAAAATTGAGAAGTTAGGATATAGTGTATCAGCAGAAAAATTTACCCTTAATATTGAAGGAATGACATGTGCAGCTTGTGCCACTCGGGTTGAAAAAGTACTAAATAAAATGGAAGGCGTCTCACATGCAACTGTCAATTTAGCTACCAATAGCGCTGTTGTTGAATATAACGAAGGTTTAGTTTCTACCGTTAATATTTTAGAAAAGATAAAGAAAATTGGATATAAAGGACGAATACGCACCGAAAATGCAGAGCGTTCAGATAGAAAAGAAGAAATGATTAAGGAGAAAAAGCGTCAACTGATTATTTCGATTCTTTTGTCCTTACCTTTACTCTATACAATGCTTGGACATATGCCATTTGATACTGGATTACCAGTGCCCCATATTCTAATGAATCCATGGTTTCAAATATTATTAGCAACACCCGTTCAGTTTTATATTGGGGGACACTTTTACGTAGGTGCTTATCGTGCACTTCGAAATAAGAGTGCAAATATGGACGTTTTAGTAGCCTTAGGAACATCAGCAGCCTATTTTTACAGTCTATACGAGGCATTGAAAACATTAGGAAATGCAAACTACAGTCCAAATCTCTACTTTGAAACAAGTGCTGTTTTAATTACATTAATCTTAGTTGGAAAGTACTTTGAAACATTGGCAAAAGGACGGACAACGGAAGCGATTTCTAAATTGTTAAGTTTACAGGCGAAAGATGCGCTCGTTATGCGGAATGGTCAAGAAGTGAGAGTGCCACTTGAAGATGTTGTAATTGGAGATAAGATTATTGTAAAACCAGGGGAGAAAATACCCGTAGATGGTATTGTAATCTCAGGGGCATCTTCTGTCGATGAATCTATGATTACTGGAGAATCTATTCCAGTAGATAAAAAAGAAGGAGATCCAGTAATTGGAGCGACTATCAATGCAAACGGAGTGCTGACAATTCAAGCTGAAAAGGTTGGAAAAGATACAGCGTTAGCTGGCATTATTAAAATTGTTGAAGAAGCACAAGGTTCTAAAGCGCCAATTCAACGATTAGCAGATATTATTTCAGGTATTTTTGTTCCGATTGTTGTAGGGATTGCGCTTATAGCTTTCTTAGTATGGTATTTCTTTATTGTACCGGGTGATTTGCCAAGAGCGTTGGAAGTAGGGATTGCGATTTTAGTAATCGCATGCCCATGTGCATTAGGGCTTGCTACACCAACTTCGATTATGGTTGGTACAGGAAAAGGAGCAGAAAAAGGCATTCTTTTTAAGGGAGGTGAATATCTAGAAGGAACACATAAAGTAAATGCGGTGTTATTAGATAAAACAGGAACTGTAACAAAAGGGAAACCAGAAGTGACCGATGTATTAGAATTTCAAGAAGGTATGCTGGATTATGCAATTTCAGCTGAAAGTGCATCCGAGCATCCATTAGCGCATGCAATTGTTGAGTATGGAAAACAAAATGAGATAGAATTGAAAGAGCTCCAGCATTTTTCAGCCATTACTGGTCATGGCATTGAGGCGAAAATAGAAGATAAAAAAGTTCTTGTGGGAACGCGCAAATTAATGAATGAACAATCAGTAGAAATATCACAGCATGAAGAGATAATGAAAGAACTAGAAATTCAAGGTAAAACAGCAATGCTTGTTGCGATTGATGGGGAACTTGCTGGAATCATCGCTGTTGCCGACACAGTAAAAGAAAGTTCAAAGGTTGCAATTGAAACATTGAAACAAATGGGAATTGAAGTATATATGGTAACGGGTGATAATAAGCGTACCGCTGAAGCGATTGCAAAACAGGTTCATATTGACCATGTATTTGCGGAAGTATTACCAGAGGATAAAGCCAATATTGTAGAAAATTTACAAAAACAAGGAAAGAGAGTAGCGATGGTAGGTGACGGTATTAACGATGCGCCAGCTCTTGCAAAATCTGATATTGGTATGGCAATTGGAACAGGTGCAGATGTAGCAATTGAAACTGCAGACGTTACGTTAGTTGGCGGTGATTTATCACATATACCAAAAGCAATTGAGTTAAGTCGTAAGACGATGAGAAATATTCGTCAAAACTTGTTTTGGGCTTTATTCTATAACGCAATCGGTATTCCTGTGGCGGCATTTGGATTATTAGAGCCGTGGGTAGCCGGAGCAGCGATGGCATTTAGTTCTGTATCGGTTGTGACGAACGCACTTCGCTTGAAACGCGTTAAAATATAAATATGGAGGAATTTAATATGACTATCACATTAAACGTACAAGGAATGACATGTAATCATTGCAAAATGGCAGTAACAAACGCACTTACAGAGTTAGAAGGAGTACAAAATGTAGAAGTACAGTTGCAAGAGGGAACTGTAAATGTAGAATATGATGAAGCAAAAGTAGATGTAGAAAAAATGAAAGAAGCTATTGAAGATCAAGGATATGACGTGCAATAAAAAAGATTCAATAATTTTTAGCAAAAAGGTCACTTTATGAAAAGTGGCCTTTTAGTATGTTAAAGTAGTACTATTGCATCTGTAACTAGCATTCAGTAATCTTTCTGAAATTTAATATATTTTAAATGTAGTTGCAAGTATAGGTATATAATTCCAAATGAAAAACCTTTTCTTTTTAGATGGACGAGAGCGTCTGGCCATAAGTAGAAGCGGTCGGTTCCTTTTTCTGCACATGCGATGTTTATAGCAGGTTACTGGCGACTTGTGTGTTGGAAAGTCAAGTTGGATTTATATAGTACCAAAGAAATGGAGAGTCGAACATATGAACAAAGTAGAAATTCATATTTTAGGTGGATTTTTAGGGAGTGGGAAATCAACGCTGCTTCAAAATCTTTTATTAGCGGAAAAGAAGAAAAATCGAAAAGTAGCAGTATTAATGAATGAAATAGGTGAATACTCCGTAGATACTGATATTGTAGGGCGAGAAAATATTTTAAGAGAACTTTTAAAAGGTTGTATTTGCTGTACGATGAAAGATGAATTAGAAATTCAGTTGCATTCCTTATATCAAGAGGAGAGACCTGATGTAGTTTATATAGAAACAACTGGCGTTGCGCATCCAATTGAAGTATTAGACGCTTGCCTTTCACCTATTTTAGCTCCTTATATTGAAGTGAAGTCCATTATTGTTGTATTAGATGCAATCAGATGGTTAAATCGTGAAACTTTAAGTAAAAGCGTACAACAACTTTTAAATGAACAAATGAAGTATGGAAGTCATATTCTTATCAATAAATCAGATTTGCTTCAGGACGAAGATAAGAAACAGATTGTTGAGGAAGTAGCGTTAATAAATAGACATGCAAAATTATACGAAACGCAGTATTGTAATATATCTTTGGAAGATTTCGAAGAGGTACAACTCGCAAGTAATCAAAATCATGAGAAATTACATGTGACACAACATCTACATATTCAAACGATGACTTATCCATTTACGCAATCAATTGATCAAGGCAAATTGTACGAATGGCTTTCGAATTTACCTGAGGGAATTTATCGTGTGAAAGGGTTTGTGAAGTTTCATGGTGATAAATACCCAACCTTGCTGCAATACTCATTTGGTGTGCCATCTTTATTGGAGCAAGATTTTGGATTCCCTACAAACCTTGTAATTATTGGAGAGAATTTGGATAAAACGAAACTGAAGAAAGAACTAGAAATTTTGGAACAAGTTGAATTGTAAGGTTTGTGTACGGTTATTTTTAGTTGAATATTTTAAAAGCTGTTGCAAAAGAAGTTGAGGCAGAAGGCGTGAAAGCTGTAATTGCTACTGAGAAGTAAGTGAAGCAATTGAAACATTAAAAAATGGCTTAAATTCGATTGATATTTTAATTAACAATGCCGGAATTTCTAAATTTGGAAAGTTTCTAGAACTAGATGTTGCAGAATGGGAAAAAATCATTCAAGTGAACTTAATGGGCGTATATTATGTAACTCGTGCTGCGTTACCAGGAATGATTGAGCAACAGTCTGGTGACATTATTAATATTTCATCAACAGCTGGACAAAAGGGAGCGCCAGTAACAAGCGCGTACAGCGCTTCTAAATTTGGTGTTCTTGGCTTAACAGAATCGTTAGCGATGGAAGTGCGTAAACATAATATTCGCGTGACAGCATTAACACCAAGTACAGTTGCAACAGATATGGCAGTAGAATTAGGTTTGACAGATGGTAATCCAGATAAAGTTATGCAAGCTGAAGGTATTGCCGAATTTATTGTAGCGCAGCTGAAATTAAATAAACGTACATTTATTAAATCTGCTGGATTATGGTCTACAAATCCGTAAAAAATGGATGATTAGAATTACTAAAACGGATAGCTGTTCTTTTTTGGACAGCTATCCGCTTTCAAAGATATTTTAGTAACGTGATGGAAACATGCAATTGTATTCTAAATGATGCAGTTGTATGTTTTTTATTTTGAAAATTAAGTTTGTAAAATGAAATACGTTCATCTCCAATCTAGATAGTCGAATTTTCCAACATGAAGTGTTATGATGCCATTAAGATAAAATAAGTGTGAAAGGGGTCTAGAAATAACGAATATGGATAAAGAAAAACAACAATTGAGCGTGGAAGTTGCAAGGTTATATTACCAATCCGATTATAGTCAACAAGAAATTGCAAATAAATTGAATATTTCAAGGCCGACTATTTCCAGGTTGTTAAAATATGCAAAAGAAAAAGGGTTTGTTCAAATCCATATTGCTGATCCATTTTCTGATTTAGATAATGTAGGAAATTTGCTTAAAGAAAAATATCATTTATTAGAGGCGCATGTTGTATTTTCCCCAATACCTGAATATACGGTCATTACGGAGTGTATTAGTAAGTTTGCTGCTGAATATATGGAGAAGACCGTTACAAATGGTGATATTGTTGGTGTGAGCTGGGGGACGACCATGTATGAAATTGCTAGAAAAATTGTTCCTCAGCATGTAAAAGGGGTAGAAGTTGTCCAGTTAAAAGGAGGCATTAGTCATTCCAGTGTAAATACGTATGCAAATGAGACAATTTCCTTATTTGCAGATGCATTTCAAACGACTCCAAGAAACCTCCCGCTTCCAGTTATATTTGATAATGCAGTCACAAAGGAATTAGTAGAGCAGGATCGTCATATACATTACATTATTGAGATGGGGAAACAAGCGAATATAGCTATTTTTACGGTTGGAACTGTTAGAGATGAAGCTTTATTATTCCGCTTAGGCTACTTAAACCAAAATGAGATGAACATATTAAAAGAAAAAGCAGTTGGTGACATTTGCTCACGTTTCTTTGATGGAAATGGGAATATTTGTAGCGAAGAAATTAATCAGCGTACAATTGGAATTGATTTAGAAGAGTTACGATTAAAAAAACGTTCTGTTCTCGTTGCTGGAGGATCTAGAAAAGTGAAGGCAATTGATGGTGCGTTAAGAGGTAGATATGCGAATGTGCTGATTATTGATCAACATACCGCGAAGGAGTTGTTACATTATCGTTAGGAACAAGCGATCTCTCAAGAAAATTAATTTGAGAGACCTTTTTTTGAAGAGTATTGAACAAAATTTCAAAAGTATGTTTACATTTGTTCAAACAAGGGTTAGAATGAAGTTGTTAAAAGATATGAGGAGTGAAGACAATGAATATTGCGAAGTTAATTGATCATACAGTTTTGAAACCAGATACTAAAAAAGAAGATGTTATGAAAGTTTTAGAAGAAGCAAAGAAATATAATTTCGCTTCGGTTTGTATTAATCCTACATGGGTAAAGTTAGCTGCTGAAGAATTAGCAGGGCATGATGTAGATGTTTGTACAGTTATTGGCTTTCCTTTAGGTGCAAACACAACTGAGACGAAAGTATTTGAAACAAAAGACGTGATTGCAAAAGGTGCTACTGAAGTAGACATGGTAATCAATGTTGGTGCTTTAAAAGATGGAGATAATGAACTAGTCGAAAAGGATATTTATGAAGTTGTACAAGCTGCAAAAGAAAAAGCACTTGTAAAAGTTATCATTGAAACTTGCTTATTAACAGATGAAGAAAAAGTTCGTGCATGTCAATTAGCTGTTAAAGCTGGTGCTGACTTTGTAAAAACTTCAACTGGATTCTCAACAGGCGGAGCAACTGCAGAAGATATTGCATTGATGCGCAAAACTGTTGGAGAAAACGTTGGCGTGAAAGCATCTGGTGGAGTTCGTACAAGAGAAGATGCAGAGAAAATGGTGGAAGCTGGCGCTTCAAGAATCGGTGCAAGTGCTAGTGTGGCAATTGTGCTAAATGAAACAAACGGCGGTTCAAGTAATTATTAATTTATAAAAAGTTGCAAGTAATAGATACACGAATTAAAGGCATAGTGTATCTATTACTTTAACTTTCACAATATATATCAATCCAAATAAAAATCCTGACATAAACCCCATTTCTTTTTAGGTGGTCCTAAGTAGAAGTGATCAGTTCCTTTTTCTGCCACATGCGATGTTCAAACAAAGAGAGAAAGAAATTAGCGGGTTACTTTTTGCTTGGCATGGCCGCGACTTGTGTGTTGGAAAGTCAAGGTATTCATAAATGTGTAAGCGGATACAAAAAGGGCGGAGCATGTTATGAAGTACGTAATGGGTATATTAGGAATCGTTATCATTTTATGTATCGCTTAGTTTGCTAGTAATAATGAATACTCCCCCACTTAACTTCGTTTGAAGTAGGGGTTTCTAACGTATCGAACATTGCGGAACGCTTAACGTTAGTGGAGTTGACACAGTGGTGTGCGATAAACACCCAACCCCTCTATCCCATTAGTCTTGCTTTTGGGACTACTTATGAGCCTACTGCAAGATTCCTAAGAATCATCATCGCATCTTCAGCTACTGTTTAGGCTTGAACATTTTACATAGCAGAGCCAATATGTACCTGCTATAACCTGGATATGTTCAGTTTTCAAAGTACAAGTTGTACATGAAGATAGTTTATCATAAGAACAAATGTTTTGTCACGCAAAACCGAAATTCATCCCGCTACTTATTTCTGGGTTCCACCCTTCACGAAATGGAAGTAGGGGTACTCTTTCGGTAAAATCTGATAGAAGAAAGATAAAATACCGTCCTATTATAACGCTGTAGCCACAGCTAGTTTAGGGCAATCAGAAGTATTCATTTCTGTTAAGAAACAGTTAAGATTATTGAGTGAAAAGGATTGGTGATCAAGATGAGAATGGTAGATATCATTGCAAAAAAACGTGACGGTAAAGAACTAACAACAGAAGAAATTCAATTTTTTATTAATGGATATACAGATGGAACAATCCCTGATTATCAAGTAAGTGCACTTGCGATGGCTATCTTTTTCCAAGATATGAGTGACCGTGAGCGTGCAGACTTAACGATGGCAATGGTTGAATCTGGAGAAACAATTGATTTATCAGAGATTGAAGGAGTGAAAGTAGATAAACATTCAACTGGCGGTGTTGGTGATACAACAACATTAGTGTTAGGTCCGTTAGTTGCAGCTTTAGATGTACCAGTTGCGAAAATGTCTGGGCGTGGTTTAGGACATACAGGTGGAACGATTGATAAATTAGAAGCAGTTGAAGGTTTCCACGTTGAAATTACGAAAGAACAATTTATGGATATCGTAAACCGTGATAAAGTTGCAGTTATTGGACAAACTGGAAATTTAACACCTGCTGATAAAAAAATATATGCTTTACGTGATGTGACAGGAACGGTAAACTCAATTCCATTAATCGCAAGTTCTATTATGAGTAAAAAAATCGCAGCTGGTGCTGATGCAATTGTTCTTGACGTGAAAACAGGTGCAGGTGCATTTATGAAAACAGAAGAAGATGCGATTGAATTAGCTCATGCAATGGTGCGAATCGGAAATAATGTTGGTCGTCAAACAATGGCTGTTATTTCTGACATGTCACAACCTCTTGGATTTGCAATCGGTAATGCGCTTGAAGTGAAAGAAGCGATCGATACATTAAAAGGAGAAGGTCCAGAAGATTTAACAGAATTGGTGCTTGTATTAGGAAGCCAAATGGTTGTACTTGCTAAAAAAGCAAATACGTTAGAAGAAGCACGTGAAATGTTGAAAGAAGCTATGCGGAATGGTAAAGCAATTGAGAAGTTCAAACAATTTTTACACAATCAAGGCGGAGACAGTTCTATTGTCGATCAACCAGAAAAATTGCCACAAGCGAAATATGTAATTGATGTACCAGCTAAAACTTCAGGTGTTGTATCTAACATTGTTGCAGACGAAATTGGTATTGCTGCGATGCTTCTAGGAGCAGGCCGAGCAACGAAAGAAGATGAAATTGACTTAGCTGTTGGCTTAATGTTACGTAAAAAAGTTGGCGAAGCTGTAAAAGAAGGCGAGCCATTAGTAACGATTTATGCAAATCGCGAAGATGTTGAGGATGTAAAAGCAAAAATCTATGAAAATATTTCTATATCAGAAAAGGCTGAAGCTCCGAAATTAATTTATACTGTTATCACTGATTAATATTGAATATATACAAGTTAAAAAAACATAAAAACCTTTTTCTTTTTTAGGGTGGGCGAAAGCAACTGGCCGCGTGTGGGAGCGGTCAGGGCCTGTTCCTGCCACGTGCGATGTTCAAACAAAGAGAGGGAGAAAGTAGTAGGTTCCTTTTTGTTTGGCATGGCAGTGATTTGTATGTTGGAAAGTCAAGCTGGATTTATATATAGGAATTGAAAGGCCGACATGAAAAACTTCTCTCTTTTTAGGGTGGGCGAGAGTAACTGGCCGCGTGTAGAAGTGGTCAGGTCCTGTTCCTACCACGTGCGAGGTTTGAAACAACGGGAGCCAGCAACTGCAGATTATGTTGTATCCTTCAAAGCAGAGATTTATATGTTGAAAAGTTAAAATAGCTGTATTTACTTTGAGGAGGAATTGATATGAATAAACAAAAATATATTGAAGAAGCAAATAAAATGTTGTCAAAAGCTTATATTCCGTATTCAAAGTTCCCTGTTGGAGCGGCCCTCGTTACGAAAGATGGTAAAATTTATACAGGCTGTAATATCGAAAATGCATCTTACGGTTTATGTAATTGTGCTGAAAGAACAGCAATCTTTAAAGCTGTGTCAGAAGGAGAACGTGATTTCAGTTATTTAGTCGTAACAGGGAATACTGATGGACCTATTTCACCATGCGGAGCTTGTAGACAAGTGATTGCAGAGTTTTGTGATCCGCAAATGCCAGTGTTATTGACGAATCAAAAAGGTGATGAAAAAGAGGTAACAGTTGAACAATTGCTTCCAGGTGCATTTACGATAGATGATTTAATTTAATAAAAGGTAAGCATTGCAAGATGAACTGTACCCCGAATCGTGGACACTTAAAAAGACCATGATTCGGGGTTTTTGTATGTTTTATATATATTCATGGCTATTTTTAGGGAACTTATGTAGAAAGTTATAATTTAAAATACAGGAATTACAAGTTACGGATATGCAGAATAACAGACCATTTACATGCTCTTTATTTCTGTAGAAAGGGTATAATAAAATGGCAGAAGTAGACATTAAAAGGGATTGCTTTGTATTAATATAGAAATACATAATTGCCAGCCCATTTCAATTTTGTTTTATGTAAAAATGATAAAAGAAGAGACGGTGATATGATGACGAAGAAGAACGAAAGAATAGAAACAGGATGGAACTTTGATAATAGTTATGCCCGTCTACCGAAATCGTTTTTTTCAAGTCTTAGTCCAACTCCGGTTCGCTCACCGAAATTGGCTATTCTCAATCACTCTTTGGCAACATCTTTGGGATTGAACATTGAGGAACTAGAAAGTGACGAAGGTGTAGCAGTATTTGCAGGAAACAGTATTCCAGAAGGTGCTTTTCCTCTTGCGCAAGCATATGCGGGTCATCAATTCGGGCATTTTAACAGGCTAGGGGATGGCAGGGCTTTGCTACTTGGCGAACAGATTACACCTTTAAATGAGCGGTTTGATATTCAACTAAAAGGTTCGGGCCGCACACCATATTCCCGCAGGGGAGATGGAAGAGCGGCATTAGGACCAATGTTACGTGAATATATTATTAGTGAAGCGATGCATGCGCTTGGTGTTCCTACTACCCGTAGTTTAGCGGTAGTGACAACTGGTGAATCAATCATTCGTGAAACGGAACAACCTGGTGCAATTCTTACTCGCACTGCTGCGAGTCACCTGCGCGTTGGAACCTTTCAGTATGCGGCGCAGTGGGGGACAATTGAAGAACTCGAAATGTTAGCTGATTATACTTTGCAACGACATTATCAAGGCAGTGATGCGGCTGAAAATCGTTATCTTTTCTTACTCGAGAAAGTGATTAAACGACAAGCTTCGTTGATTGCGAAGTGGCAACTAGTTGGTTTTATTCACGGAGTAATGAATACGGATAATATGACTATAAGCGGGGAAACAATTGATTACGGGCCTTGCGCCTTCATGGATACGTACGATCCGGAAACAGTATTTAGCTCAATTGATATACAAGGACGTTATGCTTACGGAAATCAGCCATATATAGGTGGATGGAATCTTGCAAGGTTTGCTGAAAGTTTATTACCATTGCTTCATAGCGATGATGAAAAAGCTATTAAAATGGCTCAGGATGCGATTTCAAATTTTAACGATTTGTATTATGCGAACTGGCTTGCGGGAATGAGGGCTAAATTAGGGATATTTAACGAAGAAGAACAGGATAAATCCCTTATTGAAGATCTCCTTACAATCATGCAGAAGCATCAGGCGGACTATACGAATACCTTCCGGGCGTTAACTTTTGATAAGCTAGAAGACATGGACTTGTTTAAAACGCCAGAATTTAATCAGTGGCATAATCAGTGGCAGGAAAGACTAGGTAGACAGGAAGAATCAAAAGATTCATCGCAGTTATTGATGCGAAAAAGCAATCCTGCGGTAATCCCGCGAAATCACAGAGTAGAAGAAGCTTTGGAAGCTGCTGTAGAACAGGGAGATTATAGCGTGATGGAACGTTTCCTTAATGTCCTTTCAAACCCTTACGCGCACTCCAAAGAACAGGAGGAGTATGCGGCGCCACCTGAGCCATCATCTTGTCCTTACCGAACGTATTGTGGTACATGATTGAAGTAATAGGGATAGTACTTTCGATAATTATAATAAAGGTATGTTTTAATTTAAGGTTCTTAAGAAAAATGCTACTTCTGTATTTGAGGTAGCATTTTTCATTCCTGTGGGAAGTGTGATTTTGATAGAGTGTAAAGTAATGTTTCTGTTTAATTAACTAAAAATTCCAACAATAATACAATGAAATAAACTGCGTAGGCAGTTTAAAAGGGATTGATAAAGCATAAGGGGGGATTGTTATGAAACAATCATTTTTTATTGGAAACCGAAAAAGATTAGAAGAAACATTGCCAGATAAATCTGTTACAATTCTATTTGCTGGCCAAGCACCTCATAAGTCGGCTGATTACCAATATGAATTTGTACCAAACAGAAACTTTTATTATATGACCGGTATTGATGAGGCGAATGTTATTTTTGTGTTGAAAAAAGTAGGCGATACGGTAGAAGAAATGCTTTTCATTGAAAAAGCAGATCCAGTTCTTGAAAAATGGGTGGGCAAAACGATTTCGAAAGAAGAAGCAGAAGCTACTTCAGGTATAAAAACAATTACGTACTTAGACAGTTTTGAATCATCAATGGCGAGATCATTTTTTTCAGAACAAGTAGAGCACGTGTATTTAGATTTAGAATGTCGTGAGTGGGCAGGGACAGAGACACGTACATTAGCATTTGCCAAACATGTAAAGGACCGCTATCCACACCTTACAATCGGTAACGTTTATCCGAATATTTCTGAATTGCGCGTATTTAAAACGGATGAAGAAATTGAAAAGATAAAAGAAGCAATTATGGTTACAAAAGAAGGTATTTACAATGTACTCAAGCATGCAAAAGAGGATCAGATGGAATACGAATTAGAAGCCCATTTTGATTTTACACTAAAATCAGCTGGTATTAAGCATCATGCATTTAATACGATTTTAGCAAGTGGGAAAAATGCAACCGTGCTACATTATGAGAATAATGATTCTAAAATTAATAAAGGTAATTTAGTGCTACTTGATCTTGGCGCTCAAAAGGATTACTACAATGCTGATATTAGCTTTACATTCCCAGCGAACGGAACATTTTCAAATCGCCAAAAACAGATTTACAATATTGTATTAAAAGCGTTGAGAGAAACTACTGAGCTTATGAGACCTGGTTTAAAATTCTCTGCATTAAATGAACATACGAAAAAGGTGTTCATAGAAGAATGTAAGAAAATTGGTTTAATCCAAGAGGACTCAGAACTCTCCAACTATTATTACCATGGAGTGAGCCACTTCCTTGGCCTAGATACTCATGATGTAGGTTCGTACAAAGACCGAGTGCTCGAAGCTGGCATGGTCATTACGGTGGAACCCGGCCTATATATTGAAGAAGAAGCAATTGGAATTCGTATTGAAGATGATATTCTTGTTACTGAAAATGGATATGAAAATCTGTCAAAAGACATATTCCGAACAGTTGAAGAGATTGAAGATTTCATGAGAACACATAATCCAAATGTGAGGGATAGACAGATTGTTGTAAAATAAGAAGAACGAAGGCGCCTAATTTGTGGCGCCTTTTTCTTAGGATTTTAAGTAAAATGTTCACTTTGAACACTTATTGATATTATATTAAAGGATACACAAAGAATTGATGATTTTATTCAAGAATTTAGATGCGAACAGATTTTGAATTTATATGTAAAATTATTAAACCTAGAAATACAAGTTAGAATGTTATGAGAGACGAATTAAGAGATTATCCTTGGATTATGCAGCTCTCCCTATTGTGAAGCTATAAAGAATAAGTTTATAATATTATAGGTCTCCCATTTGCGGGAGCGATCGTGAATGATAAATTAGATTGTTTTTTATCATCGCTTCTAAACATATATACAATGAAAGTAACACTGGAATACAGATAGGGAGTTTTAAAATGAAATTAATTATTGCCGAGAAACCAGATCAAGGTTTGGCGCTTGTTTCTCAATTTAAATACAAGCGGAAAGATGGCTATTTAGAAGTAGCGGCGAATGAGTTGTTTCCGAACGGAGCTTACTGTACATGGGCAATTGGTCATTTAACGCAGTTATGTAACCCGGAACATTATCATGCAGAGTGGAAAAAATGGTCATTACATACGTTGCCAATGATTCCAGATCGTTTTCAATTTGAAGTAACTAAGTCAAAATATAAGCAATTTAATGTTGTGAAACAGCTGTTACATAATCCGCAAGTAACGGAAATTATTCATGCGGGAGATGCTGGGCGCGAAGGGGAATTAATTGTACGGAATATCATTCATCTTTGTAATGTGCAAAAGCCGATGAAGCGTCTTTGGATTTCTTCTTTAACGAAGCAAGCAATTTATCAAGGGTTTGAAAATTTACTTGATGAAGCAGATACGGTGAATACGTATTACGAAGCATACACACGATCATGTGCGGACTGGGTTGTTGGAATGAACGCATCTCGTGTTTTTAGCATTTTATTAAAGAAAAAAGGAATGAATGATGTTTTCTCTGCTGGGCGTGTGCAAACACCAACACTTGCATTAATTGTGAAACGCGAGAAAGAAATTGAAAACTTTAAATCGGAGCCATTTTGGGAAGTGTTCGCAACCTTTAATATGGAAGGAAAGAAGTATGAAGGTAAGTGGGAACAAGATAATGAGTCGCGCTTAAAAGACCCAAATATGGCAAATAAAATTGCTGCATTTTGTCAAAATAAACCGGCTGAAGTGAAAGAAGTAAAAACAGAGCGGAAAGAGTTTCAGCCGCCATTTTTATTTAACTTGTCTTCTTTACAAGCAACGGCGAATAAAGCATTTAAATTTTCACCGAAGAAAACACTTGATCTAACACAAGCTTTATATCAAAAAGGAATTGTCTCGTATCCACGTTCAGATTCTAACTACGTAACAGAAGGGGAAGCTGCTACATTTCCTGACATTTTACAGAAATTAAGTCAGTTCGAAGAATATAAAGATGTATTGCCAGCTCCAATTCCTTCAATCATGAATAATAAGCGTTATGTAAATGAAAAGAAGGTTACAGATCACTATGCGATTATTCCAACAGAGCAAGTAACGAATCCAAATAAATTATCAGGCGATGAAAGAAAAATTTACGATATGATTGTAAGAAGATTGATTGCAGCGCACTATGAAGCTGCGATTTTTGACTACACGACTATTACAACACTTGTTGATAGCCGTGCTGAATTCGTTTCGAAAGGAAAGCAGCAAATTCAAGAAGGATGGCGTAAAGTCATTTTCCAAGATGATAAAGATGAAGAAACAATTCTGCCTATTGTGGAGCAAGGAGAACAAGGTAAAGTTGTAAAGGTGAAAGTGAAAGAAGGAAAAACACAGCCGCCAAAACGATATACAGAAGGTCAGCTTATTACGTTAATGAAAACAGCTGGGAAGTATTTAGAGAACGAAGAACTAGAAAAAGTATTAAAAAAGACAGAGGGTTTAGGCACTGAAGCAACGCGGGCTGGTATTATCACGATGCTGAAGGACAGAAAGTATATTGAAGTAAATAAAAACCAAGTGTACGCGACTGATAAAGGAAAAGTACTCATAACTGCAATTGGTGATAAAATATTAGCGTCGCCAGAAATGACAGCAAAATGGGAGCAGCGCCTTGCAGAAATAGGAGAAGGTACAGCGTCGCCAGCTACATTTATGGAACAAACGAAGAAGCTCTCAGCAAAAATTATTGAAGATGCAGTTGAAATGTCTGAGAAATGGGATTTTACAGGATTACACGTAGAATCGATTGAACGGTCCAACTCAAAATTTACAGTTGGTAAAAAGGTAGGGAAATGTAAAAAATGTGATGGAGATGTCATTGATAAATCTACCTTTTATGGATGTTCGAATTACAATACAACGAACTGCGATTTTACAATTTCAAAGAAAATATTAGGGAAAACGATTTCGCAAAAAAATATGACAAAGCTATTAAAAGGAGAACAAACAGAATTAATGAAAGGCTTTAAGAAGAACGATAAAACGTTTGATGCGAAGTTAGAGTGGAAAGATAATAGGATTAATTTTGTATTTGAGAAATGAAAGTGTCAAAACTTAAACAAGTCCTTTACTGAGTAAAAGGCTTTGTAACAGGCTAAGTCTGAGAAAGGTTATTCATTTAAAACAAAAAAGGTGCCTTTTGAGGTCGAGGCCACTGAAAAAGTCCATGTCATAATAAAAATGGTCCTATCACCTACTGTATACAGGTAGTAGGACCGTTTTTATTTTCAACATATTGATGAAATGCTTGTTATGTTTTCAAAGTAATCACTTTTTCAGTGCCCTCTTGAGGTCAGCCCTGTCTTTTTATTTCAATGAATGTACACAAAATCTAACATGAATTTGTGTAATAATACTTGTTTTTCGGTTCATTTTATCCTGTTTCTCTTTGATTTCGACGCGTTCTGTCAGTTACTCCACTTCTTCATTAAATGCTTGTTCTCTTTTTTTATGTAACGATAGGTAAAAGAATGTTGAGAAAGTATATTAATTTATATAGTAAAAAAGCAATGCAGCCTTCTTTTATGTAGAGGATGTGTTGCTTTTTTTAATGAAGGCATTAGAGAGAGTTTTAGCAAGTACGAAAAGATTAGACTTGTACATCTTTAGTTCCAACACGAGTTGAAAATAAGTGATGGTGAAATCGCAAGAATAACCCAATATTACATTATATTACAAAATTGTTGATAATAACCAAATTTCCGTGGTAAAATTTGTCCGAAAGCACTGAAATATGCTGAATCTTTGGGAGAGGGACTAGAGATGACGAAATTTGTTGTAGCGAATGTGATCAATTACAGATTGATGTGACGAATCAAATTATTAGTAGACTAAAAGAAGGAGTGTATTATGCAATGATTGGATGTAGTCTAGGAGCATTATTGGTATGTAAAGTTATTTACAGTATAAAGTGAATTCTAGGAATAAATCCTGACTTTGTTGTTTTTAGTAGCACATAAGCGGTCTGATATTGAAATGGTTAGAATGACTTTCGGATGATGCATTTTTTAAGGCACTGATAAAGTTTAGAGAATGTGAACAGGACCCTTTAAATAAAAAGGAGATATTTGGTTTTTCTCGCGATCATTAAGACAGATGTACAATTAGCTAAGAAATATGTGATTTCACCTAATAAAGAAGTAGTAAGTATTAGATACATTATAATGCATTCAAAGGAAGTAACTATAAAGAAATAAGTATTAGAGGTGATGCTATTAGGAAAAGGTGTAACTACTATGACTATGAAGGAAACTATTTTTATTAACAGAGAGTATGTTAGGATGGCAGAAACTATTAATCTGGAGTATGCTGCTATGTTAGTCTAATAAAAATGCTGAGAACAAATGTTGAATATGGATATAGTTGGTATTATTGTGTTTTGTCGCTTTTATTATACCAGATTTAGAGGTACTCTTGAACTTTTTTATTGCTCAAACTATTGCCTGTTTAAGGATCACTGCACATTTCTAATGTGCGAAAGTTGAGTAAGATTATAAATCAAACATTAAATACATAAAATAGATTAGAGGGATAGAAATGAGTGTACATAAAAGAGATTACCATAAACTAACACATCCACAAAGGCGGATATGGTATGTGGATAAAATTAATGCAAGTTCTCAACTTCATAATATAGGTGGCTGTATAAAAATAAATGGAAAAATAGATATTAAATGTATGGAAAAAACATTTAATATCATAATAAAAAACAATGATGCTTTAAGATTAAGATTTAAGGAAATAGAAGATGAACCAGTTCAATATGTTGAAGAATTTAAAAAGGAAAGCATAGATTTTTTCGACTTTAGTAATTATGAAAAACCAAAAGAGCAACACGAAAAATGGATAAAAAGTAATTTAGAAAAAAACTTCAAGTTAGATAATAATAAATTATATTATTTTGCTATATATAAGATAAGTGAAAAAGAATATGGTTACTTAATCAAGATTCATCATAGCATATGTGATGGATGGGGAATTACTCTTGTAGTAAATCAAGTGAGTGAAATATATAGTAGATTAATAAATAATGATGAGATTTATATAGATAAATGTGATTCATATTTAGAATTTATAAAAGAAGAGCAAGAATATTTGAATTCAGATAGATTTATAAAAAATAAGAATTTTTGGAAAGAAAGATTCCATGATATACCAGATGATTTTTTATATAATTCATCTAATAGTTTGGATGGTAAAAGAGTATGTTTTCATATTAATAGCGATTTATCCAAGGAAATACAAAAATTCACAAAGGGAAAAAAATGTTCCTTAAATACCTTTTTTATAGCGATATCACTTATATATATAAATAAAATTATGCATGAAAACGATTTAGTAATAGGTACACCTGTCTTTAATAGGACTAGTAAGGTTCAAAAGAACATGGTAGGTATGTTTACAAGTACATTGCCTTTTAGATTTAAATTAGATACAGAGTTAAATATAGAAAATTGTAAACGCTAAAATAAAATTGACAGTTTTCGCTAAGAAACCTTTTACACTTTAGCTCATTAAAACCAATTTTCTAGTAAACTGAAAGTATCTGTTTATTGGAGGTTGGGGATTTGGAGGAGAAGTT
>NZ_JAMBOP010000017.1 GCF_023715645.1 Bacillus cytotoxicus | reverse complement strand
GAAGCAGATGTTATCTAGTTTTGAAGGAATATACCTTCATAAGTCTGGTAATGATGGCAGAGAGGTCACACCCGTTCCCATACCGAACACGGAAGTTAAGCTCTCTAGCGCCGATGGTAGTTGGGACTTTGTCCCTGTGAGAGTAGGACGTTGCCAGGCTTATATTATTCCGCAGTAGCTCAGTGGTAGAGCTATCGGCTGTTAACCGATCGGTCGTAGGTTCGAGTCCTACCTGCGGAGCCATATGCTTCCATAGCTCAGCTGGTAGAGCACTTCCATGGTAAGGAAGAGGTCACCGGTTCAAGCCCGGTTGGAAGCTTGCGAGAGGTATTAAAATTTTTTGGCCCGTTGGTCAAGTGGTTAAGACACCGCCCTTTCACGGCGGTAACACGGGTTCGAATCCCGTACGGGTCACCACTTTTGGAGGATTAGCTCAGCTGGGAGAGCACCTGCCTTACAAGCAGGGGGTCGGCGGTTCGATCCCGTCATCCTCCACCATATAGTTTTTCATGTCGGAGGGGTAGCGAAGTGGCTAAACGCGGCGGACTGTAAATCCGCTCCTTCGGGTTCGGCAGTTCGAATCTGCCCCCCTCCACCATTTTAAAAACAACCTTACACAGGTTTATTTTTTTGGTGAGACAAGCATAATAGTAAGTATTAATGGGCTATAGCCAAGCGGTAAGGCAACGGACTTTGACTCCGTCATGCGCTGGTTCGAATCCAGCTAGCCCAGCCATTTAAGAGCCATTAGCTCAGTTGGTAGAGCATCTGACTTTTAATCAGAGGGTCGAAGGTTCGAGTCCTTCATGGCTCACCATTTTTGCGGAAGTAGTTCAGTGGTAGAATACAACCTTGCCAAGGTTGGGGTCGCGGGTTCGAATCCCGTCTTCCGCTCCAACCTGGGGCCTTAGCTCAGCTGGGAGAGCGCCTGCCTTGCACGCAGGAGGTCAGCGGTTCGATCCCGCTAGGCTCCATACATTTATAAAAGCTTGAAGTCGAGTAATAGACTTCAAGCTTTTTTGTTTATATAAATCCAACTTGACTTTCCAACCCACAAGTCGCCGCCATGCCAAGCAAAAAGTGACTTGCTACTTTCTTCCTCTCTTTGTTTAAAGATTCTCGTTTAGCGCGGGTTAACATTGAAGCAGCTTGTGACGTTACAAATCCTTTAACTGGGATGACAGGGGCATCGTTTATGTTTGGAAGACAAAAAGGGGCCACAGACGAGATGATAGCGCGGTTAGATTGTAATTTGAAGCATTATGCTAGGCTGATTAAACAAACTCTTCATGTTGATATAGAATTTGTTCCAGGAGCAGGAGCTGCGGGAGGAGTTGGAGCAGCTATTGTTGCTTTTTTACATGGTACGCTTAGAAAAGGTATTGATATTGTACTTGATTACACGAATTTTAATTCTCATTTGCAAGATGCAGATTTAGTGATTACAGGAGAGGGAAGAATTGATGAACAGACAGTGTATGGAAAAGCACCTATAGGAGTAGCGAAACGAGCTAAAGAGTATAATCCTCCTGTTATTGCGATTGCTGGAGCTGTTCATCCGAATCATATCTCTATTTATGAAGAAGGCATTGATGCTGTATTTAGTATTGTTTCAGGTGCAATGACGTTAGAGGAAGCGTATAAAATGGGAAAAGAAAATATTTATATAACAGCACGAAATATCGCGGCTGTATGGAAACTAGGATTACAAAAACGTCTCTACTCGTAAGGGACGCTTTTTTTTATGCATATTTTAGTGGGAAAGTATTAATTTATTGCTTCTTTGTATTGTATTAAATGTATAAAAATACAAAAAAATGTCAAGTTGAGTCAGATAATAGGAAAGATTTAAAATATTTAGTGAAAGCATAAAAGGGGGAATCATCTATGAAGAAAGAAATTTCAGTTGTAGGAGTACCAATGGACTTAGGACAAATGCGCCGTGGTGTTGATATGGGTGCGAGTGCGATTCGTTATGCTGGAGTTGTTGAAAGAATTGAAAATATAGGATATAACGTAGAAGACTTAGGGGATATATGTATTGAAAGAGAAGTTCAAATAAATAAAAGTGAAAAATTACGCAACCTTGAACAAGTTGTAAAAGTATGTCATGAGCTAGCAAGTAAAGTTGATAGCATTATTGAGAAGAAAAGCTTTCCACTTGTATTAGGTGGCGATCATAGCATTGCGATTGGAACGCTTGCTGGTATTGCAAAACATTATAAAAATCTTGGTGTTATTTGGTACGATGCACATGGAGATTTAAATACAGAGGAAACATCTCCATCTGGGAACATTCATGGTATGTCATTAGCTGCAAGTTTAGGACATGGTCATCCATCACTTGTTAATTTATACGGTGAGTATCCGAAAGTGAAAAAAGAAAATGTAGTGATTATCGGTGCTCGTTCTTTAGATGATGGAGAGAAAGAGTTTATTCGTAAAGAAGGTATTAAAGTTTTCACTATGCATGAAATTGATCGCATGGGAATGACAGCAGTTATGGAAGAAACAATGGCATACTTATCACATACAGATGGCGTACATTTATCTTTAGATTTAGATGGTCTTGATCCCCATGATGCACCTGGCGTAGGTACACCGGTTGCTGGTGGCTTATCGTACCGTGAAAGTCATTTAGCAATGGAAATGTTAGCGGAGTCTGGTATGATTACATCTGCTGAATTTGTGGAAGTGAATCCAATTTTAGATGAAAAAAATAAAACTGCAATTGCGGCTGTAGCATTAATGGGCTCTTTATTTGGTGAAAAGTTGAAATAATTGAAAAAGCAGCTGAAAAGCTGCTTTTTTTATTTTAAAATAAAAAAAGCAGCAAATTATGTTCATAATCCTTTTTTAAAGTCTGACATCCAACAATTGCATGTCAGGTTTGGAAATCTGGTTTGAAATTGTGGTTCTTATAATGTATGTTATAATTAATTTGTTGTTGTAAATTACATATAGATGGAGGAAGGGTCAGAATGCCTTTTGGAGATATAAATGTTGTTTTTAAATATCTCAGCACTATAGTAGATATCGCCCTTGTGTGGTTTGTTATATATAAATTGATTCTTGTAATCCGGGGTACAAAAGCTGTCCAGCTTTTAAAAGGAATTACAGTAATCATTATTGTTCGTATTTTAAGTAATTTTTTTGAATTGCATACGCTGCAATGGCTTATGGATCAAGCGTTAACTTGGGGATTTTTAGCGATTATTATCATTTTTCAACCAGAGTTAAGACGTGCTCTTGAGCAGCTTGGACGGGGAAGTATATTTTCACGTGGAGGAAATCAAGAGGAAGATGAGCATGAGTCGGTTGTAAATGCTGTTGTAAAGGCAACAGAGTATATGGGAAAACGTCGTATTGGTGCACTTATTACAATGGCGAGAGAAACTGGTATGGGGGATTATGTGGAAACAGGAATCCCGCTAAATGCAAATATTTCATCAGAGTTATTAATTAATATTTTTATACCAAATACTCCGCTGCATGATGGGGCAGTAATTATGCAAGGAAATATTATTAGAGCAGCAGCTTGTTATTTACCATTATCAGAAAGCCCGTTTATTTCTAAAGAATTGGGAACACGTCATCGTGCGGCAATGGGCGTAAGTGAGGTAACAGATAGTTTAACGATCGTCGTATCAGAGGAAACAGGACACATTTCTTTAACAAAAAACGGCGAGTTACATCGTGATTTGAAAAGTGAGCAATTAAAGGAACTGCTTATGAAAGAATTAGGCGGAAACGTAAAACAGTCTTCTTCATCTTTATGGAATTGGAGGAGAAAACGTCATGGATAAATTAATGGATAACCATTGGTTTTTAAGAGGAATTGCATTATTATTAGCGATTATGCTCTATATGTCAACAAACATAGATAAAAATGTATCAGATAATTTTAATCCATCGCCTTTTCCAGTAGGAGATACAACAGAAACAATATCTGGAGTTCCGGTATCTGTATATTATGATGAAGATAAGTATGTTGTAAGTGGAATTCCTGAAAAAGTCAGCGTCACACTTGAAGGGCAAAATAACGTTGTAGCGGCAGCTAAAGTGAAACGACAGTTTGAGGTATTTGTTAATTTACGTGGTTATACACCAGGAACATATGAAATTCCTTTAAAATATAGCGGAGTTCCGAATAATTTACATTTTAAAGTTCAACCAGCGAAAATACAAGTTACCATTAAAAAGAAAGAAGTAAAATCTTTCCCTGTAGAAGTGAAATATTTAAATGAGAATCAAGTGCAGAAAGGAACGGTTATAGATAAACCGATTGTTAAACCGGGAACTGTAGAAGTAGCCGGTACAACAGAGGAACTTTCACAAATTGCTCTTGTGCGGGCATATGTTGACTTGAAAGGTGTTAACAAAACAGTGACAAAAGAAGCAAAAATTGTATTGTATGATAAAGACGGGAATCAGTTAGATTTGAAAACAGGTTCTTCTACTGTCAATGTCACTGTACCAGTTTCATCACCTGAAAAAACAGTTTCTCTAGGCGTCACGAAAACAGGAAACCTACAAGAAGGTATAACTGTAAAGAGTATAAAAGTTGAACCGAGTGAAGTGGAGATTTATGGTTCGAAAGACGTACTTGATAATATTACATCTCTTGAGGGCATCGAAGTGGACTTAAGTAAAATTACAGAGTCAACTACCTTCGATGCCTCTGTTTCTTTGCCTAAAGGTGTTACAAAAGCAGCACCTAGCCAAGTAAAAGTGACAGTTGAAGTACAAAAGCAACAGCAACAGCGAAAAACAATAACCGACATTCCTTTACAGGTGAAGGGGTTATCAGATTTGTTAACAATGAAATTTTCCGATCCACAAAATGGAAAAATCAGTGTTGATGTTTTTGGGGATGCAAGTGTTGTAGAGAAGATAAGCGCAGAACAGATTAAAGCATCAATTAATATAGGAAACATGAATGCAGGAACACATGACGTTCCGATTCAAGCTAGTGGCCCTAATAATGTCACATTAGAATTAAAACAAAAAAATGTGAAAGTAGAGCTTGCAAAAAAGCAAGACACAGGACATGAAGTACAAGGGCAGCCAGAGCAGCCAAAGAATAAAGGAAATGAGCAAGAAAAAAGGAGCGAATAGTAATGGGAAAATATTTTGGTACTGACGGTGTACGCGGCGTTGCGAATGAGGAACTAACGCCGGAATTAGCATTTAAGATTGGCCGATTTGGTGGCTATGTCTTAACTAAAGATACAGAGCGTCCAAAAGTTATTATTGGCCGTGATACACGTGTGTCTGGACATATGTTAGAAGGGGCTTTAGTAGCTGGACTATTATCAATTGGGGCAGAAGTAATGCGTCTTGGTGTTATTTCTACTCCTGGGGTTGCTTATTTAACGAAAGCGTTAGATGCACAAGCTGGTGTGATGATTTCTGCGTCTCATAACCCTGTACAAGATAATGGAATTAAGTTTTTTGGTCCAGATGGTTTTAAATTAACGGATGAGCAAGAAGAAGAAATTGAAGCGCTATTAGATAAAGAAGTAGATGAACTTCCACGTCCTGTTGGTACAGCTTTAGGGCAAGTAAATGACTATTTTGAAGGCGGACAAAAGTATTTACAATACATTAAACAAAGTGTAGATGAAGATTTCTCTGGCTTACATATTGCGTTAGATTGTGCACACGGTGCAACATCTTCTCTAGCACCGTATTTGTTTGCTGATTTAGAAGCTGACATTTCAACAATGGGAACATCACCCAACGGTATGAATATTAATGATGGTGTAGGTTCTACGCACCCTGAGGTATTAGCTACGTTTGTGAAAGAAAAAGGTGCTGATATTGGTCTAGCATTTGACGGAGATGGCGATCGTTTAATTGCTGTTGATGAAAAAGGAAATGTTGTAGATGGCGATCAAATTATGTACATTTGCGCGAAATATATGAACGAATCTGGAAAGTTAAAACATAACACAGTTGTTTCAACGGTTATGAGTAATTTAGGCTTTTATAAAACGGTAGAAGCGAACGGCATTACAAGTAATCAAACAGCTGTTGGTGACCGTTATGTAATGGAAGAAATGAAACGTGGTGGCTATAACCTTGGTGGGGAACAGTCTGGTCATATTATCTTCTTAGATTACATTACAACTGGGGATGGCATGTTAAGTGCACTTCAACTTGTAAACATTATGAAAATGACGAAAAAATCATTATCTGAGCTTGCAGGTGAAATGAAAAAGTTCCCTCAATTACTTGTGAATGTTCGTGTAACAGATAAAAAACAAGCATTAGAAAATGAAAAAATTAGAGAAATCATTCGTGTTGTAGAAGAAGAGATGAATGGAGATGGTCGTATTCTTGTTCGTCCTTCTGGTACAGAGCCATTAATTCGTGTTATGGCAGAGGCGCCAACACAAGATCTTTGCGACCAATACGTAGGTCGTATCGTAGAAGTTGTGAAAGCAGAAGTTGGAGCTGAATAATAGCCGAATGTTAGTATAAAAAAGGAGCACATTTTGTGCTCCTTTTGCATATACTTGTTATCTACAATGGAAAAATTTCATTGACGGTTTATTCCATTTGTTATAAGATGGTTTTGTTCTTTTTCTCAGCAATATGGATTTGTAAGAAGCGCCAGAACTACCTATGATGTAGTTGACGAGGAGGAGTTTATCGAGATTTCGGCGGATGGCTCCCGGTTGTTCATCACAACCGAAAACTTTTACTTAAAGCATTGAGGTGACTCAATGAACAAAGGTGAAAGTGTGATGAGAGAAGAGGAACGGATTATTCTAGCAGTAAGAAGCATACAGACTGAAACCAAGATGAGAGGAAGGTGAAAGTCGTTACAAGCTTACAAAGCTAGCGATATGTAAATCCGTTTTTTTGTGTGTAAAAATAAGATCGGGCTATGTCGTTATATGTTTATGAAAGAGCATAAGCATATTGTAACGGCGACTAATTATGTGTGGAATCGTAGGATTTATTGGGGAACAAGATGCAAAGGAAATTTTATTAAAAGGGTTAGAGAAGCTTGAATACCGCGGATACGATTCAGCTGGTATTGCAGTGCAGGCAGCAAACGGTGTTGTTGTATTTAAAGAAAAAGGCCGCATTGCAAAACTTCGTGAAATCGTGGATGAAAATGTAGCAGCTAACGTGGGAATCGGTCATACACGTTGGGCAACTCATGGCGTTCCAAGTCAGGTGAACGCACATCCGCACCAAAGCACTACAGAGCGCTTTACCCTTGTGCATAACGGTGTAATTGAAAACTACGAGTTATTAAAGAATGAATATCTTCAAGATGTAAACTTTGTAAGTGAAACAGATACAGAAGTAATCGTTCAGCTTGTAGAAAAACAAGTGAAAACTGGTTTGACGGTACAAGAAGCATTCCGTAAAACATTAACACTATTACACGGTTCATATGCATTAGCATTACTTGATGCAGAAAACCCAGACATGATTTATGTTGCTAAAAACAAAAGTCCACTATTAGTGGGTACTGGAGATAACTTTAATGTTGTTGCAAGTGATGCAATGGCAATGCTACAAGTTACAGATCAATTTATCGAATTAATGGATAAAGAAATGGTGCTTGTAACAAAAGAAAAGATTACAATTCAAAATTTACAAGGTGAAACGATTGATCGTGCACCATTTACAGCAGAATTAGATGCAAGTGACATTGAAAAAGGAACATATCCTCATTTCATGCTAAAAGAAATTGATGAGCAACCACTTGTTATTCGTAATATTATTCAAAAGTATCAAAATGAAGATGGCGGAATTGAACTTGATGCAGAAATTCGCGATGCAATTTTAGCTAGCGATCGTGTGTATATTATCGCATGCGGAACAAGTTATCATGCAGGTCTTGTTGGAAAACAATTCATTGAAACTTTTGCAAAAGTACCAGTAGAAGTACATGTAGCAAGTGAATTCTCTTACAACATGCCATTATTAACAGAAAAACCATTCTTTATTTACATTTCACAAAGTGGTGAAACTGCAGATAGCCGCGCAGTACTTGTACAAACAAATGAAATGGGACATAAAGCATTAACAATTACAAACGGACCAGGCTCTACACTATCTCGTGAAGCGAATTATACATTGCCATTATATGCTGGCCCGGAAATCGCTGTAGCTTCTACGAAAGCATATACAGCACAGCTTGCAGTACTTGCAATCTTAGCAGCTGACATTGCAAAAGCAAAAGGTTTAGCACTTGGCTTTGATTTAATCAAAGAACTAGGTCTTGTTGCAAATGCAATGGAAGTACTTTGCAACCAAAAAGATGAAATGGATGCAATTGCAAAAGAATACTTAGCAACAACACGCAACTGTTTCTTCATTGGTCGCAGCGTTGACTTCTTCGTTGGTCTAGAAGGTGCACTGAAGCTAAAAGAGATCTCTTACATCCAAGCAGAAGGCTTTGCTGGAGGAGAGTTAAAACACGGTACAATCGCGTTAATCGAGCAAGGTACACCAGTTATTGCAATTGCTACGCAAGAGCACGTAAACCTTGGAATTCGCGGTAACGTAAAAGAAGTAGCAGCACGCGGAGCAAACCCTTGCATCATCGCAATGAAAGGCTTAGAAATGGAAGGCGACCGCTTCATCGTACCAGCTGTACACGAAGCACTAGCACCGCTTGCAGTAGTCATTCCATTACAGTTAATCTCATACTATGCAGCGCTTCACCGTGAGTGTGACGTTGATAAACCGCGTAACTTGGCTAAGTCGGTGACGGTTGAGTAAGAGATTTGTAGATTTGGTTGTGGATGTAGATTTGAAATAAAGTCGCGATGTTTATAAAAAAGATGCGATGTTTTGAATAAAGTCGCGACGTTTTAAAAAAAGTTGCGATGCTTCACCCCTTTAGATATGATTATCTAAAGGGGTGTTTTTATGTCTAAAAGAAAAAGAACATCTGAAATTGAAAAGTGGATAAAAGAAGGTCGTGGTTCAGGTATCGGTATAAATTATAAACCGTGGCTGAAAATTCAAGATGTATCCTCTCTAGGTCGTTCAACTCGTTTAAAAGGAATAAAAACGAGTAGGAAACATGAATTTTTATCGGATTTAGAACGAAACTACTTTTATTTAACTGAACATTCTGATTTTGTTTTTGATATTCGTGAGCAATTTCCTTTACTACCGTTGGAAGAAACAATTGTCATTGCAGATGAGTTAGGTATTAAGCATTCTACTGATCCTAAAACTGGTGAACCAATTGTGATGACAACGGATTTTTTATTAACAGTAGATAAAGGACAAGGTGTATTTGAAGTGGCTCGTACAATTAAAATGAAGGATGAATTATTAAAGGAACGTGTACTGGAAAAGTTCGAGATTGAACGAGAGTATTGGCAGAGGAGAGACGTTGATTGGGGCATTGTTACAGAGGAAGAGATTCATAAAGTAATGGCACGGAATATTAGCTATATTCATGACTATTACAATATTCAAGATTACGATGTATTTCAAAAAATGAGTTCGCAGCTCATCGAGGATTTATCTTTATCGTTGATGCAAAGATTGCTAAACGATTCATGCAGTGTTCGTATTATTACAAGTGAATTTGATTCAGGGACACATCTGCCTTTTGGGAGTGGTGTGACCCTTTTTTATCATTTGCTTGCTCAGAAAATTATTGTGATAGATATGCTTAAACCAATAAATTTAGAGGGGGCTATTGAGATTAAGTCGATTGATGAAAGCAAGTTGAAGAAGGTGAAAAACGGATGATTTATATTAATCAAGTGCTTCAATATGTAACGGATTCTAAGAGGATACGTGTAATCGACATTGAGGAATCGTATGTGTATATCGTTAATATTGATACGACGAGCGCTATGCCTCAAAAAGAACTATATAGTGTTTTACAGACGGACATTAAACAAGGTGAGCTTCTAGTGGTTATGGATCCTTATGCAAAAGCTATTCCAGATAACGAATTAACAGAAGTACAAATACAAAAACGTAAAGAAGATTGGTATATAGTTGAAAAATATATTCTTCATAATATGAGCGAACTACTTAATAAACAGGGTCGTGAAAATAAGATTCAGGAGATTGTTAAAGAAAGTGGACTTGGGAAAACGAAGGTAAAAAAGCTTCTCAGCCGTTATTGGCAGCGTGGTATGAACAAAAATGCGATGTTACCCGATTACGCAAATTCTGGCGGTAAGGGGAAAAGTAAATCTTTAACAAATACCAAAATAGGGCGCCCTCGAAGAATAAATATTAGTGGGAATTATCAAACGGGTATCAATATTACTAATGAAGTGAAGTTGCAATTTGAGCATGCCATTAACAAGTATTATCGTAAAACAAATAACTATTCACTAACAGACGTATACCATTTTATTTTGCGTGATTTTTACTCAGACCGCTATAAAGAGAATGGTGAAATGAAATACCACGTTTGGGATACGAGTCGAATACCTTCATATAATCAGTTTTACTATTGGTTTAAGAAATTAGAGGATCCGAAAAAAGATATTCAATTCCGTAAGAGCGCAAAGGAATTTGAGTCTAAACATAGACCAATTTTAAGTGATTCAAAATCCGAAACAAATGGTCCTGGAGCTCGTTTTCAAATTGATGCAACAATCGCAGACATTTATTTAGTTAGCTCCTTGGATGTAAATAAAGTCATTGGCAGACCAGTTATTTACGCTGTAATCGATGTGTATGCTCGTATCGTTACAGGATTATATGTAGGTTTAGAAGGCCCATCGTGGATTGGAGCGATGATGGCTTTAGATAATATGGTCACTGATAAAGTGGAATTTTGTAAAAAGTATGGGATTGAAATACTTAAGGAACAATGGCCTACATATCACTTACCCGCAATCATTATTGCCGATCGAGGTGAGTTTGAAGGCTACTCTGTTGGAAATTTAATTAATAATTTAAATATCAGAATTGAAAATACAACTGCTTATCGAGGGGATTTAAAAGGAATTGTAGAACGTAAATTCCGCACATTGAATGGTAAGGTGAAACAAAAGGCGCCAGGTGCTATTCAAAAAGAATACCGTGAACGTGGAGATAGAGATTATCGATTGGATGCGACTTTAAGTCTTAAAGAATTTACAGCAATAATTATTACGTTGGTGCTTCATCATAATCATAAAATTATTGATAAATACCCAATGGAAAAAGAAATGATTACAGATGGCTTGGTACCAACTCCAATCAAATTATGGAACTGGGGGATTCAAAATCGTAAAGGAAGACTAAGAACTGTTGATAGAAATATTCTAAGGTTAAATGTTTTGCCACGTGGGAAAGCTATCATTTCTAGAGCTGGTATTAAATTTAAAAATCTATTATATGGTTCAAAACAAGCTGTCGAAGAGCAATGGTACCTAAAACTAAGAAATAAGGGTATCGAAATAGTTTACGATCCACGTAACGTAGAGAAAATTTATATTCCGCATGATAATGGGATGGATTTCGAGTCTTGTATTTTACTTGAGCCAAGTCAACAATATCGCAACGACCTCTTAGAAGAAATTATTTTCCAACAACAATTACAAAGTGAATTGGAAGAAATCGAACGTTCCAATCAAATACAACTAACGATTAATACAGATGCAAAGATGGATGAAATCATTAAAAAGGCAAAGAACAAGAAACATCAATCTTTAAACGCATCTACTAGCAAAAGAGAAAAAATTGCATCTATTAGAGAAAATAAAAATACGGAAAAGCAGTTAAATAGACAGCAAGAAAAGTTTGATTTGTCACCAGAGGCTGTTAGTGAGAAAGCAGAAGTAATTGATTTTTCTACAAAAGGAAAGGTACAAAGTGAGCTATCTATAAAGTCTAGCTCTCGCCTAATGGAAAAATTAAAGAAAAAGCGAGATGAGAAGTTTGGAAAAGACGAATAATCTTGTCCTTAAAGGTGATTTTGAGGAAGCCAATTACAAAGAGCAGGTTTTATCTGAGTATGACAATAATCCCTTTATCGAAGCACTCCCGCCAATCTTTGATGAGGATGATGTGTTAGAACGATTCATGGTAACACCACGTATTACAGAGCAAGATAAACAAAGTGGAACGAACATTCGTTATCATGTGTTGAAGCGTGTGAAAAACTTTATTCAACCTTTACCTATCCATTTTGAAGTAGAGCGGCGCCTATCAACTTTAATTCGCCGAGGCTATTTAGCGCGTAATCCATTAGATAAAACATTTCTAGAGCGCATTCGGGTTTTACATCAGCTAAGGGAAGATGAAGAGGAAGCACATAAATATATTGATAAGCGATTAAATTATATTCGTTCCACAGCAGATAGTTTATCGATTATTGGTATTTCAGGTATTGGAAAAACAACAGCAATTGAGCGCTTGCTACTTCTGTATCCGCAAGTTATCAAACATGAAACTTACAAAGGGCAACCGTTTAATCGTACACAAATTGTTTGGCTTAAAATCGATTGTCCATATGATGGAAGCTTATCTACAATGTGTAAAGGATTTTTCAAGGCGATTGATGATCTACTCGGTACTCGTTACTTAGAGAAGTATGGTTATTTAAATCGTGTTACGTCAACGATGCTGTTACACATGACTTCTTTAGCAAGTATGTATGGTATCGGAGTGTTAGTTATTGATGAAATACAGCATTTACTACATTCAAAAAATGACCAAGAAGAGATGTTGAACTTTTTTGTTACATTATCAAATACAGTCGGCATTCCTACAGTGTTAATTGGCACCCCCAAGGCCCAACAATTATTTAGAGGAAACTTCCGTCAAGCTCGTCGTGCAGCAAGTGATGGTGCAATTATTTGGGATCGTATGGCTGAGGACAGTGAGGAATGGGAGTTCTTCTTAGAAACATTGTGGGAGTTACAATGTTTAAAAACTCGTTCAAAGCTTACTGGCGAAATTAAAAAGACGTTTTATGAAGAATGCCAAGGAATTACTTCGGTAGCTGTAAATTTGTTTATTCTAGCACAGGAGCGAGCACTATTTGATGAATCAAATGAAAATGAGGTTATTACTTCTCGCGTGTTAAGGAAAACAGCTAAAGAGGATATGAAAATTATTCAGCCGATGCTTAATGCCATTCGTAAAAATGATTTGAAGGCAGTGTATAAGTATGAGGATATTATGGTTAATCTTGACGAGTTAATGATTAATCATAAGCAAAACACCGAGTACGAGGGGAAAATCAAAGCAGCGATGAAAGAACGCCAAAATACATTGCAATATAAGCGGCAAGATACGATTGAAAGTTTAAGTGTTGAAGTTGCTTCGCTAGGAATTTTTGATGCTTTAAACGCTAATGATATTCGGAAGCTCATTACAAAAGTTGTAGAGAATAAACCTATTGATAGTGACTACAATACTTTAAAGTTAGAGTCTATTCAGCAAGTGATGGCATTAAATGAAAAGAAGAAAGTACAAAAGTCTAAGAAAAGTATTAAAAATGTAAACTTATTACCATTATTAAAGTTGCGAGAACAAGCGTTACAGAAAAAGAAACATTCATATGAATTGTTGACAGTTAACGGCTATGTGAAAAATCCATTAGAGGAATTTTACTAGGAGGATGTAGAAATGTTAACTTTCTTCACTAATCCATATCCAGATGAATTGATATATTCAGCGATTGCACGTTATCACTTTTATAGTGGCAATATCGATTGTAAAGACACGTTAGAAGAAGTGTTTCAAAGCCGTTCTGTGATTCCGAGTGTGGAGATTGGTAGCCATTTTGCTATATTAGCTGAACAACTAGGCTCTAACTATTCTGTTGAGACTATATTAGCTAATCATACAATTCATCCTTATTATGCAATGTTTTTAACAAAGCAGCGTCAGCAAGACATTCTACGAGATGTTGCTAATGATGGACAAGCGCTTTATACAAGACTCGGTATGGTTGCAGGAAGTATTTGTAGAAAAGCTGGACTTTATTATTGTGCAGAATGTACGAAAAGTGATGTAGAGCAATTTGGAGAGCCATATATACATCGAGAGCATCAGCTACAAGGTATTGATTACTGTCCTCACCATGAGGTGCAATTGAGAAAATACTCGGTAGATAAAACGAGCCGTATTGAATATATTCGATTTGAGTTAAAGAATATGAATCTATCTTCTATTTATAAAGGTGATTCTTTTGCGGAGATTTCAATTTACTTATCAAAACAAGCATATAAATTATTGCAATTACCTTTGCATAAATTTTCACGAGAAGATATTAAGTTGAAATACCGTGCGTTATTGTGTGAATTAAATTTGATTACAGTTTCGAATCGAGTACGTCAAAAAGAATTGTATCAAGCGTTTAAAAGCAAGTTTCCTGAGGGGTTTTTAGAAAAGTATGAGAGTACGCTGAATATAGCGGATGAGTATAACTGGTTAAAGGTGATTACTCGTAATACCAAGCGCCATGTACATCCTTTTAGGCATCTGTTAATGCTTTATTTCTTAGAACAGGATATAGATGACTTTGTGAATCAAAAGGCTCATGTAGGTCCGTTTGGTGTGGGTCCTTGGCCTTGTTTGAATAATGCAGCAACGCACTATAGAGAATTGGTTATCCCGAGCGTTGAAGTTACAAGAGAGTTTAAATCAACAGCTCCAATTGGTACATTTAGATGTTCGTGTGGTTTTATCTATGCAAGAAAAGGTCCTGATCTGTCTTTAGAAGATCGATTTCGTATAGGAAGAGTAAAAGTATTTGGTGATGTGTGGAAGTCAAAACTTAAACAATTGTCTACTAGAAAACTTAGTAAGAGGGAAATTGCAAGAGAATTAGGAGTCGATTCAAAGACAGTTAAAAGGTATTTAGAAGGGCATGAGGTAGTAAGTAATCAAGTGAAAATGGGGAATAAAGAGTTACTTGAACAATATAAAAACGAAATGATAGAAGGGATACGAAAATTTCCTAATTTATCTCGTACAGCTTTGAGAGAACGCTTTAAAAAGCAATATATGTTCTTATATTGGCATGATAAAGAATGGTTGATGAAGAATTTGCCTATAAAACAAAAGAAGCTGGAGCGAACTAAAACGGTAGACTGGGATAAACGAGATAGAGAATATGCCGTAAGAATAGAAACGCTCTATAAAGAGTTATTAGCAAAAGAAAGACCTATTCGAGTAACAATTTCAGCGATTGGTAAACGATTAGGAATATTAGCGAATTTGGAGCGTCATTCAGATAAACTATCGCAAACGAAGGAGCTATTAGAAGCAATAACTGAGTCAGTCGAGCAATTTCAAATTCGTCGTTGTTGCAAAGTGATTGATCAAATGATAACGATGAATGAACTCGTTACACTATGGAAAGTACAGCGTATAGCAGCTGTAAAAACGCATCATTTTCATGAAATAAAACCAAAGCTAGAAGAATATTTGAAAAGGAAACAGGATGTGAGTAACGATGAGCAAACAACAGGTTAAATTGAATAAATGGCCATTTGATGAAGGAGAGCAAGCACAATTAACTTGGATTAGCTCTCCTTTTTTGCAAGATAAAAAAATGATGATCCATGCTTATTTTAGAGTAAATGATAGGACGGAAAAAATATTAGTTGATTGGGGAACATTGCCAGCTTTAGCCATTCAGCATTACTACATGAACGGTGATATTAGTCAAAGTATTCCTCCGTTAGGTATAGAAGAAGTTGAAATTACAATTTACCCAAATGCTGTGACTTATTCAGAAAGAGATTGGAGCATCTTTGGTACAAATGATAAAGATGTTTCACGTAGTTTCACTGTTCCATACCAAAATAAAAAATATATCTTACCCCTTATTGAAGTTGTGCGTAGTATTTTAGCACCAAATCGATTCTTATTATATCGTTTATTTGAAACGAATTCTTTTCCGCAATATTTTCTTGAGCAATATGAGCCCAATAAGCTACACCTAGATTTTTCATCACAGTATCATCATAAGTATACGAAAGACTCCTACTTATTCCAGTTAGTATGGCTTTTAACAAATCCAGATCTAAGACAAGTGTTTGAAAATGCAGCCTATATCTTTATTAATACAGGAGTTCTACGGTTTGAATGGTTATTCAGGCAACCAATTACTGTTACTACTGTTGTGAAATTAAGTGAAGCGGGAGGAACTATCCTTCGAATAAAGAGTGTTAAAAATAAAAAGATTCCTTATAAAGAGATTTCATTTACTCACCCAGAGATAGTGCAAAATGAAAGGTCAAGCGAAGCTAAAAAATATGCATTTCACTCAAAGCAGAATGATGGTACAGGCGAATCTGAAATGAAATTAGATGAAGAAACTGAGGGAACAACTGATGATTTTGATTTAATAGAAATGGATAATCAAATTCATGAATACGAAAAGCTTCCGAAGGTAACAAAAATTCGTAGAAATTTTAATAAGCAGCGAACACAAGAAGATGAAAATACAAAACGTTATTCCATTGAGGATAATGGACGAAGATCTACCGCAGATATTGGTGGTAATAAGCTTGCAAGGGGAATAGAGAATAAATCCTTATATGAGATAAAGGAACAAGGTGAACTGTTGGACTTTATTAATGTACTTAAAGTTTTAGAAAGCTATTCAGAAGTTCAATCAATTAAAGTGACTACAGGTGTATTACCAACAGGGAGTGAAAAGCGGAAATTTAGTTACTTAGCTGATGGAATTACAAATCGTAAGTACATAGTGGTTAGTATAGAGTTATTTAATGGAAGACAGTACAAAGTTTTGGAAATAGAACGAGAAAGTCGTTCTTTATCTATGTTAATATTGTCCTCGACTATCGGTGTAGAATGGTCTTCTGTTATTCGGAACATATTGTGGGGTTTAGTGGATAAAAGCGGTGTTTGGGCTAAGGAGTTAATTATGGAGATAGAAAGCGAAGATATTATTGTGAAAAAAGCCAAACACAGTAAGAAAGGCATTTTACATAAAGCTAAATTGTTATTTAGAAAGCTAGTTTGATGAATGGCATGATTACCTATAGAAAAATTTAGTAATATACTTTATGGGATATTAATACAGGTGTTCTTTTTGATGGTATGATTATTGATGAGTAGAGGTATTTTGAATATATAAAGGTGGATATATGGGTTATGGAGGAGTTTAAATGGCATACCAATCAGAAGCACAGCTAGAGAAAAATCTACATAGTCAATTAGTGAATCAAGGCTATACAGCAGTGAAGATTCCTGACTACGATGCGCTACTAGCAAACTTTAGAAACCAATTAAATGAGTTTAATAAACACAAATTAGCAGGGCATTTTCTTACAGATAAAGAATTTAGAAGAATCTTAACAGCAATCGAAGGCAAAAGTATTTACGATTCTGCAAAAATCCTACGTGATAAATTACTAATTGAGCGTGAAGACGGATCAGAGTTATATATCGAGCTCTTAAATACAAAAGACTGGTGTAAAAATTTATTTCAAGTGACAACACAGACAACGGTCGTAGGAAAATATGAGAATCGCTATGATGTGACGATTTTAATCAATGGATTGCCACTTGTTCAAATTGAACTAAAGCGCAGAGGACTAGATTTTAAAGAAGCATTTAATCAAATTCAGCGCTATCGAAGACACTCATTTCAAGGGTTATATCATTTCCTACAAATTTTCGTCGTAAGTAATGGTGTTGATACGAAATACTTTTCTAATTCAGATCATGCAATTCAGTTTGGATTTACATTTTTCTGGTCAGATGAAAAGAACAATGTTATTACAAATTTACAGGACTTTGCGAAAGCGTTCTTACAGCCTTGTCATTTAGCAAAAATGATTAGTCGTTATATGGTCATTAATGATACGGATAAAGCATTAATGGTTATGCGTCCTTATCAAGTATATGCGGTTGAGGCACTTGTGAAACGTGCGACGGACACGAATAATAACGGTTATATTTGGCATACAACAGGTTCAGGAAAAACATTAACTTCTTTTAAAGCAGGTCAGATCTTGGCGGACGAAGAAAGTATTAAAAAAGTGTTCTTCCTTGTTGATCGTCAAGATTTAGATAGCCAAACAATTTCAGAGTTTAATAAATTTGAAAAAGGTTCTGTTGACCGTACAGATAAAACAGATAAACTGATTGAACAAATCAAAAATCCAATGAAAAACTTCATTGTGACAACAATTCAAAAAATGAATAATGCGATTAAAAATCCACGCTATGCAGATGTGATGGAACCGTATAAACAGGAAAATGTTGTGTTTATCATTGATGAATGTCATCGAAGTCAATTTGGCGATATGCGAAAGGAAATTGACCATCACTTTCAAATTGCGCAATACTTTGGTTTTACAGGTACACCACGTTTTGAGGAGAACAAGAGTCAAGATGGTCGTACTACAGCTGATTTATTTGAAAAATGCTTGCATTACTATTTAATTAAAGATGCAATTCGTGATGGTAATGTACTTGGTTTTTCTGTGGAATATATTCGCACATTTAATGCGAATATTGATGAAGAAGATCAAACAAAAGTGCAAGGAATCGATACAGATGAAGTATGGCACCATCCAACACGTTTGGAAATGATAGCAGACCATATTTTAGATAATCATGTGCGCCGTTCGAAAAGTAAGGGTTATTGTGGCTTGTTTGCAGTAGATTCCATTCCTACGCTTATTAAGTATTATGATATATTCAAACAGAAAAATCATAATCTAAAAATAGCAGCAATATATTCATTTGGTGCAAATGAAGAAAGTGATGGTACAGAGGAGCATTCACGTGAAGCATTAGATCGTATGATTGATGATTACAATGAAATGTATAGAACCGATTATTCAACAGATACGTGGGACCGCTATTTTTCAGATGTATCGAAAAAAATGAAAAATGCACAGATTGATATTTTGATTGTCGTAAACATGTTCTTAACAGGCTTTGATAGTAAGCCACTTAATACATTGTATATAGATAAAAATCTACAATATCATAATTTACTTCAAGCCTACAGTCGTACAAACCGTGTGGAAAAAGCGACAAAACCATATGGTAATATTGTGTGTTATCGCAACTTAAAAGATGCGACAGATGAAACGATCAAGTTATTCTCTAAAACAGACTCTGTAGATGATGTTTTAATGAAAAGCTATGACGAATATTTAACCGCCTTCCTTGATGCACGTAATAAATTATTAAGTGTAGTAGCGACACCAGAAGATGTGGACAAACTTGAAATAGAAGAAGAACAACGAGAATTTATTATTGCCTTTAAAAATGTGACGAAGTTGCTGCAACGCCTACAATCATTTTCTGACTTTAAATTTGATGAAGATAAGCTACAAATTTCAGAGCAAACATATGAGGATTTCAAAAGTAAATATTTTAAAATTGTTGATAAAACAAAACGTGAAGTTGAAAAAGAATCGATTTTACTGGATATTGATTTTGAGTTAGAGCTAATGCATACCGACCGGATTAACGTAAGTTATATTATGAATTTAATCGCAAACTTAACAATGAATGATGAAAAAGAAAGAAACAACGAAATCCGTCTAATTAAGCAAGAATTAGATCATGCATCGGATCCGAAATTACGTCTAAAAGTGGAACTTATTAAAGGGTTCTTAGATAAAATCGCTCCGTATTTAAGTCCAGAAGAATCAGTCTTAGATGCATATGCACGTTATGAAGCAGAAATGAGTGAGAAAGAGATTAACGACTTTGCAAAAGAAATTGGTTTAGATGATGAAGTACTAAAAGAACAATTGTCTACATATGAGTACTCCAACTTAATTGAGCAAAGCATAATTATGGATGAGTTGCCAGGATCGTTTTTAAAAAGAAAGAAATCTATCAGGGCAGTTACATCATTTATTCGAGAGCATACAGAAAAATATAGTTATAGTTCATAAAAGAGAGGGGAACGCCCTCTCTTTTTTTATGATATTTTTAAAAATATCATAAAAAATAACTTAAATATAATTGATATTTTTAAAAATATCAATTATATTTAAGTTGAAGAAAATAGTGAATGGGAGGGGAGCGATTGAGATTAGGAGATTGTGCAAATGTTACTCAAGGAGCGTTTATTAATCGTATTCAAACATCTAAACTAAACGAAGACCGTGAAACGGTACATTTGCTTACTTTAAAAGAATTCAATGAAACATTAGGATTAAGCTATCGTATATCACAAGACAAGAATACGGAAGTCTATGTGAGAAAAGGTAAGCTTGTAAAAGAATTATTAACGGATTCAAATAGCTTAGTTATGCATACGTTATCGCAGAAGGTCGCATTTTTACCTAAAAAATATAGCGGATTGTTACTAACGAATAACTTTGTGAAAGTTGTGTTTACTGAAACGGTTGATTTATGTTTCATGGAATGGTATTTAAATGAACATCCTACTATTCAAAAGCAAATTGCGCTTTTTTCAGAAGGTAGTGTCATCTCGTCATTAAAGCTCTCACATATAAAAGATATTGAAGTATTATTACCACCTTATAAAAAACAAAAGCAAATAGGGAAGATTACAATCTTAAAAAAGAAAAAAGCACAATTGTTAAAAGAAAAGATGCAGTTAGAACAACAAGTTATACACCAACAATTGGTGAACATTACAAATAGAAGTACGTAGGAGGAAAAGAAATGACAACAAGTGAAAAACAACGTCAACAACAAGGTGAGTTACATAAAAAGCTATGGGCAATGGCAAATGATTTACGAGGACAAATGGATGCGTATGAATTTAAAGATTATATTTTAGGTTTAATTTTTTACCGTTACTTATCAGAAAAAGTGGAATTCCGTACAAACGAATTATTAAAGGAAGATAACATTTCATTTGCAGAAGCATGGGAAAATGAAGAATACAAAGAGGACCTAGCGGAATATCTTGTAGGTGAACTAGGTTATGTTATTGAACCACAGTATTTATTCTCAAATTTAGTCGCTGAGATTGAAAAAGGTGCAAAAGGGAGCTTTGATGTTGAGTTACTGCAAAATGGTGTCAAAGCAATTGAAGCTTCTACATTAGGAACAGACAGCCAAGAAGATTTCCAAAACTTATTTGATGATATGGATTTAACTTCTTCAAAATTAGGTCGTACAGTCGAAGCGCGTTCAAAATTAATTGCGAAAGTTATCTTAAATATTGCTGAAATTCCATTCTTACAGGATGATGTTGAAATTGATGTATTAGGTGATGCATATGAGTATATGATTTCACAGTTTGCTGCGAACGCAGGTAAAAAGGCAGGAGAATTTTATACGCCGCAACAAGTATCTAAAATTTTAGCAGAAATCGTGACAGCTGGAAAATCAGAAATTCGCAGTGTTTATGATGGTACATGTGGTTCAGGATCATTATTATTACGTGTAGGTAAAGAAGCAAAAGTATACAAATATTATGGACAAGAAAAAGTATCAACAACGTATAACTTAGCGCGGATGAACATGCTATTGCATGACATTCCATACCAACGCTTTGATATTCGTAACGCCGATACATTAGAAGAACCACAACACTTAGATGAACGCTTTGAAGCAATTGTCGCCAATCCGCCATACAGTGCTAAATGGAGTGCCGATGATAGATTCAAAGACGATGAACGTTTCAGTGCATACAGTAAACTGGCACCAAAATCAAAAGCAGACTTTGCCTTTGTGCAGCACTTTATCCACCAACTAGATGATAATGGTACATTTGCAGTTGTACTTCCACATGGTGTATTATTCCGAGGTGCCGCAGAAGGAGCGATTCGTAAATATTTAATTGAAGAAAAGAACTATTTAGATGCAGTGATTGGTCTACCAGCAAACATCTTCTACGGTACAAGTATTCCAACGTGTATTTTAGTATTCAAAAAATGTCGTAAGTATGATGAGAATGTTGTATTCATCGATGCTTCTAATGAGTTTGAAAAAGGAAAAAATCAAAACCATCTAACAGATGAAAATGTAGAAAAAATCGTATCAATTTATTTAAATCGTGAAACAGTGGATAAATATTCATATGCCGCGACATTAGAAGAAATTAAAGAAAACGATTATAACTTAAATATTCCTCGCTATGTTGATACGTTTGAAGAAGAAGAGGCTGTGGACCTAGATATAGTCGCAAAACGATTAAAAGAAATTGATGAAGAAATTGCAAAAGTTGATCAAGAGTTAACACAATACTTCAAAGAATTGGGGGTGTAGAAGGTGAATGTACCGAAGTTAAGATTTAAAGATTATAGAGATACTAGTATCAAGCAGATGAAATTTGCGGATATATTGAAAGAGAAAACAGAAGGATTAAAGAGAGGGCCGTTTGGAGGTGCACTAAAAAAGGAGTTTTTTGCTGAGCAGGGATATGCTGTTTATGAACAGCGTCATGCTATATATGGTAATTCAGAAAATATTCGGTATTTTATTGGTGAGGATAAATTTAATGAATTGAAAAGTTTTGAAGTTCTACCTAATGATATTATTATGAGTTGTTCAGGAACAATCGGAAAGCTATATAAAATCCCTAAAGGTGCTCTTCCAGGTGTAATAAATCAGGCTTTAGTTAGATTCCGAGTATCTGAAAACGTATTTGTGGATTATTTTTATTATTTAATGAATTCACCAGTAATGCAGAGAAAGATACTTGAGTCTAATCCGGGTTCAGCTATTACAAATTTAATTCCCGTTAGTGAACTTAAACAAATAAAGGTCACTATTCCGCAAGTTCATGAACAAATGAAAATCGGTAATTTTTTTAAGTGTTTAGATATGAAAATCCATCGCCAACAAGAAAAAATGAACTTGCTGAAAGAACAAAAAAAAGGCTATATGCAGAAGATTTTTAAGCAAGAGATTCGTTTTAAAGATGATCGTGGTGAAGAATATCCCGAATGGCAGACAAATAAATTATTACATTATTTATTTGAGCATAAAATAAGAAATTTTGAGGGGATTTTCTCAAAAGAAGATGTCTTGTCGGTGTCTGGAGACTATGGAATTATAAATCAGATTAAATTTCAAGGGCGTTCTTTTGCTGGGGAATCTGTAGCAAATTATCATGTTGTACACACAGGTGATATTGTATATACCAAAAGTCCATTGAAAAAGAATCCATATGGAATTATCAAAGTAAATAAAGGGGTAGATGGTATCGTTTCGACACTTTACGCAGTATATTCGTGTAAAGAAAATCTAAAAGGAGAATTTTTAGATTACTATTTCCAATTGGATGATAATACTAATAGTTATCTGCGCCCGTTAGTAAATAAAGGTGCTAAAAACGATATGAAAGTAAATAATACGACTGTATTACAAGGGGAAATTACTATTCCTTCTATTCAAGAACAACAAAAAATTATTGACTTATTATCTACTTTTGATAAGAAAATCCAACGTGAACAACAAAAATTAGAGGATTTGCAAGCGCAAAAAAAAGGCTATATGCAGCAAATGTTTATTTAAATAATTTCCAAGTCATTCTAATACTTTTAGTGTTGGAATGGCTTTTTCTATCAAAAAAGATAAGTGAGGGGATAGAATTCAAAATAAATGTATTTTTAATAGAAGGTAATCTGATTTTGATCAAACTTTTTTACAAAAAATAAAACTGTAATTACAAAATAAGAACTCATTTTGATCAATCTTTGTTCAAAATAAGTTCTTTTGCTATCTTTTAAAATCAGCGTATATAGACTACTTTTAATCAAACTTTATTCCAAACCAACAGTGGATTGTTAAGTGACAATAAAATTGTTTAATTACAAATAAAATCGTTTTATTTATAATAAAGTTCTTTGTTTTAGGAAACTGATAAAGTAGGCACCTTCAATTTTGAAGGTGCTTTTTGTATACCATTATTAAATACTAGATTGACTATAACGTAGCGTCATAGATTAAGTTGTTCTTAGGAGGTGGGTTAATCTGATTACCACGGGGGATGTAAAGAAAGCTACAGGTTTAACCGAAAGGACAATAAGATATTATAGTGAATTAAACTTAATTACTCCAAAAAGAAATGATATAGGACAAATTCATTTATCAAATAAGGATTTATTAGACTTAATTAAGATCCTAAATTTAAAGATATATAAGTTGAATTAAAGGATTACGGCTCCTCTTTGTCGAAATATAGCGTAACGCATAGTAACGAACGGAGAGGAAACAAATGAGCGCACACCAAACGGAAAGAGAGACACTATTTGCAGCAATGAAAGCTACGAAAGATAAACGAATGTACGAGCGTTATCAAACCATCTATTTCTATTTGCAAGGCTATTCTAGAAAAAAAATCGTGAACATGGTCGGTCGTTCAGAGAAAACGATTTATAATTATGTGAATGCCTACAAAGAGAAAGGATTGGATGGTTTAACTATGGGTCAATCACCAGGGGCACCTCGCAAATTAACTTCTGAACAAGAACAGGAGTTGGTTCAAGTCATCGCAACGAAACTGCCAATTGATGTTGGGTTTCCAGCTAAACATAATTGGACGCTAGCAATCATTGCTTCTTTCATAAAAAGGGAATGGGGTCAAACTTATACACTCCGTGGTGTGTCCCGACTTTTATACGAGGATCTAGGTCTTAGTTATACAAAACCGACTTATACGTTGGCAAAAGCTGATGGTGAGAAACAGAAAGAATTTATAGAAAAGACCTTTCCAGCTTATAAAAAAAATTGTAAATGAAGAAATTGCTCATCTTTTATTTCAAGATGAGTCCATGATTCGTGATTATCAAGCCCTGCAGCATACATGGTTTTTAAAAGGGAAACAACGAATCATTCCCACTTATGGAAAGCATCAAGGTGTTAAATTGATTGGGACGTTGAACTATGAAACGGGTGATTTGTTTTGTGTAGAAGAAGAGCGTTATGATGCTGAAGCATTTCTCCGCTTTCTTCAAAACGTATTGGAACGTTATCCAACTGGAAAAATCGTCATGATTCTTGATAATGCCCGCATTCATCATGCGAAGTTGATTCAACCTTTTTTAAGCAAAAATCAACAACGTTTAGAGCTGGTATTTTTACCTCCCTATAGTCCCGAGTTAAATCTAATTGAAGGACTATGGAAGTGGCTCAAATCAGATGTGATTTATAACGTTTTTTATTCCTCTGCCAAAGAGATTCGGAAAAATGTGCAAGCTTTTATTCGCGAGTTGAATCGTACACCTGAAACAGTCATTAACCGCTTGTGTATTCGATTGTAAAAGATAAATTCAACTTAGATAGTAGGAAAGAGTTTAAAATTCATTGGCAGTTTAAATTTAAATGAACTTAGTATTAAGGATACAAGTCTTCTGCTTGATGAAATGTACACTGATTTAGAATGCGTACTTATATCTTTAAGTCATCTAGAGAATAGCGAGGATGAAGATAGTATATTAAATACTCTTAGGCTTTCTCACATAGTTAATAATAAGTACATGATTAAAGGAAGATATTTATGAAAATTTTTATAGAAGATACTATAAATCAATATGATACATTACTTTCACTGCCACATGAAGAAAGAGAAAAATTTTTTAGGTATACAATGATGAAGCCTTTCGAAGGCATGTGGAATGCAATTAATGTACCAATGAAATCCCAGGATCCAAAAGGCTATGATGTAATGATGGCAACACAAATGCTAGGGTATTTAGATATAAATGAAACAAATTTAGCAGAAAAAGCATTAAATGATTTGAAGAAGATGAATGCGTTAAAAATTGCTGGAAAAACTTTAAAAGAATGTATAGATTTTTCTTCTAAGCACGATTTAAGAGTAAGTGCAGAAGAACTGAAATTCGGTATGTATATTGCAGACCCTAAAAAACTAAAAAGCCAAAACAGTTATACTGGTTTTGGTGGTATACCTGGTTATGTTATAACAATAATTCGTCCGAATAGCTACAACGTTCCAAGATTTCCGGCACTCATTGCACATGAATTTCATCATAATTTACGATTCTCGTATTTTGAATGGAATCATGGAGATGTAACCGTAGCTGATTATATAATCATTGAGGGACTCGCTGATTCGTTTGCCACCGCATTGTATGGTAAGGAACTTTTAGGTCCATGGGTTACTTCAATTGACAATGAAGATCTTGAATACTCCATTTACGTAATAAAGGAAGGGCTTAATGTGAAAGGATTTGCGGAAGTAAGTAGCTATATGTTTGGAGATGATTTTGCAAAAAAAGAAGGTTATCAACCAGTAGGCTTATCTACCGGTGCAGGTTATGCTGTAGGGTATCACATTGTGCAGTCTTTTATGAAAAATAATAATGTTACAATCCAAGAAGCTACATTGCTAAGTACAGAAGAAATAATAAAGGGATCTAATGTTTTTTAAGGTAATTGTGTTTTGAACGACTTTATTGTTTTTAAAAAAACTATGAAGCCTTATGTAAATTTGAAAATTAAATAACTTTATTTTAATACCGTCCACAAATGTGAACGGTTTACAGTTTTAAATTTAATCAATTTTATTGTAATTACACAGTGGATTTAAAACAAAGTTGCGAAGCTTTACCCCTTTGGATATGATTATCTAAAGGGGTGTTTTTGTGTCGAAAAGAAAAAGAACATCTAAAATCGATAAGTGGATTTAAGAGGGTAGAGGAACGGGTAGTGGGAAAGATTATCAGCCTTGGCTTAAAATTCAAGGTGTTTCCTCATTAGGGTGATCAACAAGATTAAAAGGTATAAAAACCGGCAGACAACATGAGTTTTTATCGGATTTGGAACGGAACTACTTTTAATCGACTGAATTTTCTGTTGTTTTTCCGGATATTCGTGAACAATTTCCTTTATTACCACAAGAAGAGACGATTATCATTGCTGAAGAGCTCGGGATTAAACACCAAGCTGATCCAAAAATAGGCAATCCAATTGTTATGACAACGGACTTTTTATTAACAGTTAATATTGAACAAATTAGATTACTAGGAATTACGAGAGGGGATTAATGAAAATGAATGAAAAAACATATCTAAGTATAGAAAAGATTATTTCATTACCAACCTTATCAGGTACAAACATAAGTGATGATGGCAAAAACGTAGCATTTGTTAAGAAGATAGCTAACTGGAAAGACAATACATATAGGAATCATGTATGGATATATGAAAAAGATAAGGGACAGAGTTACCCATTAACAACTGGGGATATAGATAGTACATACCCATTATGGTCTCCAGATTCTAGGAATATCGCATACCTTAGCCCAGTTGGGGATGGGGATAATAAGAAAAATCAGATCTTTGTTAAGTCAATAGATGGTTATGGTGGGGTTCAAATTACTGATGAGAAAGAAGGGGTCAGTAAATTCAAATGGGAGTCTACTGGCAAGGGTTTTTATTATGTTGCACAGTCAAAAGAATCTGAGGTGATAAAGAAACGTAAGGAACTATATGGGTATTTCCACCATATAGGTAAGGAATACCAGAATCATTGTTTATATTACATTGAAATAGAAAAAGTAATACAAAATAATAAATACGAACCTCTAGGGAATTCAGATAATTGCAATAATTATAAAGATGAAAACGAAAATAGCGTTGTTTATCAACTAACTGATGGGAAGGATTTTCATATCCATGAATTTGATATTTCAAATGATGGGAAAAAGGCTGTATTTATGGCTACACCAAGCTCCAATATGGGAGATTATATGAATGGAGATCTATACATACTAGATATTAGAGCTGGAGAGCTACAAAAGCTAAATATAGATAAATTGTTGGGAGGGAGCGTTTGCTTTTCTCCTGAAGGAAGCAAAATATGTTACTCAGCAAGCATAAGGGAGAAGGATTACTATAAGACCCATATCCAAGACAGTACATTAGAGATATATGATATTAATAATGGAGAGTTAATTCAACCTTTAACAGATTTTGATAGTACGGTTATTCCATTACGGTGGACAGCTAAAGGAATTTTAATTAGATGGCAGAATAAAACTAATTATCTTATTGGATTGCTATCTGAGGATGGCACTGTGGAAATGTTAAGCGAAAAAGTAGATAGCTTTATAATGGATGCTTCTATAACAAGGGATGGAAATCATATATCCTATAATAAAGCTATAACAAATGAAACCTTTGAAATCTATTTAGACGATAAAAAAATAACGAATGAAAATAGCTTTTTCAAAGGAAAGCTTAAAAGTAACAGGGAAATAATCTCATGGCAAAGTAGTGATGGTCTTGAAATAGAGGGTGTTTTATCAACCCCAGTAGAGTTTGACGCAAATAAAAAATATCCCTTATTAGTGGTAATCCATGGTGGTCCGGCCTTTGCATCCTTTCCAATATTTTCAGACTGTTTTAATGAGAAATATCCTATTGAACAGTTTATCGAAAAAGGCTTTATAGTTTTAGAACCAAACTACAGGGGAAGTTCTGGTTATGGTAATGAATTCTTAAAAGCAAACTATAGAAAACTAGGAATTTCTGACTACGATGATGTTATATCTGGAGTGGATAAACTAGTTGACAAAGGGATTGCAGATAAAGATAGAGTAGGGGTTATGGGATGGAGCAACGGGGGATATATATCAGCTTTCTGTTCTACATTTAGTAGTAGATTTAAAGCTATTTCAGTTGGAGGCGGAATTACGAATTGGAGTACCCATTATGTAAATACAGATATACCTTACTTTATTAGGATGCATCTAGGAAATAATCCATGGAATGATCCAGATATATATACGAAAACATCACCAATGACATATATTAAATCAGCTTGTACTCCCACCTTAATCCAACATGGCGAAAAGGATGCAAGAATTCCAACTCCAAATGCATATGAGCTATATCAAGGATTAAGGGATATGGAAGTTGATACAGAATTAATTATATTTAAAGGAATGAAATATAGTTCTGACCAGCCAGGAATTAATGTGGCTATTATGAAGCAGAATTTGATGTGGTTTTCTCACTATATTCTTGGAGAAAGTATGAAAGAGTTTAGGGTTTTATAATGGATATCCTCACAGGATGCATAAGGATGAAACAGTCTTCATAAGGAAGACTGTTTCAAAATTCAGCTATTGTTTTTTGCTGAAAAAACAATACTTCCACAAGGTTTTGATCAAACTTTTTTAACACCTACAAAAGTTGCACCGTTTCACCCTGTTGGATACGATATATCCAACAGGGTGTTTTTTATGTCTTTGTTTCAAGGTGTATTTATATAACATAGGTAGAGGATGAACAGACTTTATTCCAAAATATTAATTGCTGAGAATTATACCACAAGTAACGGTTAACCCTTGCAAGAAGCGGGGTTAGGGCCCTCTAAATGAAATTCTTACTTTTTTAACTGCTTTAAATAGTTTATAATTATCAGATAACACTAGATATTTTACCTTGTAAATAATTATAATAGAATATGAACAGTTATAATTGAAACAGAAAAGGTGTGTTCCTAGGTGGGGTCTAGGTGGCGCATTGCTTTTGTGACATCTAAGCAGGAGCGCATACTCTTTTTTGTAAATATAGGGGATGAGGAAGGTTATCATGAGCAAAATGCAGAAGAAAACAGACGTTATCTTAATTGGTGCCGGAGTTATGAGTGCGACTTTAGGCTCATTACTGAAAGAGTTAGTACCTGAATGGGAGATCAAAGTGTTTGAAAAACTCGCAAATGCGGGGGAAGAAAGCTCTAACGAATGGAATAATGCGGGTACGGGTCATTCTGCACTGTGTGAGCTTAACTATACATCCGAAAAATCTGACGGATCTGTAGATGTTAGCAAAGCTATAAAAATTAATGAACAGTTTCAGCTTTCAAGACAGTTTTGGTCTTATCTTGTAAACAGCAAGCTGATTCGTAATCCGCAGGACTTTATCATGCCAATACCTCATATGAGTTTAGTACAAGGGGAAAAAAATGTAACGTTTTTGAAAAAACGTTTTGAAGCGCTTTCAAATAATTCCCTGTTTCAAGGGATGGAGTTTTCTGATGACCTTGGAAAGCTGAAAGAATGGATTCCGCTTATCATGGAAGGCCGCACATCGAATGAACCGATAGCGGCAACAAAAATCGACTCTGGAACGGATGTTAACTTTGGTGCGTTAACACGCATGTTGTTTGATCACTTACAGAGAAAAAACGTCGAGATAAATTACAAGCATAGTGTTCAGGATATTAAACGTACTAGCGATGGTTCATGGGAAGTGAAGGTACATGATATCGATAGCGGTAAAATCGAATATCATACTGCAAAATTCGTCTTTATCGGCGGTGGGGGCGGAAGTTTGCCTTTACTACAAAAAACTGGTATTCCTGAGTCAAAACATATTGGAGGGTTCCCAGTAAGCGGCCTATTTATGGTATGTAACAATCCGGAAGTTATAGCGCAGCACCATGCAAAAGTATACGGTAAAGCTAAGGTTGGTGCTCCTCCAATGTCTGTTCCGCATCTTGATACAAGATATATTGACAACAAAAAAGCATTATTGTTTGGACCGTTTGCCGGCTTCTCACCAAAGTTCTTAAAAACTGGTTCAAATTTTGATTTGATAAGTTCCGTAAAACCAAATAACGTCTTCACTATGTTGGCAGCAGGCGTAAAAGAGATGGGATTGACAAAATATTTGATCCAGCAAGTCATGTTATCGAATGAAAAGCGCATGGAAGAATTACGTGAGTTTATTCCAAACGCCAAAAGTGAGGATTGGGGTATAGTGATAGCGGGCCAACGTGTACAAGTTATCAAAGATACTGCAAGTGGTAAAGGAACACTTCAATTTGGTACGGAAGTTGTTAGTGCCGCTGATGGCTCGGTAGCTGCATTGCTCGGTGCTTCTCCGGGTGCCTCTACTGCTGTTCACGTTATGCTTGAGGTATTACAAAAATGCTTCCCACAACACATGAAAGAGTGGGGACCGAAAATAAAAGAAATGATTCCTTCTTATGGCGTGTCACTAGTGGAAAACCCAGGGCTGTTCCAAGAACTTCACGATTCAACAGCACAGACGCTTGGTCTAAGCGAAAAAAAGCGTTCTGTTGTTAATTCTTAAAGGTATTTAATGAAAAAGTTTAAATAACGCAAGCTATGGGCTTGAAATAAGATCATGATGCCTCATCCCTTTAGATGCAACTATCTAAAGGGATTTTTTTTATTTAACTAAAAAAGCAGCCTAGCGGTAGAAGGATTTTATTTTCATTACATCGAATTTGGCATTATTATAATTTATTTGGGGAGAGAAAATAATTGAATCTAGGTGATCCGATAGCTATAGGAAATACAGCGAAGATATACCTTTGTGATGATAAAATTGTGAAGGTGTTTAACAAGCATTTTCCAAATACAGAATCTTTATATGAGGCTAAAAAACAAGAATACGCTTATTCATGTGGTCTTCACGTTCCGAAAGTACTAGAAGTTAGAGAAATAAAGGGCAGACAAGCAGTTATAATGGAATATGTAGAAGGGAAAACAGTAGGAGATCTCTTAATGAATAATATGGAATTAGCTGAGCATTACATAAATATTTGCGTCAATGTCCAAAAAGAGGTGCATGCTGTCGTTGTTGATTCAACTTTACTTGAATCGATGTCAGAAAAATTACATCGCCAGATTGAATCCGTACATAATTTAGGTGAAATACAAAAGGATAAATTAGTAAGGAAATTGGATTCAATGGTATTTGAACCAAGGCTCTGTCATGGAGATTTTCATCCATTTAATTTGATTATGAGTAATGATAACGTGAATATTATTGATTGGGTGGATTCTAGCTCGGGGGATATTCGGGCAGATGTATATCGAACATATCTATTGTATTCACAGTCTTCAGTAGAATTAGCTGACATGTATTTACGTATATATTGTAAAAATACTGGTTTATCTAGGGATGAAGTTTTTGAGTGGGCTCCTATTATTGCTGCGGCAAGATTATCAGAAAATGTATCTTCAGAAAATATAGAACGTCTAAATAAGATAGTAGATCAGTATTGTAATTAAGGGATATCTTATGACGAAAAAAATGTTTAGGAATTATATTTGATATAATCATTAGTTGATTATATGATCAATACCAAAGTATAACGAAATGCTCAAACGAAGAAAGTTAATTTGAATTGAACGAGAAGGAAGGAAGAGAAGACAATGATTAATAAAGTTGGTCAAATTATGTTATATGTAAATAACCAAGATGAGGCAGTACAATTTTGGACAGAAAAGGTAGGATTTCGTGTAGTTTCTGAAGAGGGTAACAGCCAAGGATTTAGATGGATTGAAATTTCTCCAACAAAGGAAGCCGGGACGAGTATCATTCTTCATAATAAGGAATTAATTGCTAAAATGCAGCCGGAACTAAATCTTGGTACACCTTCGCTGATGTTTTTTACAGAAAATCTTGATCAGTTATATAAAGATTTATCAGATAAAAAAGTCACAGTCGGAGAAATTGTAAGTATGCCTTCTGGTAGAGTATTTAACTTTGCTGATTATGAAAATAATTATTTTGCAGTAATGGAAAAGAAGTAAATTACAAAGCATCGACGGTCTTATCTACCCGTCGATGCTTTGTTTGTATACTAATTTAGTAAGCTGCTTATAAATCCCTACAATTTCTTCAAGTCTCATTCTTACTAACCCGCTTGAGGATGGCGCAACAAAATCAATTGTTCCAGGTATGACTGATTCAGGCTGCTGTCCCCAGGGGGCTACTTTTTGTCCGCTATATTCCTGATAAACACCTTTCCCAACAAAACAAACTATTTTTGGTTTTAATTGTATAATTTTTTGTTTTAAAATTTCTTTTCCTTCTTTATACTCTTCTTTTGTAATTTCATCCGCTGCCTTAGTTGGCCTTGCTACTATGTTTGTAAGACCTACATTTAGATCTAACAGTTTGTAGTCTTCCGAAGCATCATATTTTTTGGAGGTTAATCCTGCTTCATAGAGAATTTTCCAAAAGCGATTATTTGGATTGGCGAAGTGATGTCCTGTCTCACTTGAGCGAATGCTTGGATTAAAACCAACAAATAAAATGTTTAAATCTGCTTTAATATGATCATTAATTGGGTTCAAGATTAATCCTCCTTCTTTATGGAATTTAAACGTATAAATTTTTTTTATTTTACCACAAGTTTTGGGTTAAACTTTCTTTTCAAAAGGTGTAACTGGCAGCTCAAATAATTCATGATGCTTTAGTTGTTAGCTTAATAGTGTTTTCACACGAGGGAGAAATACTTTTCCTCGTGTTTTTGATTTCTTATGAGGAACAACTGCATGTTCTACTCCTTAATTAAGAAATAGTTAAGAAGCAGTTAAGTCCCATTTAAGGCTTTTTTCCCATAATAAAATTATAAGCATATAAGGTGAGTATATGGCAATCAGAAATCAGTTAACCACCTTACGATAAAGGAGGGGTTTGAAAATGTCTTTTTCTCAATTCAATATTGATGTCTTTCGAGCAATCAATGATTTAGGTAAACAATATTCGTTCTTAAACTCGGCTATGGTATTTTTAGCGGAATATATGGTATATATTTTAGGTTTCATTATAATCGTTTATTGGTTTACTGGGGTTAGAAAAGGTAAGATGATGGTTATTCAAGCGATGATTGCTTTTGTAATTGCTGAGGTGATTGGAAAAATAGTGGGAAAATGGCACTTCAATTATCAACCGTTTGCGGTGTTGCCTGATGTGAATAAACTTGTCGATCATGCTGTAGATAATTCATTTCCTAGTGACCATACGATTTTATTTTTTTCAATTTGTTTTTCGTTTTGGCTTGTTCGTAAAAAGACTGGGTGGTTATGGCTTATCCTTGCATGTTGCGTAGCAATCTCTCGTATTTGGGTAGGGGTTCATTATCCTTTTGATGTGGCGATAGGGGCTTTAATAGGATGTGTTTCAGCATTATTTTCGTATTGGTTCGTACCGAAATTTTCTTTTATCAAGCAATTGCTTACTTTATATGAAAGAGTAGAGCAACATGTTTTACCATTCAAAAACAAATCAAAGGGATTTTGAGTATACAAGTATAAAAATCTGTAAAGAGGCTGAGCATAAATCTCAGCCTCTTATTATATCAGTGTACTTATTCAGCTTTTTCCATAGCTCTCATAGATTCAGCTACTTTAACCATCATGGAACATTCAACTCTTTTACGGAAGATGTCACAGCTGAAATCATAGATTCCATTGATGGAGCCGGTTGCGTGCAGCGCGTTGGCAGGGCAGCCGCCGCTGCAGTAAAGTTTCGCCCAGCAGTCCTGACATTCCGGCTTCGAGTAGCAGTTGCTTTCTTTAAATTGGCACTGCGTCTCTTGTTTTGTAATTCCATCCCAGATGTTTCCCATACTGTATTCTTGATCGCCGACGAACTGGTGGCAAGGGAAGAGTTCGCCCCATGGCGTGACAGCGAGATATTCAGTTCCTGAGCCACATCCTGAAATTCTCTTTTGGATACAAGGGCCTTCAGAGAGATCAAGCATGTAATGATAGAATGTGAAGCCATTGCCTTCTTCCTCACGATTTAACATTTCCTTGGCGAGAATTTCGTACTGGTTGTAGATCTCTGGGAGGTCCTTTTCAGTGAGCGCATATGGTTCCCGAGGATCACAGATAACCGGTTCCATCGAGAGCTTGTCGAATCCAAGATCTGCGATGTGAAAAATGTCATTAGTGAAGTCAACGTTGTTGTGAGTGTAGGTTCCACGCACATAGTATTCTTTATCCCCACGCTTTTCGATAAATTCCTGGAATTTCGGAACGATATAATCGTAGCTTCCCTTTCCAGTCACTGTTTTACGAAGGTGATCGTGGACTTCTTTTCTTCCATCAAGACTCAATACAACATTGTACATTTCTTTATTCAAGAAATCAGTGACCTCATCGTTTAAGAGCATGCCATTTGTAGTGAAGGTGAAGCGAAACTTCTTTTTGTACTCTTTTTCTTTGCTTCTTGCGTAAGTAACAATCTGTTTCACAACTTTCCAAGCCATAAGTGGTTCTCCGCCGAAGAAGTCGATGTCGAGATTTCGGTGGTGACCGGAGTTTTCTAGTAGGTAATCAATCGCTCTTTTACCAACCTCATAGCTCATGATCGCTCTGTTTCCGTTGTATTTTCCTTGGCTGGCGAAGCAGTATTCGCATGACAGGTTACAAGTATGTGCGACGTTGAGACAGAGGGCCTTTACATAAGTTTGGCGATTTCTTAAATCAATTGAGAGATTCTTATATTCATCCTCAGTAAAGAGTTGCCCATCGTTTTTCAGCTCTTCGATATCTGCCATTGTTTCTCGAATGTCATTCTCGGAGATGTCAGAATTATGCGCATATTTTCCTGGCATCATTGTTACGATTTCTTCCGCAGTAGTAGTCTCATAAAGCGCGATGATTTCATAGGCGATATCGTCGACAACATGTACGGATCCACTGTAGGTATCGAGTACGATGTTGTATCCGTTTAATTTATATTGATGAATCATACTTGATAATCAAGCTCCTTTTATCTATAAAGTAAAACTGTTAATACAGAATAAAAATGGCCGCCCAGCTGGGAAGCAGTTGGACGGTACTTGTCTTGTTTCCTATCTGTTCATTGTGTTTTCACACTTTTGATTTGCAACGCCGCAAGATGTTTTGCAAGCTGATTGGCAAGATGTTTGGCATGCACCACATCCACCGTGTTTTACCGTATCTGTCAATTTACGAGTGCTTAGTGTTACGATTCTTTTCATAACGTATAGCTCCTTTTTAAGTAAGGTTAATATTTGTGAATATCTTCACATTAAAAATTATAATTTGTGAATTTATTCACATTTATAATTGAACTTTGTGAGTACTTTCACATTGATTCCAGTAATAATTTTAACAATACCTTTGATTTACGTCAATCATTCGTAGTGTCTTAATATCGTGGAAAGTTCACTTGATTGTGCTTTTTCTTCATCACGATTTGAATGGTCTTAGTATTGGGGGAATGTTTACATATAAGTGTAGCGTAAACACGCCTCTTATTACCTATATTATTTTCACCTTTCAGCATATAGTTTGCTGTCATGAAGATAAAAATGGATATACAGCTAGCTACCTTTCTTTGTTTTAAAACTTTGCGCGTGGCAGGAAAAGGCCCTGACCGCTCCTATGCATGGCCAGTCCCTCAGGGCCATTTAAAAAATGCTTTTCTGTCGGTTTTTCATAGAATGACTGAGTATAATGAAAATATCGTATGGGAGTTAATTTCATAATTTGTTTAATCTTCCTATCATAATAGTAAATCCATCCGTTTTTAAGAACGGATGGATTTACTATTACGGTGCCCGTGTGCGATACTTCCTTTGTAATTCCCTCAACTCTTCTACCAAATCTTCTCCAATCGTAGGAGCAAGTTTATCATATATGGGTAATAGTGCTGTTTCCCAATCTTTTCGTTGTTCATTGTTTAGTTCATGAATTTGAATCGATGAACTTTGTTTAATAAGTTCAAGTTGTTCTTTATTTATTTGAGCGGCTTGTTGATTATTCCAAGCGGTAGTTTCTTGCATTGCTTGCATTAATATTTGCTTCGTTTTTTTTGTTTGCTCGTTCCAAGTTTTTTGATCCATCATGACAACGTATCCTAAATATCCGTGGTTACTAATTGTCAAATAGTTTTGAACGTTATAGAATTTTTTAGAGTAGATATTTGAAATGGTATTTTCTTCACCATCAACTTTTCCTGATTCAATTAATTGATATGTAGAATTAAACGAATCTTGATGTGCGTTAACTTTTAATAAATCGAATTGTGATTGGATGACATTACTTTGCATAATACGAAAAGATTGTCCTTGTATATCTTTTGGTGTATAAATAGGTCCTTTGTTTGAAGTGATTTGTTTAAAGCCGTTGGACCAGTGAGCAAGCCCTTTTATTCCATCTGTTTGTAAGGATTGAAGTAACTGTTCCCCAATTTTTCCGTTTAAGCCTTCTTGTAAGGCTTCATAATTTGAAAAAGCAAATGGTAAATCAAGTACACCCCATTCAGGGGAGAACGTGCCGAGTTTTGATGTGGAAGGAGCAATCATTTGTACTTGTCCAGATTTTAAGGCGCGAAATTCTTCTATATCAGAATATAAGCTTCCGTTAGGGAAGACCTCTATTTTTATTTTACCATTTGATTTTTCATTCACGAGTTCTGCAAATTTGTTGGCAGCGAGCCCTTTCGGTGTATTTTCTGCAACAACATGACTAAATTTAAAGACAATCTGGTCCTTTAATCCTTCTTGGTCATCATCATATGAGAGTTCATTTTGAGGAGAATGACTCTGATACTTAATAAGTAAAGCGCTCGCAATAAAAGTGGTAAAAAGGAGTATAAGAGCAGCTACTTTTTTCATCGTCGTCCTCCTTTTGAAGTTATTATCCCGCTATTCGTGGGCGGTAAGCTTCCACCTGCAGGGGATGAAAAACCCACTGATGGAAGTTTCACTTTATTGTAAGCATACCGAGAAGATTTCTATTCGTAAAGGTGCTTTTAGAGGAAAGGGGGTCTAAGTGTGTGGGATTTATCAATACGTTGGAAGATTACAATTCTTTCTTATACGGTTGTGATCGTTTCACTTATGATTGGTGGAGGGATCATCGTCGCCAATATTCAGCAAAAGGAAGAGAAAGAATTAAGAATTAGATCGATGAATACAGCGCGAACAGTAGCAGAAATGTCAGATGTAAAGAAGTCTCTTCAAGAAACAAATGGGTGGATAACGTTAAATTCTGTGATTGAAAATATTAGAGTCATTAATGAAACAGATTATATTGTCGTTATGAACATGGAACGAGTTCGCTACTCGCATCCCGTAAAAGAAATGATTGGAAAGGCTTCAAAAGGAGCAGATGAAGAGGCAGCGTTTGCAGAGCATATTTATTTTTCAAAAGCAAAGGGAGAAATAGGAACTGTCATTCGTGCTTTTATGCCTATTAAAGATCAAAATTTAAACCAAATTGGCGTTGTTGTTGTAGGAAATAAGATACCAAATTTCTTTGAGATTATGAGCGGATTAGGAGAAGAAATTCTTTTTATAGTCATCTTAACTTTAATACTTGGATTAATAGGGTCATTAATGCTCGCTAATCATATAAAAAAACAGATGTTTCAGCTCGAGCCATATGAGATTAAAAGAATACTTGAAGAGAGGACAGCGACCTTTCATTCCATGAATGAAGGGGTGATTGCTATTGATAATCAAGAAATAATTACAGTTTTTAATGAGAAAGCGAAGCAAGTTTTTCATGTAGATGGAGATGTTGTCGGACAGCCTATTCGTAAAATATTACAGGATACAAGGCTTCCAGAAATCGTGGAGAAAAATCAAGCAGTATACAATGAAGAGATAAAAGTAAGCGGAAAGGTCATTTTAAGCAATCGTATACCTATTAAGAAAGGTAATGAATTAATTGGGGCAGTGGCGATTTTTCAAGATCGTACGGAGGTAACGAAGCTTGCAGAAGAATTAACTGGGGTGAAGAACTTTGTTGAAGCGTTGCGTGTACAAAGTCATGAGCATATGAATAAACTTCATACAATAGCAGGCTTAATTCAGCTCGGTAAGGCTGACAAGGCATTACAACTGGCGTATAACATTTCCGAGGAGCAGGAGAGTGTAAGCAATTTTTTAAATGAGACCATTAAAAACGATGCTGTTGCAGGGCTTCTTTTAAGTAAAGTAAGTCGAGGGAAAGAACTCGGTATTCAAGTAATTATTGATCCAAATAGTTATTTGGATGCTTTTCCGTACCAATTAGATCAACATGATTTCGTTGTGTTATTAGGGAATTTAATAGAAAATGCATTTGGATCATTTGAACAAATTGAGGCCATAAACAAAAGAATTGATATTAGTATTGAGCAGTCAGAGGACGTATGCGCGATTTTAATTGAAGATAATGGCTGCGGGATACAAGAAGAACATGTGCCAAGGTTATATGAGAAAGGATTTACTGTGAATAAGCGTGATGGGACAGGTTATGGTCTGTTTCTAGTAAAACAAATTGTTGAAAAAGGGAGAGGAGAAATTAGAATTTCCTCTTTTGAAGGTGAAGGAACAAGCTTTATTATTACTTTTCCAATGGAGATGGAGGCGGAATTGTATGGGGTATAAAGAGGAATTTAAAGTAGTACTAATAGAAGATGATCCAATGGTTCAGGAAGTAAATAAAGAGTTTATAAAAAGTGTAAAAGGGTTTCAAGTTATCGCTATTGCCAGCAATGGCGAGGAAGGGATTCGCTTTGTAAAAAAAACGAATCCAGATCTTGTTATTTTGGACATCTTTATGCCGAAAAAGGATGGTATTCAAGTATTACAGGAATTTCGAAAACAACAATTAGAAACAGATGTCATTGTTGTTTCTGCTGCTAAAGATAGAGAAACAATTAAACTTATGCTGCAAAACGGAGCGATAGATTATATTATTAAACCTTTTAAGATGCATCGCATTCAGCAAGCATTAGAGAAGTATCGCCAATATAAAATAAGTTTGAGAGACTCAGGGTCCATTTCACAAGAGCAGCTAGATTTATTATTATATTCTGGGCGCTCTGAGAAAACGATAAGCAGTTTACCAAAAGGTTTAAATGAGTTTACATTAAATGAAATTGTAACGTACGTAAAACAGCAGGAAGAACCTCGTTCCGCCGAAGATGTGGCGCGTGCTATTGGCATAGCTAGAGTGACGGCGCGTCGTTACTTAGATTATTTAGAAAAAAAGGGTGTTATTCATTTGGCAGTTCAGTATGGCGGAGTTGGAAGACCGATTAATCGTTATGTGTTTCGAACAACGAAAAGTTAAGACCAAAATGAACAAAATATTCGTTATGACCATAAACTTCTCTCTTTCTAATGTAAACGCTATCATTACGTTAGAAATTAATGAATAGAAAATTAAAAAAATTAGAGGGGGGAGAAGAAAGGTGAAACGACTCTTTAAAAACTTAACCTTTCAAGTATTAGCGGCTATTGTGCTTGGGGTGTTAGTTGGATTACTTTGGCCAAGTGTTGGTAAAGGAATGAAGCCGGTAGGTGACACATTTATCAATGCTGTAAAAATGGTAATTGCACCGATTATTTTTTTAACAATTGTACTCGGTATTGCCAAAATGGGAGATATGAAAAAGGTTGGTAAAGTCGGCGGAAAAGCTCTTATTTATTTTGAGGTAGTAACGACATTTGCCCTTGTTGTTGGTTTAATTGTTGTAAATGTTATGAAACCAGGAGAAGGCCTTAATTTTAATGAACTTGCAAAAGGGGATGTATCAAAGTATACCCAAAATGGGGGACACGGCATTAACTGGATTGAGTTTGTAACCCATATCGTTCCTTCTAATATGGTTGATGCGTTTGCGAAAGGTGATATTTTACAAGTATTATTCTTTTCGATTTTATTTGGTGTAGGATTAGCGGCTCTTGGGGAAAAAGGAAACTCAGTCATTGATTTCTTAGACAAACTTTCACACGTATTCTTTAAAATTATTGGCTATGTAATGAAAGCTGCACCGATCGGGGCATTTGGTGCTATGGCATATACAATCGGTAACTTTGGACTTGCTTCGCTTGTACCACTTGGAAAATTAATGATGTCAGTATATATAACGATGTTCTTATTCGTTTTCGTTGTTTTAAATATTATTTGTAAGATATATGGATTTAGTTTATGGAATTATTTAAAGTTTATTCGAGATGAAATCCTAATTGTATTAGGAACAAGTTCTTCTGAATCTGTATTGCCAAGAATGATGAATAAGATGGAGAAATTTGGATGTTCAAAATCCGTTGTTGGTCTCGTTATTCCAACAGGTTATTCCTTTAATCTTGATGGTACGTCTATTTATTTATCCATGGCAGTTGTCTTTTTAGCACAAGTATTTGGTATCGACTTAACAATTGGACAGCAAATTACCATTATTTTAGTGCTTATGTTAACGTCTAAAGGTGCTGCAGGTGTGACAGGAAGTGGATTTATTGTATTAGCGTCTACGTTAGCTGCATTAAAGGTTATTCCTTTGGAAGGATTAGCGTTACTTCTTGGAGTTGATCGCTTTATGAGTGAAGGAAGAGCGATTGTAAACTTAATTGGAAATGGGATTGCGACAATCGTTGTCGCAAAGAGTGAAAACGAATTTGATGAAGCAAAGCATGCAGAAGCCGTTTCTAGTATAAAAGGATTAGCAGAGGCGAAGGAAGCTGTATAATGCATGAATAGAAGGAACTATCCACTAGAATAAGTGGATAGTTTTTTTGATTTATATATAAGAGGACGTAAGTGTTTAGCACGTAGTGGATAAAGTGACGATATTGTGAACAGAATATCGCTATAGGTATAATAGCGAGCAGATACATGTGAATTTGTACTTGTTATCGCTATAATAATGAGAGAAGACATACAGTGAACAAAAGGAGCAGTTTGAAATGAAGCAAAAAACTTGGGGTGTGATTCTGCTTAGTAGTGCATTACTATTAACAGGATGTACTAGTAATAAAGAAACAAAACAAGAAACGAAAGACAAAGTAGAGCAAGCCAATCATAAAGAAGACAATCCTGAAGATTTGAAGGTGTATCAATCTGTACATGGTCAATATGAAGACAAAATTAATAATGAAGTAAATGAGGCCATGAAGCTTTGGAAAAAAGCCGAAGAGAAATCAGGAAAGGAAATGAATCAGCCGAAGTTTAAAGAAGACGCCCAAAAGTTAGCGGACAATACATTAGCGGATATTGAGAATGTGCGTAAAGAAATTCGAGTTCCAAAGTCAAAAGAAAAAGAAAATGAATTATATACAGGCTTTTTAAAAGAAACAGAACAAGCGGTGAAAAAATTAGACCGATTAGCGAAAGAAGGAAACACGGCATTAATTCGCGATATTGAGGTGCATCTGTCTACAGCAGTTAACTATTATGATCGCTTTAAAAAAGAAGAGAAGTCAGCGAAATAACTTTGTTTCCGAACAAAGTTATTTTTATTTTATCCCGCTATTCGTGGGGCTATAAATATGTAATTGGAAAGGAGGAATGTTTGACATTTTTTGCATATATTATTATTATCATTATTGATAATAATAATATATGAGGAGTTGAAAGAAATGATTGTTGTAACAACGGAGAGCTTACCGGGTTATGAAGTGAAACAGACTTTGGGAACGGTATTTGGATTAACAGTGCGAGCAAGAGGATTAGGAAAAGATATTATGGCTGGATTCAAAGGATTATTTGGAGGAGAGATTCTACAGTATACAGAGATGCTTGAGGACGCAAGAAAATATGCGTTAGATCGCATGGTTGAAAATGCCACAGCAATGGGGGCAAATGCGATTATTATGGTTCGTTTTGATTCAGGAAGCTTGAGTCATAATATGAGTGAGATTGTAGCGTATGGTACAGCTGTTATTGTAGAAAAAGTTGAATAGTATGTGGAAAGGTATTATAGTCTATTTTTGTGTACAGCTCATTATTTTTCTTATTATTTTACTAATGGCTAAGAGAAAAGATAAAAGATTACAAAATAATCATGGTACAGAAGTACCCAATAGTTATATATTTACAGGAGAAGTATACTTTGATCCAACTACGAGAGAGAAATATGAAGTGTACTATAACAAAATGGATGGGAAAAGATTTCATAAAAAATGTTTTAATGAAAAATAAAAAAAATCATAAAGTAGCCCTTTTAAACGAAAGTTAAAAGGGCTACTTTATTTTTAGCTATTTGAATCTTCATGATCAATATAGGGGTACTTTTAGAGTTTGCGTTTACTTTGGCATTTTATATTCTTTTTTCGTTCCATCTGTAAAGACAACTTCTAAGTCGAATTTTTCATAGTCTTTGTCCAGTTGGAATATATCTACTACTTGATTAATGACGTCTTCATCTTTTGTGTCTTTATCAAATTTTAGTTGCTGTAAGAGTGGAGTTAGCTTGGTCAATGCTTCATCTCCAGATAGCTTTTCATTTGTTTTACTATCGTCTAATTTTACCTCTGGCTTGTTATTTTCTTTTTTATGTTTGTAGTCAGCTTCGTAGTCTTTCTTTGTATCTTTGTAGTTTGCCTTTAAATCAAATTCATTAAAGCTTAATTTTAAATCTTGGTTAGCTGCTTGTTTTCCACCTTCTGTCGTTTTCTTATCAGTAGTTGTATCCTGTTTCTTAGGTGTACAGCCTGTCATTGCAGGTAATAGCATGAATGCTAAAAGGATTGAAAATAAGATTCTCATTTTGTAAAGCCTCCTTAGTTGTTTTCAAATAAAGTTTTTCCAATATTTATCTTTTTATGTAAAGTGGAGGAATTATTTTTCCAAATATCGCAAATTAAATCAAAAAATAGATAAAACTTTTGTGTTAAATTTGGAATGTGAGGAGGAATGGTGAGTGTGCAGAGGTATGATGAACTATTAAAAGGTGCCATTGATTACATAGAAAAACATATTGAGGAAGAACTGACTTTAGAAAAAGTTTCTTCTTACTGTGCTATGTCTATGTATCATTTTCATCGGGTTTTTCAAGACAATCTTGGAATGAGCGTTAACGCATATATTCGAAAGAGACGATTAACATATGCAGCGCAGGCATTAGTGATGACAAATCGATCTGTATTAGATATTGCAGTGCAGTATGGGTTTTCCTCACAAGAAGCATTTACTAGAGCATTTAAAGGCATGTTTCAGTTACCACCGAAAAAGTATCGGACGTATTTTCAATCATTTTATATAGAAAGGGAGGGCGTTTCAATGCAAAAAGGATTACCGAAAGGATGGGTGTTAAGTGGAAGTCATCCTGGAGAATATGAAATGGGAATAGACTATGAATCTGTTCATCAAGGAAAAACATCAGCTTATATAAAAGCGAAAGAGGATGTTACACATGGTGGATTTACAACACTTATGCAAATGTTTAAAGCTGATAAATACAGGGGAAAGCGTTTGCGCCTAACAGCATTTATTAAAAGTAAAAGTGTGAAAGATTGGGCGGGACTGTGGATGCGTGTGGACGGAAAAGATACAGAGCCATTAGCTATGGATAATATGCAAAATCGTCCAATTAAAAATACGACAAACTGGGAGCCTTATTCAGTTGTGCTGGATATAAAAGAAGAGGCGATTGGAATTGCATTTGGCATTTTATTATCAGGAGAAGGCTGCATATGGGCGGATAGTTTTCGATTAGATGAAGTTGATGAAAAGGTGCCATCAACGGACTTAGCGGAAAATTTTTATGAGACTCTTTCTGAAGAACCTACGAATTTGCAGTTTGAAGATATAGAAGAATAAGAAAGGGTGAGAAAGAACACATGTGGAAAATGTTATTCTATTCAATATCAGAATTATTGAAATTAGAAACCCCTTTTTACTTCTTTATATGGTTTTTTGTACTATTTACACTTGGCATGTTAAGTGAAGTATTAGAAGTAATAGGGAAAAACAAGCCAATTTTAAAATCTCTATTTAGGGCTAGTATAGAATGTTTACTTGGATTAATTATTTGTGTCGGTATTGGTATTCTATTATTTCGTATTATTCATTTCATATTCCCGGGTCAAATTGAACCTTATGATGTTGCCTATGGAAGGTGGCTAGCATTTATTGCATTAACCTTATTTTCAGTTATCGGATTTTTAGTGAAGATTACAAAACAAAAAACAAGGATATGGTTGAAACCAGCGGGAGTCATTGCTCAATTTTTCTTGTTTAGTATTAGTGTTTGGGGAGCAATTACTATTTTTCAGCCATCTTTACATATGAGCATGTTAGTCATGTTTTTATTTAGCTTTATATTAACTATATTCCAGTTTCTTGGTTGTTTGTATGAGTATCGTTCTTAAGGATTTCCAAAAAAACGGATTGACAATAATTAGGAAAGTTATATAATCTAAATGTAAGTGATCACTTGCATCAGAAAGAGAGGATTATATGGCGCGCTCAAAGACAGCAGAGAAAATTATTCAAGCAGCAATTGAGTTAGTAAAAGAAAAAGGATATAAAGCAACAACAACGAAAGAAATCGCAATGCGTGCTGGCGTTAATGAAGTAACGATATTTCGTAATTTTAAAAATAAAAAAGGTGTCATTGAAGCTGCCGTTTATGAATTTTCATATGTACCGCATTTACAGCAATTTTTACAAACAGAAATTGTGTGGGATATAGAAACAGATTTGAAGAATTTAGCAAGGCACTATCATAAATTTCTGAATGAAGCGAAAGACATTATTTCTATTGGTATACGTGAAACGGGTGAATTTCCTGAATTAGATGATGAAATTGCGAAGATACCAAAAGGGCTAAAAGAAGAATTGATGATTTATTTTGAAAAGATGCAGCAAGACGGGAAAATTATTCATACAAATATTGAAGCGCAAGTAATGAACTTCATATGGATTAATTTTGGTTATTTTCTATCCAAATTACGTTTTGAAAATCGACTTATAGAGATCAATGATGAGAATTTTATTGAAAATAATATAACCTTATATGCTAGGGCATTAAGACCCTAGTATTTATTTGAAAATAAATGCAAGTGTGTACTTGCTTGCTTTTGGGAGATGAGAAGATGAATGCATTTAAACAGTTTTTAAAAATACCAGGTACGTATGTAGGAATTGTGGTAGCGTTGGCATTCCAACTTATTTTCTTTTGTGTTTGGCTAACAGCGTATGATGGGGTATATGAAAGAGCGAAAGAAATGCGTATTGCTATTGTGAATCAAGATACGAACATGGGAAATAAAATTGCAGGAGGTTTACAGAACAACCTGCCTTTTCAAGTGAAGAAAGAGGAGTCTATGGAAAAAGCAAAAGAGGCAATGGATGAACGTGTATACGATATGATTATTGAAATTCCACCTTCTTTTTCAAAGGATATAAGTGAAAAAGGAAAGACGGATTTAAATTTCCATATTAATCAAGCAAATGCAATGATGGCAAAGCAGATGATGGAGGGAGTTGCGAAACAGGTTAATGATAATGTAAATAAAGAGGTATCAAGCTATAAACAGCAAATGGTTGCTGGGAAGTTGCAAGCTATGGGATCAGGCAGTGCAGAAGTGATAAAAGGGTTAACTGAAGACGCAGTTGGAATTACGATTCATAAAGTAAATGATGCGAAAGGATTTTCCATCAACATGGTACCACTTATGATTGTGTTAGCTTCATTTGTAGGAGCAATGATTATGAGTATGGAGTTATATAAAGCATCGCAACTTGTTGAAAGCGGTTTGGGGAATTTCTTTTCAAGACAATGTATGAATATGGTTGTTGCTGTAGTATTGGCGATCATTACAGTTGTTTTGATGAAGTTCTTTCATATTCAAATACAGGAACCAATCGTTACGGTTTGGTTATTTCAAACCATTGTCTTTTTTGCTTTTCTCTCTTTAACGCAAATGTTTCTTAATTTGTTTGGAAATGCAGGGATGCTCTTTAATATTCTCTCGTTATCTTTACAGCTTGTGAGCGCTGGTGTGATGGTACCGCATGTCATGTTATCACATACGTATCAAACAATTGGGAAATTACTTCCTGCCACATACGCAGCAGATGGATATTATACAATTATATTTGGAGGGGAGAATCTAACAAAAAATATAATGTTTTTATGCATTATTATTGCGGTAACTCAAATAATCACTTTGATCGGATATAAAATATCTATCCTACTGAAGAAAAATCAAACTGTAATAAAAGGGAATGAAGCATAAAGAAAAAGGTATCCTTAAATGGGATACCTTTTGTCTATTACTTTTCAATTCTTGCTCATTTGAAGTTCACTGGACTTGCAAAATCAACTTCAACGACATCTGCTCTAAGTAAGATGATTCTTTTTGATAGAGAGGTGAGATGACGGCATCTTTAAATAAGATTTTTTCTGCTTGTTTTAAAATTAAATTGTTTTCCCGCTAGCTTTTTTATTTGTTGCTTCAATTGCTTCTTGCATCATGTTCATGAAATTATTTTCATATAATACTTTTAAGCCTGCTGCAGTTGCACCACCTGGTGTTGTCACTTGTTCACGAAGCATCGCAGGATTGTTTTTGCTCTCTAGCATAGCGGCAGATCCTGTAATCATTTTAATTACGAGGTGTTTTGCAGTCATTTCATCAATACCATACTGTTTTGTTGCTTCAATTAAGCTCTCAGCAAAGTAGTAAAGGAAGGCAGGGGCACTGCCTGTAATAGCTGTTAGTTGATGAATTTCTTCTTCTGTACATAATTGAGCGTCTCCAATACCATTTACGAGCATTTGTAAGATTTCAATCTGCTCTTTGCTTACAAAAGAACCTGCTGTGTATAACGAAATTGACTTTCCAATTGTAGCAGCTGTATTTGGCATAATCCAAGCAACGGCAGTACCTTTAGGAAGCCTTGATTCTAAATAAGAAGGGCCAATGCCAGCTGCAACTGTTACAATAAAATGATTGCTGACAAGTGGAGAGAGTTCCGTTAACAATTGTTCATGTGCTTCAGGAGGCATCGCTAAGACGATAACATCAGCATCTGCCACATATTGTTTCCAATCAGTTGTTGTAGAAACAGCATACTTTTCATGCAATTCCGCAAGTCTTTCTTGATTTCGTTGATTGGATACGACAATCTCAGCAATCTGCTCTTTACTTGTATGAAGAAGTCCAGCAAAAAGGGCTTCTGCCATACGACCTGCACCAATAAATAACACTCTTTGTTTCCTTTGCATATCTTTTAATCCTTCCTGTAAGAAATGTACTACTAAAACGATACCATTGATGAAAGAGCATTGTAAAAAGAAAAGATTTGCATACAAAAAAATCCTAGTCTCAGAAAGTAGCATTTCCGAAACTAGGATATATCATTAAGATTTCGCCATACCAAGTAGAACAGCTCCGCCAATAATTAAAGTACTTCCAAGCACAATAAATACCATTTGACGTTTTGTTTTCTTTTCACCTAAAAAGACGATTGCACCAAACGTTGAGAATATAATCCCTGTTTGAGATAATGAGAAGCTCGTTGCAACGCCAACTCGTGGTAAGGAAAGAAGTAAGAAGAAGTTTCCTGTTCCCCAAAGTAGACCAGATAAGATATTGCGAATTGCATATTTGTTAAATGGTTTATGTTTAAATGTCAGTACAACTGCTCCAACAAACATACCAACTGCTTGAGGTAAAATAGCAGCCCAGCCATCAATGTTGTACCAACGAATAATGATTACATACACAAAGTAACCGAGAGTAGAAACAATGAGAGTAAGTAAACCTTTTTTCAATTGTCCTGGCGGTTGTGCATTTTCTTTATCATCTAAAGAAGTTAAAACAACACCGATTACGATGAAGAGAATTGCAATCGTTCCCATGATAATTGTAGTAGTTGTTGTCCACTCATGGAAGGCAATAACCCCAAAGATAGAAGTAGCTACAAGCTGCATACCAGTTGAAATGGTAACTGTTGTTGAAACGCCTAATGTTTGAACTGTTTTTAACTGATTGACTTGCCCTAAAGCCCAAAATAAACCTGAAATAAAGCCAACAATTAATATAGTTAAAGATAGAACCGGCGTTGTAAATGCATACATAATTGTTGCAAAGAATAGAGCACCAATTGTTATACCTACCGTTTGGCTATATGCACCGCCGCCCATTTTTACACTTATTAATAAAATATTTCCCCAAGCTAATGCTGGGAGAAGTGCTAATAAAATGTCCATTACAGGACTCCCTTCTTGTTATATTAGAGTTCTAACGATTGGTAATTTTCCACCTAGGAAGTAGAGGATTACCGATCGTTAAAACGTGATTCCATATCTATATAGATGCAAATTGAAAAGCTAACATAAAAACCCTTTTCTTTTTCGGTGGGCGAGAGCAACTGGCCATGCATAGAGGCGGTCAGTTCCTTTTCCTGCCACGTGCAAAGTTTAAAACAAAGATAGACAGCAAGTAGCGTCCATGTTTTGTTCTGCATAGCAGCGACTTAGATGTTAAAAAGTCAACTTGTATTTATATATATACGTTGAAAAAACAACATAAAACCTCTTTCTTGTTAGGGTGGACGAGAGCAACTGGCCATGCATAGAACCTGCCACATGCAAGGATTAAAACAAAGGGAGAAAACAAGTGGTCGTCATGTTTTATTCTGCATGACACGATATATAATATGAATGCATTTTCAATATAATTTATACGTTTTCGTTTATCCCATTTTTGCACCTCCATATCATAACAGGAAGTTGTCTCCTTTAGAAAGTAAATTCAAATAGAATGTATATTTTTATGAATATGAAAATTTTAATAGTTTATGTGAATCGGGACATTGTTAATAGACTATTTTACGGGAATTCAAAAAGAGAAAGGAATTGTAGAGCAGTGGGTGTCAGTTGCAAAGGGGAATGAGAAAGGAATTCCTTTTTACGAAGCAAAGGGATTTGTAAAACAATTTGAACGTCCGAGCCAAGGAAGCACAGAAGAAGAAGCGACTGTATCTTATCGGTATTTTCGAAATATATAGTGAAATAGCCTCTGCTAAAGAGGCTATTTCACATTTACATGTTCCTTTTCTTTTATTTTTCTACAAGGAAACCTTTTTTTCGTCTTATTTCGCAGGAAATATATAAATCCACCTTGATTTTTTAACACATAGATTGCTGCTATGCAGAATAAGGGCCTACTCTTTTTGTTTAAAACATGGCATATGGTAGGAAAAGGCCCTGACCGCTTTATGCATGGCCAGATGCTCTCGTCCATCTAAAAAGAAGAGAGGTTTATGTCAGGTTTTTAATTTTGATTTATATATAAATCAAAATTGACTCTCCAACACACAAGCCGCTGCCACGCCAAGCAAAAAATAACCTGCTACTTTCTTCCTCTCTTTGTTTGAACATCGCAGGTGGCGGGAAAAGGCCCTGACCGCTTCTATGCATGGCCAGATGCTCTCGCCCACCCAAAAAAGAAAGAGGTTTTTATGTCTGTTTAACAGTAGCTTTGTCGAAAGCTACTGTTAAACAGATACTACCTTTTTATTTATAAACTGAATGAGCAATAAAAAGACAATTGACATACCGACAGTTGTAAGAACGAGCGCCCAGGCAAGCTGCATATTACTTGCATCAATTGCCATATAAATTGCGGTTGGAATTGTTTGTGTTTTACCCGGAATATTACCAGCGAACATAAGCGTTGCCCCAAATTCTCCTAGGGCGCGAACGAAACTTAAAATCATTCCGCCAAGTAGAGAAGGGAGTGCGAGCGGTAATGTTACATGTAAGAACACTTGTAATTCGTTTGCCCCGAGGTCTCTAGCTCCGTCTTCAATTTGTTCATTGGCAATGATAAACCCTGTTTTTGCTGATTGGTACATAAGCGGAAATGCAACTACAGTTGAAGCAATAACGGCAGCCCAAGATGTAAACATAATTGATTGTTGAAACAGAGTTTCGATCCACTGACCGATGGGACTGTTTTTTCCAAAGACAATAATGAGAAAAAATCCAATTACAGTGGGCGGCAGTACCATTGGTAATAGAAAAATTGTTTCTAATAAAATTTTATAGCGCTTCGAGGACCGAGATAAAATACGGCCAATTATCGTTCCGAACACCATCACAATAATTGTAGAAAGTGCAGCAACTTTTAGTGAAAGAATGATAGGTGACCAAAATGTATCAAATGGCATCGTTACGATTGCAGTGATGTGAAACCATATTTTTTAAAGATTGCTATAGCGTCTTTAGATTGTAAATATTCATAAAAAGCAGTTGCCTCTTTTTTATGTTTCGTCGCTTTTACAATACCTAATGGATAGTGGATTGGTTCGTGTAAATTGGCCTGAGCTGTGTTAGCAATTTTCACTTTCTTTGAAATAAGGGCATCTGTTTTATAAACAATTCCTGCATCAACGTTTCCTGTTTCTACGTATGTTAATACTTGGCGCACATCTTTTGTGTATACATTTTTATTTTGAAGGTCGTCCCAAAGATTTAAATGAGTAAGTGTCTCTTTTGCGTACTTTCCAGCTGGAACAGATTCAGGCGTACCTAGTGCAATTTTTGTTACTTTCTCATCTTTTAACGATTGAAAGTCTTTTAGATTACTATCTTTAGGAACAACTAATACTAACTCATTGCCGAGTAGGTTTTTTCCTTCCTTTTGATCAATAAGTCCTTTTGTTACGAGCGTTTGAAATTTATCTTCTGCGGCAGAGAAGAATAAATCAACAGGGGCTCCTTGTTCAATTTGCTGTTGAAGTTTGCCAGAACCATCGAAGTTAAATGAGAGCTTTATATTTGAGTCTTTCTTTTCATATTGTGTTTGAATTTCTTTTAATGCATCTTGTAAACTAGCTGCTGCAGAAATGGTAAGTTCAACTGTTTCTTCTTTAGCAATTGTTTTTTCTTGTTTATTTGTGCTTGTGCATCCCGCACTTATTACGAGAAGTAGTGTGAATAAAATAATGCAAATTAAACGAAATATGTACTTGTTCATTTTCATTTCTCCCTTCGTTTCTCCTTAATTTAATTATAACTAAACATATCTAATTATAAATAGTTATAATTAGATATGTTGTGATTTTTCTCACGATAGTGAAAATAGATAGAAGAAAAACTGTTATTTTTGTTACAATGAAGGCAGAAAGCGAGGAATCGGTTTATGGATCATCATTCCTACACAACGGAAGAAGTAGCGAAGCGGTTAAAAGTATCGAAATTAACAGTGTATGATTTGATTAAAAAAGGTGAATTGCCATCTTACCGGGTTGGTAGACAAATGCGTGTTGATGCAAGTGATTTAGAACAATATATTACAGAGATGAAAACAGGAAAAGTCCAGGCAGTTTCTTCATCTATGCAAGTAATGAACCTGCCAAGTAGATTCGATTCTTGTATTATCAGTGGACAAGACTTATCTTTAGATATGTTAACGAAACATATAGAGAGCCGTTTGAAAGTTTCTAATATATTAAGAGCATATCAAGGAAGTTTAACAAGTTTGATCCAGATGTATCAAGGAAAAGGAGATATTGTGAGTCTTCATTTGTTCGATGGAGATACGGGGGAATACAATATTCCGTATGTTAAACGAATTTTAGTTGGGCAGCCTTGTATTGTTATGAATTTATTATCAAGAACATCAGGCTTTTATGTGCAAAAAGGAAATCCGAAACAAGTGCAGACATGGAATGATTTATGCAATCCATCCATTCAATTTGTAAATAGGGAAAGAGGATCTGGCATTCGTGTTCTTGTCGATGAACAATTGCGTATAAATGGAATAGCAAAAACGGACATTTGTGGCTATGATTGGGAAGAATCAAATCATATTGGTGTTGCTTCTCAAGTTGCAAATGGAAAAGCTGATGTAGGAGTAGGGACAGAAAAAGTAGCCCAAATTGTAAATGTAGATTTTGTTCCACTTATACAAGAACGTTACGATTTAGTAATTTTAAAGACAGGAGAAAATATCGAGCTGATTGAAACAGTAACAGAGGTATTGCAGTCTCCTGAATTTCACAATGAATTGCGTGCTATTGGTGGTTATGATATAAGTAAAACAGGTGAAATTATATATGAAACAAAATGAAAAGTGCTGCTTGTAGAATTACAAGCAGCACTTTTCATTTATATAAAGGGGAAGGGGGTTATACAAGGACATGTGCGAGTGTGTAAATAACTACTGTAAGAAGAGCCGCACCGCTTACAAGTCCCATGTAATCAAATTTGTTAAAAGAAATGTTATTCATAGTTATCTCTCCTTACTTATGTAATGCAGTAGTAATAATTTTATCGATAAAGGGGGTAACACGGGCCGCACGGTAGTTACGACTGTGTTTAGTATGTGAGTTCCTTTTCGATCTATTTCTGTTTTAAGTATATGATAGATGGAAGAGAGTAACTATCGAGTTAGCTTACAGTAGTATTACAGTTTTGTAAGGAAAAATTTTTAAAATTGTCACTTAATTTTATTACCAACTATTAATACTTAGTGTTATAATTAAAAATATATAAATCCAAATTCAAAAACTGGCATAAAACCCTTTTCCTTTTAGGTGGGCAAGAGCGTCTGGCCATGCGTAGAAGCGGTCAGGGCCTTTTTCTGCCACAGGCAATGTTCAAACAAAGAGAGAAGGCAGTATAGGCTACTTTTTGTTCAGCATGGCGGCGACTTGTGTGTTGGAAAGTCAAATTGAATTTATATAAATACAGTGATAAAAATTAAATTGTAGAAGGGAACAGATCGAATGTATACATTCATTGTAAGGTCGTTGAAATATATATTTAAAACGTTTGGAAAAGTAGAGGTATATGGGAAAGATAAATTACCTGAAAGCGGCGCATATGTAGTAGCTTGTACTCATAAAAGTTGGATGGATGTTGTCATGTTAGCGACGGGAATGTTACCAACGAAAATTTACTATATGGCCAAAAAGGAATTGTTTGAAAGTAAATTTGGGAATTGGTTTTTTAATGGGGTAAATGCGTTTCCGGTTGATCGTGCAAATCCAGGACCGAGCACACTGAAAATTCCATCTAGATTATTAAAGGAAGGAAAAGTTGTGGGGATTTTTCCGAGCGGAACGAGATCTGCAGAAGCGACTTCTCTGAAAGCTGGTGCTGTTACAATTGCCTTTCGTTCTAATGTTCCGTTAGTTCCGGCTGCATACGTTGGGCCTAGCAGTTTAAAAGAATTGTTTCGTGGGAAAAAAGCGCAATTAATCTTTGGTGATCCGATTCAAGCGGAGCAGACAGCGCAAATGGATCGTAAAGAAGTGATGCAACTAATGACAGAAAAATTAAACGAGGCGTTTACACAGTTAACAGAAACGTTGCAAGAAGGCAAAACAGCATAATGGTAATAGGAAAAGACGACCTGGCATAGAAGGTCGTCTTTTCAAATTTATCTATATAAGGGGAAAGGGGACACAAAATTATATAAAAATTACTGCGGCAACGTAAGTGAGTGCTGTAAGAAGAGCGGCGCCGCAAGCAAGTAGGGTGTAATCAAATTTGTTAAAAGTAATTTGGTTTTCCACTATTGATCTCTCCTTACTTGTCTAATATAGTAGGAACAGTTTCTTAATCTACCCTGTTTCTGACTTTATTTTACGAAATCAGGGACGTTTGAACTATCGAATTAGCTTACAGAAAGCTTACATTTTTGTAATGAAAGTGTAAGGCAGTTCAATGGTAGATGTTCCTTTTCTTTTCTAAACTGAGAGAAAGATTACGTATAAAGTGCAAGGGAGGAAACCAAAGTGGAAAAAATACGGAGACGTGTATTTTTTTTGGGACTTGCTAGTATTGTTATCGTTGTCTTACTATTACCAACAAAGCTTGGTCCAGTAATTGATAAATATAATCCGTTTTATCAAACGAAAGCGTATTACACAATTGTAAAAGATATTGGCCAACATATTGGAGATGGCTGGTATGAATATGAATTTGTTGGATATGATGAAGACGGACGGGAACAGAAAATTACAAAAACGATTCAGAAAATGTTAAAACAAAATGAACCGTTAGAGATCATTGCAAAAGGGCGTTATGCTGAGAGATTAGTTGAAATAGATAAAGAAGATATTCCGCTAAATGTGAGAGGGAAGCTTTTAACAATACAATAAAAAGAAAGACATAGTGTAACTCAGTCACTCTATGAAAAACCGACATAAAAACCCCTTTCTTTTTTGGGGAGGACGAGAGCGTTTGGCCGTGCATAGTAACGGTCAGGGCCTTTTCCTGCCACGCACAAAGTTTTAAAACAAAGAAAGATAGCAAGGTGTAGGTCCATTTTTATCTTCATGGCAGCAACCTATATGCTAAAAAATGAAAATAACATTCTATAGGTAATAAGAGGCGCATTTCCACTGAAATAATACCCCTTGCCAAACTTCTAAATGAAATTTATAGCTGAGTGATTACGACATATTACAATACTGTAAGGTACGTGTAATGTAATTCGATAGTTGTGGCCGCGGGTATGGCCTATACTAAAAGCAGAAAGAACGAAATACATCTTTCTGTTTGAATTCATAATGTGATGAAAAGGATTAACAACCAACTACATGTAAGTCTCATCTCAAAAGAGGTGGGGCTATTTTTTTATCTTACAAAAGTGTAAGGTTTACGTAAGCAAATTCAATGGTTATTTTGTCATATTTCTATCATAATAGAAACAGATATAAAAGTTAGGGAGATTATATATAAATCTAAATTGAAAAACCAACATAAAAACCACCTTTTTTGGCTGGGCGAGAGCGCCTGGCCGCGCATAGAAGCGGTCAGTGCCCTTTTTTGCCACGGGCCATGTTAAAACAAAGGGAGCAAACAAGTAGCATTCACCTTTTGTTTTACATAACAGCAACTTGGATGCTGGAAAATTAAAGTGAATTTATATATAGAAGGGAGACAGGTGAGATGCAAAAAGAAGAAGTAGTTAAGTTTCCATTAGTAGAGTGTTTTAGCTACTTTGGCGTTGCGATTGTATGTATTGGGATTTTTGATGTAATTACAAACTTTATTGTTTTATAAATAAATGAACAAGAAGGCTCGCCTTCTTGTTTTTTAATTTCATATACATTTTGGGAAGTTGTACTATATAAGTACAAGTTGATGACATAAAACCCCTTTTTATAGGTGGGCAAGAGCATCTGGCCGGGTATCGTAGCGAATTATATGTTGGAAAATGAAAAAGGATATATATACAATGCCAGAAAGAGGTGGTAGAAATGAAATGGATTGATAGTCATATACATTTGGATCAATATAAAAAGGAAGAGCAATTACAGTTAATTGAAGATATACAAAAGACGAAAGAAATAGCAGCATTGATGGCTGTGTCGATGAATGAGCATTCTTGTCAGCAAACATTGGAGTTGGCGAAGAGCTACTCGTTTATATATCCGGCTCTTGGGTATCATCCTGAGCAAGACGTTGATTTCAAGCAATGTGAAAGAATTTGCGAATTAATTGAAAAAGAGGCACATCGTATTGCGGCGATTGGGGAAGTGGGTTTGCCTTATTATTTACGCCAAGAAAATAAGGCGTTGTTGCTGGATCCATATATTGAAATGCTAGAAAGATTTGTATATTTGGCTCGGAAATATAATTTACCAATTATATTACATGCTGTATATGATGATGCAGATGTTGTTTGTGATTTACTTGAAACTTACCGAATACGACATGCTCATTTTCATTGGTTTAAGGGAAGTCAACGAACGATGGAGAGAATGATCCAAAATGGGTATTATATTTCGATTACCCCTGACATTGTATATAAAGACAAAATTAAAGATATTGCTGCTTTTTATCCGTTATCACAGCTTATGGTAGAGACGGATGGACCGTGGAAATTTACTGATGAAATGACGCATCCTAATATGATTTTGCAAGTGTTAAAAAGTGTGAGTGAAATAAAAGGGCTAGCACTTGAAGAGGCAACGGAAACTATCTATAAAAATACAGTTCAATTTTATAACTTATAAATTTATAAGTTATAAGAGGATATAAACCCTTTTTCTTTTATGGGTGGTTGAGAGCGTCTGCCACGAGCAAGTGAGGACATGGTGTATTCTGCATAGAAGCGGTTTATATAGAAGATTATTTAAGCTAGTTTCAATGATTGATAGAGAAATGTTATATTTTTATATTTGTTTCGTAGTTTCTGCATCGCAAAATCAGACTTAAGAAGGATGTCGGTATTGTATATCCTTGGTATGATAGATAGTGAAGCAGTTGAGTTGTATATATGTAAGGCTGAAAGGGGACAAATTTCAGCGGAAAAAGAGGGAATATACATGAAGAAATTTTTTGTAGGATTCTTAGTAGTTTTTGGAGTATATATGTTTTTTCGCGGCGAATCAGAGGGTGCAGGGAAACCTGTAAATCAAATGAGTTATGTTGATTCAGAAGAAGCGAAACAGATGAAACAAATTATTAGCGAAGAGGCTAAGAAATATAGTCTTCCAGAGTGGATACCTCTTACAATTGCCGAGCATGAGAGTCGTTTCAATCCAAAAGCTGTTGGAGATCATGGAACATCATTTGGGTTGTTTCAATTACATCGCGGTGGTGGACTTGCTCCTGAGAATGTAACAGATGAGGAGTTAAAAGATCCGCGTAAAAATGCTGAAATTGCTATGCCACATTTGGCAAAAGGATATAAAAGAGGTATGGAAAAAGGATTAACGGAGCTTGAGTTATTGAAATATGTAGCGAATACATCCGGCTGGCCGGGTACTCTTGGAACAGAGTGGACTGATAAAAATATGAAATATAATATTGGACTAGAGAATGTGTACTATAAAAATAAAGGTGTTGTGAAAGAGTAGGCTCTGTGATGACCTACTCTATTTTTCTGTAAAATATGTATCTAGTTGTTCTTTTACTGCTTGTAATTGTATAGAAACTTGCGGGATGTTATAGCCAACATATAGTGGCGAAACGACAAACCGTGGAACAATTTTACATATAATGTTTCCAGCGAAGCTATAAAAGAACATGTTATAACTATTACAACGTTTATGAAAATCGTGTAATACGTAGCGTACTGTTTTTTGAATACAATCAGCCATCAAATCAATTTGATTTGTATTTTCTATTATAATGTTAAACTCTGTAAAACCGATAATTGGCTGGGTAGAAATATTCAGTTCGATTCCGTGTTCTTTGCTTACAACAATTCCTTTGAAGTGTTCTATTCTTACATTTTGTCGATAGTCGACATGCTCCATACCAATAATTTGCATATGAGCATGGTGGATCGTTCCTCCTGATAGAGGTCCATGGTTTTTATATAAAATAACAGATTGGAATTTTCCGCTTGCTTCTAATGATAACCAGTGCCCAACTGAAAAGCGGATAAGCTTTCGCATATGCTCTTGTGTATAGGTTGCAATATGATCGTGACAGTTATCAGTTTCGATAATGACTGTTTGTAATGTGTTTTGTAATGTTGGATATTTATTTTTTAGCCAAATGATTGTTTCATCTGTTTCTAAAATATCGCTTAGTTTTGTTTGATCGCAAAATGGGCAAGCTGTTTCTTTATTTTGCATACTGTTTGGTTTTTGTTGTCCAATCTGGTTTGAAAAGTATAGTTGTTGTTGTGTCTCCATATTTCTCCCCCTATTTGTCATATTCCAACTTGTATATATTCGTGAAAAGTCATATTAAATCCTTTATAGTGGAATTAGGGAGAAATTAGAAGAGGGAGTTATCGTATGGAAGAAGAAAGAAATGTATCGTTTCGAGAGATATGGAGGATTGCCAATCCTTCTAAGAAGTTGTTTATGACTGGATTAATTTTTTCCATTTTCTCAACGATTGCTGGGTTATGTATTCCGCTGTTCATTAAAAATTTAATGGAGAGCTTTTCGAAAGGACTTTCATTTTCTGTGTTAGCAACAATCGTTGTACTATTGTTGCTTGAGTTTTCGAGTTCGGCGATTTCTCTATATGTTTTATCGCGAGTTGGAGAAGGAATTATTCGAACAATTCGTGAGAAGGTATGGGTGAAGTTATTAAAGTTGCCGGTTTCTTATTATGATAAAAATCGTTCTGGTGAAATGGTGAGCCGGGTTACGAATGATACAACTATATTAATGAGGTTAATTTCTGATGATATTATACAGCTGCTGACAAACATATTATCAATTGTCGTATCGATTGGGATTTTGTTTATGCTTGATGTTTCAATGACACTTGTGTTGTTATTAGCAGTTCCAATTACATTGTTTGTTGTTCTGCCACTTGGGAAAAAGATTAATGACTTATCTGATCAAGAGCAAAAGCAAATGTCAGAGTTGACAGCATTTTTATCACAAACGCTCGGGGAAATAAAATTAATTAAATCGTACAATACAGAAGTAGTTGAATATGAACGCGGGAAAGAGCAGTTTCAAATGCTATTTCAGTACGGGATGAAACGGGCAAAGATTAGATCGATTTTAAGCCCAATTCTTGGAGGATGCACGTTAGTTATTTTAATGGGAGTCGTCGGATTTGGTGTTTGGCGTGTTGACCAAGGATTGATCTCCTCTGGTGAACTGGTTGCATTTATCTTGTATTTATTTCAAATATTAGTTCCCTTTATAGAAATGAATCAGTTTGTGACGAGCTTGCAAGAGGCGAAAGGTTCTACGCGCCGCTTATTTCAAATTTTAGAGGAAGAAGAAGAGCTAGTTGTTCAGACGGAGAAAATTTTAGAAGGACCAGAATGCTTAAAGTTTGAACAAGTAAGTTTTAGTTATAATCAGCGGGATCCATTGCTAAAAAACATTTCGTTTGCAGTTACAAAAGGCTCGATGACTGCTTTAGTTGGTCCAAGCGGTTCGGGGAAAAGCACGATCTTTTCGCTTATGGAACGGTTTTATGAACCAAGTGCAGGTGATATTTTATTAAATGGAATTTCGTATCGGAAGAGTAACATTTATGACTGGCGTAACCATTTTAGTTATGTAGCGCAGTCATCGCCAATTTTATCTGGAACGATTAAAGAAAATATTAAGTATGGTGTGAATCATTCTGTCACGAATGAAGAAATTGTGGAGGCAGCAAAGTTAGCGAATGCTCATGAGTTTATTATGCAATTTCCGAAGGGATATGATACAGAAGTTGGAGAACGAGGAAACCAACTATCTGGTGGACAGAGGCAGCGAATTGCGATTGCACGTGCATTGTTACGAGGCGCTGAATTTTTATTACTAGATGAAGCAACGGCTAGCTTAGATTCAGAGTCAGAAGCAAAAATACAAGAAGCTTTGGAGAATGTATCGTTAAATAAGACGACGCTTGTCATTGCGCACCGCTTATCGACAATCTTACAAGCAGACCAAATTCTTGTATTAGAGGATGGGCGTGTTACAGGTGTAGGTACACATGAAGAACTGATGGACAATCATACATATTATAAAAAAATTGTACAACAGCAATTTACGATAGAGCAAAACAAAGACGAGATACCCTGCCTAATTTAGGGTATCTCGTTTTGCTATTTTCGTTTTCTTTTCATAAATTATTAATTTCATCAACGATTGGTTTTGCGTCAACTAAAATGTGAATAACGGTTTTTACAATATCAATCACGTTCGATTCCTCCTTTTAATTTTGAACCACAGCTGTCTTCTATGTATGAATGTGTCTATTTACATTATTTTCAGAAAAATGACTATCCAAACGTGTTTTAGGAGAGTATAATGAAAAGGTAAGTATAAAATTCCGTACGAAAGAGGTGAAGGAGATGAATCGTTCTATAGTTATGCGCACGCAATTTTTAGATTTTATCTACATTTGTCGTGCAATTTTTCATCGTGTAGTTGCTAACGGGATACGTATGCCCTTTTTTAGCAATTTCATAATGACTATTGAACGATAGAAGTCTCTTCACCCATTTTATAGAAACGTGTGAAAAGGGAGCTATGTTGGTTCCCTTTTCTATTTTGAAATGAAAGCCGTGGGTAAGGTTCTTTACTCATGGCTTTTTTACGTTGAAAGGAGTACGGAAAAGATGATGATTTGTAGTGTAAATAATATAGCGAAGACGTTTGGTGGAAATATTATATTTGAAAATATATCGTTTGAAATAAAAGAACGCGAACGTATTGGTTTAGTTGGTCGAAATGGTAGTGGGAAAACAACAATTTTTCAACTGTTAACGGGAAATGAACATGTGGATGGCGGTGCAATCCATATGAGGAAAGGTACGCGTGTTGGTCATATTGCCCAAATTCCGAAGTTTACGGAAGGAATGACTGTATATGATGTATTGCGTTCTGCATTTGCGAAAGAGCAAGCATTAGAAAGAAAGATGCGGGAACTTGAAGAAAAGATGGCTATAAGCGTTACAGAAAAAGTGATGGCGGAATACGGAGAAATACAAGAGCAGTTTTCGTTTTTAGGTGGTTATGAAATAGAGGCAAATATGATGAAAGTGGCCAATGGGCTGCAGGTGACGGAATTATTTTCACGTGATTTTATTGAGCTAAGCGGCGGTGAACAGACGAAAGTGAGTCTTGCATATATGCTCCTTAAAAAGCCGGATTTATTGCTTCTAGACGAACCGACAAACCATTTAGATTTATTCGCAGTGGAATGGCTTGAGCAATTTTTAAAGGAATATGACGGGACGGTCGTTGTGATTTCGCATGATCGTTATTTCTTAGATGAAGTCGTAACGAAGATTTTTGATTTAGAGGATGGGGAATTACACGTATACCATACGAACTATTCACAGTTTGTAAAGGAGAAAGAAGAAAGGCTATTGCAAGAGTTTCAAGCATATCAAGAGCAGCAAAAGAAAATAAAGAAAATGAAGGAAGCTATTAAAAGGCTTAGAGAATGGGCCAATCAAGCAAATCCGCCAAACGAGGGATTGCATAAACGTGCTCGTAATATGGAGCGCGCTCTAGAGCGAATGGAAAAGTTGAAGAAACCTGTTTTAGAGCATAAGCAAATAGGTCTTCAGTTTGAAGGACAAGAACGAAGCGGGAAAGACGTTGTGATCATGAAAGAAGTGGGGAAGAATTTTGCTGATCGTGTTTTATTTCAAAATGTAGAATTACATGTTCGTTTTCAAGAGCGCGTTGCAATTGTGGGACGGAACGGTACAGGGAAGACAACGTTATTGAAATTATTATTGCAAGAAATGGGTCCAGATATAGGTGAAATTCGCATTGGTAGCGGAGTAAAGCTTGGCTATTTGTCTCAACATGTGCAAGTGAACAGTAAACAAACAGTATTGGAAATGTTTCGAGAGCAGGTAGCAGTAACAGAAGGCGAAGCACGTCATATACTTGCCCGCTTTCTATTCTACGGACCAGCTGTATTTAAAAAGGTGAATCAACTAAGCGGAGGCGAACGAATGCGTTTACGATTGGCGCAGCTCATGTATCAAGATATTAATTTTCTTGTACTTGATGAACCGACAAATCACCTTGATATTGAATCAAGAGAAGTATTGGAAGAAGCACTTGAACAGTATAATGGAACGATTTTAGCTGTATCACATGATCGTTATTTCTTAAATAAATTGTTTGCGAAAACGTATTGGATGGATAATCAAACCGTGTATGGATTTGCGGGGAATTATGCTTGGGCGCGTGAAAAGTGGCAAGAAAAAAGAGAAACAGAACAGCGAAGTGTTGTGAAAAAGGAAAAGGTAGCACCTGTGCCGAAACAAATACCTATGAATAAGGGGATTATCAATCTGGAAGAGCAGCTTATGAGTGTGGAACAAAGTATATACGAGTTAGATTGTCAAATGGCTAAGACAAAAAATGTTGCAGAGTTGGAGCAGCTGCATAATGAAAAAGAACGAAAAGAGTTGGTAAGAACAAAATTATATGAGGATTTAGAGAATAGTATAGATATGTAGAACTAAAAAGCTGGTGGATGCCAGCTTTTTAAATTGTGTGTATGTATTTTATATATGTTATTACTTTTTTGTTGTATTATGTGTAATCTGCTTAATGTTTAGAGGTTGGTTCTTTTTTTGTAGAAAATAACCACATGAGAAATTCATAAAATACCACTATAAATAATGACTGTATGATATTCTCGATCCATTTGAATTGATTATAATTGTTATAATCAAATAAAACGAGAATGATATATAGGGGAATCAAAAAAAATAAAGGTCTTCTAAGCTTTAGACTCATAAGGTATCATTCTCCTTTACATATTAGCCACAATGCCACTTTAACATAAAACGCTTGTGTTTTCTATATATTGGAATTTCGTTGCGACATTCCTATTTTTAAAAGGAGGGGATAAAGAGGGCAAGAATATGGATTCTATATATTTTGTTTGAATACGAGGTGAAACTGTATGCTAGGATATGCCCGGCTACTTACGATTGTGCTCATTTGTGTTATATATGCACTGCAGATTCCACATGGGGAACTAGGTTTGCAATTATTTGTTGGTGCTGCCTGTTTGACTTATGTTGTGAATCATTGTTTGCTTATGACATCACATAGCGGAGAGCGACGAATATGTTTTATATTGTTATCGAATGGGATTGTAACGGCTATATTGGGATTCTTATTTCCAAAAGTAGATTTGTATTTAGTTTTGTTCGGTGTAGATGCGATAACTTTATTTATTAATATTCAATCGAAAGTGATAGCCCGTTTTTTTATTGGATTTTTCTTTATCTGTTGGTTTGCTATTTTAATATATTCATATCAATATTTTGGAACGATTAATATTTGGGGAAATGCTATTACATTTATGTTTGTTGTATTTAGCGCTCTTTCTGGAGGGTTAATTAAAAAACTAACATTAGCTCGCCAAACGGTAGATGAACAGTATGAAAAGTTAACTTCATCACATGAAGCGCTTCAAGAAGCACATGAGCAATTGCAGCTATATGCAAAAGAGGTAGAAGAATTAACGGCAGTGAAAGAGCGAAATGATATTGCCCGTGAAATTCATGATACGGTAGGTCATAATATGACGGCATTACTTGTTCAATTGCAGCTTGCTGAAGAATTATGGAAACAGAAATCAGATCAGACTGAAACGATTTTGCGAACATGTCATGAGCTAGCGAAAAAATCGTTGCAAGAGGTGAGAGCCTCTGTTCGAACTTTGAAAGAAGAAGAGAATGCAGGAGATTTAGTCGGTAATGTTAGGCGGATGCTAGGTGAATTTTCGAATGCAACAAATGTGAGAACGACATTTAAACTGAGTGGTGATCCAACCGTTATTCCGTTGTCATTACACCCAACGATATTGCGTATTATGCAGGAATCGTTAACAAATGCAAAGCGTCATGGTAAGGCAACTACATGTGAAATGAAACTTTCTTGTTTGGAAGGAAAGGTGCATATATCCATTTCTGATGACGGAGCAGGAGTAAATGAAGTGAATCCTGGTTTTGGGCTCATGAATATGAAAGAGCGGGTAGAAGAACGCGGAGGGATCATTCGGTTTGAAAGTGAAAAAGATAAAGGATTTCAACTAAACGTAGAGTTCCCACTAAGGGAAAAGACGTGGGTGATAGGGGGAGCGGTATGATTCGAATTATGATTGTTGATGATCAGTCGTTAGTTCGTGATGGATTAGCGATGTTATTAAATTTACGTCCAGAACTTGAAGTGGCTGGAACGGCAAGTGATGGAGAAGAAGCGGTACAAAATGCTGAACAGCTTCAGCCTGAAATTATTCTAATGGATATCCGTATGCCGCATACAAACGGTGTCGAGGGAACACGTTTAATAAGAGAGCGTTTTCCTCATATAAAAGTACTTATGTTGACTACGTTTAATGATAGTGAACTTATTTTTGCAGCACTCGAACAAGGAGCAAGCGGCTATTTATTAAAAGACATGGAGACAGATACAATTGTGCAGGCAATCTTGACTGTGCATGCAGGAGGAGTCGTCCTCCCGCAAGATATGACTGCTGAAATTGTGAAAGAATTGAAGAGAACGAAAACAGATAGCATTTCTGAGCAACATGCTCCACAACAAATCGAGCAGTTAACAGAGCGGGAAGTTGAAGTGCTGCGGGAATTAGGTCATGGATTAAATAATAAAGAAATTGCCGAGAAGCTATTTATTACAGAAGGAACGGTAAAAAATCACGTCTCCAATATTATTAGTAAATTGGATATTCGCGACCGAACGCAAGCAGCTATTTTTGCGGTGCGCTACGGCATTACAGTTTACATATGACTTTTGGCATAGATAAGTATGAAAAAGCAGCAGATGATGCTGCTTTTTTATTATGCATTTTCTATCTGAAGAGCGATGGAAAGAGAAAGGTTTTTTTTTACAATCATAGTGAGATTACATTAAAGGGGTTGAATCGACATGTTAGTCGTAGATCATATTACAAAATCTTTCGGGAAAAAAGAAGTCGTGAGAGGCGTATCATTTTCGATTGAGAAAGGGGAAACATTCGGATTGCTTGGTCCAAACGGGGCAGGAAAGTCAACAACCATTTCCATGATTTGCGGACTCTTTCCGTATGATAGCGGGGATATACGTGTTGGCGGGAAGTCTGTGAAGGAATATCCGATGGAAGCGAAGCAGAAAATCGGAGTTGTCCCGCAAGATATTGCTTTATATCCGACGCTTTCAGCAAAGGAGAACTTAATTTTCTGGGGAAAAATGTACGGCCTAAGCGGAGCGGCAGCAAAGAAACGTGCAGATGAAGTGTTAGCATATGTTGGTCTAGAAGACCGTGCTAAAGATAAAATTGAAACATTTTCAGGTGGTATGAAGCGCCGTGTAAATATCGGAGCTGCACTTATGCATGAACCTGAACTATTAATTATGGATGAACCGACAGTTGGAATTGATCCGCAATCACGAAATCATATTTTAGAAACAGTGAAAAAGTTAAATGAAAAGGGAATGACAGTTATTTATACGAGTCATTACATGGAGGAAGTTGAATATTTATGTGAGCGCCTTGCGATTGTAGATCATGGCAAGGTCATTGCAATTGGAACGAAAAGCGAACTATGTAATCGACTTGCCGATGGTTTTATGGTGAAGCTACAGGTCAATCGTTACGATCAACAATTATTGCAGAAATTACAAGCGCTTCCTGTTGTAGAGCGTATTGTAGCAGATGAGGATTCGAATACGATTGATATTGCTTTGACGCATAGTGATGCGGTTGGTACGGTTGTTTCCGAAGTCGTTGGAAATCGTGTGCAAATTGCAAAACTTGAAGTACAAGAGCCGAATCTAGAAGCACTCTTTTTACAACTAACAGGTCGTTCACTTCGTGATTAAGGAGGGGAAAGTATGAAAAGTTTTATTATCGCATGGAAAGATTTTAAGATTCGATTTACGGATCGGCGTGGTTTCATGATGATGTTACTTATGCCGCTTTTATTAACGGCTATTTTAGGATCAGCTTTAAGTGCCGTTCTAGAAGAAGGCGGATTACCGAAAACAGTAATTGGATATTATCAAGAAGATGAAGATACATTTGCTACTATGTTTCGAACAGACGTATTGGAGGCAAAAGAAATAAAAGATGATGTGAAAGTCTGGAAAGCTTCTTCGCGAACTGACTTAGAAAATATGTTGAAGGAGAAGAAGATTGACGTTGGGATTATGATTCCGAAGCAGTGGAGTGAACATATACAAGAAGGAAAGTTAAAAGAAGTTGAACTGCTTACGGATCCTGCGAAAGACATACAAGCAAAAATTGCAGATTCATTCATTCAGTCTTTTGCTGAACGAGCACAAACGGTAGCATTTGCTACAAAAAGTGTAGTAACGGATTTGGCGCAATCTCAGCAAGGAAATGTGCAAGAAGTAGCAAAGAATATGGGAACCGATCTGCCAGCAATTGCAACTTCACATGAAACTGGAATTCAAACAGGCACAATTGGTAAGAAAACGGTTGTTGCCATGCAATATTATGCGGCAGCAATGTTAGTAATGTTTCTCCTATATAACATAACAGTTGGTGCAAAATCAATTGTAGGGGAACAACGAACAGAAACGTTAGCAAGGTTGTTAACGACACCGACAAGTTCTTATTCTGTTTTGTTAGGGAAATTTTTTGGAACGTTACTATTTGCATGTATTCAATTTGGCGTATTTGTCATTGCAACCCATTATGCATTCGGTGTGAACTGGGGAGATAACATTGCGCAGCTTATTGTAGTGGGAGTTTCCTATGCAATTTGTGTATCGGGCTTATCAATGTTGATTGCTGCCTTTATTCGAGATGAAAAAACAGCAGATGTTATGGGCGGGATTGGGATTCAACTGTTAGCAATATTAGGCGGTTCTATGCTACCGATTTATGCATTCCCAGAAGCGTTGCAAAAGCTTGCTAACATTGCACCAAATAAATGGGCACTTACGAGTTTCCTAGATATTATGTCAGGAACGTCTTGGCAGGCGTTACTACCAATTATTTTAAGTTTATCTAGTGCTGGCATCCTTTCCGTTATCATTGGAACATTACGGTTACGTACTAGATAGGAGGAGAGAGCAGTGAAAAAAATTTGGGTGATTTGTTCACTAGAGTTAAAGCAAATATTAATGAAGCCGCAAAGTTATTTTCTTATGTTAGGTATGCCGATTCTTTTCACATTAGTTTTTGGCGGACTTCTAGGTGGAAGTGGTAACGATAAGGTGAAAATTATTTTGGTTGATGAAGATCAGTCAAAATTGGCAGCTTCCTATTATGAATCATTAACGCATAACGATCTTGTGAGTGTGGAAAAAGGTTCATATGAAGAGGCAAAGAAGGAAATTGAAAATAAAAAAGCCTCTGGTATTGTAACAATTGGGAAAGACTTTCAACAGCAAATGTTAGATGGAAAAGGTGATAAAGTTCTATTTCAATCTAGTGCTGATTTTACAGGCGGTGCTTCCGTAGAGCATGTGTTGCAAAATACATTAAAAAAAATGGAAGTAGAAGTAAAAGGAGCGAATGTATGGAGCCAAAATAGCGGAAAGTCTTGGGAGACAATGTACGAAACCATCCATATGAAAGCAGAGCCTGTTAAGATTCATAAAAAATCTATTGTAACAGGAACGAAAACAATTAATGGTGTATCAGCTAGAGCAGCAGGATTTTCAATTTTATTTGTAATGATTGTTATGCTGAGTAGCACAGGAACAATTTTAAAAGCAAAGCAAATGGGTGTATGGCATCGCTTGTTGGAAACACCTGTTACGAAAGTGCAAGTACTAGCTGGATATATTCTTTCATTCTTCCTAATTGGTTGGGTTCAATTTGGAGCACTTATAATATTAACGAATCTATTATTTGATGTACAGTGGGGGGATACGTTAGGGATTATTGCACTTGTCTCAGTGTTATTACTTGCTGTCATCGGCTTAGCTTTATTGTTAGCAAGTGTAGTGAAAACGACAGAACAGCAATCAGCATTAGGAAATATCATCATTATTTCAACTTGTATGATTAGCGGATTGTATTGGCCAATTGAAATAGAACCGGAGTTTATGCAAAAGATTGCCAACTTTGTCCCACAAACATGGGCAATGCGCGGTTTTACAGAATTAATTGCGAGAGGGGGAGGACTGGCCGATATAACAGGATATATTGGAGTGCTACTTTTATTTGCTGGTATTTTCTTTGTCATCGGTTTAACGAGAATACGTTATGATTGAAAAAAAGAAAGCAGAATTTACAGCTTCGCACGCTGCATTCTGCTTTCTTTTTCTTGTTCTTCTATTGGCTTAAGTGAAATGACAATTGCAATCCCGAACATGAAGATAAGCACTGAAAAGAGGACGAACGCCGGGAAGAACGGGAATAAGAGCAATGCTCCTAATATAACGAGCATTAAACAAATATAGTTCAAGACATGTAGGAATAACTTGTCCATGTTTTCGCCCCTTTATTAAGAATCTGTTATTATCGTATGCTTGTCTAGTAATGAATAGAATGATTTTTAAAGAGAATTTTCACGTAATGTAAACGTCCTTTAATTAAGCACTCGAAATTCCATCGATGTACAGAAAATGAAAAAGAAGATAACCATACTATACATAGTAGGGGGTTATCTTCTTTTCTATTTTTCATTACCTCTGTATTGTTTTAGGTAAAATATGTTGCCAGATGGCATTAGCTACACCATTCTCATCATTTGTTGTTGTTACGATATCACATAGCTGTTTGACATCGTCCTCTGCATTTCCCATTGCAATCGATAAGCCGGCTACTTCTAACATTGGTACATCATTAAAGTTATCCCCAATGGCAATTGTATCTTGTAAAGGGATATGAAAATATTTTGCCATCTCTTGTAATCCGGTGCCTTTATGGCCGTGTTTGTCCATAATTTCTAAGTTTGTTGGGGCGGATGCTGTTACCATTACTGCTTCATCTTTTTCTAATGATTGTAGTAATTGTGTACGATTATCTGTATTGAATGTAAGGATGAAGAATTTTGAAATTTCAATAGTTGAATCGGATATTACATCTTCAATACTTTGGAATGTTGTAATTAAATTAGCCTTTAGTTGATTTTCGGTAATTCGTTCAATTTCTTCGATTGTAATGTCAAGAGACTCTTTGTTTAGTTGAAAAGATTTTGTAACTTGTTCTTTCCAATTATACGGTGCATACACACCTTTGTTTGTATAGAGTTTATACGGAAACTTCTCCGCTTCGAGCTGCTTGGCAATTTCATATACTTTTTCTCTATTCAAAGTACGTGAGTGAATGACCTTTCCATCAGCATATACTACTGCCCCGTTACTAGCCCCTAGTGGAAGGGATAATTGATATTGCTCAAGTAGTTTTAAAATATCTTCTTTGGCTCTGCCAGAACAAATCATAACGATGTGTCCTGCTTTTTCCGCATCTCGGATTGCTTCCAAGTTTTCATTGGAGATTTCTAGATTGGATGATAATAGTGTGCCATCCATATCAAGTGCGATTAATTTCAAAGTGACCACCTCTTTGTTTCTATCATACTATATATATACACGTTAAAACACCGACATAAAGACCTTCTTTTTAGGCGGGGGACGAGAGCGACTGGCCACGCATAGGAGCGGCCAGGGCCTTTTCCTGCCACATGCCAGTAGGAAGGCACTGAAAAAAGTGATTACTTTAAAAACATAGTATGCATTTTATCAATATGCTGAAAATAGAACGGAGTCCATCACCTATAAATAGTAGGTAGTGTGCTCCTTTTTCTTATAAATGTGACTTTTCAGTGGCCTCGGCCAGTAGCGATCATGCAGTAGTCTGCGTATCAGCGATTTATATGTCAAAACTATTACACATTAGTATTAAAGATTCCTAAAAAAATATTTGTAATAAATTCATAGAGGTATTGCTTAAATAAAATAGTTATGTTACATTAATGTTACAAACGTTACAGTGAATATTTCAAATGTGACGTTAAGTTAAAGAATTTGAATGAATTATTTCTTGAAGATGACCTAAATTTTAATTACATATAAATACTTATAAAAAAGGGAGAATGAGAACAATGGAAAATAGAGAAGTATTACAACTAACAAAAATGGACTTATTAGGATCAGCGGGAGTAGCAACAGTGTTAACGGCATTAATCGTATTTCTTGCAAGTGCGTTAGTATAATTCAAAGCAATTTTGTATAGGAAGTAGAACGGGAAACTATTACAAAATGCAAGTTACATATAGAAATCTATGAAAAGGAGAATGAGGATAATGGAAAACAAAGAAGTATTACAATTAACAAAAATGGACTTATTAGGATCAGCGGGAGCAGCAATGATCTTAACAGCACTGATTATGTTTCTTGCAAAAGCTTTAGTATAATTTGAATTATATAAGTACAACTTGAAACAACGACATAAAATCCCCCTTTCTTTTTGGGTGAACGAGAGCATCTGGCCATGCATAGAAACGGTCAGGGCCTTTTTTTTGCCACGGGCAATGTTAAAACAAAGAGAGCAAACAAGTAGCATATCACTATATGTTTTACATAACAGCAACTTGGATGTTGAAAAATCAAAATGGATCTATAGATAAATTTGAACGTGAAAGAAAGAGGGACTTCGAAAAACGAAGTTCCTTTTTTTATTGTAGAAACGAAAACCCTAGGCTAGGCCTAGGGTTCTAAAAAGCTTTCAGCATGGTATTAAAAAAAACTCTTCCGAGGTGCTAAAATAAAATTGGTTCGCCAACCAATATTTGAGCAAACGGAGGAGTTTTTATGTCAAAAGACACTAATAGTTTAGCACACACAACCTGGAATTGTAAGTATCACATTGTGTTTGCGCCGAAATATAGAAGACAAGTAATTTATGGGAAAATAAAAAAGGATATAGGAGAAATATTAAGAAAACTGTGTGAAAGAAAAGGTGTAGAGATAATAGAAGCAACGGCATGTAAAGACCATGTGCATATGTTAGTAAGTATTCCGCCTAAATTAAGTGTGTCTGCATTTGTAGGATATTTAAAAGGAAAAAGTAGTTTAATGATATTTGATCGACATGCTCATTTGAAATATCGATATGGAAACCGCAAATTTTGGTGTACAGGATATTATGTGGACACAGTTGGAAGAAACAAGAAGGTAATAGAAGAATATATACGAAATCAAATACAAGATGATGTCGTGGCAGAACAATTAAGTTTCATGGAATATATTGATCCATTCACAGGTGAAGAAGTAAAGAAAAATAAGAGAAGATAAGCGGAGGCCTTTGAGGTCTGTCCAGTAGAAGTAGTACATATGGCGAACCGTTCAGTAGCCCTTTAGGGTTTGGTCAGTAACAAAGGCTTCCAGCCGCAGAGAAAACCACCCGTTATCACGGGTGGTTTTTATTGAGCCATTATATTAGATGAAAATTAAACAACGACATAAAACTCTTTTCTTTTTGGCTGGTCGAGAGCGTCTGGCCATGCAAAGAAGCGGTCAGAGCTTAAACTATAGGATAGATAGAAAAACGTCGAATTTTCTATGAGAGAAAAAGGAAGGTATTTGGCGAAAAAGACAGAAGATTTAAAATTGATGAAAACAAATTGCGGTGTGGTTTGTTTTTTTGCTTGCAATTGGAAGCGTTTTTGTTTTTGGGAGAAGAGATTAGAAAATTATATTGCAGGGGGATGAGGAAGTTATGAAACAAAAGTCTATGGATGATTTAGCGGCACAAATGGAGGATTTTTTTCCAGTACGTGATGTTGATCATTTAGAATTTTATGTTGGTAATGCAAAACAAACGAGTTATTACCTTGCGAGAGCATTTGGATTTAGTATAGCTGCATATTCTGGTTTAGAAACAGGAAATCGAGAGAAAGTATCGTATGTACTTGTGCAGAAAAATATGCGGTTTGTCGTGTCGGGTGCTTTGAATACGAATAGCCGCATTGCTGAATTTGTAAAACAGCACGGTGATGGAGTAAAAGATGTGGCACTTCTAGTAGAAGATGTAGAGAAAGCATATACAGAGGCTGTAAAGCGTGGTGCAGTTGCGATTGCTCCGCCAGAAGAGCTATCTGATAAACATGGAACGCTAAAAAAAGCAGTCATTGGCACATACGGTGATACGATTCATACACTTGTAGAAAGAAAAAATTATAAAGGTGCGTTTATGCCAGGATATGAACCAAATACATCTCTTGTTCCAGTTGAAGAAACAGGTTTAGTTGCTGTTGATCATGTTGTTGGAAATGTGGAAAAAATGGAAGAATGGGTAAGTTATTACGAAAATGTAATGGGCTTTAAACAAATGATTCATTTTGACGATGATGATATTAGTACGGAGTATTCTGCGTTAATGTCGAAGGTAATGACAAATGGAAGTCGTATTAAGTTCCCAATTAATGAACCGGCAGATGGAAAGAGAAAATCACAAATTCAGGAGTACTTAGAGTTCTATAACGGTGCAGGTGTACAGCACCTTGCCTTATTAACGAATGATATTGTGAAAACTGTTTCTGCGCTGCGTACAAATGGCGTCGAGTTTTTAGATACGCCAGATACGTATTACGAAGAGTTGACAGCACGTGTTGGTCAAATTGATGAAGAGATTGAAAAATTAAAAGAGCTAAAAATTCTTGTGGATCGTGATGATGAAGGGTACTTATTACAAATTTTTACGAAACCAATTGTGGATCGTCCAACTTTATTTATTGAAATTATTCAGCGTAAAGGGTCAAGAGGATTTGGAGAAGGTAATTTTAAAGCATTATTCGAATCGATTGAAAGAGAACAGGCGCGTCGCGGAAATCTGTAAAGTGAAAGTGTTACTGTCTGTTAGAGCGGGGGAATGGTTAGGAGGGATGCTCCTTCCTCCCGCGCTTTACTTTTTAAGCGAGGAGAGAAAATGATGAAGTTTATTACATTTCGTCTTCCTTCACAAGAAATGCGAGCTGGCTGGCTTGAAGGTGACAAAGCTATTGATATGCATATGGCAAGCCAAGGGGCACTTCCGTTCACAATGATTTCTTTTTTAGAGAAATCCAATGAATATATGGAAATCATCAGTAAGATTGGTACGCCAGAGAGTGGTATTTATCATGTTACGGATGTAGAGCTTTGTGCACCTTTACCAAACCCAGGAAGTATCCGTGACTTTTATGCATTTGAACAGCATGTAAAAACGGCGCGTGGTCGCCGTGGTTTAGATGTTGTTCCGGAGTGGTATGAGATTCCTGTTTTTTATTTTACGAATCATCGTGCTGTAATTGGACCAGAAGAGGCTGTTGTTTGTCCGGCCACAACGAAGAAACTTGACTATGAATTAGAGATTGCTTGTGTCATTGGAAAAGAAGGTAAAAATATTTCGCGCGAGAAAGCTCATGAATATATTTTCGGATATTGTATTATGAATGATTGGAGCGCTAGGGATTTACAAGCGCATGAAATGAAGGTCGGCCTTGGACCAGCAAAAGGAAAGGACTTTGCTACATCGCTTGGGCCGTATATTGTGACGAAAGATGAGTTAGAAGCATATCGAAATGAAGATCATTACAATTTGGAAATGACAGCTCATATTAATGGTGAACAATGGTCCAAAGGTAATTTTCAAGATATTTATTATACGTTTGCTGAAATGATTGAACGAGCATCTCAAGGTGTTACGCTGTATCCAGGGGATGTACTTGGTTCTGGTACGGTTGGAAGCGGCTGTATTTTAGAGCTTGGAACAGAGAGATGGCTGAAAGTTGGCGATGTAGTAGAGTTAAACATTACTAGTTTGGGGACATTGCGTAATACGGTAAAAGCAGAAAAGAAAGCGGGGAATGGGCATGTATTATCGTCGCATGGGGGAACTTCCTCGTAAACGACATGTACAGTTTCGTAAACAAGACGGAACGCTCTATCGTGAGCAAGTTATGGGGACGAAAGGTTTTTCTGGTACGCAATCTATTTTGTATCATCATTACATGCCAACAGAAGTTGGGCATGCTTCTTTAGCGCGGTCTTGTCAATTGCAATATGAAGAAGACGTAGCGTTAGCGCATCGTCATTTTCGGACGAGAGAATATGGGGACATAGGAGATGCCGTGAACGGAAGGAATTTTCTATTAGGAAATGAAGACTTACGAATTGGGGTTGTAAACGGGGCGGAAAAAATGGACTATTTTTATCGCAATGGCGATGGAGATGAAATGCTATTTGTTCATTATGGATCTGGAAAAATCGAGACAATGTTCGGTACGATTCATTACCGAAAAGGAGATTATGTAATCATTCCAATCGGTACGATTTACCGTGTACTCCCTGAAGCAGGAGAATCGAAATTTCTCGTTGTTGAAGCAAATAGTCAAATTGCAACACCACGTAATTACCGCAATGAGTACGGACAATTGTTAGAACATAGTCCGTTTTGTGAGCGTGATATTCGTGGCCCCGAGACGTTGGAAACGTACGATGAAAAAGGTGAATTTGTTGTGATGACAAAGTCGAGAGGATATATGCATAAACATGTTTTACAGCATCATCCTTTAGATGTTGTAGGATGGGATGGACACTTATATCCGTGGGTATTTAATATTGAGGATTTTGAGCCAATTACAGGACGTATTCATCAGCCGCCGCCAGTACACCAAACATTTGAGGGAAATAATTTTGTCGTTTGCTCATTCGTTCCGCGTCTATATGATTATCATCCAGAAGCAATTCCGGCACCGTATTACCATAGTAATGTAAATAGTGATGAGGTGCTCTATTATGTAGAAGGAAACTTTATGAGCAGAAAAGGGGTAGAAGAAGGGTCTATTACGCTTCATCCAAGCGGTATTCCGCATGGACCACACCCTGGAAAAACAGAGGCCAGCCTTGGTAAAAAAGAGACAATCGAACTAGCGGTTATGATTGATACATTCCGTCCACTACGTGTTATAAAAGGTGCACATGATATGGAAGATGAGCAATATATGTATAGTTGGCTAGAGCGAGGCACACATACTGTATAAGATTGTAAAGAACAAGAAGCACACTCCATAGATGGGTGTGCTTCTTGTTGTAAAGAAATCGACTTATATAAAATACCAAAAATATTAATAAAATGATATAAAAATATGGAAATATAAACAATTTTTCATTAAGTTATTGACGAAAAAGGATGAAATAAGTAAAATAAGGTTAAATATTAAATTTTCAGAATATTATAAACGTTGAGGTGCAGAGTATGAAGCAAATCTTTCAAAAAAAGCCGATTACACAACTGTTGCAAGAGGGAAATCAGAAGAAATTAGATCGAACATTAGGAGCATTAGATTTAACGATGTTAGGGGTAGGGGCAATTGTTGGGACAGGTATTTTCGTTTTGACAGGAGTAGTTGCTGCAAAACATTCTGGACCTGCTATTATTTTATCTTTTGCATTAGCCGCGCTAGCTTGCGCATTTGCTGCCTTTTGCTATGCAGAATTTGCGTCTAGTGTACCGGTGTCGGGTAGTGTGTATACGTATACATACGCAACGATGGGAGAAGTGTTTGCCTTTTTAATTGGATGGGATTTAATGCTTGAGTACTTATTAGCAACATCAGCTGTTGCGAATGGATGGTCAGCTTACTTTCAATCTTTATTAAACGGGTTTGGAATTCAAATTCCAACCATTTTAGCTTCTGCTCCTGGGGCAGGAAAAGGTGGAATTATTGATTTGCCAGCTGTTTGTATTATTTTACTTATGACGATTCTTTTATCACGAGGTGTTCGTGAAAGTGCCCGCGTAAATAATATTATGGTATTCATTAAATTAATTGTTGTCCTATTATTCATCTTTGCTGGCGTTAAATATGTTAAACCAGAAAACTGGACCCCATTTATGCCGTTTGGTTTTGATGGTGTAATGGTAGGCGCAGCGACGGTATTCTTTGCTTTTATTGGTTTTGATGCTGTTTCAACAGCGGCAGAAGAAGTAAAACGTCCGCAGCGTGATTTACCAATTGGTATTATTTCATCGTTATTAATTTGTACCGTTTTGTATATTGCTGTTTCGCTTGTGTTAACAGGTATTGTACCGTATGGGAAGTTAAATATATCAGATCCAGTAGCATTTGCACTTCAATTTATTGGACAAGATGGTTTAGCAGGTATTATTTCAGTAGGTGCGATTACAGGGATTACAACTGTTATGTTAGTTATGATGTATGGTCAAGTCCGTGTGTCGTATGCAATGAGTCGTGACGGTTTATTACCGAACCGTTTTGCAAAAGTACATCCGAAGTTTAAAACCCCGTTTTTAAATACATGGATAACAGGGATTATAGCGGCGCTTATTTCAGGACTTGTTGACTTAAGTGTACTAGCTCATCTTGTAAATATTGGAACCCTATCTGCGTTCGCACTTGTTGCAATTGCCGTTATTGTAATGAGAAAAACACATCCAGATTTACCGCGTGCATTTAAAGCGCCGCTTGTGCCGATTTTACCAGCATTAACTGTGATCTTTTGTGTATATTTAATGCTTCAATTACCGGCAATTACATGGAAAAGCTTTGGAATTTGGTTGGTAATTGGAATAGGTGTTTACTTTCTATATAGCAGAAAGAATAGTGTATTACACAAAGAATCTGATGATGAAAAAACCGTGAATCTATAAGTTGAAAGCCGTTCTTAAATAAAGAACGGCTTTTTAGTTCGGAAAATTTACATTTTTCTAAAAATGATATAAGATGAAAATTGGTCGATAAGGTGAAACTGCCATTGGAGAGTTGAACCGATCGGGCGCTTGCTACTCAAAGGTAGTGGGGAAAAGGGGAGAGAATATGAGGAAAACATGGCAAGAATTAAAGCAGATGGATCGTAATGTTTGGATTCGATTTATTGGAGAAACGTTAAATGGAATTGCAATGATGATGTTAATGCCATTTTTTGCATTGTATTTAAAAGATAAAGTAGATTCTTTGTTAGAAGTGGGAATTATTATGGCACTGTCTCCAATTGCAGCAAGTTTTGGTTCTCTTATAGGTGGCCGAATTGCAGATGTTTATGGAAGAAAGCCAATTATGATATTTTCAATGGCCAGTAATGCGATTTTAATGCTTGGGTTCATATTTATAGATGGTTTTATACCATATGCTATTTTATCCGTTTGTTTAGGGCTGAGTAATTCGTTGTTCCATCCGGCAGCTTCCGCGATGGTAGCGGATGTAACTGAACCTGAAAAGCGAACAGAAGCATACGGTTTGTTGCGGATGGGACATAATATCGGAGCTGCAATTGGGCCGATTATGGGTGCTTCGGTTGCATTGCTTTCTAAAAATGTTATTTTTATGATTGCGTCATCTTCTATGCTATTTTATGCGTTACTCGTTTTATTACTTATTCAAGAAACAATGCCAAAAGGTGTAAGAAAAGAAATGAATGAAGAAGAGGAGACGAAACAATCTGTATGGAAAGTTGTGTTTCAAGATAAAATTTTACTCATTTATATATTAGCCGGAATTGTTATTTCGATGGGGTTTTCGCAAACAGAAGGTATGCTTCCTCTTCATTTTGATAATGAAATGAAAGGGATATTTGGAATGAATAATCCATATCCTTATTTAATGGCTATGAACGGACTTTTGGTCGTTTTGTTTCAATTTCAAATATCAAAATGGGCGACAGATAAACCGGTAGGAAAAACGATGCTATACGGTGCTTGGTTATTTGGGATAGGTCTTCTTGCGATTGGATGGCTTCCGAGATGGTTTGGCGGAATGGGAACAAATGCTACTGTAGTTCTTATTACGCTATTAATTGTATATGCGATTTATACATTAGGAGAAATGGTTATGTCTCCTGTCCAAATGACGTTTATAGCAAATTTAGCACCAGAGCACCTACGAGGGACGTACATGGGAGCAGCTAGCTTACAATGGATTACAGGTAATGCGTTCGGCCCTTTGCTTGCTGGATTTTTACTCGACCGTTTGTTAGGTCACGTTTTATTTACGACTTTAGGAATCGGATGTGTGATAGCGGGACTTGTTTACATATCATTAGACCGACTTGTAGAACAAAGACAAAAAGACAATGCAGTAAAGCAAACTTCATAAAGTTTTCATCATACACAAATACGTTCTTTTTCTCATATTATTAGGTGTATAACTAGAAAAATGATGATGTCGACGTGACTATCTTATTATTTGTGGGTACTTTCGCTTTTTACGAAAATAGGAACTATCTATTTTTGTAAAAAGTGCTACAATAGAAAAATGAAAACAAACGATTAGGGTGATTTCATTATGAAAATTAAATTAGGTTTATTATATGGTGGAAAATCAGCGGAGCATCAAGTTTCTTTACAAACAGCTCTTGCTGTTAGTAAAGCGTTAGATCAAGAGAAATTTGAGGTTCATCCAATTTATATTACTGAACAAGGACAATGGGTTCGCGGTGAGCGTCTTGAAGGTGAAGTAGACAGCGTTCAGGCGTTGCAATTGAACGGAGAAGAGAACGCAATTTCTCCTATATCATTAAGTTCAGAGATGATCCCGATGTCAGATTCTGATAAAGAAAATGCACTAGATGTAATTTTCCCGTTATTACATGGGCCAAATGGTGAAGATGGAACAGTACAAGGTTTGTTAGAACTTATAAATGTTCCATATGTAGGGAATGGCGTGTTAGCATCGGCTGCAGGTATGGATAAAGTTATTATGAAAAATATTTTTGCGGAAGCGGGCTTACCGCAAGCAAAATATGTTTCGTTCATTCGCAGTGCTTGGGAGAAAGAACGCACAACAGCATATGAAAAAGTTGAAGAAACATTAGGTTATCCATGTTTCGTGAAACCAGCAAATCTTGGCTCAAGCGTTGGAATTAATAAATGTAAAAATCGTGATGAATTAGAGAGTGCATTTGAAGAAGCATTCCAATTCGATCGTAAAATTATCGTAGAAGAGAATATTGTTGGTCGTGAAGTGGAAATTGGTGTATTAGGAAATGATGAACCGAAATGTTCGGTTGTAGGTGAAATCGTAGCTAAAAAAGAATTCTATGATTATAAATCCAAATACATTGATGGCGATACGGCAATGGTTATTCCTGCTGAAATTACATCCGCGGAATATGAGAAGATTAAAGAGTATGCGATTCGTGCATTCCAATCTTTAGATGGTGCGGGATTAACGCGAGCAGACTTCTTCTTAACGAAAGATGGCGATGTATTTATTAATGAAGTAAATACAATGCCAGGATTCACGCCGTTCAGTATGTTCCCTCTATTATGGGGAAATACAGGATTAGCGTATCCAGAGCTTATTCAAGAATTAGTGCGCTTAGCAATTGAACGTCACGAAGAAAAACAAAAAATTAAATATACAATCTAACAAGAAAGGAGAAACACTATTCAAATGAATAGTGTTTCTTCCTTGTAAGGAGTGTTTTTAAATGATACAACGAACAGCAAAACAAGTTGAGCAAATGGTATGTGGAACTAGTTTAGCGGAGCAGTGGAATGATGTAGCAATAAAAGGTGTTTCCATTGACACAAGAAAGATTGAGCAAGGAAATTTATATGTTCCGATTCAAGGGGAACGTTTTGATGGTCATACTTTTGCAAGGAAAGCGATAGAAAATGGTGCTGTTGCAACGCTATGGAAAAAAGGTGTGGCCAACCCACCGGAAAATGTACCAGTTATTTTTGTAGAAGACACATTACAAGCATTGCAGACATTAGCGAAAAACTATCGTGACCAATTAAATGTAAAAGTAGTTGGTGTAACAGGAAGTAACGGAAAGACATCAACGAAGGATATTGTGACAAGCTTACTTGGAGCGAAATTTAAAGTGCAAAAAACAGAAGGGAATTTCAATAACCATATCGGGCTTCCTTTGACAATTTTAAATTTAGAAGAAGATACAGAAATAGCTGTATTAGAGATGGGAATGTCGAGTCGTGGTGAAATTGAATTTTTGTCAAAGCTTGCTCGCCCTGATGCAGCGATTATCACAAATATCGGAGAAGCGCATTTAATGGATTTAGGCTCTCGTGATGCAATTGCTGAAGCGAAGTTGGAAATTGTAACAGGTTTACAAGAAAATGGCGTATTTGTTTATAATGGAGATGAGCCATTGTTAACTACACGTGTACCAGGCATGAATTTATCTGCAAAAACAATTACATTTGGTGATGCAAGAGCGAATGATTACCACCCAGTATCTGTTAAGTTGGAAGCAACAGGTACACAATTTAAAATGAATCAAGCGCAGAATGTAGTATTTTATTTACCCGTTCTTGGGAAACATAATGTATATAACGCATTATCATCAATGGCGGTCGCTGAGTTCTTTGGTGTAACGTGGGAAGAAATGAAACAAGGTTTAGTGACATTGAAGATGACAGGCATGCGTATGGAAGTTGTCAAAACGGATGCAGGGTTAACGATTATTAATGATGCGTACAACGCGAGTCCGACAGCGATGGAAGCAGCGTTTCATTTAATGAATGAATTAAATGGATTTTCTAAAAAAATTCTCGTGCTTGGTGATATGTTAGAGCTTGGTAACCAAGAAGTACAATTTCATTATGAAGTTGGAAAATTAATTGATCCAGCTCGTATTGCATATGTGTTTACGTATGGTACGCTCGGGGCACAAATGGCAGAAGGCGCAAAAATTAATTTTCCTAATGAGCGAGTAAAGGCTTATGATAATAAAGAAGAACTCGTTAAAGCTTTAAAAGAAGTCGTTGATGTGAAAGACGTTGTATTAGTAAAAGCATCTCGTGGTATGAAATTAGAGGAAATTATTACGATGATCAAGTAATTTGGGGTTTGTTGTCCTGTATATGGTCTACTCTATTGCCTGGTTATTGGAACCCCTTACAATGAAGGGATTCGAAATCTAGGATCAAGATGACGAAATTTATATATAAATAATGGTGAGAGTTGGGTTTGCTTTTTACACATACAAAACATATAATTGATAGGGTGTAATAACGTTGTAGAGTTTTTTGTGATAAATGTAGGCCCGTTTATATTATGTAAACATCAGGGGAAGGGCATTTTCCGCAAACACGGAAAGTGTCTTTTTTGAGTGAATAGTTAGGATAATTACTCCTGCCATTTAAAAGTTATAATTGTTTGAAATGGGGTTTTACTACCCGGAAATAGCGGGATAAATTTGTCTTGGGACTACTTTTGTCTAGCTTTACGTTTGGATGTTTAAAGTACACATACTTGTTACATTCATTTTTCAAAAGCTAGTTTTATTATAATTGTCAGGCAATCTTGCGCTGATAACGTATTTTGTCTGAAGAAGACTTAGCCCAACCTTACTTGGATATCCTGTGAATATGAGAAGAAGGAATAATCTGGGCTATTTTAGATAGAAAAGGAGAAGTAAAATTGACAACATTTCGAGAGTTAGGATTAAGCAATTCTTTGTTACAGTCTGTTGAAAGCATGGGGTTTGAAGAGGCAACACCAATTCAAGCAGAAACAATTCCAGTAGCCTTACAAGGTGTAGACATCATTGGTCAAGCTCAAACAGGTACAGGGAAAACAGCTGCATTTGGATTACCATTATTAGAAAAAGTAAATACACGTCAAGATACAGTTCAAGGTATCGTTATCGCGCCAACTCGTGAGTTAGCAATTCAAGTAGGTGAAGAGCTATACAAAATTGGTCAGCATAAGCGTGTGCGCATTTTACCAATCTACGGTGGTCAAGATATTAACCGTCAAATTCGCGCGTTGAAAAAAGGTCCACATATTATTGTGGGTACACCAGGACGTATTTTAGATCATATTAAACGTAAAACACTTCGTCTACAAAACGTAGAGACAGTTGTGCTAGATGAAGCAGATGAAATGTTAAATATGGGCTTCATTGAAGATATTGAAGCGATTTTAACGGATGTTCCTGAAACACACCAAACATTATTATTCTCAGCAACAATGCCAGACCCAATCCGTCGCATTGCGGAACGCTTCATGAGCAATCCTACACATATTAAGGTTAAATCAAAAGAAGTAACAATGCCAAACATTCAGCAGTTCTATTTAGAAGTGCAAGAGAAAAAGAAATTTGACGTATTAACACGTTTATTAGATATTCAATCTCCGGAGCTTGCAATCGTGTTCGGTCGTACAAAGCGTCGTGTCGATGAATTATCAGAAGCATTAAACTTACGTGGCTATGCAGCAGAAGGTATTCATGGTGATTTAACACAAGCGAAGCGTCTTTCTGTATTACGTAAATTTAAAGAAGGTTCAATCGAAGTTCTTGTTGCGACAGATGTAGCAGCACGTGGTCTTGATATTTCAGGTGTAACACACGTATATAACTTTGATATTCCACAAGATCCTGAATCATATGTACACCGCATTGGTCGTACAGGTCGTGCAGGTAAAACAGGTCTTGCAATGCTATTTGTAACACCACGTGAAACAGGTCAATTAAAGAATATTGAGCGTACAACAAAACGTAAAATAGATCGTATGAACCCACCAACATTAGATGAAGCTTTAGAAGGCCAACAACGTTTAATCGCTGAAAAGCTTCAAAGCATTATTGAAAGTGAAAACTTATCATACTACAAACGTATTGCAGAAGAGATGTTAGAAGAGCATGATTCTGTAGCGGTTGTAGCAGGTGCTTTAAAAATGATGACAAAAGAGCCGGATGCAACGCCAGTTTCTTTAACATCAGAGCCGCCAGTCGTTTCAAAAGATCGTTCTAGAAAGAGAAACGGAAACGGAAGCGGAAACGGAAACGGAAGAGGTGGTTATCGTGATGGTAACCGCGAAGGCAATCGTAATCGTGAAGGCGGCCGTAACCGTGATGGCAACCGCGAAGGCAATCGTAATCGTGGTGGTCGTAAAGGAGAAGGTCAAGGACGCGAAGGTCGCGAAGGACGTTCTGGAGCTCCTAGAGGGCGCGGTGGCGAAAGAAAGCATACAGGCCGTAAGCCACAATCTAACTAAATATATAGAAAAGAGGCAGCCTTCTTCGAAAGGCTGTCTTTTTTTTGTCTTTATTTGGGCATACTACATAGAAACTTGTATCGGAAAAGAGGAAATGGAATGCTCGTAAAGCTTGGGTATGTTGCGATGAGTGTGCATGTCAAAAATGCTTCTCCTTCTCAAACGATGACGTATGCGAAGTTTCAGCGAATACAAGACAGAGAAGTAGCAATCAAAAATTTAGAGAGGATTTCTAATTCTAATTTGGAGAATTGTTTACGGTTGTTAAAACATAATTATGGACATGATATTTCATTCTTTCGTTTAAGTTCGAAATTAATTCCTCTGGCAAACCATGAGGCGTTGTTAGAATGGGACTATATAAAACCTTTGCAAGAAAATTTACGGGAAATTGGAGAATACGCAAAACAAAAACGGATGCGAATTGACTTTCATCCAGATCATTTTGTTGTTTTAAATTCATTGCGTCCACCTGTTGTAAAGCAGTCGCTAAAAACATTACAGATGCATGGGAAGTTGCTACAGGGAATGGGAATCGATAGAACACATCGTTGTGTTTTACATGTTGGTGGTGCATATGGGAATAAAGAACAAGCGCTAGAAAAATTTATTGAAAACTGGTCGCTTGTTCCAGCGAGGATTCAAAAGATGATTATGCTAGAAAATGATGATACTACATTTTCTTTAAAAGAGACGCTGTACTTAGGAGAAAAACTTGGAGTTCCGGTAGTTTTTGATTTACATCATCATATGATGAACCATGATTTAGAAGAATGGGAAAGCCACTGGGAACGTGTTGTGCAAACGTGGGAGAAATCCCCTTTGCCGATTAAAATGCATATTTCGAGTCCGCGAGAAGGGAAGAATCCGCGGGCGCATGCCGATTTTATTGATTCTGATTCTTTCGTTTCTTTTTTGCGACATATAAAAGGGAGTGTTCCGGAAATACACTGTATGATAGAAGCGAAACAAAAAGATGAAGCGCTCTTGCAGTTGATGAGAGATATGACTGATAAGGCGGGGGTGGAGATAATAGATGGTGCAAGCTTTTGGGTGAAATAAGCTTATGCACCATCTGTTTTTTTTGTGAATAATGGTCCTAAACAAGCTCCTGTAAGTAATCCAGCTAGGTGGCTAATTGAATTTGTTGTTGTATCGAAAAATGTAAATGCAAGGAGAATACATAAAATGATAACCAAGAGAAGGATTTCTTTTCTTCTAGTAGGCTGAAATTGCATATAGAATAGGTAAAGTTGTACTCCTAATAGTCCAAAAATAGCACCAGAAGCTCCTGTATGAGTATAGTGGATCGGAAAGAAAAAGTAAGAGGCGATATTTCCGATAATTCCAGACGTAAGAAACACAAATAAAAATCGAATGCTATGCAGTTGTTTTTCTAATGAAAATCCAAGCGCAAAGAAGCAAATGCTGTTGGATAGAAAATGAGAAAATGTTGTATGAACAAATAATGAAGAAATGAGTCGCCACCATTCTCCTTCAGCTATACACTCGTTACAAGCAATTCCGATAGAGAGCTTCCCTAATGATAGTAAAACAAGTTGTATAAAAAGTAGTGCCGTAGTAACTGGTGGGAATGAAGAGAATGAGTATTTTAATGGAGTATTCATATTTACACTCCTTTTGCTGTTAGTGTATTGTCTGTTATTCTTACAATATGAAAGTGAGAAAGAAAATAGAAGGAAGGAACGGCGGGATATGATTATAGGAGTTGGAATCGATATTATTGAAATTGAAAGAATTGAGAAGATGATAGAAGGACAACCGAAATTTCTAGAGCGTATTTTAACAGAAAATGAGCGTCAAGTAGCGTGCAAGTTAAAAGGGAAAAGACGTAGTGAATTTGTTGCAGGTCGCTTTGCGGCAAAAGAAGCGTATTCGAAAGCACTTGGTACTGGAATTGGTAAAGAGGTTAGTTTTTTGGATATTGAAATTACGAATGATGAAAGAGGAAAACCTATTTTACTTGCCGGTACAAATCATACAATTCACCTTTCAATTAGCCATAGCCGAGAGTTTGCGGTAGCGCAGGTTGTTTTAGAAAGCTCGTCAAGCTAGTCTGCATATTTCCTCTCTTTGTCTCATATATTTGAGTAGCATTAAGGAAGAGGCTTTCTTCCACTTACTTATTGAGACAAAGGGGCTGAACGTATGAAAAGGCGGCTATTTTTGTTTATTGTCGGTTTGTTGACCGTTTTTCTGTTAGCGGGTTGTATGGAGAAGAAGAAAGAAGATGTTGTGCAAGACTTGAATGAAAGAGTAAAAGACATGAAAAGCTATCAAGCAGAAGCGAAACTATCGATTAAAACGGGAAATGAACCACAAGTGTATGATGTTGAAGTTTGGTATAATAAACCATCGTATTACCGAGTGAATTTAAAAAATGCAAAGAAAGATCAAAGTCAAATTATTTTACGAAATGATGAAGGTGTGTTTGTTCTTACTCCATCTTTAAATAAAAGTTTTCGCTTTCAAAGTGATTGGCCGCAAAATAGTAGTCAAGCATATTTATATGAATCACTTGTTAGGGATATTTTGAATGATAAGGATCATTCGTTTAAGAAAACAGATAAATATTATGTGTTTGAAACAAAGACAAACTATCATCATCAAAATATGTTGCCAAAGCAACAAATTACATTTAATAAAAAAGATTTATCGCCTGTTTCAGTGAAATTGATGGATAACGATCAAAATATTCTTGTGCAAGTAGATTTTACGAAAGTAAAGTTTGATGCGAAATTTGATAAAGGTGCATTTGATACGAAGCAAAATATGTCTAGAGCACAAGTGGATGTACAAACGACAGCCCAACAAGAAAAACCATTTGCTGTTTTGTATCCAAATGATACACCGCAAGGCATGACTTTAAAAGAAGAGAAGGAATTTAATACAGATAACGGAAAACGTAATATTCTTACGTACACCGGTAATAAGAAGAGTTTTACAGTAATACAAGAAAAGGCGAAAGTAGCACCAACTATTGCGACGCAAAGTGTGGGCGGAGAGCCTGTTGATTTAGGTTTCACTATTGGGGCATTAACGAAGGATTCTGTTACATGGTCACATAATGGAGTGGAGTATATGCTTGTATCAAAAGAGTTGAAGCAAGAAGAATTATTAATGGTGGCACGCTCTGTGACTCAGAAACAAGTAAAGTAAACAACTAAGACGTGGTGACTGCAGTGTACACCACGTTTTTTAGCGCGGCTTTCATGTATTGATAAAAAAATTATTGCAATCTGACATAATAAAGGTGAGAAAAAAAGTGAATATAAAAGAATAAGCTTTGCATATCGTATAAAGGAAGTGTTTTTTTTCTAGATGGGAAAATCGTCATTTTATCGTGATATGTGGGCTGAGGTAAACTTAAATGTGATTTATGAGAATGTAACTCGTATTAAGTCTATTATTCCTAAAGGTGTAGAGATTTTTACTGTTGTGAAAGTAAAGGTATTTGGTCATGGGACAGTGGAGGGTGCAGGGGTTTAAGGTTCTTGTAAATGATATAAGAGTACTAAGATTTTGAGGTTAAAATGTATGTTTATAATACTTATATTTTTTACTAGATGGTAATTTGAGAGCGCGCTTAAGAAAATTACAAGGAAATGAATGTTTTATTTGCAAGTTGGAAAACATAAAGCAAGACATTAGGAAGTCTTTGCAACAGGCCCTATACAATGTTATTATTACAATAGGTGTCTTATATGTGTGTGTGTAGTTGACGGTGGAGGTGTATTTTTGTGTCCGAATCAAGTGTAACTACTGAAATAGTTGTTCGGTTACCGAAACAAGTGGTAACTGAATTAGACGGAATTGGAAAACAAGAGAATAAGAATCGCCATGAACTTATTTGCCAGGCAACACAATTGCTATTGCGCCAACATAAAACGAAGAAGCGCTACCAGCATGAATCAATGAGACGTGGGTACATTGAAATGGGAAAAATCAATCTTGGTATTGCATCTGAAGCTTTCTTAGCAGAGTATGAAGCAGCTCATACGGTAGAACGCTTAGTTAGCGGGGGGTAATCTTTTGATTGTAAAACGCGGCGACGTGTATTTTGCAGACCTTTCCCCAGTTGTTGGTTCTGAGCAAGGAGGCGTTCGTCCGGTTCTTGTCATTCAAAATGACATTGGGAATCGTTTTAGTCCTACTGTAATTGTGGCGGCCATTACTGCGCAGATTCAGAAAGCAAAATTGCCCACCCATGTGGAAATTGATGCAAAAAAGTATGGGTTTGAGAGAGATTCGGTTATCTTGCTCGAACAGATTCGAACGATCGATAAGCAGCGCTTAACGGACAAAATCACTCAGTTAGATGCTCTGATGATGAATCGTGTAGATGAAGCTCTGCAAATTAGTTTAGGACTGATAGATTTTTAGTACAACATTGAAGTTGCTCTCTTGTAAGAGCAACTTTTTTTATTATTGAAGGAGGTTTTGTTGCAAATGGAAATGGTAGATAACCGCCAAGAGCTAATGAAAACGCTAGCAAAAGAATTGAATTTTTCAGAGAAACAAGTTCGTCACGTTATTGAGTTAACAGAGGAAGGAAATACAGTCCCTTTTATTGCCCGTTATCGAAAAGAATTGACAAACTCATTAGACGAAGTGCAAATTCGTTCGATTTTAGAAAGATGGCAATATATTACTCAGCTTGAAAATCGTAAAGAAGAAGTGTTGCGTTTAATTCATGAAAAGGGAAAGCTTACAGAAGACTTGCGTCGTAGCGTTGTATCTGCAACAAAACTACAAGAAATCGAGGATTTATATCGTCCGTATAAAGAAAAACGAAGAACAAAAGCAACGATTGCGAAAGAGAAGGGATTAGAACCTTTAGCAAATTGGCTATTAACGTTTGCGAAGGATGATGTACTAGAAAAAGCGAAAGCATTCGTAAATGAAGAAAAAGAAGTTCAGTCGCCGGAAGAAGCATTGCAGGGGGCAAAAGACATTGTTGCAGAATATGTGTCTGATGAAGCATCTTATCGTAGTTGGATTCGCAATACTACCTTTAGAAAAGGGACAATTTCAGCAGTCGTAAAAGATGAAGAAAAAGACGAAAAGAATGTATATGAAATGTATTACAGCTATGAAGAACCAGTGCAAAAGGTTGTTCCTCACCGTGTATTGGCTATGAATCGTGGTGAAAAAGAAGAAATTTTAAAAGTAACAATAGTTCCTCCGGTTGAAGACATTCTTCAATTTATACATAAAAAAGTAATTCAGAATTCACACGTACCGAGCGCTTCTTATGTACAATATGCGATTGAAGATGGCTATAAGCGTTTAATTCAACCTTCTATTGAAAGAGAAATTCGTAAAGAGCTAACGGAAACTGCGGAAGAACAGGCAATTCATATTTTTTCAGAGAACTTACGGAATTTATTGTTGCAGCCGCCAATGAAGGGGAAAGTAGTATTAGCTGTAGACCCGGCTTATCGTACAGGCTGTAAACTATCAGTTGTAGATGATACAGGGAAAGTACTTCATATCGATGTTATTTATCCACATCCGCCTGTTCGGAAATATGAAGAAGCGAAAAAGAAGTGTATTTCCATTTTAGAAAAACATGAAGTAGAAGTAATTGCAATTGGAAATGGTACGGCTTCTCGTGAAACAGAAGAATTTATTGTAGATGTACTACAAGCAGTTTCTCGTGATGTGTTTTATATTATTGTTAATGAAGCAGGGGCAAGTGTGTATTCCGCATCAGAATTAGCGAGAGAAGAGTTTCCGAATTTGCAAGTTGAAGAAAGAAGTGCAGTTTCCATCGGAAGACGTTTGCAAGACCCACTTGCAGAATTAGTAAAGATTGATCCGAAGTCGGTGGGTGTTGGGCAATACCAACATGATGTATCGCAAAAACGGCTGAATGAATCATTAACGTTTGTTGTTGAAACAGCTGTAAACCAAGTTGGGGTGAACGTAAATACTGCTTCTGTTTCCTTATTACAATATGTTTCTGGTTTATCAAAAACAGTTGCGAAAAATATTGTGAAAAAACGTGAAGAGGGCGGGAAGTTTACGAAACGTGCTGAACTAAAAGATATACCACGGTTAGGTGCAAAGACATATGAGCAATGCATTGGGTTTTTGCGGGTTTTAGAAGGTGATAATTCGCTTGATCGGACAAGCATTCACCCAGAGCAATATAAGAATGTAGAATTGTTATTGAAAAGTTTAGGATTATCTATTACAGATGTTGGACAGCCTCATTTGCAAAAACGTTTAGAGGAAGTGGAAATTTCCTCGTTATCAGAGCAAACAAACATTGGTGAACCTACGCTGAAAGATATTATTGATGCCCTTATTCGTCCGGAGCGAGACTTACGTGATGAATTACCAAAGCCGCTTCTTAAAAAAGGTATTTTAAAACTAGAAGATTTAAAACGCGGTATGGAACTCGAAGGTACGGTTCGCAATGTTGTTGATTTTGGTGCCTTTGTTGATATCGGTGTCAAGCAAGATGGATTAGTTCATATTTCAAAACTGAGTAAGCAGTTTGTAAAGCACCCATTAGATATTGTGTCTGTTGGTCAAATTGTAAAAGTGTGGGTCGATAATGTTGATATGAAAAAAGGACGTGTTGCCTTATCTATGTTACCGTTAGAAGGTTGAAAAAATAAAAGATTGGGTGCCACGCCCATGGACAAATTTGTTGTTAGTTGAATGAAAAGGGAGTGGAATATTGATCCATTCCCTTTGTTTGTTAGGAATGTTGCTTTTTTTTATAAAAGAACCAGCATTCGTTAAGTAATTTGATTTGATAGCGGTTTTTTTCATAATAAGCACGCCGCATTTGTTTGCGAAGCCATGCTGGCATATGAATCCCTCCTTTGATAAGTATGAGGATGGGTATATGTACTATTTAATGTATGCATGAGACAAACGAGACGTGTAAATTTATTTTAATGATTAGGAGAGCTGAGGGTGAATGAAATATATATTCAGGGATTAGTGGAGGAAGTATCGATAAAATATTTTGCGAGACCTTTTTTGCATAAGGCGATGTTTAATAAACGGTTACGTACGACAGGTGGACGGTATATACTAAACACTCATAATATAGAACTAAATTATCATTATTATGTAGCGTATGGAGAAAAGGAATTAATTGAAGTAATTAAACATGAGTTATGCCATTATCATTTGCACATTATGGGGAAAGGGTATCAGCATAGAGATCAAGACTTTCGTGAATTATTAAAGCAGGTAAATGCACCGCGTTTTTGCAAGAGAATGACAGGAAGACAAGTAGAGATAAAACAATATGTGTATGAATGTATAACGTGTCATTTTCAGTATGTAAGGAAGCGTAAAGTGAATACGATTCGGTATGTATGTGGAAAGTGTAAAGGTGAATTAAAGCGGGTGTAAAAATCCCTTGACACTAAAAAAACAATCCAGTATATTATAAACATGTCACGCCACTTACAGAATATTGTAAGAAACGCTTGACTTAGAAAATGAATTTTTATAAGATATTAATTGTCTTGAATATTCCGCAGTAGCTCAGTGGTAGAGCTATCGGCTGTTAACCGATCGGTCGTAGGTTCGAGTCCTACCTGCGGAGCCATACAGAGAAGTACCCAAGTGGCTCAAGGGGCTCCCCTGCTAAGGGAGTAGATCGCTTACGCGGTGCGAGGGTTCGAATCCCTTCTTCTCTGCCATAATTTTGGCCCGTTGGTCAAGTGGTTAAGACACCGCCCTTTCACGGCGGTAACACGGGTTCGAATCCCGTACGGGTCACCACTTCGGAGGATTAGCTCAGCTGGGAGAGCACCTGCCTTACAAGCAGGGGGTCGGCGGTTCGATCCCGTCATCCTCCACCATATAAAATTATAAATATCATCGCGGGGTGGAGCAGCACGGTAGCTCGTCGGGCTCATAACCCGAAGGTCGCAGGTTCAAATCCTGTCCCCGCAACCAATGGTCCCGTGGTGTAGTGGTTAACATGCCTGCCTGTCACGCAGGAGATCGCCGGTTCGACCCCGGTCGGGACCGCCATTTAAACTTCTGACAGATGGAAGTTGTTTTTTTGTTAGAGGAATGGAAAATGTTTTTCATTCTCTTAAATTAATGGGCTATAGCCAAGCGGTAAGGCAACGGACTTTGACTCCGTCATGCGCTGGTTCGAATCCAGCTAGCCCAGCCATTTAAGAGCCATTAGCTCAGTTGGTAGAGCATCTGACTTTTAATCAGAGGGTCGAAGGTTCGAGTCCTTCATGGCTCACCATTTGTTTTTATTCCTTTTATTCCGCGGGTGTGGCGGAATTGGCAGACGCACCAGACTTAGGATCTGGCGCCTTTGGCGTGGGGGTTCGACTCCCTTCACCCGCATATGCGGTCGTGGCGGAATGGCAGACGCGCTAGGTTGAGGGCCTAGTGGGGGAAACCCCGTGGAGGTTCAAGTCCTCTCGGCCGCACCAAAAAAAGAAATAAAAAGTTCTTGCATTAATATTACCGTCATGGTATATTAATCAAGTCGCAAAAAACAAACAACATACATTAAGCGCCCGTAGCTCAATTGGATAGAGCGTTTGACTACGGATCAAAAGGTTAGGGGTTCGAGTCCTCTCGGGCGCGCCAATTACGGGAAGTGGCTCAGCTTGGTAGAGCACCTGGTTTGGGACCAGGGGGTCGCAGGTTCGAATCCTGTCTTCCCGACCATGCGGGTGTAGTTTAGTGGTAAAACAAGAGCCTTCCAAGCTCTGGTCGAGAGTTCGATTCTCTTCACCCGCTTTTAGTTCTTTGAAAACTGAACGAAACAAACAACGTGAAACGTCAATTTTTATTTTATGATGCTAGACAAACACTTTATTGGAGAGTTTGATCCTGGCTCAGGATGAACGCTGGCGGCGTGCCTAATACATGCAAGTCGAGCGAACCGATTAAGAGCTTGCTCTTAAGAAGTTAGCGGCG